>NZ_NQLA01000039.1 GCF_002252705.1 Vulcanococcus limneticus LL
ACTGAGCCACCAGCTTGCGACGCTAGAGGCCAATCCAGGCTTAAAGAATATTGGCTGATCTAAGCGGGCACTCAAGCCTCTATTGTCCAGAGTTTCCATAGTTGTCGGTGGGCTTGGCCGTGAAATGGGTGGGGCCCGATGGCAGGGAACGGGGCCTCTGGCCGGAGAGCTGGCTGTCCCCCGGCTGTGCCGTCCGGCTCCTGGAGCGATGGGTCCCGGACCGATCCCAGCCCCGGCCTGATGTGGTCTGGCCGTCCTGCTGCCTTCCTGCTGGGGGCGGAAGCTCGGGCGGCCTGGGGGGAGGAGCCTGCAGCGGCTGGAGCAGGGGAGCCGACACGGCCGGGGTCCACTCGCTCAGAGGCGTCCAGATGCGCTGCACCAAGGTGCCGTCATAGGCCCAGCGACCGCTCCGTAGATAGTCCACATCACCGCCCCCTTGCCACTGAATCAGCAGGAAGAACGCGACGATCAGCCCTGGATAGGAGTACCAGGCCCAGGTGAGTCCCCGCTTGCCCCGGAGGGTCTGCCAGTAGGCCCGCTCCGAATCGATGTCGAGGCAGGGGACCTGACACGCCACACAGGCGCTCTGGGTCTTGCCCTGGTCACCGACGGTGCGACACATGGACTGGGTGACCCGGCCGCCGTTGCCGAGATGGGCGGGGCTACCGAACAGGCTGCGGGGACCCGTGAGCACGGTCTGCACGGGCCCCATGGGGCAGACGTAGTGGCACCAGGCCTTGCCGCCGTAGGCCCAGCCCACCAGAACGGCCGCGAGCACCGTGATCAGCAGGAACAGGCCCAGACCCAGGGGACTGCTGTTGACCACGAGCAGACGCAGGCAGAGCCCAGCGATGAACAGGGTCCACTGCAGCTCGATGTGGTGTCGCCCCAGCCAGGAGTCGGGACTCACCTTCACCACATCGCGGCGCCCCCCCTTGCCCACCACCGTGCGCTGCCAGCCCATGGCGCGGAACAGCTGGGACACGAAGGCCAGCGGGCAGATCCGTCGCCAGACCTCGTGGCTCATCGCCACGATCGTCAGAAGCCCGAGCGGCACGACAACCCCCCAGAACAGGCGGTTGCCGTCGTTGTCATACAGCTCGCAGGGGCCGGTGGGCGCACAGAGCTCCATCCGGCCCGGATGCCCGTCGAAGTCGATGGGGGGACCCAGCAGGGACGCGATCAGCGCCAGCCAGCCGATGAGCAGGACCAGACGCAGCCCATGGGCCTGCCGTTCAGACCAGGAACTGAACAGTTGCAAAACGGGGGACTCAAGAAGTCAATAACTGACCTCCCGGGCCCGTCATCGGGCTTGAGCGTGGGAGGCAGCGGGGCAAACCCTTGCATGATCGCCCCGCATTCGCAAGCTTCTTCGACTGGTCTCATCCAGTCACATTTTTGCCCACGGGCCCAGCGGGCCGCCCCTGGCCCCGAGCTACAGCCCCTCGTATCGCACGTTGAGGTTGAGCTTGCCTGGGCCCAGGCTGGTGCTCTGGAGCACCAGGGCCGCCTTCTTGCCGGCGGGGGTGCCGTCCACCGTGACGTTCTCCGGGGGGTCCAGCACCAGGTTGAAGCCCCAGGGCCCCACCACCGTGTTGATGGTGCGTTCCTTGTAGCCCTGGATGGCGAGGCTGGTGCGGACCTGGGCCAGCAGGGCCTCGGGGCTACCGCCCACCTGGCCGTTGAGGCTGGCCTGGCCGAGGGCGTTGGCGGCGTAGAGGCTGGAGAGGGAGCCCGGCAGCTTCAGCCACTTGAGCAGCGTGGGGGCAGGGGTGGCCAGGGCCGGACTGGCGCTGGCCAGGAGCAGCAGGGCGGTGGCGGCCCAGCGGCGGATGGGGACCATGGCAGAGCAAGGGCGGATCCAGCCCGCACCCTATTCAGATCCCCGGCCGCGGACCACCGCCGCCCCAGGTGGTGCACATCGCCGCCGTGCGGCCGGAGGCCGTCAGCTGGACGCAGTCCAGGTGGCTGGCCCGGGGACGGTTCAGGAGCAGGTCGGTGTGCAGGGGCGATCCGAGCCAGCGCTGCAGCACCACGGCCGGATCGATGGCACGGGCACCCGGGCAGGCGATCAGTTCACTGACCGGAGTCAGGCCGGCGGAGCGGCCAGGCTCCTGCAGCAGGGCCTGCCAGCGCTGGCGGTCATGGTCGCAGTCGCCGCTGGCCAGGATGCGGCGCAGCACCGGGGCCAGATGGCGGCAGTTGCGTTCCGCCAGTTCCGCGGGCAGCGGGGAGAAGGGGGGCCGCCCCGCCTGCCGCCGCGCCCCGTTGACCGCCTCGACCAGGGTGGTGTCCGGCCGGGCGGGACAGGCCAGGCTCAGCTGCGGTGTGAGGGCCGCGAGGGTGGCCTCCAGGGCGGGCTGGCCGGGCAGGGGCGTGGTGAAGCCGTCCACCAGGGGGCCCTCCACGAAGGCGCGGTAGTCGGCGGGGGTCAGTGGCTCCAGGGCCAGCACCCGGCCCTCGGCACTCAGCC
Organism: Vulcanococcus limneticus LL; assembly: GCF_002252705.1. Taxonomy (GTDB): domain Bacteria; phylum Cyanobacteriota; class Cyanobacteriia; order PCC-6307; family Cyanobiaceae; genus Vulcanococcus; species Vulcanococcus limneticus. The sequence continues at coordinate 2,474 of NZ_NQLA01000039.1, forward strand.
GCAGCCGTTGCCCCTGGCCCACGGAGGTTGTCGGAGCCGTGGGCGCCGCAGCGGCGCTCCCCGAAGCCGTGGGTCCCGGCAGCTGTTCGACATCCACCTGGCCCTCGAGCACCGAGATCGTGGCCGCGCCGCGGCTGTCGAGGTCCACCAGCACGTGGGTGCCGCGCACGCTCAGGCGGGCCGAGCGCAGGCAGAGGCTCTGGGCCCCTGACAGCAGGATCTGACCTTGGTCGAGCAGGGAGCAGCGGCTGCCCAGGCGCAGCTGGGTGAGTTGATTCATCCGGCCCGACGCGCCGCCCTGGAAGGCCAGCTGGGCCCGGCTCTCACCGCTGCGCAACAGCTCCGGGGCCGTGGCGCGGTCATGGACCCGGGCGCGGCGGCGGTCGATCCACAGATCCGGGCCATCGAGGATCTCCTGCACCGTGGCCCTGGTCGCGGCGGTGGCCGCGCTGGAGGAGGGCCCAGCCGTGGCGGCGGCACTGGGCTGCTGCAGGGGCAGGGACGCCAGCGGCATCAGCAGGACCGCAGCCACGGCCCCCGGGGGCCAGCGGCGCGGCAGACGCGGGTGCAGGGACATGGTTGGGCCGGCCTCCGACCCGAGTGTGGCGCTGGCGGCCGCGAAAGGCAGGATCCGGCCCAGGGCCCTGCCCCCAGCGCTCAGCCCGCCAGCGCCGCCTGCAGCTCGGTGCGGGCCAGCTCCAGGGCCCCATCCAGGGCCGCGCCGTCGCGGCCGCCGGCCTGGGCCAGGTTGGGGCGTCCGCCGCCACCGCCGCCGCAGGCCTTGGCCACGGCGCCGATGAACTTGCCCGCTTGGAGGCCAGCGCCGATCACCGCCTTGCCGAAGGCGGCCACCAGGATCACCTTGCCCAGGTCGGCGGGGTCGGGCAGGCCGCCGAGCACCACGGCGGCGCCATCGCCCAGCTGATCCGCCAGGCCCTGGGCGGCGCTCTGCAGGCCCGCGCCCTCCACGCCGTCGAGGCGGGCCACCAGCCGCTGGAAGGGCTCGCCCGCTGGCGTGGCCCCCAGGGGCTCCGCCTGGGCCACGAGCGCCGCTGCCTTGGCCAGGGCCAGTTCGCCGCGGGCCGCCGCCAGGGCCTTGCCGGTGGCCTTGAGCTCGTCGGCCAGCTGGGCCACCCGCTCCACGATCTCGCCGGGCTGGGCCTTGAAGCGCTCGCCCAGCTGCTTCACCACGGCGTCGCGCTCATTGAGATAGGCGAGCACCGCCGGGCCGGCCACCGCCTCGATGCGGCGGATGCCGGCGGCCACGCCCGATTCGGCCACGATCTTGAACAGGCCGATCTCGGCGGTGTTGGCCACGTGGGTGCCGCCGCACAGCTCCATCGACACGCCGGGCACATCCACCACCCGCACCACGTCGGCGTACTTCTCGCCGAACATCGCCACGGCGCCGGCGGCCTTGGCCTTTTCGATCGCCATCTCCTGCACCTCGAGGGTGTGGGCATCGGCGATCCAGCCGTTGATCAGGGCCTCGATCTGCTCCAGCTCGGCCGGCGTCACGGCGCGGGGGCAGTGGAAGTCGAAGCGGAGGCGATCGAAATCCACCAGGGAGCCGGCCTGGCCGATGCCCGGATCCACCACCTGCTTGAGGGCCGCCTGCAGCAGGTGGGTGGCGGTGTGGTTCGCCTGAGCGCGGCGACGGCAGGTCCGGTCCACCTGGGCCGTCACCAGATCGCCGATGGCGAGGCTGCCCCGCTCGATGCGGCCGCTGTGCACGAACACGCTGCGGTTGCGGCTGACGCGCTCGATCGCCACGATCAACCCCGCGCCGTCGGCACCGTCGCCGGAGAGCACGCCGCGATCGCCCACCTGGCCGCCGCCCTCGCCATAGAAGGGGGTGGAATCGAGCACCAGCTGCACGCTGTCGCCCGCCACGGCGCGCTCGGCGGGCTCGCCGTTCACCACCAGGGCCAGCACGCAACTGGGGTGCTCCAGGGCCTCATAGCCCCTGAAGGCGGTGGCCTCCAGCTCGGCCGCCATCTGTTCGATCGCTCCCTGCAGGGTGAGATCCAGGCTCACCGCCGCGGCCTTGGCCCGCTGGCGCTGGGCCTCCATCGCCGCCTCGAAGCCCGCCAGATCCACCGTGAGGCCGTGCTCCTCGGCGATCTCCTCGGTGAGCTCCAGGGGGAAGCCGTAGGTGTCGTAGAGCTCGAAGGCCTGCTCGCCGGAGATCTGGCTGGGCTTGGCGGCCAGCACCTCGGCCAGCAGCTTCTCGCCCCGCTCCAGGGTTTCCAGGAAGCGGGCCTCCTCGCGGGCCAGCTCGGCCAGGATCACCTCGCGCCGCTCCCGCAGCAGGGGATAGGCGCTGGCCATCAGGGCGATCGAGGCCTCGCCCATGGCCGTGAGGAAGGGCCTGTCGATGCCCAGCAGGCGGCCGTGGCGCACCACGCGGCGCAGCAGCCGGCGCAGGATGTAGCCGCGGCCCAGGTTGCTGGCGGTCACGCCATCGCCGATCAGCTGGGTGATGGCGCGGCTGTGGTCGCCGATCACCTTGAGGCTGGTCTGGCCCTTGGCGTCGAGGGCGCGGTAGTCCAGCCCGGCCAGGTCCGCCGCCGTCTCGATCAGCGGATAGATCAGATCGGTTTCGTAGTTGTTGGCAACGCCCTGCAGGATCTGGGCCATGCGCTCCAGGCCCAGGCCGGTGTCGATGTTGCGGTTGGCCAGCGGCGTGAGGGTGCCCTCCGCGTCGCGGTTGTACTGCATGAACACCAGGTTGTAGAACTCGATGAAGCGGCTGTCGTCCTCCAGGTCGATGCCGTCGTCGCCGAGCTCGGGCTTGAAGTCGTAGTAGATCTCCGAGCAGGGGCCGCAGGGGCCGGTGGGGCCCGAGGCCCAGAAGTTGTCGGCCTCATCCATGCGGATGATGCGTTTGGGGTTCACGCCCACCCCGTCGCGCCAGATGGCCTCGGCCTCGTCGTCCTCGCGGAACACGCTCACCACGAGATTGGCCGGCGAGAGCCCGAACACTTCGGTGCTCAGCTCCCAGGCCCAGGTGATCGCCTGCTCCTTGAAGTAGTCGCCGAAGGAGAAGTTGCCGAGCATCTCGAAGAACGTGTGATGCCGGGCCGTGCGGCCCACGTTCTCGATGTCGTTGGTGCGGATGCACTTCTGGCTGCTGGTGGCCCGCGGTGCCGGCCGCTCCTGCTGCCCCAGGAACACCGGCTTGAAGGGCAGCATCCCGGCGATGGTGAGCAGCACCGTGGGGTCGTCGGGGATCAGCGAGGCGCTGGCGATCGGTTTGTGGCCGCGCTGCTCGTAGAAGTCGAGGAAGGCGGCGCGGATCTCGGCGCCGCTGCGGGGAGGGCCGGCCCGGCGGGCGGCGGAGGTGGCGGTGGTGACAGCAGCCATGGCCCGAAGCGGCGGAACAACCCTGAACAGGGCATGATCGCCCAGCACAGGTCCTGCCAGCGCCCCCGCCCGGCCCCACCAGCCCTTGAGCGAGACCCCCGCCGCCCCCCACCCCAGCCGCGCCCAGCTGCGCCTGCGCTCGATCGCCTGGGCCCTGGGGGCCGGCGTGGCGGCCCTGGCCCTGGGCCTGCCCCTGGGGCTGGAGGCGGGCCTGCGGGCCGGTGGCTGCGGCTTCTTCTATGGCCTGCTGGCCTTCCACCTGCAGCGGGTGGATCCCGACGACTCGCACCTGCAGGCGGGCCTGGTGGGGGCGGTGTGCGGCATCCACAGCCTGGGGCTGCCGCCGGTGGCGAGCTGGCCGGCGGACCAGCCGCTGGCAGCGGCCCTGGTGACGGTCGCGCCAGCTGTGATGATGGGGCTGCTTCGTGCCTGGCTGCCGCTGATCGGCGCCGCCTTCCTGTTGCACGGCACGCAACGCGCCCTGCCCGCCCTGCGGCCATGACCACGCGGCCATGACCCGCTCCCGCGGCACCCCCCACGGCCGTATCCCGACTCGATGAGCCTGCTGCATGCCACCTGGCTGCCCGCCGTGCCGGCGGGGAGTTTTGCCCCGGGCAAGGCCCCGGTGGCGGGCCTGCTGATCTGGGCGGATACCTGGCGCGTGGCCGAGCCGGTGATGCCCCAGGGCGAGGCGCCGCTGCATCCGCTGAGCCTGGATCTGGACGATCTGGCCACCTGGCTGGATGACAACGCGTTCTGGTCGGAGGCCCTGCGGCAGGCCACCGCCACCCTCACCCTGCCCAGCCGCCAGCAGGCGGCCAAGGGCAAGAAGCCCAGCGCCCAGGGCCCCTGGAGCGGCCTGCCGCTGCAGGCGGGCGAGCCCCTGCCCAAGGAGATCAGCTGGTGGCCGTGGCAGGTGGAGGGCTGGCTGCTCAAGCCCGGCCCCGCCGCCGAGTGGCTTAGCCTGCTGCCGCTCTCGGGCTTCGCCGAGGCTGGCCTCTCGGAGGACCTGCGCTGGTGGGCCCACCTGCAGCGCTGGTGCCTGAGCCTGATCGCCCGGGGCCGCTGGCTGCCCGATGCGGGCGAGGGCCAGGCCCGCTGGCTGCCGCTGCTCAACCGCGAGGACGACCGGCGCCGCCTGGAGGAGCTGGCGGCGCGCATGCCCCAGGTGGTGGCTGCCGCCAGCACTGACCCGCAGCTGGCCTGCGGCCGGCCCCGCTCCAACCGCCTGTTCGTGGCGGGTCTGGTGGAGAAGCTGGTGGACGGCCAGCTGCGCGAGGCCTTCCGGCCCGGTGGCGATGGCCTCGATCCGCTGCTGGCGGCCTGGGAGCAGGGGCTGGCCAGCCCAGCCGGCCAGCTGAAGCTCGACGAGGAAGACCAGGAGCGCCTGGCGATCGCCAGCCACCACTGGCGTGAGGGAGTGGCCGGCAAGGTGGCGCCGGCCCGGGCCTGCCTGGAGCTGTTCACCCCGCCGGAGGGCGAGGAGCTGTGGGAGCTGCGCTTCGGGCTGCAGGCGGAGGCCGACCCGAGCCTGCGGCTGCCGGCCGCGGCGGTGTGGTCCGCCGGTGACGGCAGCGTGGCCCTGGGCGAGATCCGCGTGGAGCAGCCCGGCGAGCTGCTGCTGGAGGGTCTGGGCCGGGCCCTCACCGTGTCGGCGCCGATCGAGCGGGGCCTGGATGCGGCCACGCCGGAGGCGATGCAGCTCACGCCCAATGAGGCCTTCGTGCTGGTGCGCAGCGAGGCGGCCAAGCTGCGCGATGTGGGGGTGGGCGTGGTGCTGCCCGCCAGCCTCTCGGGCGGCCTGGCCAGCCGGCTGGGCCTGGCGATCACGGCCGAACTGCCGGAGACATCGCGCGGCTTCACCCTGGGCGAGAGCCTGGAGTGGAAGTGGGACTTCATGATCGGCGGCGTCACGCTCAACCTGCGTGACCTGGAGAAGCTGCAGACCAAGCGCAGCCCGCTGGTGCAGCACAAGGGCGTGTGGATCGAGCTGCGCCCGCTGGATCTCAAGAACGCCGAGAAGTTCTGCGCCGCTGACCCCGGCCTCAGCCTCGATGACGCCCTGCGCCTCACCGGCAACGAGGGCGAGACGCTGATGCGCCTGCCGGTGCATGCCTTCACGCCGGGCCCGCGGCTGCAGGCGGTACTGGAGCAGTACCACCAGCAGAAGGCTCCCGATCCGCTGCCGGCGCCGCCGGGCTTTGCGGGCCAGCTGCGGCCGTATCAGGAGCGGGGCCTGGGCTGGCTGGCCTTCCTGCACCGCTTCGACCAGGGCGCCTGCCTGGCGGACGACATGGGCCTGGGCAAGACGATCCAGCTGCTGGCTTTCCTGCAGCACCTCAAGGCCGAGGGGGAACTGAAGCGGTCCGTGCTGCTGGTGGCGCCCACCTCGGTGCTCACCAACTGGAAGCGGGAGGCGGCGGCCTTCACGCCCGAGCTGGTGGTGCACGAGCACTACGGCCCGCGACGGCCGAGCACGGAGGCGGCCCTGAAGAAGGCGCTCAAGGGCATGGATCTGGTGCTCACCACCTACGGCCTGCTGCAGCGCGACAGCGAGCTACTGGAGGCGATCGACTGGCAGGGGGTGGTGATCGACGAGGCCCAGGCGATCAAGAACCACAACGCCAAGCAGTCGATGGCGGCGCGGGATCTGGGGCGCCCGGGCAAGGGCAGCCGCGGCAGCCGCTTCCGCATCGCCCTCACCGGCACGCCGGTGGAGAACCGCGTCAGCGAGCTGTGGGCCCTGATGGATTTCCTCAACCCCAAGGTGCTGGGTGATGAGCCCTTCTTCCGCCAGCGCTACCGGCTGCCGATCGAGCGCTACGGCGACATGTCGTCGCTGCGGGATCTCAAGGGCCGGGTGGGCCCGTTCATCCTGCGGCGCCTGAAAACCGATAAGTCGATCATCTCCGACCTGCCGGAAAAGGTGGAGCTGCGCGAATGGGTGGGCCTGGCCCCCGAGCAGAAGAAGCTCTACAACAAAACGGTAGAGGAAAGCCTCGACGCCATCGCCCGCGCTCCCCTGGGCCAGAAGCACGGCCAGGTGCTGGCGCTGCTCACCAAGCTCAAGCAGATCTGCAACCACCCGGCCCTGGCCCTCAAGCAGGATCCCGATCCCACCGATGCCGAGTTCTTCAAGGAGTTCGCCGCCCGCAGCGCCAAGGTGCAACGGCTCGAAGAGATCCTCGAGGAGGTGATCGAGGCGGGCGATCGGGCCCTGCTGTTCACCCAGTTCGCCGAATGGGGCCATCTGCTCAAGGCCCACCTGCAGCGCAAGTGGCGCCAGGAGGTGCCCTTCCTCTATGGCAACACCAGCAAGGTGGAACGCCAGGCGATGGTGGATCGCTTCCAGGAGGACCCGCGCGGTCCGCAGCTGTTCCTGCTGTCGCTGAAGGCGGGCGGCGTGGGCCTCAACCTCACCCGCGCCAGCCACGTGTTCCACATCGACCGCTGGTGGAACCCGGCCGTGGAAAACCAGGCGACGGACCGCGCCTACCGCATCGGCCAGCAGAACCGGGTGATGGTGCACAAGTTCATCACCAGTGGCTCGGTGGAGGAGCGCATCGACCGGATGATCCAGGAGAAGTCGAAGCTGGCGCAGGAGATCGTGGGCTCGGGCGAGGAGTGGCTCGGCGGGCTGGATGTGGGCCAGCTCAAGGACCTGGTGGCCCTTACAGAGGAGTGAGGCGCGCTGTGGTGGCCCTCACGATCGCGGCATCCAAGGTGCGGCTCCGCCGGCACGACGTCCGGGCCGAGGGATTCAACGCGCCGTGAGCGAGGCGGAGCGCAGGCCCCAGCTGGCCGCCAGCGCCACCCCACCACTCACCACCAAGACCGCCAGCTGTGGTGGCGCGACCAGGGGGCCAGACGTGCCGAAACCCAGGGCCAGCACACTGGCAGACACCCCGGTCCCCCCCAGGACCAGTCCAGCCCCGAGGCCACTCCAGGCGGGCGGCAGGGAGGCCAGGGCGATGGCGGTGAGGCTGATCAGAACGATGGCGTGGAGACAGCCCAGCAGGGGGAGCAGCACAGGAATCCAGCCCGCAGGCAGAACCAGCGCCAGGGCGAGCAGCACCGTGAGGGCGGCAAGGGAGGCCAGGAAGGCCTGCCGGCGTCCCCAGCGACTGACCCACCGGCCGGCGACGATGGCCACCAGGGCCGAGCACAGTTGAACCACGGGCGCTGAGCCCAGCGGTTGCACCCGGGGCAGGCCATCGAGCAGCACCTGCAGCACGACGCCGGCCGCCAGGGCGGTGACCAGCAGGCGAACACAGCGCTCCACAGGCGGCGGTGGCGACTGGGGCGGAGCGGAGATGGAGGAGGCAGCCGTGGGGGCGGGCCTCGGCAGAGTCCGGAGGACCACCAGGCCAAGACCCAGCACCAGGGCACCCAGCAGGAAGGTGCCGCTGGCGCCGAAGCGCAGGGCGGCCTCGGCCAGGACGCCGGATGAGGCCCCGATCAATCCCTGCACGAGGGCGAGCAGGGCCGTGGCCCGTGGAAGCAGCTGCAGCGACGCGGCCTGCTGAAGCAGGGCCAGGCTGGGGCTGGAGGAGGCCTGCACGGCCACCAGCCAGGCCACCATCAGAGCGGGGAGGAGAATGCCCGCCTGGCTGAGCTGTCCGCTGCCCAGCAGGGTCACGGCGGTGACGAACAGCAGCCCGGCCACCAGGACGGCGACCGTGATCGGCAGCAGCCGCTCATGGGTCCGCTCCGCCCGCCGGTCGGAGAGGGCACCGCTGAGGGGCTCGATCAGCAGACCCAGGAAGCCGGGAAGCAACGCGAAGGGCACCAGGAGATCGGAAAAACCGTGATCCCTGAGCAAGGCCGGCTGAAAGGCGCGGTAGGCGATCCAGCCCAGCTGGAGCGCCGCCTGGAGTGCCGCCACACCCCAGATGAGGCGCCAGTGGAGGCTTGCCGGCGGCGACGGCCAAGGCGCGGACGACGTCGTCATCGGCGGGCAGACACGCTCGTCCAAGCCAAGCACGAACGATTCCGACGTGGCGCCGCCGCGGTTCTCCGGCGGGTCGTCAAGGACACGCGACAGCAGACAATCAGCCGGCTATCGCGCGGTTTGAGGAGGTGCTGGCCCTTCTCGGGCAGGACTCCGGATTCACCAGGTGGCACGGACAGCGAGTCGGCCCCGCACCCCTGTCAGACCCGTCAGGCTCGATCGGTGACCCAGCGGATGGCGGCATCGTCCGCAGGGCCGAGGGTCGGTGGAGGCATCTGCAGGACCGTGGGCGCCTGGATGAGATTGAGGCGGGTGGGAACGTGGACCGGGGTGGCGTTGGGTGTCAGAAACAGCGAGCGGGCATCTATCAACTGTTCGCTGATACCGATCACGGGATTGGGCCTGACTGCCGCCTCCTCCAGGCGCGACAGATGGCATCGCCCGACGTGGCGGCCAGGGCCGCAGCAACGGCAGCTCTTAGCCTGGCGTTGATCCCGCAGGGTCGTCGTGACGCTGGAGCCCCACGAACTCGAGGCCCTGCGACCGTTCTGGTATCCGGTGCTGCCCCTGGAGCAGCTGGGTTCCGAGCCTCTCAGCCTCGATCTGCTCGGCCAGCGGCTTGTGCTCTGGCGCCTTGCAGGCGACGGTTCCGGTTCCGACGTCTCGGTGGCGGTGGCCGAGGACCGTTGCTGCCATCGCTCCGCCCGCCTCTCCGGGGGTTGGGTGACGGATGGGGGTTGCCTGGTTTGCCCGTACCACGGCTGGGAGTTTGAGGCGGACGGCCGCTGCCGCCGGGTGCCCCAGGAACCGGATCGACCGGTTTCCGCGCGCTTCCGGATCCGCGCCCACCGGGCCCGGCTGCGCTACCGCTACGTGTGGGTGTGCCTGGCGCCGGAGGCCCAGCAGCCGATCCCGGAGTTCCCCGAAGTCAGCGATCCGGGGGTGCGCCTGATCCACGGCTTCTTCGAAACCTGGCGCTGCTCCCCCTTCCGGGTGATCGAGAACGGTCTCGACAACTACCACCATTACTTCGTGCACCGCGGGCTGCTGGAGGCCACCACCCCCATCCCCGAACCGCTGCGGGATGGCATCGAACCCACCGCCGACGGCTTCCGCTTCAGCCTGCCGCTGGAGGTGGCCAACAACGGCAGCCTCAGCGCCACCCTCGACGACCACAGCCACCAGCTGACGGTGGAGCGGCGGGTGAGCTGGATCGCCCCCCTGGGGCTGAGCCTGGAGCTGGGCTGGCCCAACGGTCTGCGCCAGCGGATCGTGCTGTTCGCCGTTCCCCAGGACGGACGCGACAGCCGCATCGTGCGCTTCTACTTCCGCAACGACGACGAGGAGCAGGTGCCCGAGGCCAGCGTGACCCGTTTCGAGCGGGGCCTGATCGACCAGGACCGCCGCATCCTCGAGGGCATCGACGGGGCCTACGGGGCCGCTCCGATCCATGAGACTCTGATCGAGGCTGACCAGCCGATCGCCCTGATGCGCCAGCGCCTGCGTCAGCTGCTCAACGGCCCGGCCGCCACCGCTGCGGACGCGAGCCCTCCCCCGTCCCACTGACGCAGCAGGTCGATGGCATGGGGCTTGTCGTGGAACGGCACGGGCGTGCCGGTGATCTGCTCCAGGTAGCGGAAGTAGCGGTAGACGGGGGCATCGTTGACACTGGCGTTGCCCACGGGAATGCGCCCATCGGCCAGGCTCTCCATCTGGCTTTCGATGAAGGGCTGGTCCTCGACGCTGTTGTGGGTCGAGAGCTCCCGCAGGGAGGCGAGCATCGCCGGGTTCTCCAGCAGCAGCTTCCACTGCCCGCTCACGTACAGGCAGCCGCGCATGGTGGTGCTGCCGGCGTCGTCGGGCACGAACAGCACGGCGATATAGAGGCCGTGGTCGAGCTTGTTGAGCCAGAGGTTGGGCGGCCCCCCCACCTTCCAGTAGGCCTGCAGGCTCTCGCGGTACTGGGCATAGGTGACCAGCACCGAGCGCTCCCCGTCATCGCAGACCATGTGCATGCCGCTGAGGGTCTCCTGCCCCAGCCAGCGCCGCACCCGGTGCACCGCCTTGGCGATCCCGTGCACGTGGAAGCCGTGGGTGTGGTCGATGCCGCTGGTGATCACCACGGGCCAGGAGCCGATGGGATAGCGGTACTCGAAGAGGTGCAGGCAGTCGACGGCCGTGGTGTCGCTGAGCTCCCGCGCGTACTCGGCGGGCATGCGCAGCTCGTCCCGGGCCTGCTGCAGGGCGGCCGCGCTGCCGACCCCAGGCTGCTGGCGCGAGAACAGCTGGCGCGACACCACCACGAACACGAAGCCGTCCTGCTCGAAGGCCGGCAGGGTCACCAGGTGCTCCGCCTGCCCCGATTCCCCATGCAGGGTGGCCACACAGCGGCCGCTCTGATCGAACGACTGGAAGTGGTAGGGACAGCGGAACACCGAGCCCTCCACCTGAGGAGGCTTGCCGCCGGTGCAGAAGGACACGTGCCGGTGGGGGCAGCGGTCGAGATGCACCGAGACGGTGCCGTTGCGACCGCGCACCAGCAGCAGCGGCAGATCAAAGGCCCGGATCGATCGGGCCTGCTCGGGTGTCAGATCGACGCTCGGCAGCACCGGCCAGGCCACCGGCCGCTCCGAGAGCCAGGGGCGGTTGAGGTCGAGGGGCGAGACCGCCGGCGCTCCGCTGGACGGGGCGCCATCCGCTGGACGGGGGGGAGGGGTGGAAGGACCCATGCCCGGCTGGTGCACGACGTGAACCCTAGGGAGTCTGGGCTCCACGGGCACCTCACCCGGGTGCTCGCCGCCCTCGGCTGCGCGGCAGGGGCGGCGACGCCTCAGCCGTGCACGGGAGTGCACAGCTCCACCAGGCACCCATCCGGGGCTCTGACGTAGGAGACAACCTGGCCCCATGGTTTGTGCTGCGGCGCCGAGAGTTCGGCAGCCCCGCACTGGAGTGCTTGCGCGTGCGCCTGCTCGAGCGACTCCGTGACAAGGCCGATCTCCATGCCGAGCGGTTGGCCGACCTCACTCGCCCTGATGTAGCCGCCTGGCAGGTTGGATGCGGCCAGATCGTGGGACGCGAACGACAGGGTCGTCTCTCCCGTGTCGAGCTCTCCGTAGGTGCCCGACTCATGCAGGAACCGGCGCTTCAGGCCAAAGGCCCGTTCAAAGAAGTCCAACGATGCGGCAACATCCGGCACGTAGACGATCGTGTAGCCGAGCTTCACAGCAGGCCTCGCGTGCGGTCTGATCACAAGCCTAGGGCCGGCTGCATGCCACTCAGTAGTTGGTGCTGACTCGGACCATGACGGTGTGCTGCTTTGGATCCAGCAGGGCGAGCATGAAGTCGTTCACATCCTTGTTGAGTGTGGTACGAACGGTCTTGGGCGCATGCATGATGTCGGTGCCTGCCGTTCTGATCTGGTACCAACCGGTGGGCGGATGCGCCGGCATGGACTGACGGAACTGCGTCATCCGCTGCCCATCGGTGGGGTTATAGACAGACCCTTCTGGCTGGAGCGTCTCGCCCGACTCCTGGGCGAGCCTGATTCTGGCCGCACGGGCCGAGCGGATGCCCGCGAGGTGCTCCATGGTGGTTTCCGGTATCGGCAGCGGCTGCCACTGTCCGGAGGCCGCAACCTTGCGGGTCAACGCGTCGCCGTCGGCTTCGCTGAGCCCGAAGACCATCGTGATCCGGAGTCCCTCGCGGCCGAACCATCCGGGCTCCGCGGGCGTGGCTTCATACACAAGAGCCTTGGCAGCCGCTGGAATGCCGAACTGGCGCCGAATCACCCACTCGTCCGCCTGCCGCGTCGTGCAGCCGGAAAGGACGCCACAGCAGACCAGACCAGGGAGGAGAAACGACCTCATGGCGCTCCAGCCTGCAGAACCAGCCTGTGGGGGCGCGGCGATCATGCCCCGCGCGTCCGTTCATAGAGATAGCGCTGGAAGCCGGCGAACAGTTGGCCGATGTCCTCGGGTCGGCCGAGGTCGGCCACGGCATCGGCGATGGAGTTCTGGTAGCGCAGGCGCAGCAGGGGGGCGAGTTTCTCCTGGGCCAATTCCTGCACGCCGGTGCTCACGTAGTGCTGCAGCACGAAATCGAGGAAGAGCTGCTGCTTGCTGCTGAAGCGCGAGTGGATGTAGACGCGGGCCTGCTGGGCGCGGGTTTCGCGGGGAATGGGCGGCAGGGCGTAGGCCACGTGGGCGAGCACATCGAAGAGGTCGCTGTTCTCGGCGGCGATGATCGCTTGCATCTCGGCCAGCTGATCGGCGCCGAAGCCCTTCTCGGCCAGGCCCTGCAGCAGCTTGCTGCGGGTGTCGGGTGCGCTCCAGAGGGCGCGCAGCTCGGCTTCATCCTTCACGAATTCGGGCAGCTGGCCGTAGAGCAGTTCGATGAACTGCTGGGAGCTCATCGGCGTGCCATCGGGATGCCAGAAGCTGGTCACGAGCATGTGCTGGATGGAGCGCTCCTTGCCGTCGCCGAGCATGATGCGCAGCTTGGTGCGGCGGGGCGGCTCCGCAGCGTCGTCGCCGCGGCTGGGGTCGTCATCGCGCTCGGCTGGATCCGGCTTCGCCCTTGGGGTGTGCTGGTTGATCTCCTCCGGTTCCGGGGGATCGCCATCCCACGACGGATCGCTGAAGAGCTGATAGGCCTTCACGAAGTCGAGGATCGTGAAGTAGTCCTTGCCGTCGTAGAGGCGGGTGCCACGGCCGATGATCTGCTTGAACTCGATCATCGAGTTCACAGGCCGCAGCAGCACGATGTGGCGCACGTTGCGGGCATCCACGCCGGTGGAGAGCTTCTGGGAGGTGGTGAGGATGGTGGGGATCGTCTTCTCGTTGTCCTGGAAGGCGCGCAGCCAGGTGTTGCCCAGTTCGCCGTCGTCGGCGGTCACGCGGTGGCAGTAGTTGGGCTCGCTGCCGGGCTTCAGCTGGTTGATCAGGTCGCGGATGGCGAGGGCGTGCTCCTGGGTGGCACAGAACACCAGGGTTTTCTGGCGCGGATCGATCTGGCTGAGCAGGATCTCCACCCGCTGTCGCTCGCGCCGCTCGATCTCGATGATGCGGTTGAAGTCGGGTTCGGTGTAGCGGCGGCCGGCCTCCACCTCGCCCTCCACCACGGTGTCGTCGGGTGTGTAGACGTAGTCGTCGAGGGTGGTGGTGATCTGCTTGACGCGGAAGGGCGTGAGGAAGCCGTCGTTGATGCCTTCCTTGAGGGAGTAGGTGAACACCGGCTCGCCGAAGTAGGCGTAGGTGTCGGCGTTGTCGGTGCGGCGGGGGGTGGCGGTGAGGCCGAGCTGCACGGCGGGGGCGAAGTACTCGAGGATGCCGCGCCAGGTGGATTCGTTGTTGGCGCCGCCGCGGTGGCATTCGTCGATCACGATCACGTCGAAGAAATCGGGCGGGTACTGGCCAAACCAGGGCGCGGGTCTGCCGTCCGCCGCCGACCCGCTCATGAAGGTCTGGAAGATGGTGATGAACACGCTGGCGTTGGTGGGCACGCGGCCCTTCCTGCGCAGGGCATCGGGTTCGAGGCGGGCCAGGGCGTTGTCTTCAAAGGCGGCGAAACCGGTGAAGTCGTTGAAGGCCTGATCGGCGAGGGTGTTGCGATCGGCCAGGAAGAGGATGCGCGGCCGGCGCGTGGGCTGGCCGGAGAGGTTCCAGCGGGCCTGGAACAGCTTCCAGAGGATCTGGAAGGCGATCGACGTTTTGCCGGTCCCGGTGGCGAGGGTCAGCAGGATGCGGTGGCGGCCGGTGGCCACGGCCTCCAGCACCCGCGACACGGCGATGTCCTGGTAGAAGCGGATCTGCCAGCTGCCGCCCTTGTCGGCGTAGGGGATGGCGGCGAAGCGATCGCGCCAGGCGTTCTCGCCTGCGAAGCTGCGGGCCCAGAGCTCCTCAGGGCTGGGGAAGGCGGCCACCGGCCCCTCCTCACCGCTGGCCATGTCGATGGCGTAGACGCCGAGGCCGTTGCTGGCGTAGGTGAAGCGCAGCTGCAGCTTGCCGGCGTAGTCCTTGGCCTGGGCCACGCCTTCGCTGAGGGGGGCGGTGTCGGGCTTGGCCTCCACCACCGCCAGCTGGGTGTTGCGGTAGGTGAGCACATAGTCGGCGGTGAGGGGTTTACCGCGGCGGCCGCCGCCCTCGATCCGGCCGGGGGTGATCGAAAACTCGCGCCGGATGCGGCTGCCCTCCACCACGCCCCAGCCGGCGGCGGCGAGCAGCGGATCGATCAGCTCAGCGCGGGTTTCGGCCTCGTTCATGGGAGCAGGCTGCCTACGTGATCGAGCAGATCGGCACAGAGCTGGTTCCAGGCAGCTCTGTCGAGGTTCAAGGCATCCGGCTCATCGTCATAGCGGAGCCGCGATCCAAAGGGGGTGAAGTTCTCAAGCGATTGAAAGCGTGTTGGATCACCGCCGCAGTCGATGATCAACTGGCCAAGCAGAGACAGGTCATGGGTGCGTGGGTACTCCTCCTCCAGCGCCGAAATCCAGGCTTTCAAAGCCTTTTCTGTGGCCTGCTGAACATGGAATCCCCAGGAGGCCTCATCGAATAGATCGGTATCGAGCATGGATCTCGAAGCCTTGAGATCCCGCCGGGCAATGCGCAGCATCCGAGCCGCTTCGCGCTGGCGGTCAGATGGCATGGAGCTCTCTCCCGTAGCGATAGGCCTCGGTCACCACATGCTGGCTGTACTGACGCCGATCTCGAACTTCCGCATGGGAATAGACGAGTAAATCGATCGGAATCCGGTGTTGGGCCAGCTTTCGACTCAGATCCCCTGTTTCCTCAAACCGCGAATGGCTCGCCAGCCAGGCATCCGGCACCGTCACCAACAGGTCGATATCCGAATCGGGCCGTGCGGTACCTCGGGCGCGGGAGCCGAACAGGCGCACCTCAGCGCCGGGGATCGCCGCCTGGATCTCCGCCGTGATCGTGCGCAGCAGCGGCTCGTCCACCACGTAGTGATAGCTGGAGGGGCAAGACGAGGCGGCCATGGGGTCAGTCTGGTGCATCCGGCCGGCGATACAGCTCCACGCCGGCCCGCTCGATGTGCGCCAGCAGGGCGGGGTGACGGATCGAGGCCAGGCAGGAGAGATCGATCACCCAGGGCAGCAGCAGGTCGTCGAGTTCGGCATCGATGCGGGCTAGGGCGGCGGCACCGATGGCGGGGCCGATGAGGGTGAGATCGATGTCGGAGGCGGGGCGATGGCGACCCAAGGCACGGGAGCCGTAGAGGATCGCGGCTTCCACCTCGGGGTGGCTGGCAAGCACCTGCTGGATGGCCACGATCGCCGCTTCCGGCAGGCCGATGGCCTGCGCCGTCGCCAGGGGAGGGCGGACGGTCATGACGGCTCGACGCACAGGGCGGTGAAGCGCTCCCGCAGGGCGCCGAACAGGGGCGCGAAGCGGTCGACCACGTCGCGGGCGATCGCCTGGGCCTGCTCGAGGTTGTAGGTGTGAGACGACTGATTGCGAGCCTTGATCATCGCCATCCAACCCTCGCCATCGCTGATCAGATCGTTCTGGAACGCCAGGCGGGTGGCATCCCGCGAACCGATGATGCCCTCGATTCCCTGGTACTGCAGATAGTCCTTGAGCAGATTCCAGGCGAGTTCATGGGTGAACTCAAAACCCTGGATCAAGCCCTGCTGCTCCAGCTCGCTCAGGGGCCGTTGCCGCGCCAGGTCCAGACCACGCTCCAGCACTTGGAGGGCCCGCTCGAAATTGTCGAACCGCTGGCGCCAGCGGATGTCTGCATCGGCCATGGGGTCAGGCTAAGGAGGGTGGCCCCTGCGGCACCACGATCAGCCCCGAGGCCGGCTCGCCATAGGCCCGGCAGGGGCGACCGCTGGCCAGGTGGTGAGCCGTGAGGGCACAGAGGGCCGCATCGATCCAGTCGATGCTGGTGAGCGCTGCGGTATCGATGCCGGCCTGCTCCAGCAGGGCCCGGCGCTGCAGCCGTTTCTGGCGAGCCTCGGCGTTGCCGCCGCGCAGGTGCCAGGCGATGGCGTGGGGAAAGGTTTCGAAGCAAGCCGGACCGCTCGCAGGCAGGCCTGCGGCAGGCAAGCCAGCGAGCAGCGGATGGCTGGTCTCCAGCCCCTGGTAGAGCGCCTCACCCTGCAGCATCCAGCCGTAGTAGTTGCGGGGATGGCTCACAGCCACCGCGCGGCTGGGGGAGGCGAAGCAGAAGATCCCCTGCTGCATCAACTCACGCTCGCAGGGCCGGGCCCGGCCATTGCCACTCCAGCGGCAGGGCGCATCGATGGCGATCTGCTGGGCACCGATCACGGAGCGGCACCAGTGGCCGAGCTCCTGGACATCCGGGGTCGCCAGCTGGCCGGCGTAGGCACCACCGGTGACCGCCACGGCGTGGAAGCCCTTGCGGGAGCCGCCCACGTCGATGCCGATCACGGTGGACACAGGGATGGCGGCCACTCTCGGCATCCCGCCATGCTGATGGACAGGACGCTGGGCAACGCCGTGGAGGAGATCAGCTTTGCTGAAGCACGCCAAGGGGGCGGTGGTGATGTCGCGCGACACGTGCAACAGCCTGATGGAACGGTGCACCTGCTGCGCTCCCCGGCCAATGCGGCCCATCTGCAGCGGTCGCTGGAGCAGGCCGGGCGCGGGGAGCTCCTCTCCCATGGGCTGATCGATCCGGATCCGGCCGATGCCGTCGATTGAGCGGCTGGCCTGGACCACTGCCGCCTGGGAGGTCTATCTCCACTGGCAGAGCCAGGACCGCAACCAGCTGCGGCGCATCAACCAGCTGATCCATGCGTGCCTGCGTGATCCCTTCGCTGGCATCGGCAAACCCGAGCCCCTGCCGGAAAATCTGGCCGGCTGCTGGTCGCGCCGCATCGATGAGGCCATCGCCTGGTTTACCGGTTGGATGGTGAGCTTCTTGTCATACTGGCCTGCAGGGTTCACTACCGGTAAGACAGCGCGGCGAGGTGCCAGCAGGTCGCCTACGCAGCCGTCATGGCAGCGTCTGAACTGGTTGGATGGATGATGAACTGGAGGCCAACGCCTGGGGCTCAGAGTTCGCCGTTGAACGCTTGATGCAGGAGAGACTTCTTCAGTTCCTCCAGGGCGGCGAGTTTGCGTTCGTAGAGGCGGGTGAGGTGTTGGCTGTTTTCAAGCAGACCATCGAGTGTGCCAACAATCCGCTCCTGATCTTCAAGCGGCGGGATGATGTGGAAAAACTCTCGCTGTTTTGTTATAGGCACTTGGTTGCGCGTAGATTGTCGCATTACTTGTAAATACTGCTTCTTAAACTCTTGGGAGCGCATGTAATGGGCCAGATACTCAGCAAGAATGTGATTGGGATTGCATCGATAGTAGGTAAGCGATGTACTCAGAATCACTTTCTCCTCGACGGTATGGAGAATAGCAACAGGCCCGACGGTGGCGTTGTGCGCAAAAAGAACGTCACGATTCCTAGAGATCCCTTTCCGAAGGAGGCCGGCCCTGGCTGGAGTCAAAAACTTAGCCCGCGACATATCAATATTGCTTTGGCCATCAAGACAGTTTGCAGAGATATAAGGAACACCTTCTTGGACGAACTCTTCCTTCCTTGGGTAATCACTTCCGTGGTTGCCGTCTAAATGCCCTTCGATCCATCTGCGATTAAGAAGAGTTTCCAGCGACACGCTTTCCCATCCCTCCCCCCTCTGGCTGAAGACGGATTGAAGATGACTCTCAAAGAGCGCGCGAGCGTTCTGGAGGTTCCGTTCGGTGTTGGCTTTGGCGGTGGCGAGGCCCGCAAACGCTTCGTCGAGCAGGGCGACGATTCGCTGCTGTTCGGCGAGTGGGGGATAAGTGAATGGAATGGCCTTGTACGCGTCCCCATTCAGATTGCGAATTCCAGTTGAGTGACTCTGAATTGCCTCAGTGACTCCAGACAGATAGGCCCAATGCAAAAACTTATGCAGATAGCGAAAGTCAACCTCCCCTGGATCACGG
Organism: Vulcanococcus limneticus LL; assembly: GCF_002252705.1. GTDB lineage: Bacteria > Cyanobacteriota > Cyanobacteriia > PCC-6307 > Cyanobiaceae > Vulcanococcus > Vulcanococcus limneticus. Next base: position 20,756 of record NZ_NQLA01000039.1, read on the forward strand.
ACACGTAGCGCTGCCGTGAAATTACTGAATGAAAACTCTCCGTCTTGCTTGTCGAATAAAACCACACGCCCGACAGGCTGCTTCGGGCCGCCACCAGACTTTTCAAGGATAATGTCCCCAAACTGGAGCCGCCTCTTCTCAAACTTCTTCGCCTCTACCTCAATGAAGGCGATATCAGAATCATCCAGAGTGCCTTCCTTGGTGAAGTTGGTATTTCTGATTACCCCGACAGTAACGAATGGAGGTTTGTCACCTTTCCATAAGCCATTACTGAAATGGCAGACATCATCAAGTGTCTTGGCCGTCCACCCTTCTCTCATACCAACGCCCTGATCCTCCCCAGCACCTCCGCACTCTCCGCATCCAGCGCGGCAATCTCCGCCATGATCTCCTGCGGGCTCCGCAGCGCCACCGCCTCACCCCCATGGGGGTTCTTCACCGAGAGATCCCAGCTCTCTGGATCAATGGAGTCCACCGCCACGCTCCAGCTCTTGGGCGAATCCGCAAAGGTTTTCTGGAGTTCCACGAACTCCGCCAGGTCGCGGTCGTTGAGCGGGTTGGTCTTGCCCAGGTTGCGACCGGGATCGAGCTGGTAGAACCACACCTTGCGAGTGGGCGCACCCTTCTCGAAGAACAGCACCACCGTTTTCACCCCCGCCCCCTGGAAGGTGCCGCTGGGGCAGTCGAGCACCGTGTGCAGGTTGCAATCCGTCAGCAACTTCTGGCGCAGGGCCACCGAGGCGTTGTCGGTGTTCGAGAGAAACGTGTTCTTGATCACCACGCCGGCGCGGCCACCCGCGCGCAGCAGGCGGATGAAGTGCTGCAAAAACAAAAAGGCGGTTTCACCGGTGCGGATCTCGAAGTTCTGCTGCACCTCCTTGCGTTCGCTGCCGCCGAAGGGCGGGTTGGCGAGGATCACATCGAAGCGGTCGCGCTCCTGCACATCGCTGAGGTTTTCGGTGAGGGTGTTGGTGTGCAGCACCTTGGGCGCCTCGATGCCATGGAGGATCATGTTCATGATCGCGATCACATAGGCGAGACTCTTCTTCTCCTTGCCGGTGAAGGTGCGGGTCTGCAGCGTGACCAGATCGGCGGTGCTGAGTTCCACCCCCGTGGATCCGCCCTTGCGCATGTACTCGAACGCTTCGCACAGGAAGCCGGCGGAGCCCACCGCCGGGTCGTAGACCGACTCGCCGATCTGGGGGTTCACCACCTGCACGATGGCGCGGATCAGCGGCCGGGGCGTGTAGTACTCACCGCCGTTGCGGCCGGCGTTGCCCATGCGCTTGATCTTTTCCTCATAGAGCATGGAGAGCTCGTGCTTCTCCGCCTGGGAGCGGAACTGAAGGCCATCGATCACATCAATGATCTCGCGCAGGTTGTAACCGCTGGAGATTTTGTTGCGAAGTTCGCCGAAGATCTCGCCGATCTTGTATTCGATCGTGTTTGGCCCGCTGGCGCGCTGCTTGAACTGCTCCAGATAGGGGAACAGCTTCTGGTTCACGAAATCGCGCAGGTCGTCGCCCGTGAGTGCGGCATTGTGATCGAGCTGGCCGCTGCCATCCTTCGGTGCGGCCCAGCTGTTCCAGTGGTAGCGCTCCTCCAGAATCGGGCTGGGGCTGCGGCCCTCCAGCAGAGCCAGGGCGGCGCGGTCGTCCTCCAGGCCGTCGAGGTATTTGAGGAACAGCAGCCAGGAGGTCTGTTCGGTGTAGTCGAGCTCGGTGCCGCAGCCGGCCTCCTTTCGCAGGCAGTCGTCGATGGCGCGGAAGGCCTGCTCGAAGCTGCTGGCAGAGGTTCCAGCGCCGGAGCCCCTGGCAGCCCTGGTGCGTCGAGCGGGCCTGTCGGTGTTGGCTGTCGTTGAAGGCTCAGCGTCCTCGCCGCCGGCGAGAACCACCGAGCCACCACGGCCCCGGCCAGGCACGATCTGGCGACGGCTGAGCAGTTCCGCCTTGACGGCGTCGTAGGTGGCCTCGTCCCACTCGAGAACATCGCGCAGGCGGCCATTGCCAGCGGAGCCGCCCAAGGCGGCCAAGGCACCGAGAAATTCGTCCTGCAGGTCGTCCTCCTGGCCGGCATCGCGCAGCGGTCTCTGGGCGGCGAGGGTCAAGGGGTCCGGTAGGAGGCGGGGCCAAGCCTGCCAGTAGGGCAGGGGTGATTGCAAGTGAGACGCCAGCTATACGTCAGGTGCATGCCTTGGCGGCGGGATCATGGACAATACTGGCTGGGCTCAGCGGATGCAATGCAGCCAACTAATACTCATCAACGCTGGCCATCACCTGCCCGCAGAGATCCATAGGAGAAGATCCTCAGAAGTCACAGTCAATCGGCGGCGGCGGATCAGGTGCATGGCCGTGTTAGAATTAAGGATCTTTGAACATGCTTGTAAGCTTATTATTCTCGTGAAAGTAAATGTTGAATCCGTAAGATGAATATGCGCCTTGAACTAGCTCCACCAGCTTTGTGGCAGCAGAATGAGCCATGTTTCGCGGAGACAGCTTTCCTTTTCTCTTGCTTTTATTTGCAACATACAGCTCTGCCAGTTTAGAGAAGAAGATCATGTCAATTGCACTGCCATCCACCCAGTCGACAGATTTCGCATAGCCGGCGACCCATTCGAGGTTGGTTTTCTTGTTTTCTAAGAAGAAACGCGCGAAGTCCGCGTTACCGGTGAGGCATGTGCCCAAGAACAACCCCTTGATCTGCTTGTTTGCATTCGCAGTAATTAAGATATTACGAGCCTCAGCCCTGCTGATTGATCTATCGACGCTGGGTCCTATCGCTTTTTCATCGCCATGGCTCGCGAGGTATACAATCTCGGTTCGCTCATCGGCACCTCGCATATTCATTACAGCAGAGAGCGATGATTTATCGGCAAACATATCGTAAGCGAATGCGCTGGGATTGTCGTAATGAATAGAGGCAACCGCCTCAAATAAAGGCCGAACACTGTGATTGCCTTTCTCCCACCAACGAGACTCAATAACTGAAAAAGGGCAGGCTGCCATGGACTAATCTTGGTTTGTTTTGTGAAATTCTAACGCTCTAGATCAGAAGCGGGCAGGAGATCTTGTCAAGCGAGAATACTCATGCGCCCGCCTTCTGCTTCTGGATGTTAGCCATTTTGGCGACCAAGACCGATTCTGTTAAACACAGGTGTCTCTGATTAGGCTGGGCTGGACTTTAGTTCTTCGCTCAAGTTGTCTATGCGCGAAGCGTTGCTTCGCAGTAGGCGCTTTACCAATCGAAAATTCATGTTGATGCCGCTTTGGCCACCACGAACACGAGTGCGACGTCGGGGGCTTGACATTTCCTCGAGACGCGAAAAGCCATCAAGGATAACTTGTGAAAGCCTGATATTAGACTTTTCGGGGTATGTAGCTACTAGGGAATAAATTCGTGCGCTCTTTTTGCCAATCTCTGCGTGAAGATATTTCGACAGGTGCTTCTTTTCCGTGGGCTCATCTACAATATAAGTAAATCTAATACCACTATTCCTTGATGTGCGATCCTGAAAGACTGATATCGTATCCGGGACATCATATGGAGAGACAATCAAGCTAGCGCCTTCTCCGGGCTCGATGGGGCCGGCCACTTCGGTGGCAAACCTTGATGGATCTGTGAGAATTGGGCGAGAGATTAGCTCCATGTTAGAAATCCTTCAGAAGTTGATCAAGAATTGGGAGATGCAGATTGATGATGTCTTGTATTCTATTCTTTTTCAGGCTGTGCTGTGAGCTGTCAATCACGATAGCGCCCCAAGGCTCATTGTCAACATATACTGGTAGACCGTAAAACGAACGAGCCCTAAGATTTTTGCGCTGGTATCTTTTAAGAGGAAAGAACGAAGCATCTTCATAGACTTTCTTATCAGCTTCCGGGCAGTTCGCGGAAATGTCAGGCAAGTCTGGAAGATCAATACGGCTTCTATGTGCCCATGTTCTGCCGGCAACTCCCTCGGCTTTCAATGGGTCATCAGGTGCCATAAAAATAGACAACATCTGCTGATATGTGTGGCTCGATCGTGCCACTGGAACCATCCATCCCGACCAAGGCCATGAAAACCGAAAGTAGAATGGCCACAGCCGAAAACAAGGATGAAAGCGGTCTCTTCTAAATAACGTTACGCGATGGTAGTGTGATGTGCTATCAAGATATTCTTTGAATAGATGCTTGTCAATCGCGTCTAGCGTTGCTTGAATTGATTTCCATTGCAATGGCCTACCTATCCAACGTCTAATACCTTCAAAAATACCGGCAAGCAAAAGTAGAAGTGGCACCAGCCACCAGCACATCTGCTGCAACGCCAAGACATGCTGAGCTAGTTGAGCCCCCATCTTACTCCTAATATCCTCTACTTTTGCTTCTAGAAGGGCTGTGGTTATCGCGGATCCTATGAACAGCACAAGATTGGCTTGTCCCAGAAATTCGAAGAGCCCAAGTTGCCTAAGAATCCTTCTCATTGGCAACGCTGAATGATCGAGACATCTATTTGTGGGGGAATTTAGCGGTTTAGTAGCGACACGCCTATGTATGTGATTGCCTGTAACACACGAGAGTCGGCGTCAAGGTGCAAATCTAAAGCCTAAGCAGCTCCTTTGGAGATGGCTAACTTGTTATTGGGCAGAACCGCATAAGCCCTTCCGCAGGCCCTCTCGCGCAGTATAAGCAGCAGAAAGACACCAGCCAACACCCCCAGAACCCAGAGCGGGCAAACGCTTTGAAGGAGGACACTCAGGCCCCTCAGGCTGTTCAGCGGACCCGTGAACACCAAGTGTCCCCAGCTACATCAACGCGCCCCCACCAACGTCTTCTCCAGCTCCCTCCGCCACTCCCCCGCCCCAAAGGCATGGCGACGCCCGTGCCCAGGCAGCAGCCAGCGCACATCCAGATTCAGCAGCTTCTCCACGGAGCGCAATTGCTCCTCCCAGTTCCACCAGCAGTAGCGGCGGGAGGCCACCACGCCGGGTGGATCCACGCCCCACCAGAGGTGGTCGCCGCTGAACAGCACCTGGCCGGCGAACAGCACCACCAGCGAGCCCGGCGTGTGGCCGGGGGTGGGGATCAGCTGCAGGTCGGCATCCAGCGCCACGGGCTCCGTTCCCTCCAGCCGGTGCTCCGCCTCCGGCGCCGCGCTGGCATCGGCGGCGTGGATCCAGCGCCCGCAGCCGAAGTGGCGGGCCCAGGCGGCGTGGTCGGCCACGTCGTCGCGGTGGCTGAGCACGATCTGCTGGATGCCGCCCAACTCCGCGATCTGGCGGGCTAATGCTCCACTCCAGCGCGGCGCATCGATCAGCACATTGTTGGCGCTGCCATCGGCGTGGCGGCGCACCAGCAGCCAGCTGCTCGCCCCGAAGCTCTTGCGCGACGCCCAGCCGCAGTAATACGTGTCGCCCTCGGGCCGCGCGTCCACCAGGGAGGGGAAGCCATCGGCGGGGGTCTGCGCCAGCAGTTCGCGGCTGGTGCCGATCGCCGCCACCGGACAGGCCTGCAGCGCCAGCAGCGCCTGGCGCACCTCCGCATCCCCCTGGGGCTGGTGCTGCACGTGGGAGGCCTCGCCGGCCGGGGCGAAGTGGGCCGGATCGAACTGCCAGCAGGTGCCGCAGTCGATGCAGCTGCGGTCCACATAGAAGGGGCCGGCCGCATTGGCGGCCAGTCGCTGCTGTACGCGGGCCATGGCGCTCCCGGCGGATCACCCCAGCCTGGCGGCACCGGGCCGGCCAGCCGCGCCCCGATCAATCGCATCAGCCAGTCTTATCGTTTAGCCGCCAACTGATCAGCTGGCGCTGCCTATGGTTGCGGTCCAGCCCAGCCCCGTCCGCCATGACCGTCGCCCGCTTCCACGCCCCCGGTGCCACCGCCAGCGACCACGCCCCACCCGGCGCCGCCCGCACCGCCGAGCGCGCCGTGCCCTGGCACCAGCAGTTCCGCCGTCCGCAGATCGTCCAGTCGCTCGAGGCCGTGCAGGATCTGATCGCCGTGTCGCTCTGCGTGGGCCTGTTCTGCGTGATGGCGCTGCAGCTCAAGACGATCTTCGCCTCACTCCTCACCACGCCGCAGTTTCACGCCATCACGGCCGACATCCTCTTCATCCTGATCCTGGTGGAACTCTTCCGCCTGCTGATCATCTACCTGCAGGAACAGCGCGTGTCGATCGGCGTGTCGGTGGAGATCGCGATCGTGTCGGTGCTGCGTGAGGTGATCGTGAACGGCGTGCTCGAAACCGACTGGCAGCAGATCCTGGCGGTGTGCCTCTTCCTCGCCACCGCCGCCCTGCTGATGGTGGTGCGCGTGTGGTTGCCGCCCACCTTCGCCGGCGTGGATCCGGAGGCCAGGGCTGCCTAAAGGTCTGTCCATGTGGCTCTTGCGAGGCCTGTCAGCATTGGGTTTGGTCAGCGGGATTCCTCCCTTCCAATGGCCGAAACCA
>NZ_NQLA01000040.1 GCF_002252705.1 Vulcanococcus limneticus LL
CGGCATGCAAGCCGTAACTCACGACATCACGGCGCTACTGGCGATGGCGATGAGAAAGCCAGAACCAAGCTCGAGTTAAGACTTTGAATCAGCCCTGCGAGCGGAGGAGGTTGATGCGTGGCCCTATCTCGACGAAGGCGTGCTGCTCAAGACCCGCAGCCGCAAGGTCTGCATGACCTGCCATTTCTTTCGGCATCACCCGGGGCCGAACTGCATCCCGTTGCTCACCTGCCAACTGCACCAGGGCCTGATCGCCCATGGCGAGCACCTCACCCACCGCTGCCAGGGCTGGACGGACGACATGGTGAGGCAACGGGGCTGGGCGCCTGAGGTGGCGTGAGCGGTAGAGCCAGCAACCGGCCGCCGCTGTCGCCCAAAGAGGCCTGGATCAGTGACGGTCGCCAGGTGCTGCACTTCCGGCCCAGCCGTTGGGATCGCTGGTCCAAGCGACTGGAGGTCACCGTGGGGGAGCTGCTGCCAGATCAACCGGTGCCGCTGCTCAAGAAGCGGTTGGAGCTCAGCCGCGAGGCGGCCCTCAAGCTCTGGAGCGAGAAACGCAAACTGGGCTGGCAGCCCACAACCCCGCAGTGGCAACCGCCCCAGGCACCAGCTCGGGACTGAGCACAATCACAGCCATGGACCTCCACGCCGATCTCCACCAGCGCGCCGTGCTGGACACCACCGCCCTGCCATGGGCTCCTTCCCCGATGGCCGGGGTGGAGCGGCGGATGCTGGATCGCCGCGGCGGTGAAGTGGCCCGCGCCACTTCAATCGTGCGTTATGCCCCGGGGAGTCGCTTTGAGCGTCACAGCCATGGCGGCGGCGAGGAGATCCTCGTTCTTGAGGGCACCTTTTCCGACGAGTTGGGGGACTATCCAGCTGGCACCTACCTGCGCAATCCGGTGGGCTCGAGCCATGCCCCCTTCAGCACGGGCGGCTGCACGCTCCTGGTGAAGCTGCAGCAGATGCACCCCGGTGATCAACAACGCCTGGTGATCGACACCAACAAGGCAGCCTGGCGGCCCGGTCTGGTGAACGGACTCGAGGTGATGCCGCTGCATGGCTACGGATCCGAGCACGTGGCTCTGGTGCGCTGGGCGCCGGACACACGGTTCCAGCCCCACAGCCATCCCGGCGGTGAAGAAATCTTCGTGCTGGATGGCGTGTTTCAGGACGAGCACGGCAGCTATTCAGCTGGCAGCTGGCTGCGCAATCCACCGGGCAGCGTGCACCGGCCCTGGAGTGAGGCGGGCTGCACGATCTGGGCCAAGACCGGCCACCTGCCGCTCACGCTGCTCACCGACGGCTCAGAAGCGTGAGCCAGGTGTCTGCAAAAATGTCAGCTCCGCCGCGCTCGACACCCGCCCCAGGGCTTCATTTCGGTGGGGGAAGCGGCCAAAGCGAGCGATCACATCGCGGTGCCGGCGGGCGAAATCGGCGGTGTGGGGATCGGTGAGTTGCTCGAACAGCGGTAGCACCGCCTCCTGCACCGCCAGGTCTTCGCTGTGCATCAGCGGCGACAGCCACCGCCGCGCAAAGGCCAGCCGGCATAGCGGAAGTAAGCAGCCAAAACGGCCGTAGGGTCGAGCGAATTGTCGTCCGGCGACAAACTGGTGCCGATCGCATCAGACCCCGGCGGAGAGCTCCGCGACAAGGTTCAGCAGAGGTCTCGGAGTACAGCCGGCCAACCAGGTTGTCGTCTGGTGTCGATCAGAGAAACCCAGTTCTGGTAATGGTCTGGCTGATGGGTGCCTCAGTTTTCGTGTCGCGTCAACCGCCGTCGCCAGCGACAACCTGGAACGATCAGATCCCCTCACCGGCCAACTTGATTGACGCCAATCGGCCAAGGGGGTTGACGCGGGACAATCCCTTTCGGGTGATCTAGACGAAGTCGGCCGCAGGCCATAACAGCAGATCGGTTTTCAGAAGTCTCAGCTGAGGGTGCTGGCCCAAAATCACTGCAAGATCAATGTTCTGGCTGCGCTGACCAACCTGTTCATGTCACACCGTCAACTGCTTCTAACAAGCTGAACAGGGGGATGGTGTGCCCATTCGGTACTGATCAGGGCAGTTTTAAGAACGCAAAGCAAGGAATAAATCAGATGAGATCGACTGATTTATGCCTTGGCATCAATGGATTTATTCAAATCGAGCATTAAGGTGCTAAGTGGTCTCGCAGCAGCGTTGTTGCCCAGAGCTTCCCTAGGCAGTCGCCCTTAGAAACAAAAACGGGGAGCTTTTGGCTCCCCCTTATGGCCCAACAAACATCCACAGGGTCCAACATCGATCGGGACAAAGAAGATGCAGTGTCAACCAAGCTTAGGCTATCGTTCTTGACGCTCTCACCCCCCGGAAATTGGTAGAACCACATCAATGGCATCACCATCGTGGAGTGGCTGGACCGGCAAGGGATTCAGGGCAACCTGTACGCCATTGACGAACAGCTGCAGATAATCAACAAAACGTCCATCAGCCTGGCGCCAATGGGTGCGAATTAGGGGATAGCTGCGCTCCAGCTCGGCGAGAATTTGATCCAGGGAACCCGGTTCCTGGATCAAATGGCTGGAACCCAAACCATGGCGGCACCAGCTGCCGGGCAGGTAGAGATCAATTGCCATGGCAGCTGGCTCCTTCCGGCGCGCAGGTTTCGGTGGTGCTGAAGGATTTACCGCAGCCGCAGGTGGAGGTGGCGGAAGGGTTGGAAAAACGGAAACCACTTTCCATCACACCCTCAACAAAATCAAGTTGGACCCCGCGCAAGGAAGCCAGGCTGGCCGGTTCAACGAAGAGGGCGACACCGCCACTTTCAAAACCACGGTCCTCAGGTTCGGCCTGGGCCACCAGTTTCATGTCATAACTAAGGCCGGCGCAGCCGCCATCGTCGATCCGGATCCGCACGCCGGCGCTCGGCCCCAGGTTCTGGGAGCGCAGCAGGCTCCTGAGTCTCAGAACGGCAGGTTCAGTCAGTTGGATGCACATGGGGATGGACCAAAATGAAGGAATGGGAAGTCCAAAGGGGGGGCTGGGGGAAGCCAAGCAAGGATTGAAAATCGGAGCCTTGCTCTTAGGGCGCGAGGGCGCCACAGCAGGGACAATCGCTCTGACGCAAGAGGGGCAACTTGCGCAGCGTTAACTCAGCCAGGTCGAAGCGGGCCAAGGTGCCACTGAGGATCGGCCCGCAGCCGGTGATCAACTTGATCACCTCTAGGGCGGTCAGACAAGCTAGGGCCCCTGAAACAGCCCCTAGTACTCCGAAGTTACGGCGATCCCAAGGGGGAGGAGTGGCGCTGCGGCATCGCAAACAGGCTGTAGTGCCAGGCAGGATGGTGGTCAACTGGGCTTCCATGCCATCCATGGCCGACTCCACCATGGGGATGCGGGCCTGTACACAGGCATCGTTGAGCCAATACCGCTCTTCGAAATTGTGGGTGGCATCAACAACCACCGTGGCACCAGCCACCAGGCCAGCCACATTGTCAGCGGTGACATACTCGGCAATGGGTTCAACCAGGGTGTCTGGATTGAAGCGCCGTAAGCTTTCAGCGGCCTGCAAAACCCGTAATTCACCAACCCCGTCATGGCGCATTAACACCTGGCGGTTGAGGTCATCGAGTCGCAGGGTGCCGCCCCGTGCCAACACAAGCTTGCCCACTCCTGCGGCGGCAAGGTAGAGGGCGACGGTGCCACCGAGACCACCCACGCCGGTGATCAGCACTGTGGATTGGGCTAGTTTGTGCTGGCCAAGCTCGCCAAAATCCGTTAATTGGATCTGGCGGCTGTAGCGTTCGCGCTGATCGTCTGTTAAGGCGAACACTGCATCCAGACCGCTGGGCTCAACCTGAACCGCTGGCATGATAATTGGAGGGTCAAGATCAAGCAGGGGGATCGTCACGGCGTTAGCTCCGATAGGGTAACGATGTGACCGGGGTGCTGCTTAAAGACAGCAAACAGTTTTTGCTCAAGGGGTGAGGAGGTAACAAACAGCTGATAGGCCTTCAGCAGGGCTTGCCGATAGGAGCCATAGCGTTCGTCAAGGGAGGGAATGGAGGAATCAATGGCTTGTAGTTGGAGCGAAAAATCCCGCAGGATATGGAGTCGATTAACGGAGAGCACGTGGGGATCATAGGGAATCTCAAAAAATTCGAAATAATCCTCCGCATCCGTTAAACGGCTAAACCCTTCGAGGGATTGCTTGGCTGGGGTCATGGTTGGGAGTCCTGTTGTTCACGGACGCGAAGATGGCTGCGCAGATGGTCAAGCAAGGCAAACAGACTGTGGGTTTCCGTGGCCAGAGCCGGAAGCTTGTCAAAATCAGCAGGCAACCCCTCTGCTAGATCATGGAGATCCATTTTCATTTGCCCTGCCTTACTGTTAAGGGCCCGGATGCGTTGGCGCAAGGCATCTAGATCAAGGGACTCATAATCCTGGTTGAGTTGCCAGACAGTGGCAGAATGGGTCATGCCTTGCCAACCTCCTGAAAACGATTAGCAAGGCTGATACCCTGGGCCGTTAGTTTGTCGGATTCAGCGATGAGATCTTCGCTAGTCAAGAACCCAAAGCGATGGGCATCGCGTAAACTGCGATTAACCAATAGCAATTTTCCGGCGAACACTAGCGCGTAGCCAAAACCCTCATCATTGAGGTCGAGGGCAACCTGGGCCATGAGGCCACTGCCGGCCTCGATGCGATAGGCAATCGAGCGAAAAAAGGCTTGAATGCGTCCGCGGGTGATCGGTTCGACGGGGCCCTCGGTGGTGATCGTGCGCTTCTGTTCTCGGGTAACGATGAAAGGCTTTAAGAGCAGATCATCACTCCAGCGGGCGTAGGTGCCAAACACATCATTGATGCGGATTTGCAGGGCTAGGGCCTTGACCGCCTCGGCCGGTGCGGTGGGGCTATCTGCGATCACAGCAGCAGGTTGGCTGCCATTGGGTGATTGGGACGTCATCGAAATGCTGAAATGGATGGGATAGCAAGGAGGTTGGTCAGGGCCGCAAGCCAGCTTCGATCAACTTTGAGCGAGCAAGACCTTGCGCAGCCAGGGGGGAGGCGTGCCCCGCAGCATGATCACAAGACGATCAAGCAAATCGGTGATCGGTTCCTCCCCATTAGACGAGCGAATCGGGGTGATTTTGTGGTTGATCAGCTTGGCAGCAGCGCTCCCACCAATGGCACTGACGTACACCAAGGTGCAAGCCCGAACGGCGTTGATGCGTGGTGTCAGTTTATCTTCGTCGCCGTCTTCCTGGGCCGGCGGAAAGCTGATCGATTGGTGCAGGCTATAACCGTCTTGATCAACCTTGTAGATCTCAAGAAACGGAGTCCAGCCGAAGTGGGCATTGATGATCTGTTGGTCCGAACTTGCAAAAGCAACGAACATGGCCATGGCGTCGAGAATAAAGGACAGGGAGTCGGTTAGGGCTGCCGCAGTCGCGGAGGGCTTTCCTCAGGCACTACTGAAATCATTCACCGCCAATTCATCAATCAACAACTGATTGCCGATGCCGATCACCAAATTCAAGAGTCCGCCATAGCCAACCGAAACCCGCAAACCGTTGCCAAGGCGATCCACAATCGGAAAACCAAGCCTGTACAGGGACACACCCATGCGGCCTGCCAGATCGGAGGCCTGGGAACTTGAAATCAGCAGATCAACGTCGCCGCAAGCCTGCTCAAGTTGATGCAGATCACCCATTTGGGGAGTGAGGCCAATAGCAATTGAGGCGCCACAGGAGCGTAGGAAGGCCTCAACGCCCGTCAGCAAATCCCGCTCCAGGGCCAGGGCTACCTGCTTATGGCCAAAGTAGAAATGGGTGTCGAGCAGGGCATCCTGCACCTGGCGCCTTTGGCGGCGATAGCGCTCCGGCACCGCCCGGCCACTCCATTGCATCAGCAGCCGGATCAAGTCATCCACGGCCTCCAGGGTCATCAAGTGATCGAAGCTCACCAGGGGGCGCTCGCAGCGCTCCGCCAATAGACGCGCCGCTGGCAAGACGCTGGCGCCGATGGCCACAATCTGCTCTGAACGGCCCGCCAGACGCAGGCGTTCCACCGTGACGCCGCCCTGGGCCACGGCCGTGGAGGCGGAAGCCGCAAAGTGGCCATCGAGGGAATCGGCAAGATCAGGCACTAGCAAGGCATCAAGGCCAAAGGCCTCAACTAGGTCCTTGATCTCCTGAACATCACCAGGCGCCAGGCTGGCACCCACAACGATGGTGATCTGGCCGGCAATGATCGCGCCTGGTTCAGCAAAGGTTTGGAGCAGGGAAGCCACTGCAGCGGCGAATCCCTCCTGCATGCCCCCCATGAAATCGGGAGACTCAATCACGCAGATCGGCAGGGCCGCCAGTTGGGGCTGCTGCTTCCGCAGCAAGCGCACCGCACCAGCGAGGTCATCGCCGCGGGTGGCGGTTAAGGCGGTGGAGCAAACGCCAACAAGCTCTGGCTGGCTTTTCTTAGCAAGAGCCAAAACCGCCTGGATGATGTTCTCCTCACCTCCCAAGACAGTGCTGACCTCATCCATGGCCGTAGTGGCCAGGGGGATCGCCTCAAGGAAATGGTTCACCAGTTTGACCTTGGCGGCAGCCGTGCAGCCCTGGGCCCCATGGAGCAGGGGGATCGAACCCTTGACTCCCAATAGGGCCAAGGCGGCTCCCAGGGCAGGGCTGTGCTTGAAGGTGTCAGTGCTGACGATGGCCCGGGCTGTCGGGGCTACGGACTGGCTGAGTTGGGTGGCACTCATGCTGTTACCTCCCAGGGGGCAGGCCGGCGCACCTGCTCCCAAACGGGGCTGTGCATGGATTCATCAATTTCCCTGGCCATCTCCACAATTCCCTGGTAGCCGGCATAGGGATGGTGCCGTTCCTGGTTGATATGCAGAAAGGGGATGCCGGCCTTGAGGGCGGTGTATTGGTTGCGGCCACCAGCAATCAACATGTCAGCACCGGTCGCCTCAATCACCCGCAGAATTTCGGCAGCGCCGCCCTTCTCCATCAGAATCCCTTCGGGTCCAAGCAGATCGCGCATGCGCGCCTGATCGTCAGCTGTGCTTTTGCGCACGCTGGTGGCCACTACCTCCATGCCGAGGTCCTGGGCAGCGGCGATGATTGACCAGCTCTTGACTCCACCGGTGTAGAGCACAATCTTTTTGCCCTCCAACCTGGCCCGATAGGGAGCCAATCGTCGTTTCATGCGGGCGGTTTGGCTTTCAATCAGGGCCTCACAATCGTCGATCAAGGAAAGGGGCACGACCTGGGCATCAACCAGATAATCAACGATCTGGCGAAGGCATTGGCTGACGTTTGCAGAGCCGTAAAAGGATGCTTCAATGAACGGGATGCCATAGCGTTCCTCCATGGTTCGGGCCACATTTAAGAGGGCCTTGGAGCAAATCACCACGTTGAGATCGGCGTAGTGGGCAGCGGCAATGTCGGCGTAGCGCCCATCCCCGGTAATTTTTGCCTGGATCTTGATTCCCAATACCCGCAAAAGCAATTCAATCGACCAAAGCTCACCGGCAATGTTGTATTCGCCAATGATGTTGATCGAAGGAGTCAATTCATCTTCGGCGTCACGGGTACCGATGACGTGATCGAGTAGGGCCTGGCCGCCCAGGCGATTGCCAAAATTCTTGCTGCCCCGGTAGCCGGCGCTATGGACGGGGATCACCGGCAGGGAGAGCTCCTTGGCCATGGCTCTGCAAACCGCTTCGATGTCCTCGCCAATTAGGGCCGTAACGCAGGTGGCGTAGACAAAAATGGCCGCAGGAGCGTGTTCCAGGGCGATCGCGCTGATGGCCTGACGCAGCTTGGATTCCGCGCCAAAGATGATGTCGTGCTCACTGAGGTCGGTGGTGAACCCGTGGCGGTGCAGGGTTGGACCCGAGCTGAGGCTGCCCCTGGTGCCCCAGGAATGGCCCCCACAGGCGATCGGCCCATGGACCAGGTGGGCCACATCCGTGATCGGCACCAGGGTGATCAGGGAGCCATCAAAGGCACAGCCGCCCTGGGCTTCGCCAGGCAGGGCTTTTTGCTTGCAGCCATTGGCCGCCTTCTTGCGGCCCTGGCCAGCGGCTTGCGAACCAGTCTCGGCCCCGTGGCCATGGACAGCGTGGTTGTGGGGGCAAGCGGGCTCGTTGAGCAGCTCCCGGTTGCTGGGGGCATGAACCATGGGTAGGGGCCGCCGCGGAGTGGTCGCTGCCAACCTAAGCATCATGTTTTGAGCTTTTCTTGACGGCCAGCCGTAGGCAATGGCCGTGCAACGAACAGCATCAAGCAACAAAGGCAGGTGAGCACTCAAAACCCGATTCGGGTGCTGCGTGATCGCCAGAATCAGGCGGGGAAGGGGGCTTGCGTTCTTAGTACTCACCCAAGCGGGACAGCACTTCCTGGTCTTAGATACGGTATTAAATACGACACAACTTTCCACGGCAAAGCTGCACTCAAAAAAACTCGATTAAAAACAGTAACATTGGATACATGCAATGGTCGAAGCCCTGGCAGTGCAGCAGAACTACCTAGACAGCAATTGGTGGCAAAAAACACTTTTTGCAGTCGTGGCCAAGAAAACAGCGCAGCGGGCCCGTTGATCAATACCGGTGCCACGCCCCGTAAATACCTGCACCCCGACCCGAAGCAAATCTATAGCCCAGTGATAGCAAGGCAATTGGCCCCCGAGTACAGCCCTAAGTATTCAGAAAGGGCCCGGGGATTGGCCAGGGGCATGCCGCTAGGACATGGTCATTCGCAACCGACCCATGTCGTCATTGCCCGTTCTGCCTGCAGGCCACCAGGGGACCGCCAAAGCCAGCCAAGGCAACTGCAAATGTCCCTCGGCGGACGCTCCCAAGCCAGCAACCAGCATCGATGCGCGCACCCTGGCCCGGATCGAGAAGCACCCTTGCTACAGCGAGGAGGCCCATCACTTTTACGCCCGCATGCACGTGGCCGTGGCACCGGCCTGCAATATCCAATGCAATTTCTGTAACCGTAAATACGATTGCGCCAATGAGAGCCGGCCCGGGGTGGTGAGCGAATTGCTCACGCCGCAAGAAGCGGCCCACAAGGTCCTGGTCGTCGCCGAACGCATCCCCCAAATGACCGTGGTGGGCATTGCCGGCCCTGGTGATCCGCTCGCCAACCCGGAGCATACCTTTGAAACCTTTGAGCGGATCGCAGCACAAGCACCAGATCTCAAGCTCTGCCTCTCCAGCAATGGCCTAGCCGTGCCGGAGCACATCGAGCGGATCAAGGCCCTAAACGTTGACCATGTGACCTTGACGATCAACATGATCGATCCCGATATCGGCATGGAAATCTATCCCTGGGTCCATTTTGAGCGGCGCCGCTATCGCGGACGCGAAGCCTCCGAGCTGCTGCACCAGCGCCAAATGGAAAGCCTGGATCTGCTGCGCAAAGCCGACATTCTGGTCAAGGTGAATTCGGTGTTGATCCCGGGCATCAACGACAAGCACCTGGTTGAGGTCAACCGCACGATCCGCGAAAAGGGTGCCTTCCTACACAACATCATGCCGCTGATTTCAGCGCCCGAACATGGCACGGTCTTTGGTCTGCGCGGCCAACGGGGACCCACCCAAGCGGAATTAACAGCGGTGCAGGATGCCTGTGGCGAGGGCTCGGTGAAGATGATGCGCCATTGCCGCCAGTGCCGCGCCGATGCCGTTGGCCTGTTGGGTGAGGATCGCTCCCAGGAATTCAGCAAGGAGAAGGTTCTCGCCAGCGTGCCCTCCCTCGATGCCAGCAAGCGGCTGCAGGAGCGCGAATCCATTGAACTGTTCCGCGAACAGATTCGTAAGGCCGAGCGGCTCGTTGATTCCCCTGACGGGATCGAGGATGGCATTGGCGAACCAATCCTCTCTGGCGACCAGCCTGGACCGCTGTTGCTGGCCGTAGCCAGCAAGGGTGGGGGCCTGGTTAACCAACATTTTGGCCACGCCAAGGAATTCCAGATCTATGCAGTGGATGCGGTTGGCAGTCGCTTTGTGGGCCACCGCAAAGTGGATCACTACTGCCAGGGCGGCTATGGCGAAGAGGCCGCTTTTAGCGGCATAGCCGAGATCTTGAGCGACTGCGCCGCCGTGATCGTCAGCCGCATTGGCGCCTCGCCCCGCCAGAAACTCGAAAAACTGGGTCTCCCCGTGATCGAAAGCAACAACCTGATCAAGGTCGCCCTGCGCGAGGCCTTTGGGGAGCTGAGCAAGCCCCAAGCAGCGGCCGAAGCAAGCGAAGGCAAAGCCGAAGATCCAGTTCTCGCCTGAGTCCGTGCGGTTCGTCCCAGAACCTGAAGCCGTTGCTGGATCCAGGCGGGATCCAACAGAACTCGATCACGGCCCATGCCAGCGCAAGCCTTTCAATAACGGCCCAGTCGTTCCCATCCACGAAGCCATGACCATCAAGCCAATCACCTACTTCGACAACAACGCCACAACCCAGGTTAGCCAAGGCGTGTTGGAGGCCATGCTCCCCTTCTACCGGGAAAGCTATGGCAACCCCTCCTCCATGCACCACTTCGGCGGCAACCTAAGCCTCCAAATTGCCCAGGCACGCGAACAGGTTGCCGCCCTGATTGGTGCTGAATCAACCGAAGTGGTGTTTACCAGTTGCGGCAGTGAAGGCAACAATAGTGCCATTCGCTCCGCCCTAAGCAACAATTCCAGCCGCCGCCGCATCATCACTACTGCCGTTGAGCACCCCTGCGTGCTCAATGTGGCCAAACAGTTGCAAAGCGAGGGCTACGACCATGTGGTGATCGGGGTCGATGGCGATGGCCAACTGGATCTGGGCCAGCTGGAAGAGGCCCTGAAGGTGCCTACGGCCCTGGTTTCCACCATGGCAGCCAACAACGAAACCGGTGTGGTCTTCCCGCTAGAAGCGATCGGGCAGCTGGTGAAGACGGCCGGGGCCCTCTGGCACGTGGATGCGGTGCAACTGGCGGGCAAAGCTCCGATTGATCTGCGCAGTCTCCCGGTTGACCTGTTGACGCTCTCGGCCCACAAAATTCACGGTCCCAAAGGGGTCGGCGCCCTTTATGTGCGCCGTGCCACCCGCTTCCAGCCCTGGTTGCTCGGCGGTCACCAGGAACGGGGACGCCGCGCCGGCACCGAAAACGTGGCCGGCCTAGTGGGATTTGGCCAGGCAGCGGAAGAAGCGAAGGAAGCGATTGAGAACGACGTAATCGCCCAGGTCGCCAAACTGCGGAATCGGCTAGAGCAGGGATTGCTGGCGCGCATCCCCGATTGTGTGGTCAATGGCGGCGGCACCACGCGCCTTGGCAACACCAGCAACATCGGTTTCAAATACATCGAAGGCGAAGCGATTCTATTTTCGCTTGATAGCCACGGCATCTGCGCCTCCTCCGGATCAGCCTGCACCTCAGGCTCCCTCGAGGCCTCCCATGTGCTGCGGGCCATGGCAATCCCCTACTCGGTTTTGCACGGCTCCATCCGCTTTTCACTCTCACGCTTCAGCACCGATGAGCAGGTGGACCTCACCTTGCAGGTGATGCCAGAGATCGTTGACCGGCTACGCCAACTCTCACCCTTCAGTGATGACGATGTGTCCTGGCTACAGCAGATGGAGTTAGCACCAAACCCATGAGCCAAAACCGATAACAACTGCATTCAGTCCCCCTCCTCAAACCAGGAGGCTCTCCTTCTTCCTAAAACTCGACACCCTCGCCAACAACCGCCATGTGGAACTACTCCGAAAAGGTACTTCAGCTCTTTCACAATCCGATCAACCAAGGCAGCTTCAAACCCAGCGACGATCCCACCACCGCCATTGCGGTGGGCGAAGTGGGCAGCATTGCCTGTGGTGACGCCCTGCGCCTCCATCTCCAGATCGAGGTGGCTGAAGATCGCATCCTCGATGCCCGCTTCCAAACCTTCGGATGCACCAGTGCCATTGCCTCCTCCTCCGCCCTCACCGAGCTGGTTAAGGGCCTGACGCTCGATCAAGCCCTGCAGGTGACCAATGGGGAAATTGCCGACTACCTCGGTGGCCTACCCGAGGCCAAGATGCATTGTTCGGTGATGGGCCAGGAGGCTCTTGAAGCCGCCATCTTCAACTATCGCGGTATCGAAAGAGAAGAGCTTCACGAGGATGAAGGGGCCCTGATCTGCAAATGCTTTGCGATCACCGATTCGAAGATTCGCAAGGTGATCGCCGAAAACGGCCTGCGCAGCGCTGAACAGGTAACGGCCTACCTCAAGGCTGGTGGTGGCTGCGGCAGTTGCCTGGTGGCGATCGACAAGATCCTGGAAGAATCGAATCCCAAAAGTGATGGTCCGCCCCAGGCCCCCCTGGTGGTTCGACTTCAACAGATCGATGCCGTGATCGAGCAGGACATCCGGCCTTACCTCAAGGCGGATGGCGGCGACATCCAGGTCTGCGGACTGGTTGGCGATGAACTGCATGTGCAACTGCGCGGTAATTGCAGCACCTGCAGTTCCAGCAGTGACACGCTCCGCTATGCGGTTGAGGCCCGTTTACGCGAACGGCTCGAATCCAACCTGCGCGTGGTTCAGGTTCCCTGATCCCAGTCAGCCAATCCTTGCCATGACAACCCCCATCGCCCAGACCCAGGCAGCCCGCTCTCCTCCGGCAAGGGGCTGCCCAAGACCATTGCTGAACGCTTCAATCCAAGCCTGAAACGGCTGAACGCCAATCCCCCATTCTTCAACCCGCAAAAGCAATGACCGAACCTTCCATCCGCCAGATTGCGTTCTACGGCAAAGGTGGTATTGGTAAATCCACCACCTCCCAGAACACCATTGCCGGTCTTGCCGAATTCGGCGACCGCATCATGATCGTTGGCTGCGATCCCAAGGCTGACTCCACCCGGTTGATGCTGCACAGCAAGGCCCAGACCACCGTTCTCCACCTGGCTGCCGAACGCGGTGCCGTGGAAGATGTGGAACTGGAAGAAGTGCTGCTGGAAGGCTACAAAGGGGTCAAGTGTGTCGAATCCGGTGGTCCCGAGCCCGGCGTTGGCTGCGCCGGTCGCGGCATCATCACCGCCATTAACTTCCTGGAAGAAAATGGTGCCTACGAAGACCTCGATTTCGTCTCCTATGACGTGCTGGGTGACGTGGTCTGTGGTGGCTTCGCCATGCCAATTCGCGAAGGCAAGGCCCAGGAGATCTACATCGTTACCTCCGGTGAGATGATGGCCATGTATGCGGCCAACAACATCGCCCGCGGCATTCTCAAATATGCCCACTCCGGCGGTGTGCGTCTCGGCGGCCTGATCTGCAACAGCCGCCAGTGTGACCGGGAACTCGAACTGATCGAAACCCTGGCCAAGCGCCTCAACACCCAGATGATCCACTTTGTCCCCCGGGACAACATCGTGCAGCACGCCGAACTGCGCCGCATGACCGTGATCGAGTATGCGCCTGAAAGCAACCAGGCCCAGGAATACCGCAGCCTTGCTCGCAAGATCAAGGACAACACCAACCTGACGGTCCCCACCCCGATCACCATGGATGAACTGGAAGACCTGCTGGTCGAATTCGGCATCCTTGGCGATGACTCTGCCATTCAACATCTGATCGGTAAAACAGCAGCCGAAGTGGCTGTCGTCTGAACAACCGCTAGTGCTCCATAGCTCCCCTACCTAGGGGAGCTCCCCTGAATTGAGTTCAGTTCTGCGTCGACCATTCACTGCGCCCGTTCCCCCCATGACCACTACCGAACCCCGACCGGTCGCTCCGGTCGATGTCAAAACCCTGATTGAAGAGGTTCTTGAGCCCTATCCCGAGAAAGCCAAGAAAAAGCGCGCCAAGCATCTCAACGTCTACGACCACGCCAAGGCCGACTGTGGCGTTAAGTCCAACGTCAAGTCTGTACCGGGCTCGATGACCACCCGGGGCTGCGCCTATGCCGGCTCCAAGGGTGTGGTCTGGGGGCCGATCAAGGACATGGTGCACATCAGCCACGGCCCCGTGGGTTGCGGCTACTATTCCTGGTCCGGGCGCCGGAACTATTACATCGGCACCACCGGCATCGACAGCTACGGCACGATGCAGTTCACTTCCGATTTCCAGGAGCGTGATGTGGTGTTTGGTGGGGACAAAAAGCTCACCAAACTGATCGAGGAGGTCGAAGAGCTCTTCCCGCTCAACCGCGGCCAATCGATCCAATCGGAGTGCCCGATCGGCCTGATCGGTGATGATATTGAAGCGGTGGCCCGTAAGACAGCCAAGGAGATTGGTAAAACAATCGTGCCGGTGCGTTGCGAAGGCTTCCGCGGCGTGTCCCAATCCCTGGGTCACCACATCGCCAACGACACGATTCGCGACTGGGTCTTCCCCAATTCCGAAAAGGTGGCCGAGGAACAAAACCACCAGGTTGGTCCCTACGATGTGGCCATCATCGGTGACTACAACATCGGTGGCGATGCCTGGTCGAGCCGCATCCTGCTCGAAGAGATCGGCCTCCGGGTCGTGGCCCAGTGGTCTGGCGATGGCACCCTCAACGAGATGTTCCTCACCCCCAAGGTGAAGCTGAACTTGGTGCACTGCTACCGCTCGATGAACTACATCGCGCGCCACATGGAGGAGACCTACCAGATCCCCTGGATGGAGTACAACTTCTTCGGCCCCACCCAGATTGCCGAATCCCTGCGCACGATCGCTGCCCGCTTTGATGCCACGATCCAGGCCAATGCCGAGGCGGTAATCGCCAAGTATGAGGCCCAGATCAAGGCCGTGCTCGATAAGTTCCGCCCCCGCCTGGAAGGCAAAACCGTCGCCCTGATGGTGGGCGGCCTGCGGCCCCGTCACGTGGTGCCCGCCTTCACCGACCTGGGCATGCAACTGATCGCCACCGGCTATGAGTTCGGCCATAACGACGACTACAAGCGCACTACCCACTACATCGAGAACGGCACCCTCATCTATGACGATGTGAGCGCCAGTGAGTTTGAGCACTTCGTCAAGAAACTCAACCCTGACCTGGTTGCCTCCGGCATTAAGGAGAAATACGTGTTCCAGAAGATGGCCCTGCCCTTCCGGCAGATGCACTCCTGGGATTATTCCGGCCCATACCACGGCTACGACGGTTTCGCCATCTTCGCCCGGGACATGGACCTGGCCCTGAACAGCCCCACCTGGAGCCTGATCCCCACCCCCTGGGGCAAGGACAAAGCCCTGGCCGCTGCTGCCCACTGACCCTGTCAAGTCCCTGGCTAAGGAACTGACAGAACACCAGGCTGAAATCCAGCCCCAAGTCAGTCCAACCGCCCAACCACCACCAGCAAGGACTGGAGCCTGACGAAGCGTCGCTCCAGTCCGTTTCTGGCCCCCATCCACCTCTTCCGTTCGAACCATGGCCCAGAACGACATCAACAAGATCAAGGACCACGCCGAGCTCTTCCACCAAAGCGAATACCAGGAGCTCTTCGCCGAGAAAAAGCAATTTGAGGGAGGCCATTCCCCTGAAGAGGTGGAACGGGTCGCCGAATGGACCAAGGGCTGGGAGTATCGCGAAAAGAACTTCAACCGCGAAGCGCTCACGGTGAATCCCGCGAAGGCCTGCCAGCCCCTCGGCGCCATCCTGGCCGCCAGCGGTTTTGAAGGCACCCTGCCCTTTGTGCACGGGTCCCAGGGTTGTGTGGCCTATTTCCGCTCCCACTTCACCCGCCACTTCAAGGAGCCCTTCTCAACCGTGTCGTCGTCGATGACGGAAGACGCGGCGGTGTTTGGCGGCCAGAACAACATGATCGAAGGCCTGGCCAACAGCTACAAGCTGTACCAGCCCAAGATGATTGCCGTGTCCACCACCTGCATGGCAGAGGTGATTGGCGATGACCTCCAGGCCTTCATCACCAATGCCAAGCATGCCGATGCGGTGCCCCATGATTTCCCGGTTCCCTACGCCCACACCCCCAGCTTCGTCGGCTCCCACATCACGGGCTACGACGAAATGCTCAAGAACATCCTAACCACCCTCAATCCCACCAAGCCCACCGGCTCCTGGCGCAACGGCAAGATCAACATCATCCCCGGGTTTGAAACCTATGTGGGCAACCTGCGGGAGGTGAAGCGCATTGCCAAGGCCATGGATGTGGAGATCAACCTGCTGGCGGACAACTCCGATGTGTTGGATTCTCCCAACACCGGCACCTACCAGATGTATCCCGGTGGCACCCCGCTGGCCGATGCGGCCGACACCATCCACGGCGAAGCCACGATCGCCCTGCAGGCTTACAGCACGGTGCGAACTCGCAAGATGATCACCGGATGGGGCCAACCCAACCAGGTGGTGCGTCCCATCGGCATCCGCGGCACCGATGAGTTCCTGATGAAGCTCTCCGCCCTCAGTGGCAAGCCGATTCCAGCCGAACTCGAGGCCGAACGTGGCCGGGCCGTGGATGCCCTTACCGATTCCCAGGCCTGGCTCCATGGCAAGCGGGTGGCCCTCTATGGCGATCCCGATCTGGTGATTGGCCTGGTGCAATTCCTGCTGGAAGTGGGTGCCGAACCAGTCCACATCGTGGTGTCGAACAGCAACGATGACTTTGAGACCGAACTGCGGGCCCTGCTCGACAGCAGCCCCGCCGGTTCCGGCGCCACCATCTGGGGCGGCAAGGACCTCTGGCACATGCGCTCGCTGCTGTTCACCGAGCCAGTTGATCTGCTGATTGGCAACTCCTACGGCAAATACCTGTGGCGGGACACCAAAACCCCGTTGGTGCGCATCGGCTACCCGATCTTCGATCGGCACCACCTGCACCGCTACAGCACCTATGGCTACCAGGGCGCCATCAACCTGCTCAATTGGATCGTCAACGCCCTACTTGACGAACTGGATCGCAACACGATCGTGCCCGCCAAGACCGACATCTCCTACGACCTGATTCGCTAGTTGCCATGGCCCCCGTGCTGATCCACGACACCACCCTGCGCGACGGCGAACAGGCCGCCGGCGTGGCCTTCCGAGCCGATCTCAAATTGCGCATTGCCCGGGAGTTGGCAGCCCTGGGAGTGCCGGAATTGGAAATCGGCATCCCCGCCATGGGTGGGGATGAGGCGGAGGCGATCCGGGCCATCGTGGCCGCCGATCTGGGGGTCACCCTGGTCGGCTGGAACCGGGCCCGCCGGGACGATGTGGCCGCCAGCCTGGCCTGCGGCCTCAAGCGGGTTCACATCTCCCTGCCGGTGTCCCGCCTGCAGCTGGAGGCCAAGTTCGGCGGCGACACCGCCACGCTGCATCGCCAGCTGGCGGACGCCGTCCACTTCGCCCTCGACCAGGGAGCAAGCGTGAGTGTGGGCGGGGAGGATGCGTCCCGCTCGGACCGCCAGGAATTGGAGGATCTGGTCAGCTGGATTCGCAGCCTGGGCGCCGATCGCTTCCGCTTCTGCGACACCGTGGGGATCCTCGATCCCTTCAGCACCCACGCATGGATTAGCGCTCTGGCCGCCACTGGCCTGCCCCTGGAGATGCACACCCACAACGACCTCGGCATGGCGACCGCCAACGCGATCGCCGGCCTGCGGGCCGGGGCCCTTGCCGTGAACACCACGGTGAACGGCCTCGGGGAGCGGGCCGGCAATGCGGCCCTGGAGGAGGTGGTGATGGCGGCCCAATTCAGCCTGGGCCTAACCACCGGCATCCACACCCAATCCCTGGGCCAGGTCTCAGCCCTGGTGGCCGACTGCGCCGGGGCACCGCTCCCCCCCTGGAAACCGGTGGTGGGGCGTAATGCCTTCCGGCATGAATCGGGCATCCATGGGGCGGGCGTACTTAAGGATCAACGCACCTACGAGCCCTTTGATCCGGCCTGCCTGGGCCGCAAACATGAATTAGCCGTGGGCAAACATTCTGGCCGCCATGCCCTGGCAGCGGTGCTCCGCAGCCACGGCATCGATTTAGCGGCTGAACGGCTTGCCGGCCTACTGCAACGGGTCCGAGCCCAGGCCTCGGCCCTGGGTCGGGGGCTGCTGCCTGAAGAATTGATCGCCCTAATCCCCCAAGAGGTCACGCCATGATCAATGATGAGATGGAGCTCGATGATCCACCCCTCTTTGAGATCGGCGAAAAGGTGATGCTACGCAAGGTGATCCGCAATGACGGCACCTTTGCCGGCGTTGCCATTGGCGCCCGCCTGGCCAACAAGGGCGAATCCGGCTACGTGATCAGCATCGGCACCTTTCTGCAGACGTCCTACATCTACGCCGTCCATTTTCTAGATACCGGCCGGGTCGTCGGCTGCCGCAGACGCGAACTGATCAGCTGTGTCTACGACGATTCAGAGGAGCTCAGCAAGGACGAGAGTCCCACAGATGATCCCAGCAAGACTGATCTCGATCAGCAATCCCTAGGCAATTCCCAATCCCTAACAGGCCCAAGTCTCCCCAGCACCAATCCCCTAATCCCAACCCCAGTCTGATGAAGGTGATGTTCCGCCACGGCCCCAGCGCCCAGCTCCTGGCCTATATCGCCAAAAAAGACCTCGAAGAAGAGATCACCGAACAACGGCTGAATGGTGACGGCAACACGATTCTCACCCTGGCCAATGGCTGGGAGCTGGAACTGGCCAGCACCTTCGACTCGCTCAAGGTTCCCTGCACGGTGGAGGCCCGCAGGCTGTGAGCCAATAGCCTGCATTTCAATCGGAACGAATGCAGACGAACAATACTTCTGGGAATCAGGCCAGCACTAAACCCAAACCCTTGAATGTCATGCCGACTCATCCTCCATCTCGACCCTTCGTCCCTTCTTGGGTTGCCAGGGGGGGGATGGGTTGCATGGCTTCCCTTTTCTTCCTGACGGTAGAGGCTGTCCCGGCCCAAGCCAAGCCCCTGTTGGTGGGGGCGGCTAGCAGCCTGAGCGAACCGCTCCAAGACCTTGCTCCCGGTTTCGTTGCCGCCTTGAAGGTGCCGGCCCCCTCCTTCAACTTCGCCGCCTCGGGTGTGTTGCTGCAGCAAATCCATAGGGGGGCTCCGATCGATGTGTTCGTTTCTGCCGGTGAGAAGCAGATGGACTGGTTACAAAAGGCCGGCCTGCTGGTGGTCGGTAGCCGCCGGGTAATCGCCGGTAACCAGCTGGTGCTGGTGGTGCCCTCACGCTCGCCCCTGCACTCCCTGCGGTTCCAGGGACTGAACAGCATGGCCATCCGTCGCATCGCCATCGGCGATAGCAGCGTGCCCGCCGGCGACTATGGCCGCCAGACCCTGGCCTACTACGGGCTCAGTGAGGCGGTAAAGGCCAAGCTGGTGCCCCTGGGCTCGGTGCGCGCCGTGGCCATTGCGGTGGCCGCCGGTGATGTCGATGCCGGCATCATCTACAAAAGCGATGCCCAGAATGTGAGGAATTTGCGCATTGTCGCCCTAGCCCCCGAAGCCAGCCACACGCCGATTCGCTACAGCGCCGCCGTGATCGCCGCCAGCCGCCAACCGAAAGTGGCCAGCGCCTATCTGGGCAGCCTCACCACGGCCCAAGCGAGCCAGGTGTTCCGCCGCTATGGCCTGCTGCCCCTGCCAGCGGCGGCGAAGCGATGAGTGGGGTCAGCCCCGAGCTCTCTCCCCTGTGGCTGTCGCTGCGCAGCGCCAGCCTGGCGGTGCTGCTGGTGGCGCCCCTGGGCTTTGCCTGTGCCAGGCGCTTGCGTCAGTTGCGGGGCTGGCAGCGGGGTCTGGCCGAACTCGCTGTGCTCTCGCCCCTGGTGCTGCCGCCCACGGTGGTGGGCTTCATCCTGTTGCAACTGTTGGGCCGCTATGGGCCGATCGGCAGCCTGCTCAACCGCTTTGGGTTCGAGATCGTGTTCAGCTGGCAGGCCACGGTGTTGAGCTCGGTGGTGGCGGCCTTCCCACTGATGGTGCGCTCCGCCCTGGCGTCCCTGGAGCAGATCGATGAGTCCCTGCCGCAAGTGGCCCGAAGCCTGGGGGCCAGTGAGGGGCGAATTCTGCGCCAGATCATTCTGCCCCTGGCCATGCCGGGCCTGGTGGCCGGGGTGAGCCTCAGTTTTGCCCGGGCCCTAGGGGAATTCGGCACCACCTTGATGCTGGCGGGAAACATCCCTGGCCGCACCCAGACCTTACCGCTGGCGATCTTTGCCGCTGTTGATGCCGGTGATACGGGCAAGGCCTGGTTCTGGACCGCTCTGGTGCTCAGTCTCAACGCCATCAGTCTGGTGTTGATGCAGCTCCTGGAGGGCCGTAGCTGGCAGAGGCGCCGCCGTAGGAGCGCCAGGCTGCCTAAACCGTTTCTCCGGCGGGAGGTGGATGCTGCGGCTGAGCTGGACCCGATCGCTTTCTGCATCCCCGGGCACAACGGGCGCCATCGTGAGATCCCCTTCCGCCTCGTTTTGGCCGTGCGCCGCCGTCTGGTGGATTTCGATCTGGATCTGCAAATCGCCAGTTCCTGCCGCCGCCTGGGCATCCTCGGCGCCTCCGGGGCGGGCAAGAGCCAGCTGTTGCGTGCCCTGGCTGGCCTTGAGCGGCCTGACTCGGGCCACATCGAACTGAATGGCCGCGTGCTGTTCGATCGCCGGCTCGGGATCGACCTGCCCCTGCGCCAACGGCGATTGGGCCTGGTGTTCCAGAACTACGCCCTCTTCCCCCACCTCAGCGTCGCCGAGAACGTCGGCTTCGGGCTCAGCCAGCTACCAGCCGCCGAACGCCGTCAGCGGGTGGCCGCCCAGCTGAAACGGGTGGGGTTGTTGGCCATGGCCGATCGCTACCCGGCGGAGCTTTCCGGCGGTCAGCAGCAGCGCGTCGCCCTGATCCGGGCCCTGGCGATTGAGCCGGATGTGCTGCTGCTCGATGAGCCGTTCTCCGCCCAGGACACCTACCTGCGCCGCCAGCTGCAGCAGCAGCTGGCGGATCTGCTGCAGGACTGTCATGTTCCGGCCCTGCTGGTCACCCACGACCTGGAGGAGGCGTATCGACTCAGCGACGATCTGCTGGTGATTGATCAGGGCCGCATCCTGGCCCACGGCCCCAAGCATGAGGTGTTCGACCATCCCGAGCAGCTGGTGGTGGCGAGGCTGAGCGGCTGTAAGAACTTCTCACGGCTGCGGCCCCTGTCGCCCACACGCTTGTGGGCGCTCGACTGGCATCTGGAGTTGCAGCTGGACCAGCCCGCTCCAGCCGATCTCACCCATGTGGGAGTGCGGGCCAACCATCTGCGGCTCGACCCGGATCCCGGTACGGGAGCCATCGGTGTCGATCAGTGGCGGGTGCAGTTGATCAAGAGCAGCGAGGGGCCTTTCCAGGTGATTGCCTATGTGGCGTTGGCGGACCACCCCGGTCGGGCCCGGGCGTTGATCCAGGTGGAGGTGCGACGCCAGGACTGGCAACGGCTCTGTGATCATCCCCAACCCTGGATTCTGACAATGGCGAACCAACGGCTTCTGTTGCTGCGCCATCGTGGTAACGATGGCGATCGCACCGCAGGCCTGCAACTCCTGCCCCTGGTCTGCGAGCGATGAGACAGCTTGCCGCTGGTCTTGCGCTGGAATTTCCAGGCTTGCAGAGGTCTCTGCTGCTCAATCTTGGGGCTGGTTCCCTGCTTCCAGCTGGGCCGGACTGGACGATTGAAGCCGGTTATGTCAGATGTGTCAGCATCTGTGAGGCGGGCGAAACGCCTGTGCTGAGACTGCGGGGCCCCGGGATTGAATGACCTCTCGCTTCACGGCGACCAGTCTGTTTGGAATGCAATGTCTAACCTCCGTGCTGATCTCCGAGATCCAGGCTGGAGACGATCAGATTCATCACTATCTCAACCGCCAAATGGATCAAATGGAGGCGATCGTCCGTATGAACAGGGGCTCGACAGCAGAACAGCGGGTGATACGCCTGCTCAGCTGGCTGGCCCGCAATTTCCCCCAGGTCACGGCGCGGCGGTTACGGCTTTCGCTGCGGGACATGAATCTCACCCACCAGGATCTGGCCTACATCTGTGGTCTCAGCCGCGTTACGGTATCCCGTTGCTTCCGACAGCTCAAAAACATGTGAATACGGCAGCCCATTGACAATGATCTGATTTTGGAAGAACCCGAACTACCGCACTACCGACGGATGATGTCAATACACAATTCACCAATCTTGACGATCTTGCTCGATCGTCAAACCGTATCAGGCTGTAGAATCCAATGGTCTTATCCACGTCATTAAAGCTTGAAAGTCAACGCTCACAACATTCTCAAAAGCACGCTTGTCAAGGTCTAGACCGGCGCTATCGACAGCGAAGCTGATGTGGTCCTCGGCAGCGGCGATCTGCTGGTAGCCATGGTCACCAATCGCAGCGTCTACTCCCTGTTACTTGCGGCCGGCAAGGAGGTAATCGCTCTGATCAAAGCTTCCACGCCTCTGACTCAAGCTGACACCTTCGGCTATAAGCTTTGCCGACAACAATCTCAAAAGCACCATCAAGTCGGTCACGGCAGGCGCTGTCAATGCCGAGGTTAACCTCGAACTGGCGGGCGATACCGAACTGCACGTCATCATCGCCAGCGAATCGGTACAGGAGCTGGGGCTTGAAGCCGGCATGGTGGCCACCGCGTTGATCAAGGCATCAGGCGTGATCCTCGGCGTCCCCGCCTGAGGCTGAAAGCCGAACACTCCTAGCCCGCAAGCGATGGGCGGCACCCCCTGGCCGCCCATGCGTCAAGATGTCATACGCTTTCGCATTATCACATTGACCCCAGTAATAGCTATTGATACCGTTAGGACATGTACGGCTTCATTCGCTGACATGGGACAGATAGAGGACGCTTTGTTCACGGTCGCCTATCGGCTGATTGATGGGCATCAGTCTGCGGCTCCAGTGTAGCCGGATTGGATTGCATGACCCAGGCCCTGCAGGACACGTACAGGCTCTACGGCGTCACCGAAAGGGATATGCCGAAGTTTCTGATGAAGCCTCACCGTCAAGGTCAGGAACCTTGATGCCGGGGTGCCCGATCGCCTCCAGCTGCGCCAGGTAGAAGCCCAGATGATGCAGGCCTGCGGCCTGGGGCGAACCCGCTGAGGCTCCAGCGATCGACGTCTCGGGTCAGAGCGACAGGGGGGCGTGGCTGAGGCAATTCTTGGGGCAGGCGCGCAGGCAGCTCTGGCAACCGATGCAGTGCTGCTGGGCCGCAATGGTCATCACCTTGCGCTCGTATTCCTCGTCCTCTTCATCATCACTGGCGATCAGCTGCCCCTCCTCATCGAGACAGCGCAACATCAGCACACTGCGTCCACAAGACTTGAAACAGCGCCCGCAGCCGATGCAAAGGCTCTGATCGATGGACTGAACAAACTGTGGAGTCCAGCTGTTGCCACCGAAGGTGAGGGCGGTAAGGGCTTGGGTTGTCATTAACGTCATGGTTGCCGAAAGGCAACGCGGCTACCTTGTTGAACTTAGCTGGCGTCAGCTGCCCAACTGGCACTATTTCCCTCCTTGAGACCCTGCTGGATCCGATCTGGTCATGGCCATTGCACTGCGGCAACAATGCTGCTGGGTTTAGACCCGTCTTCACCACGATCAAGCCGCACTAGCGATGGGATGGGGCGCATGGTATTCACAGCAGGCCAACTTCTCAGCAGCAGCATCTCATTCCAGCCCGGCCGGTTTGGTTCGCAAGGGCCGACCGCTGAACCAACCCTCACTGGCGACAGGAATGAAGTCAAAGCGAGGGATATAGGGCTTGATATCCAGCAATGGGGTGCCATCGAGCACATCCACTCCCTCGATGATCAGATTTCGTCCTTGCCGCTCCAGCAACCGCACCACCGACAGGCCGATGCCATTGGGCCGGCATGGATGGCGGCTGGCAAAGATGCCGTGGGGTCTGTCGTCAAGGAAGGGACGCCGCACCAGCTTCACACTGCCGGCGCGATCGAACAGATACAGTAGAAACAGATGGCTGAAGCCTTCGATGTCCTGCAGTGCCCGGCGTCAACTACGTAGGCGCCCGCCTATCTAATCGTCGCCGAACACTGCAGGCCAGCTTCATAGGCCGCCAGAATTTCCACCCGTCCGCGGGCCTGGGCAGCCTGGGCCGGTTGGATCGGACAGTCCTGTGGCTGCTGGTGCGGGGAGTGAATGATCCCTATCGGCTGCAGGGCCATCAACGCCCGCTGCCGATTCCCAGCACTTGTCGCAACTGGCCCTGATCGGCCAGCGAGGCCTTGCAGCGTCCGCTCTCGAGATCGCGCACCCAGCTCTGGCTGCGCTGCAGCAACGTGGCCAGGGCCCGTTGGCTCAGACCGGAGCGTCGACGGGCCAGCTGGATTTCATCCGCCTGCAGGCGATCGGTCTCGGCCCGGGTGAGTGGGGCGGCGGCATGGCGACGCTCTGAAGGTTCGTCTCGGCTCTGCTGCCAACGACGATCCCGCTCGAAGCCCTGGATGCGTGCCTGCAGGAGGCGGTGGTATTTGTTGCGTGGTCCTGTATCGGTGAGGCGCTTCTCGCTGGCTCCATCGCGGATCCAGTAAGCGAGGGCTTCATCGGGGTCATCGGGGATCGCCTCCAGGCTGTGCCAGAGCGGACGGATCGCATCGGGATAGAGCTGGGGATGGAAGCGGGGACGGAGACCCTCCTCCAGTAGCACCAACAGATCGGTTTCGTAGGCGCGCACCAGGCGCTTGCGCAGCTCCCTGTCGGACGCCGCTGCCGCTATCCGCTGACTGCCGTAGGCGATGCGCATCAGCGTGGAGACCAGCAGGGTGTGTTGCTGCCCCAATCGCAACTTGAAAGGCAACCAGACCAACAGGCGTACGGCTCCGGGGTGTTGTTGCCAATGGCGCATCACGGTTCGCGGCAGACCGGCGGGTAGATGGCCGTACTGGTACAGAGACCTGTGCTCCCGCTGGCCGGCAGGGTTGAGAAAGTAACGGCTCCAGCCGCCGGGCCGCAGCTGGAAGGTGAGGCCCGCCAGATGATTTTGGCCGTCGTGGTCGCTTTGAAAATGGTGCTCGAGGGCCAGCAGCCGCCAGAATGGATCCTGGTTCAGTTCCAGCTCCGGCAGATTGTTGAGCGGGGTACAGCGCAACTGCAGGGTGAGCCGGCAGAGCTGGAGCATCAGCGACTTGATCAGGCTGAGGCGCTCGGGCCGGTTGAGATCACGGCGACGGGACAGGCCCAGCCGTTCCTCCAGTTCACGGTCGTCGATCGTGATCGTCTCAGCCCAGGGTTGCTGCAGCCCTGCGGCTCTGCTGGACAGGATCAAATGCAGAGCGACGGCGCGAGGATCAAACTCCGTTAGGGCCTTCAGGGCCACTGCACGCGGCAGTGGTGGCGCCTGGGCTGGTGAAGCCCAGTTCCCTTCGACGTCAGCCCGTAGCGGAGCACTCAGCCCCAGTCCCAGCCATACCTGCTGGGACTCACGCTCGATCAGCGACTGAGTGGGGTCAGGGCCACAGGCATCGACCCCCTGAGCCAGCAGGTTGGCCGCTTCCCACACCGGCAGGCAGCTGGCGAATGGCACCAGGACGTCGCCCTGGGGAGTGTCGCTTTGGCTGCTATCGCGTTCCAGCAATCGACCCCTGCCCCGTCGGGCCTGGGCCGCCCGAGGCAGGCTGATTGGACAGGTGATCACACAGAACGGACGTTCGCCCTGATCGTTGCAGTCGTGGCAAACGGCCGGATCGATGACGACCTGACCTCGCTCCTGGCTGATGGCGCCGTAGGGGCAAGAGCTGACGCACGTGCCACAACGGCTGCAAGTGGCGGCGGGGATTATCCAGCTCATTGATGCAGTGTCTTGCAGGAATGGGGTGATCGGTGGATCTCGCCCGGCGGCCCCGTCGGGATTTCTATTTTCTGGTGCCTGCACAGCCGATATGGCCATGCAGGCTACAGCTGATGAGTGAATTCACACGAGATAGGCCTCTTGGTGGGTGCGGATGCGGCAGTCACTCAGGGGCCTGGCGGTGCAGAGCAGCACAAAACCGGAAGTAATCTGCTCATCCGTCAGGAACTTCTGGTTCTCGTGCTCGACCTGGCCCGCTTCAAGCCGGCCGGTGCAACTTGAGCAGTTGCCCGTTCCGCAGCTGTAGGGAAGATCAAGACCGGCATCGAGGGAGGCGTCATAGATCGTCTGACCTGGCTTGACCTCAATGGTGTTATCAAGCCCTCTTTTCTTATTCATCAGTTGGACCGAAAAAGGCGACATGGCTGTTCAGGCAACGACTCGACCAATGTTGACCCATGAGGGTCAGGCGCGATCACCTTGCTGGCTCCAGGAGGCTGGTCCGGATGACGTTGTCGAACGTTCAGAATGAACTTCTGCAATCAGAAACACTCATCCCTTCTGGCAACCAAACTCTTCTGGCAAAGCCCTTGCGCAGTCGAATACCCCAGCCCCGCACCACACTTGGAGTGGGGTGCGGGTATTTTGACTGGGATGCGGATTCCCACACCAGGGCTGCCTAAAAGTCTGTCCACGGTGTCATCCGCGCCCCTGTCAGCATCGGTTTAGGTCGGTGGGTCTCACCGCTGGCGATGCCCGACATCTCTTCCGCCG
>NZ_NQLA01000041.1 GCF_002252705.1 Vulcanococcus limneticus LL
AACGCCTGATCCGCCAGCCGCCGCACCTGCCGCAGGGGATGGGCCCTGGGGATCCGCTCCTCGGTGGAGACGTAGGAGAACAGGGGACCGGTCCGCTGCTGCTGGCCGCGCATCCGTTCAGTGCCGTTGGGCCATTCTCCCGCGGATCGGTTGGTTTTTCAGCAGCCTCCTAGGAACAGGGGATTCCAGGGTGTTCCTTGCCTGACCATTGGTGCGTCCAGCTCCATGGACAGTTCCGGCTGCACCAGGATCGCCCTGGGCTGGTCTTTGCTGCTGGCCCCATGGGACTTGGCCCGCCGACACAGCGGCCTGAGGATCACACCAGATCGACCGGCGGATTCCTTTTGGACGGTGATGGACCCGTGCTGGTGGTCACGGCCCTTGATCCTGGGGCGGCCCCTGGGCGCCCCCCGTGACAGCAGTGCTGGATCTGATCTCCGTGGCGCGCCATGGGCTCTGCTGCTGTTGTATCCATGGCAGTTGGGGTAGGATTCAGTCAACTGACTATTTCCCATGGATGAGGGGCTGCATGACTTTTGGTATGCGGTAGACCATGCTTCTTCGCTGCGATCTTCTCCCCGCCAGGTCACTCTCTTGGATCAAAGGTATATCCTTTTCCGTGATGAGCAAGGCTTGCCCAGGGCTGCCTTTGATCGTTGCCCTCATCGCAGCGCAAGCTTTAAGAATGGATGGGTTGAATCGGGGTGCTTGCACTGCCCATACCATGGATTCAGCTTCAATGCCGATGGACACTGTGTTCATGTGCCTGTTGATCAGCCAGGAACACCAATACCGACTCTTGCCAGGCTCAAGACGTTGCCTGCCTATGAAAAATCTGGATTTATCTGGCTGTTTCCTGGGGTGGCCGAAAGGGCCGATCCTGGTTTGATCCCGGATTTTCCTGAATTTGGAGATCCGGGGTGGCGGGCCGTTGAAGGTCAGTATGAGTGGGATGCAAATTTCAGTCGCGTTGTGGAGGCGACTCTTGACACATCTCATGCCCCCTTTGTCCACAAGACATTCTTCGCTAATCGTGACGAAGCGGCGATTCATCCTTTGGAAGTCATTGAGACTGATCGCTCGGTCTCCTGTTTTGTGAACACTAAGCCGCCCAAGCGGACGGGCCTCTTCAAGCTGGCCATCAGAAGGAAGATAGAGCACTCTACCTCTTGGATGACTTGCTATCTCCCCAGTCTGAACAGGCTGGACGTCCATTTTAATATGAATGGATACCGGTTTATATACGTGGCAAGTAATATACCCCTTAGTTCAACTCGCACCCTCACCAAGTGGATTGAAGTCCGAAACTTTGTTAGGCAGCCTTTTGCTGATCGTCAGTTTATTAAAGATACCATACATACCTATCACGAGGATCGCTCTGTTGTGGAGACCCAAGACAAAGGACTGACTTGGGATCTGGGGCAGCGTGAGCTGCTTCTGGCTTCTGACAGGCTCATCCTTGCCTATCGGAAGAAGATGGTGGCGCTGCTTTCCGTGAACAAGGAGCACTGAAGATGCATCGGTTACTCTGGTTTTCAGAGGTAGTGCCGTTTTCCCGATTTTGTATCGATGCAAGTCACTCAGGCTGGGCTACCTGTAGATTCCTGCTTCGGTTTTGAGCCGAGTAGGTAGGCCCCAACCAGAATCACTGCGGCCTGGGTTATGAAGCTGCCGCTGGGTGTCTTGTCGTAAATCACGCCTGCCACGATGGGACCTGCGCAGTTGGCAAGATTTGTGAGAGAAGCAAGGCTGCCGAGAACTACCCCTTGTTTTTCGCTGGGAGTGAGGCCCGAAATCAGGCTACGCGATGTTGGTTGCACAAACGAAGCGCCAATCGCAAGTAGCATTGCCGAAACTACGATCAGGGTTGCACTCAATGGCTTCAATAAAGATGCAGTAGGGATCAATACTAGTGCAAAGGCTGTCGCTATCATCCCGAAGCGGTTTGCTGCGTGTTCGCCAACTTTGTTGACGGCTTTGCCGGTAAAGCCGATCTGAGCGACGGTAAGCGTCAGCCCCAGCAGAACAAACAATCCACTTGTCTGGCTTGAAGTCCATCCAAAGAGGTCTTTGAGCGCTAAGACCAGCAAGCTCACAAAGGCTGAGAATGCAAAGCTATAGGCGCTGAAGCCGATGGCCACTCTGTTGATGATGGGTGTTTTGAGCAGCTCAATCACTGGCTGGATGAGTTTGATTCGGCCAAGCTCCACTTTCGTCTGCTGGGCCTGTGGCTTGGTCTCTTTGAGAAAAAGAATGGCTGTGATCAAGTTATAGATTGTCAGGCCTGCCGTTGCAAAGATAGGCACTTTTGGGCCGAATCCAACGAGGACGCCTCCAAGGGCAGGGCCGAAAATGGATCCCAACCCAAAGGCCGCTCCGATTAATCCTAGATTTCTAGCGCGATTGCTGATTGTCGAAATATCGGTGATGTAGGCTTGTAGTGCCCCATTGCTTGACATTGCAATCCCTGTTATTGCCCTGGAGACAAGAATCAGGGCCAGTGAATTTGCCCAACCAAAAATCAGGAGTGCTCCTGCGTTGAGGCCAATGCAGGCGAGAATAATCGGTCTCCTGCCGGAATTGTCTGCAAGGGCTCCCGTGACGGGAGACGCAAGCGTGGCAAAAAAGGTTGAGACAGATGCGGTGAGGCCAATTGTCAGGGCATTCGGGTTGTACGAAGCGAGCACAAACGGCAGTATCGGAAATATAATATTCTCGCCGATCTTGTCGAGCAATAAGGTAAAAAAGACGACCCCGAGTGGGTTTGTGATCTTTTTGAGCACTGCTGAGGCCTGTTTGGCCCATTCTATGGCTAGACCTGCTTCCCGCCGCATCTGGCCCCTGGATTCTCCTTCTCGATCTCCGGGGATAAGGCTCAATCGGCTCGGGGCGATTGCTGCTCATCGGGAGGTTGTGGTTCGGGCGTGTGATGTGAATGGCCAGCCGTTGATCCGGCTCCTGGGCACGCCCAGTCCGTCGCCGGCACCCGCTCTCCGGCGAAGGACTCGTGATGCGCGATACCGGGCTGACCTGGATCTCAGCGATCGCCCTGTCGGAGCGCCTCCAGCAGGTGGGGGTTCACCTGATCAGGGGCTTCATCGTGGGGACAGTGCCCCAGACGGGGCAGCTCCACCAGCTCCTGCACGCAGGCGAATGTGCTCCAACGCCGGGCTTCGGAGATCGGCTCCCAGGGATCACTTTGACCCCAGATCATCCGAACCGGTGTCCTGAGGTCTGCCAGGAGTTCAGGGGCGATGCGGTCGTTGAAAAGGTTGATGAAGCCGCGGAAGGCTTCACTGGCGCCAGGCTGTTGTGCGGGTTGAAGCAGAAGCTGTACGAGCTGGTCGTCAATGTTCTGTCTTGTGGGATAGGCCTGTTCAAGCACCTTGCGGATGATGCTGGCTTTGCTCAGTTGGTGGAATAATCCGCCGGTGAGCCAGCGTTGGCGGACGAGTGACTTGAGCAGGGGTCTGCCCCAGCGGCGCAGCGGTGGCTGTTCCGCCAGGCGCTTGTCATCCAGGGCGCGCTGCGCGCAGTCGATGAGGACGACGCCGCCGACGGACTGCCCCAGTTGTTCCAGCTGGCGGGCGGCCGCCAGGGCCACCACACCACCGATCGAGTTGCCCACCAGCTGGACAGGGCCTTGCACGACCTCGTCAACAAAGGCGACCACTTGATCGGCCCAGAGGTCGATGCAGTAGCGGCAGCTTCCCGCTTCTTCGGGTTCGCCCTCCAGTCTCGAGCGTGGTTTGTCACTCTCACCGAAGCCGAGCAGATCGATGGCGAAGACAGCCCGTTCGCCTAGCAGGGGTGGGACGTTGTGGCGCCAGTGTTCCTTGCAGGCCCCAAACCCGTGGATGAGCACGACAGGGCTGGGACCAGGAGGCTCTACACGGTCTTGCTGGGGACCGACGATGTAAGCGACGGAATGGCCCTGCCATGACCAGCGCCGTTGCCAGTTCAGGGGATAGATGGAGTCGGTCATGGGGAGGTTGTGGCGAGATCAGGTTGCCAGGGGTTGACGCGGCCATCCTCAATGCGCCAGATCCGGTCAGCATCCTTGAGCAGGCGTAGGTCATGGGTGACCAGGAGAACCGCGCTGCGCCTTCGGCGGCACAGGTCTCCGAGCAGTTCAACAACGTCCTGCCCGGACTGGCTGTCCAGTGATGCCGTCGGTTCATCGGCAAGGATCAGTTCAGGTTCAGGGGCCAAAGCCCGGGCAATCGCGACACGCTGGCGCTGACCACCCGACAGTTCTTCCGGGTAGTGGTGAAGCCGGTGGCTGAGACCAACGGCTTCGAGCAGATTGCAGGCTTTCTCCACGCGGGCTTTTGGATCCGGCTCCTTCAGTTGAAGGAGCAGCTGCACGTTCTGAAGCACCGTCAGGGAGGCCACGAGGTTGTGACTCTGGAAGATGAAGCCAATGCGGCGGCGGATGGCCACTCTTGAGGCCTCGTCGGCTCCGCGAAGCTCTTGTCCCATCACCCTCAGGGAGCCTTCCTCAACGGAGCGCAGTGCACCGATGAGGGTCAATAATGTGCTTTTACCGCTGCCGGATGGACCAACCAGCAGGGTGACTTCCCCAGCGTGAACCTCGAAGTTGAGGCCGTGCAGGATTTCGCTCCTGAGTTCGCCTTCGCCGTAGCTGTGACGAAGATCTGAGGTGCAGATGACTGAGGTTCTTGTGTTGTCTGTGTCCTGCATGGTTTAGAAGACCGAAGCCGGGTCCGCATCCTTCAGCCGTCGAATCGCAATCGCTGAAGAGGCTGCACAAACCCCGAGGGTCAGGGCGCCGACCAAGGCGGTTTTGTCGGAGGTCATTTCGATCCGAATGCCGGAGGCGGCAGTGAGGAAGGCATACATCCCTGTGCTGATGATGGTGGCGGGGATGAAGGAGGAAATTCCCAGTAGAAAAGCCTCCTGAATGACGATGATCAGAATGAAGCGATCGGCAAATCCCATTGCCTTGAGGGTGGCGTATTCTTTGAGGTGGTCGCTTACGTCGGTGTAGAGCACCTGGTAGACCACCACGCCGCCGACGAGTAGGCCCATGATGGTGCCAAAGCCAAAGATCACCCCGAAGGAAGAGGCTGTATTCCAGTAATCGCGCTCCTGGGCAATGAGCTCGTCCTTGGTGAGCACTTGCAGTTCCGAGCCGTACTGGCGCTGCAGGAAGCGCTGGACACGGGCAGAGCTCGCCCCGGAGCCAAGACGAATCAACCCCATCGAGATCTCGCCCTCATTGATCTGGCGGTATGCCAGCTGGATGGCGGTGGTGTCGCTGCTGATGAGGTTGCTGTCGGCTGCGAAGGTGGAGCCCAACCGGAACAGCCCCATCACCCGGAAGGTCTTGGAGAAATCGGAGAGAATCAGCACCTGGTCGCCTTTGCGTTGTACGGCTGCGGCGATGGGTCCGGTGTTGCGGTTGCCCAGTGTGTCGAACAACACGTAGTTGGGCGTCTTGAGGAGATCTGACTGGGCTAGTACATCGGGCAGATTCAGTACCTGGCTATCGGGGTCGTAGCCGATCAGGCGCAGGCTTGTAGGTTTCACTCCCTTCAGCTTCTGCACATTCACATTGGCCACGTAAAGTGGAATGGCCTGCCTCACCCCTTCCACACCGAGGGCGTTGTAGAGCAGGGACTGGGGAAACTGCTGGAAGTTGCCGCTGTTCAGCGTGGCCGGGCTGATCAGGATCAGATCGGCACCAAGGGCCTCATAAAAGGTGGTGGCGCTGTTGAGAAGCCCCGATTGAAAGCCCAGCTGCATGTACATCAGCAGGGCTGCAAAGCCGATGCCGGTCACTGCCACCAGATAACGGATGGGCTGCCGCTTCAGCTGCAGCCAGGCGAGGGGCAGGTCGGCCAGGTTGAGGCGGCCCAGCAGGCGCCGGAGCCCGCTCATGGGTCGAACCGCACGGTGACGTTGAGACTGCTCAGGCGGGCCACCCGCTGACGATCCGCAGGAGCCAGGTTGAGCTTCACCAGCACCACCCGGGCGTTCACGTCGTTGTTGGCATTGGTGGCGAACAGGTCCCGGTCGGACACCACACCGATGATCGATTCCAGGTCAGCCCGCAGGCTGCCGGTGAAGCCTCCGCTCTCGGGCTGCACCGTGGCTCCCTGGCCGAGGCGTAGCTTTGGGACATCGCTCTGGAAGACCTGCGCCCAGACCTGCATGCGGTCGGTACGGCCGATCAGCGCCAGGCCCTGATCCGTTTCCTTCATCCCAGGCCAGCTGTAGATGCGGATCAGGTTGCCGTCAAGGGGGGACCGGATCTCGGCGGCATTGAGCTGCTGACGTGCCTTGACCACGGCGGCCCGGGCTCCGACGATGTCAGCTCGCTTGGTGATGATGCTGGCGGAGGCCTTGGCCAGCTCCTCCTCGGAGATGGCGCCGGCGGCATAGAGCTCACTGCCGCGGCTCTTGCTGATCTCCAGGAAGGGCAGCAGCGCCCTGGTGGACGCCAGGTTCGACTCCGCCTGGTCCAGCATCGCCTTGAGCTGCCCGTAGCTGCTCAGGCGAGCGAGAAGCTGTCCCTTGCTGATCGGGGCTCCCTCCCCCACGAACCAGCGATCCACGACTTCACTGCCACCGGATGTGCCGGCGGGAACGGCCAGCTTCACCAGGCCTCCCTCCGGGGTGAGCCGCCCCAGCGCCGTGACCTGCTGCACCAGAGGGGCTTTCGGGCTGGGTGCCGGTTTGGGGCGGGAGAGGGTCCAGCCCAGCACAGCCATACCGCCGAGCAGGGCGCCGATGAGCCAAGGGCGGTAGCGCTGCAACCGAGGAACCCCCCGGTGCGGGCTCGTGGCGGCCATGGAGGTTTGCGGGTGGGCGGATTTTAGGCTGTGCCTGGCGTTAGCATCCGCCCCATCACAATCTCCATCTGGGATGCGCCGCGTCACCCTGCAGGCTGGTGAGTACGTCTACAAGGTGGATGACCCCAGCACCAGCATCTACGTGGTCCGCTCGGGAAAGGTGGAACTCACCACCCCGTATCCGGAGACGGGTGAGGGGGTGGAGCAGTCCCATGGCCCCGGTCACGTCTTCGGCGAGGTGGAGGTGATTGATGGTCGCAGCCGTACCACCAACGCCCGGGTGGTGGCGGTCAGCGATCTGATGCAGATCGAGCGGGAGGAGCTGATGGATATTCTCTACACCCATCCCGAGAAGAGCCTGATCCTGGGTAAGAGCAGCTTTGAGCGGCTGCGGGAACTCTTCAGCGAGGAGTCGCTGGAATCGGAACTGGCCCGTCTGCGGGAGGAGATGCAGCTCAGCATCCGCGAGGCCGTGGTGGCCCATGAATCCCGGGTGGTGAAAAGCCACAACGGCATGGCGGCCATCGGTGTGCCGATCGTGCTGATGGTGGCCCTGGCTGTCGGCTCCTACTGGTTCTTCCACCGCGGCTGAGTCCGCAGTTCTCTCTCGCGTTGAGTGATCGCCATGCACCAAGACCCTTCACCTGAAGAGAAGAACGCCGCTTTCGAGGCGTTCCGCAGCGACCTGATGAGGTCGGTGGATAAGGGCATGAAAGACCATGAGTCGAAGATGACCAAGATGGGCTTCCTCTTTCTGGGCATCTTCGTGGGGGTGATTGCCTTGGCGGCGCTGCTGCCCTGAGAGATCCCGACAGAAAACACCACCCAGGGCCAGCCATGCCGGCCCTGGGTGGTGCGAATGGTCTCGGCGTCCGGGGTCAGGGTGCCGAGACCATTCGGCTCCCGCTCCCGGATGGGATCCGGTTCAGACCGTCGCCTTCTGGTCGGCCAGCAGGGCCTTGAGCTTGGCGAGTTCGCCGGCCCAGCGGGGGTCGGGGGCATCTTCCTGCACGGTGTCGCTGTGCACCACCTTGTTGACGGCCTTGCGGGCCACCTGGCTGGTGGGGGCGCCACCGGGGCGGCGGTCGCCGCCGGTCGGCCGCGCGTCACGGCGCTCGGAGCGCTCGATGCGCAGGCTGTTGCCGCCGAACTCGCGGCCGTTCAGCTGCTCGATCACCGCATCGGCGACCTTCTCGTCGTCCACGTTGGCGAAGCCGAAGCCACGGCCGGCGCCGGTCTCCCGGTCCTGGACGGCCTTGAAGCGGATGCCTTCACCCACAGAGGAGAACAGGGCCTCGAGTTCGGTGGCTTCGAAGCTCTGCGGCAGGTTGCCGACGTACAGACGAACGCTCATGGGATCGGGAGAGGGAAGGAGGTGGGGAGCTGTGCTGGCCGGGGTCGCTGGCTGATGGCACGGGCCTGGACCCGGCATCGGCTGGCTCTGGCCCGCGATCGGCGAGCCTGACGTTCTTGTCCTCATCGGCGTTCCGCAAGCTCCGGAGGCGCGCTCAAGTCGCTCTCGGGCGGGATTGGAACGGTGATTGGGACTGCAGCGAAGCCCTAACTGGCGCGATTCAGGTCGTTGAAAACGACTTTGCCAGTGAAGTTAATCACGGCGGGGTGTCCTCCCGCCAGCCTCAGGCCGGCACTCGAGCCAGTGGCGGGCCCAGCGGAGGGCGGCCTCGGCGCCGTGCACACGGCCAAAGGCCTGCTCCAGCAGCAGGCGCTCCATCAGCTCCCCCAGCAGGGGCGAGGGGGCCAGGCCGCAGGCCTGCTGCAGGCGGCGCCCATCCAGCGGTGGCCGGGGATGGAACAGGCGATCGTCCGGATCGCGCCAGCGGCCCAGCCAGGCCTGGGCCAGCCCAGCCGGCCAGGCCAGCAGCAGGGCCGGCAGGTCCGCTTCGAGCTGGCGTTGCAGTTGCAGCCGCTCCGCCTCCGGCAGGGCGGCGATGACGGCGCTGACCTCTTCGGGTTGGCCCTCCTCCAGCCGCTGCCGCCAGCTCCGCAGCCGGCCGGCCCGCTGCTGCAGCTTGCGGCTGCTGCGCAGCCGCTCCAGGGCCTCCGCGTCGAACAGGGCGGCCAGGCGGGCCAGGGGCAGAGCCTCGGCCGCTTCGGCCTCCGTCAGGCCGGCCGCGGCGACCCGCTCCGGGCCGAGGCGCTCCAGCAGGGCCAGATCACCGCTGGCGGCGGGCCCAGCAGCTGCGGCGCTCCAGGGGCCGAGCAGGCCGGTGGCCACGGCCTGGGCCAGCCCGCGGTGCCCCAGGGGCGCGGCCGCCAGCTTCTCCAGTTCCGCCAGCACTCGCTCGGGTGCGACCTCCGGCAGCCGGCCATGGTGCCGCCGGATCCAGGCCTCGCTGCTGGGATCGAGGCCAAAGCCGAGCTGGGCAGCCAGCCGCACCCCCCGGAGGAGCCGTAGCGGGTCGGCCAGCAGGTTGGCCTCGCTCACGGCCACCAGCCGCCGCTGCCGCAGGTGCTCCAGGCCGCCGCTGGGGTCGACCAGCGCCGCCCCTGGCCGCAGCGGCAGGGCGATCGCGTTCACGGTGTAGTCGCGCCGGCCCAGGTCCGCCTCCAGGCTGGCGCCCTCCTGGCGGGCCAGGTCCAGGCTCCAGCCCCGGATCACCAGCCGCGCCATGCAGCGCTCGGCGTCGAGCACCACCGCGCTGCCGCCGTGGCGGCGGGCCAGGGCCCGGCAGAGCGCGATGGCATCGCCGCTCACCACCAGGTCCAGGTCGGGCTTCGGTCCCAGCCGATCCAGCAGGCCGTCGCGGACGGCGCCACCCACCAGGGCCGCGTCGGCCGGCAGGGCCTCCAGGGGCAGGGGCCAGCGCTCGGGCTCTAGCCGCTGCCAGAGCTGGCGGGTTGGCGCGCCCGTCACAATGGGATCACCCGCGCCGGACGCTGACATGTGCATCTGCGTGGACTGCCACTGGGTGGGGGACTGCCAGGCCTATCACGCGGTCGAGCGCCAGCACGGAGCGCCCCACCTCAACGCGGACCCCGGCTTCGCGCCCAGCCAGCCCCGCATCCACGTGCAGGTGCGCGATCTGCCCGGCGGCCAGGTGGGCGTGGAGTGGGACGTGCGCGCCTGCGCCAGCTTCCAGGCCGATCCCGGCCGCTGGCAGCGGCTCCGCCCCGGCCTGGCCGTGCCGGCATGAGCGCCTCGCCCTGGCTGCTGGCCCTGCACAGCTCCAGCGAGACGCTGGCGGTGGGGCTGCAGCGCTTGGCGGTTGGCGCCGAGCGCGAACCGGCCCACCTCGCCAGTTTTCCCCTGGGCCGGCGCCTCTCCAATGACCTGCTGCCCTGCGTCGAGCAGCTGCTGCCGGCGGAGCAGTGGTCCCAGCTCGGCCGGCTGGTCGTGGCCACCGGCCCCGGCGGCTTCACCGGCACCCGGCTGACGCTGGTGCTGGCCCGCACCCTGGCCCAGCAGCTGGCGATCCCCCTGCACGGCTTCAGCAGCTTTCTGCTGATCGCCCGCCGGCTGGCAGCACCGGGCGGGCCCCTGGCCGGGGCCGAGCGCTTCTGGCTGAGCCAGGAGCTGCCACGCCGCGGCGTGGTGGCCGGCGCCTACGGGCCTGACGCCGCTGCCCTCGGCGGCGTGGTCGAGCTGGAGGAGCCACGCCTCTACCGCCCGGGCGAGGTCCTGCCAGAGGGGCCCTGGGCCCAGGCCCTTGTGGAACCCGAGGCCGATGCCGTCCAGTTGCTGGCCCTCGGTCAGCTGGCGGCGCTCCAGCAGCTGCCTGGGCCCTGGCAGCCGGTGCTGCCGCTCTACCCCACCAGCCCGGTGGAGGGGCCGTGATGGCGCGGTCCCGCTCCCAGGGTCAGGCCTCCCGGCGGCTACGGGCTGGGCGCCAGCCCACGGCGGCTGGCCGGATCCCGCCAGGGCCGGGGGCTGGGGCGATGCCCGGTTCCGCCGCCGCCGAGGGCCAGACCGGACCACCGAGCCGCCCCCGCCGCGCCCGGCCCAGGCGACACCGCGGCGGGGGTCGCCGCTGGCTGCTGGTGCTGCTGGCGGCCGGCGGACTGCTCTGGCTGTCGCGGGGGCTGCTGCTCCCCACCCCGCCCAGGCCCCAGCTGATCCTCGTGCT
This sequence comes from Vulcanococcus limneticus LL, assembly GCF_002252705.1. Taxonomy (GTDB): domain Bacteria; phylum Cyanobacteriota; class Cyanobacteriia; order PCC-6307; family Cyanobiaceae; genus Vulcanococcus; species Vulcanococcus limneticus. Next base: position 10,904 of record NZ_NQLA01000041.1, read on the forward strand.
CGGGGGTGATGTGGCGCGCGAGCGGGCCGCCGGCGAACTGGCCCGCCGCGACGGACTGCCGCTGCTGGTGAGCGGCGGCAGCAACCCCGAGTACGCCACCTGGCAGTTCGGCCAGCAGGGGCTAGGAGCCGGCCGCGTCCAGCTCGACTACCGCGCCCACGACACCCTCACCAACTTCACCTCAGTGGTGGATGAGCTCAAGCGGGCCAAGGTGCGCCACGTGCTGCTGGTCACCAGTAGCGACCACATGGAGCGGGCCCTGCTGGTGGGGCGGATCGTGGCCGGCAGCCGCGGCATCCAGCTCACCCCGGTGGCGGTGCCCTGCGGCGACCAGTGCCATTCGGAGGGGCGCCGCAAGGTGTGGGGCGATGGCGCCAGGGCCGCCCTCTGGGTGCTGAGCGGCCGCGACGTTAAGGACTGGGCGGCAAGGCGGTTCGCTCCGCTGCTGGAGCCAGCGCCGCGTTCCTGAGTGGGCCGCGAATCAGTCCCTGGTCCAGCAGAGCGTTGATCTGCTCCTGGCAGGCGGCGGTGGCGGCATCGAGATCGGCGCGACGGCGCGAGGCCGGTGGCGGGATCGGCGTGCCGATGCGGATGTGCACCGGTACCAGCCGGGGCTTGCTCTGGCCGGGTCCCAGGGCCCGGTGGCTGTTGATGATCGCCACCGGCAGCAGCGGCACGCCGGCCCGGGCTGCCAGCAGGGCGGCACCGGCCTGGGGGCCATTGACGCGGCCGTCGGCCTGGCGGCTGCCATCGATGAACACGCCGGTGGCCCAGCCCTCCTCCAGCCGGTCGGTGGCGATGCGGATCGCCTCGCGATCGCTGGCCCCCCGCGACACGGGGTAGGCGCCGCAGGCCCGGATGATGGGCCCCAGGATCGGCACCTTGAACAGCTCGGCCTTGGCCATGAAGGCCACCGGCCGGCCCAGGGCATGGCCCAGCAGTGGCGGATCCAGGTGCGAGCCGTGGTTGGCCACCACCACCAGGGCCCCCTCCATCGGCACGTTGGCGTTGCCGGCGGTGCGGCCGCGGAACAGCAGCCGATACACGGGGAACACCAGCAGGTAGCTGATCAGCCGGTAGGTGAGGCTCGGCTTGGGGGTGCTGAGCAGGGCTGGCGGCTCGCTCTTGCGGCGCCGGCGCCGCAGCACCCGCTTCACCACATTCACCGGACGGCTCCCCGGACGCGGGTTGACCGGGGGACCCTGCTCGGAGCCGCTCACAGGCCCAGGTCGGCCGCGCCGCCGATCTGGGCGGTGCTGATGCCGGCGCAGCTGCGCTTGATCAGGCCGCTCAGCACGGCGCCCGGGCCGATCTCCACGGCGGTGTCGATGCCGTCGGCGCTGAGGCGCTCCATGGTCTCGCGCCAGCGCACACCGCTGGTCATCTGGCGGCGCAGCCGGGCCTTGAGGGCCTCGCCGCTGGTTTCGGGGCTGGGATCCGTGTTGCTCAGCACCGGGATAGCGGCGTCGGCGAAGGGCACGGCCTCCAGCTCGGCGGCAAAGGCCTCGGCTGCCTCGGCCATGAAGGGGGAGTGGAAGGCGCCGCTCACCGCCAGGGGGATGGCGCGCTTGCACGTCAGGGCGCTGCTCACCTTGGCCACCGCTTCCGGGCTGCCGGAGAGCACCACCTGGGCGCTGCTGTTGTCATTGGCGACCACCACTCCCTCGGTGGCGGTCACCAGGGCGTCGAGCTCGCCCCGATCGAAGCCCATCACGGCGGTCATGGCGCCACCGCCGGCGCCGGCCATCAGCTCACTGCGGATCTTGATCAGCCGCAGGCCGGTGGCCGCGTCGAACACGCCGGCGGCATAGAGGGCCACCAGTTCGCCCAGGCTGTGGCCTGCCACCAGATCGGCCGAGCGGCCCTGGGCCCTGAGGCCATCCACCAGCAGGCTCTCCAGCACGAACAGGGCTGGCTGGGTGTTGCGGGTGTCGTTGAGGTCGCTCAGCTCGCCCGTGGCCTCGCCGGCACAGATGGCCCCCAGGTCGCGGCCCAGTAGCTCGGAGGCGGCGGCGAAGCGCTCCACCGCCCCCGGCAGCTCCAGCACGCCGGCGGCCATGCCGACCTTCTGCGACCCCTGTCCGGGAAACACCCAGGCGATGCCCATGCGCGCCAGTTGCACTGTGGGCAGGAGATTAGGGCTCAGCCCCGCGGGCGACGCTTCAGGCCTGCGGCCCACTCCAGCGCAGCAGGGCCCCGCCCCAGCTCAGGCCGGCGCCGAAGCCGCTGCTGGCCAGCAGGTGGCCCGGCTGGACGCGGCCGTCCTTGACGGCCTCATCGAGCATCAGCGGGATTGTGGCGGCGGAGGTGTTGCCGTAGCTGGCCAGGTTGCTGAGCACCCGCTGTTGCGGAATGGCGAAGCGCTCGGCCACCGCGTCGAGGATGCGCTGGTTGGCCTGGTGCAGCAGCAGCCAGTCCAGTTGGTCGGCGGGGGTGCCGGTGGCCTCCAGCAGCTCCTTGAGGATCGCCGGCACTTCCCGCACGGCGAATTTGTAGACCTCCTGGCCGTTCATCCGGATCGGCGCGAAGCCGCCCACCTGGGCGCTGACGCCGGCCAGCAATTCGCGGTGGGTGTCGCTCTGGGCCAGGGTGAGGCAGCCGTTGCGGCTGCCGTCGGAGCGCATGCGGAAGCCCAGCAGGCCGCCCTCGGCCGCCGGGCAGGCCTGCACCGCCACGGCGCCGGCTCCGTCGCCGAACAGCACGCAGGTGCTGCGGTCGTCCCAGTCGACCCAGCGGCTCAGCTGGTCGGCGCCGATCACCAGTGCCCGGCCCATGGTGCCGGTGGCCAGGTACTGGCCGGCGGTGATCAGGGCGAACAGGAAGCCGCTGCAGGCCGCCGTGAGGTCGAAGGCCACGGCGTTGCGGGCCCCCAGGGCGGCCTGGATGCGCGGCGCGGTGCCGAACAGGTCGTCGGGGCTGGAGGTGGCCAGCAGGATCAGGTCGAGATCCTCGGGGCTCCAGCCCGCGTGATCGAGGGCGGCCTGGGCGGCCCGGGTGGCGAGGACGGTGAGGGGCTCATCGGGTGCCGAGACCCGCCGCGCTGCAATGCCGGTGCGGGTCCGGATCCACTCATCGTTGGTGTCGACCCGCTCGCTGAGGCGCTGATTGCTGAGGCTCACGGCCGGTACTGCGCTGCCGGAGCCCACCAAGGCCATGCCGCCCAGGGCCTGGCCGCGGGGTAGAGCCAGTTCCGGGGCCGCCGCCAACCCCGTGACCGTGGCCTTGCCTGCGCCGAGCGACACCATCGAGCCCTCAGTTTGGGCTCAGTCAACCACAGGCAACGGCGGCCTCCGCGCTGTCTCCGAGACGGTGCAGGTCGTCCATGACGCGGTGGCTGGCGGCGGAGTGGGCCAGCCGCAGGGCGCTCATCACCGCCAGGGCCTTGCTGCTGCCGTGGCCGATCACGCAGACCCCGTCGACCCCCAGCAGCAGCGCCCCGCCGTGCTCGGCGTGGTCGAGGCGCTTCTTGATCCGGACCAGGTTGCTGCGCAGGAAGGCGGAGCCCACCTTGCCGCGGCGGCCCCGGGGCAGTTCGGCCCGCAGCACGTCAAGCAGCACGCTGCCCACCGATTCCAGGAATTTGAGCAGGACGTTGCCCGTGTAGCCGTCGCAGACCACCACGTCGAAGTCGCCGGAGAGAATGTCGCGGCCCTCGCAGTTGCCGGCGAACACGAAGCGCGGCTCCTCCGCCAGCAGCGGGTAGGTCTTCAGGCAGAGGTCGTTGCCCTTGCACTCCTCCTCGCCGATGTTCACCAGGCCGATGCGGGGGCGCGGCACCTGCAGCACGTCGCGGCTGTAGATGTTGCCCAGCAGGGCGAACTGGTGCAGCCACTCGGGCTTGCAGTCCATGTTGGCGCCCACATCCAACACCAGCACCTGCTGGGCCGGGTCCTTGGTGGGGAACAGGGCACCGATGGCGGGGCGATCGATGCCCTTGAGCCGGCCCAGGCGGAAGATCGCCGAGGCCATCACGGCGCCGGAGTTGCCGGCCGAGTACACGGCGGTGGCCTGGCCGTGCTTCACCAGGTCCATGGCCATGTTGATGCTGGCGTCGCGCTTGCGGCGCACCGCCGTGGCCTCGTCGTCCATGGTCACCGAGGGGCCGCTGGGCACCAGCTCGATCAGGCCCGCGCCGGTGGCGGCCGCCAGCTCCTGGCCCAGTCCCAGCTCGGCCACGGCGGCCTCCAGCGGCCCGGTCTCGGCCACGAAGCGGATGCGCAGCGGCAGCTGCTCCACCGCCTGCAGGCAGCCCTCCAGGATCGGGCCGGGGGCGTGGTCGCCGCCCATGCCGTCCACCGCTACCCACAGGCGCTGGCTGTCGTCGATGGCCAGCACGTCGTCCTGGCCGGGGCCCTGCTGCAGGCGCCGCAGCGGGTCGAACACGAGGGGTTGCAGCACCGTGTTGGCCACCGAGCCGGCGGTGCTGGCGGCGGCCCCGGCGGTGCTGGCGGCGGCGCCGGCCACCGAGCCCGCGGTGGAGATCACGCTGCCGGCCACACTGCCCGCCACGGAGCCAGCGGCCTGGCCGGCGCTGCTGGCGGTGTCCACCAGGCTGGTGACCGCCGCGTTTCGGCGATACCAGATCACCAGGCGGCGGATCGCCCGGGGACGCGCGCGTCGGGCGCTGCGGCCGCTGGGATCGGGCGTGGCGTCAGTTGGCTTCGGGGGCAACGGCTTCGACGATGCGCTGGAACAGGTATCCCGTGCCGCGGGCCGTGAGGATCAGCTCGGGATTGGCGGGATCATCCTCCAGTTTGGAGCGCAGCCGCGAGATGTGGACGTCCACCACCCGGGTGTCCACGTGGCGCTCGGGGGTGTAGCCCCACACCTCCTTGAGGATCTCGCCGCGGCTGAAGGGCTCGCCGCTGCGACCCACCAGCAGCTCCAGCAGGCTGAACTCCATGCCGGTGAGGCGGATGCGCTCGTCGCCCCGGTAGACCTGACGCTTGTTGGTGTCGATGCGCAGGTCGCCCACCTGGATCACGCCCGAGTTGGGGATGCCGGCGCTCTGCTCCTTGTCGACCCGGCGCAGCACGCAGCGGATGCGGGCCTCCAGCTCCTTGGGGCTGAACGGCTTCACCACGTAGTCGTCGGCGCCGAGCTCCAGGCCGGTGATGCGGTCGGCCACATCGCCCAGGGCCGTGAGCATCACGATCGGCACGTCCGATTCCTTGCGGAGCTCCTGGCAGACGCCGTAGCCGTCGAGCTTGGGCATCATCACGTCGAGCACCACCAGATCGGGGCTGGTGCGGCGGAAGGTCTCGATCGCCTCCAGCCCATCGCAGGCCGTGACCACCTGATAGCCGATCATCGAGAGCCGGGTCTCGAGGATGCGGCGGATGCTGGCCTCGTCATCGACGACCAGGATGGTTTCCTTCGCGGGGGACGTGGCCGTCATTGCGCCTGTCGGTTCGGACGGGTTAACTCGATCGCCCTACTGAACAGGGTCCCGGGGCCCCCAGGTTCACCTAGAGCCACCATTCTTCATACACCTTCTTGGCCCGTCCCACCACCACCTACGTCTGCCAGAGCTGCGGCGCCCAGACCCGCCAGTTCTTCGGCCGGTGCTCCAGCTGCGGCGCCTGGAACAGTCTGGTGGAGCAGACGGCCCCCGCCAGCGACACGCGCCGGCGCCGTCCGGTGGCGGCGGACGCCAGTGCTGCGAGTCCCCGGCAGCCCCGCCGCTCCGAGCCGATCGCGGCGGTGGGCGAGCGGCCCCTGCAGCGCCTGGGCAGTGGCTATGGCGAACTGGACCGGGTGCTCGGCGGCGGCCTGGTGCCTGGCTCCCTGGTGCTGCTGGGGGGCGATCCCGGCATCGGCAAGAGCACGCTGCTGCTGCAGAGCGCCGAGGCGATGGCCACCCGCTGCTCGGTGCTCTACGTGAGTGCGGAGGAGTCGGCCCAGCAGGTGAAGCTGCGCTGGCGCCGGCTGGCGGAGGGGGCCAGTGAGGTGGAGGGCGAGATGGGCGGCGAGGCCCCGGCGCCGCGGGCCCAGGTGCGGGCTGAGGCGCCGGAGTCTGCTGGCCTGCAGCTTCTGGCCGAAACCGACCTGGAGCTTGTGCTGCAGGAGCTGGAGGCCCTGAGGCCGGCGGTGGCCGTGATCGACAGCATCCAGGCCCTGCACGACGGCGAGCTCAGCAGCGCCCCGGGTTCGGTGGCCCAGGTGCGCGAGTGCGCCGCCGCCCTGGCCCGCATCGCCAAGCGCCAGGACACGGCCCTGCTGCTGGTGGGCCATGTGACCAAGGAGGGGATGCTGGCGGGCCCCAAGGTGCTCGAGCACCTGGTGGACGCGGTGCTCACCTTCGAGGGCGACCGCTTCGCCAGCCACCGGCTGCTGCGGGCAGTGAAGAACCGCTTCGGTGCCACCCATGAGCTGGGGGTGTTCGAGATGCGCGGCCGGGGCCTGGCGGAGGTGAGCAACCCCAGTGAGCTGTTCCTGGGCAGCGAGGAGCCCAGCGCCGGCACCGCCACGATCGTGGCCTGCGAGGGAACCCGGCCCCTGGTGGTGGAGCTGCAGGCCCTGGTGAGCACCACCAGCTACGCCAGTCCGCGTCGCACGGCCACGGGTATCGGCACCAACCGTCTGCACCAGATCCTGGCGGTGCTGGAGAAGCACCTGGGCCTGCCGCTCTCGCGCTTCGACTGCTATCTGGCGGTGGCGGGCGGCCTGGAGGTGGAGGAGCCTGCGGCGGACCTGGGGGTGGCTGCGGCGGTGGTGGCCAGCTACCGCGATCTGACCCTGCCGCCGGGCACGGTGCTGATCGGCGAGCTGGGCCTGGGCGGCCAGCTGCGGCCCGTGGGGCAGCTGGAGCTGCGGCTGCAGGAGGCGGCCCGCCTGGGCTTCACGCGGGCGGTGGTGCCCAAGGGCAGCGGCCTGGCGCGCCTGGCCGCAGGGCTGGACCTCCAGCTGCTGGAGGCGGGCGGCGTGGCCGAGGCCCTGGTGGCGGCCCTGGGGGTCAACCCGGCCGATGATCGGGCCTAGGACGGGAGCCCGGAGCCGGTGCCATGGCCGCGGTTTATATCGCGGCGGGTCATCTCGCGACGGTTCCCCTCGCAGCGGCTCAGGGCCTCAGAAATACACATCCACGTTCGAGCGGCCCGAGGACTTCAGCCAGTTCTCGATATCCAGGTAGCCGCCGGGGTAGAGGCGCACGGCCTTGGTCCAGGTGTCGGCGGCCTGGTCGAACCAGCGGTCGGCCTCGTCCTGGTTGCCCTGTTCCACCGCCAGCCTGCCCCACTTCTCGTAGATCAGCCCCATGTTCTTGAGGCAGGAGGGGGAGTTTGGGTTCTCCTCCAGGGATTGGCGGTAGTAGTCGAGCGACTTCTCCTCCTCGCCATTGCTCATGTAGATGATCGCCATGTTCTTGAGGATCTCGCCCCGGTCCACCTTGTTCTCTTCCAGCCGCAGGGCCTCCTCGTAGTTGTCCAGGGCCTCGGCGTAGTCGCCGTCGTTCTGGGCCGAGAGGCCATCGCGGTAATAGACGTAGGCCTCCTTGGCCTTGGGATCGATCGGCAGCAGCTTCACGATCAGGTCGGCCATCACCGTGAAGCTCTTGTCGATGAAGTTGTCGTTGCGCTGCGAGCGGGGCACGGGCGGGTTCGGATCGGCGTGGGCCCATCCTCACCTGTGCCCGCCGGCCGGGGGCCAGGCCGTTCGCAGTCCCTAGCGTGGGGGGCCCGCCGCCCGCGCGTGCCGCCCGCCATCGAGGCCGCCACCGACTCCATCTCCAACTCCATCCCCGGTTCCCCCACCCCATCCGTCACTCCAGCCGCGCCCGAATCCGGCCAGCCCCCGGCCGCGCTGCCTGAGGCGGCCAACCCGGCGTCGGGGCCCGTGGCGCCGCTGCTGCTGGAGGTGGACGGGATGAAGTGCGGCGGTTGCGTGCGGGCTGTGGAGCAGCGCTTGTTGGCCCAACCCGGGGTGCGCCAGGCCAGCGTGAACCTGCTCACCCGCACCGCCTGGGTGGGCCTCGATCCCTCCCTGCTGGCGCCGGATCGGCTGGCGGCCGGGGAGGCCAGTGTCGATCCCGCCCTCGCCCTGGTGGACGCCCTGGCGACCGTGGGTTTCACGGCCCGCCGCCGCGACGGCGATGACCCCGTGCGGGAGCGGCTGCGGCAGCGGCAGCAGCGCAGCTGGTGGCAGCAGTGGCGCCAGCTGCTGGTGGCCCTGCTGCTGCTGCTGCTCTCGGCGGCCGGCCATCTGGCGGAGGCGGGCAGCTTGCCCCAGCCCTGGCTGGCGGACATCCGTCTCCATGCCTTGCTGGCCACCGCGGCCCTGGCGGGGCCCGGTCGGCCGATCCTGCGGGGTGGCTGGCAGGCGGCCCTGGCCGGCATGCCCGGCATGGACACCCTCGTGGGCCTGGGCATGGCCAGTGCCTACCTGGCCAGCCTGGTGGCCTTCCTCTGGCCGGCGGTGGGCTGGCAGTGCTTTTTCAACGAGCCGGTGATGCTGCTGGGCTTCGTGCTGCTGGGCCGCTTCCTGGAGGAGCGGGCCCGCTTCCGCACCGGCCGGGCCCTGGAGGAGCTGGCGGCGCTCCAGCCCGATACGGCCCTGCTGCTGCTGGGGGAGGGTGAGCCCCGGCCGGTGCGGGTCGGAGCCCTGCGACCGGGGGATCGGCTGCGGCTGTTGCCGGGCGATCGCGTGCCGGTGGATGGCCGGGTGCTGGCCGGGGAATCGGCGGTGGATGTGTCCAGCCTCACCGGCGAACCCCTGCCCCTGCAGGCCACCCCCGGCAGCGAGCTGGCCGCCGGCAGCCTCAATCTGGAGGCCCGTCTGGAGCTGGAGGTGCTGCGGCCTGGCTCCCAGAGCGCGGTGGCGCGGATCATCCGCCTCGTGGAGCAGGCCCAGGCCCGCAAGGCGCCGATCCAGGGCCTGGCGGACCGGATGGCCGGTCGCTTCACGCCGCTGGTGCTGGCGCTGGCCGCGGCCACCTTCCTGTTCTGGTGGCAGTGGGGGACCAGGCTCTGGCCCCAGGTGCTGATGGCGGGTCCCTCGGTCCATCTGCACGGGGGGCACCGCAGCCTGGGCATGGGCGCTGAGACGCCGCTGGCCCTGGCCCTGCAGCTCAGTATCGCCGTGCTGGTGGTGGCTTGCCCCTGTGCACTGGGCCTGGCGACCCCCACGGCGATCACCGTGGGCACCGGTCGCGCGGCCCGCGCCGGGCTGCTGTTCCGCGGTGGCGCGGCGATCGAGACGGCGGCGGAGCTGCGCCGTGTGCTCTTCGACAAGACCGGCACCCTCACCCTGGGCCGCCCACTCGTGACCGCGATCGCGCTGGTGGAGGACGGCGGCTCCGGCCCTGCGGGCCCCGCCGCTGAGGCGCGGCTGCTGCAACTGGCCGCCAGCCTGGAGGCGAGCAGTCGCCATCCCCTCGCCTTCGCCGTGCTCCAGGAGGCCCAGCGGCGGGACCTGGCGCCGCTGCCGCTGCAGGAGGTCACCGCGCTGGGGGGGCAGGGTGTGGCTGGTCGTCTGGCGGGTGGAGGCTCCTGCTGGGTGGGGCGGCCGGAGTGGGTGCAGGCTGCCTCCGGCGCCTCGCCCCTCACCCCAGCCGATCAGGCCTGGATCGCCGGCCAGGAAGAGGCCGGTGCCAGCCTGCTGGCGGTGGCCGATGGCCCGCAGCTGCTCGGTCTGATCGCCCTGCAGGACCAGGCCCGCCCCGATGCCGCCGCCAGCCTGCGGGCCCTGGAGGCGATGGGATTGGAGCTGGGGGTGCTCAGCGGCGATCGTCGCGGGGCCGTGGAGCGGCTCGGGCTCGAGCTGGGGCTCAACCCTGCCGCCCTGGCCTGGGAGCTGATGCCCGAGCAGAAGCTGGAGCGGATCCTTGCGGCCCGCCACCAGGGCCCCGTGGCGATGGTGGGCGATGGCATCAACGACGCGCCGGCCCTGGCCGCGGCCGACCTGGGCATCGCTGTGGGCACCGGCACCCAGATCGCGATGGACAGCGCCGATCTGGTGGTGCTGGGCGATCGGCTGGAGGGCCTGGCCGAGGCCCTGCGGCTGGCGCGCCGCACCATGGCCAAGGTGCGCCAGAACCTGGCCTGGGCCTTCGGCTACAACCTGGTGGTGCTGCCGATCGCGGCGGGGGTGCTGCTGCCAGGCTTCGGGGTGCTTCTGTCGCCGCCGCTGGCGGCCCTGCTCATGGCCCTCAGTTCGATCACAGTGGTGGGCAATGCCCTGCTCTTGCAGGGGGGGCCGTCGGTGGGAGCGCGCCGTGGCGGCTGAGCCCTTGCTAGCGGCCCAGCCGCACCGGGGCCGGTTCCTTGTGCTGGAGGGCATCGATGGCTGCGGCAAGACCACCCAGCTGGAGCATCTGCGCCGCTGGCTGCCCGCCAGTGGCCTGTTGCCCGCCGGCGCCGAGCTGATCGTGACCCGCGAACCCGGCGGCACCCCCCTGGGCCAGGCCCTGCGCCAGCTGCTGTTGCACCCCCCCGGCGAGGCGGCCCCCGGCAGCTGCGCCGAGCTTCTGCTCTATGCCGCCGATCGGGCCCAGCACGTGCAGCAGCGCATCCAGCCGGCCCTGGCGGCCGGCCACTGGGTGCTGAGCGATCGCTTCGCCGGCTCCACCGCCGCCTACCAGGGCTACGGGCGCGGCCTGTCGCTGCAGCTGATCGACCAGCTGGAGCGGATTGCCACCGGCGGACTGGCGCCCGATCTGACGCTCTGGCTGGAGCTGCCCCTGGCCGAGTCACTGCGGCGCCGGGGATACCGGGAGGCGGATCGCATCGAGGCCAGTGGCGAGGCGTTCCTGGCGCGGGTCTGCGGCGGCTTTGCGGCCCTGGCGGCCGAGCGGGGCTGGCAGCGCCTGGACGGGGGCCAGTCGCCGCAGCAGGTCAGTGCCGCGATCGAGGCCCTGCTGCGGGAGTTCGCCGCCCGTGGCTGAGGACCTGTTCGCCGGCCTGGTGGGACAGACGCCGGCCACGGCCCTGTTAAGGGCGGCCCTGGTCCAGGGGCGTCTGGCACCGGCCTATCTGTTCAGCGGCCCCGACGGTGTGGGCCGCAGCCTGGCGGCGCGTCGCTTCCTGGAGGGGGTGATCGCTGGGCCGGAAGGCTCCATGGCCGTGCGGCGCCGCCTGGAGGAGGGCAACCATCCGGATCTGCTCTGGGTCGAGCCCACCTACTCGGATAAGGGCCAGCTGGTTCCGGCCTCCCAGGCCGTGGAGGCCGGCGTGAGCCGGCGGGCGCCGCCCCAGCTGCGCCTGGAGCAGGTGCGGGGCGTGTCCCAGTTTCTGGGGCGCCGGCCCCTGGAGGCCAGCCGCTGCCTGGTGGTGATTGAAGCGGTGGAGGCAATGGCGGAGGGGGCGGCCAACGCCCTGCTCAAGACACTGGAAGAACCCGGCGACGGACTGCTGGTGCTGCTCAGCGCCGCCCCGGATCGGCTGCTGAGCACAATTCGCTCCCGCTGCCAGCAGGTGCCCTTCGCGCGGCTGCAGCCCGAGCTGCTGCAGAGGGTGCTCGCCGGCCTCCCACCCCATGCGGCCCAGGCTCCAGGCCTGGAACCAGCGCCCGCCACCGGCCCTGAACCGCCCGAGCTGCGGGAGCTGGCCGCCGGTTCGCCCGGGGCCCTGCTGCGGCATCGCCAGCAATGGCAGGCCCTGCCGGCGGGCCTGGCGGAGCGGCTCTCGGGCCTGACGGCGAGCCCGGTGGAGGCCCTGGCCCTGGCCAGGGACTTGAGCGAAGCGCTCGATGGCGAGCAGCAGCTCTGGTTGCTGGATTGGTGGCAGCTGCGGCTGTGGCGTCGCCACCACATTCCCGCCCAGCAGCACCGCCTGGAAACGCTGCGTCGCCAGCTTCGGGCCTATGTGCAGCCGCGGCTGGCCTGGGAGGTGGCCCTGCTGGAGCTCAGCGGCGCGGTGTCGGCCGGCTGAGATGGCATGGGCTCAGGCGGCCTGGGGGCTGCCGCCAGGGGATTGGCGCTGCCGCCTCGCCTCGCGGATCGTCGCGGCCAGCTCGTCCAGATGCCCGCCGCTGGGCAGTTCCAGGCAGTAGCCGGCGCCGTAGACGGTCTTGATGAAGCGGGGTTTGCGCGGATCGGGCTCCAGCTTGGTGCGCAGGTGGCGCACATGCACCCGGATTGTCTCGATATCGTCGTCGGGCTCGTAGCCCCACACCTCCTTGAGGATCAACGAGGGGGCCACGGTCTGGCCATGGCGCTGCAGCAGGCAGTGCAGCAGTTCGAATTCCAGGTGGGTGAGGCGCACCGGTTCGTCGAACCAGAAGGCCTCGAACCGCTCCGGCACCAGGGTCAGCGGCCCGTAGCTGAGGATCTCGTTGTGCTTGGTCGAGAGCGGGGCCCGCTCGGAGCGCCGCAGCAGGGCCTTGATGCGCACCTGCAGCTCCTCAAGGTCGAAGGGCTTGGCCAGGTAGTCGTCGGCGCCGGAATTGAAGCCGCTCACCTTGTCCTTGGTGCTGCCCAGGGCGGTGAGCATCAGGATCGGGATGCGGGCGGTGCGCTCGTCGCGGCGCAGGCGCTGGCAGAGGGTGAGGCCATCCACCTTCGGCAGCATCAGGTCCAGCAGGATCAGATCCGGGATCGTCTGCATGGCCAGGGCCTGCCCCTTGACCCCGTCGTCGGCGCGCTGCACGTCAAAGCCGCTGTGCTCCAGGTGGCCGGCGACCAGCTCGCGCATGTCGCTGTCGTCTTCGATCAGCAGGATGCAGGGTTTCATGGCAGCTACGGCAAGGCGCCGCGGGTGCGGCTCTGGACTGGATGTGGCCGCGGCCCCGGCCACGCTTCATGTAGGCATTCTCCTCGCGGGTGCGCGGATGTGCACCGCCAGGCCGCTGGCCGCATTCCATCACGATCGGCCAGATGCCCTGCACCCAGAGGGCTTTGGGCCAATGACGCGCCCCGTTTGGCTCGTCAATCTTCAGGTTTTCTTTGGATCAGGATCTTGTAAATCGGCAAAGTTGGTGCCAGCTGGCTGGCGCTGGGGCCGCGGGCGTCTCCCGCCTTCGCCCCGGCTGTGCCCAGGCTTCGGGCCCTCAGGCCAGCGCCATGCTGCAGCCATGAAAAAACCCCAGCCGTTGGGCTGGGGTTGGAGAAGAACTCCCCGGGCGGGATTCGAACCTGCGACCAATCGATTAACAGTCGATCGCTCTACCGCTGAGCTACCGAGGAATGGGTTCCTAAACAACGAGCCCCTGGGGAGCCGGTTTCCGGGAACGGGGTCCCTGACTGGGACCTGAAGACCTTACCCCTCAGCCCCGCCCCTGGGCAAGGGGGCCAGCCGCCTGCCCAGGACCTCCCCTGCCTGCCAGGGGCCGGCGCTGCCCCGCTCCACGAGGGCGGCGCCATCGCACCACCGCAATTCGTCGAGGCGGTGGGTGATCCACAGGGCCGTGATCGGCGCTTCGCCCTGGCTGCAGAGCTGGCGGATCAGCAGCAGCAGGTCCCGCTGGCTGTCCGGGTCCAGCAGGGCGGTGGGCTCATCCAGCAGCAGCAGACGGGCCCGACTCGCCAGAGCGCCCGCGATCGCCAGCCGCTGCTTCTGGCCGCCGCTGAGGGTATGGATCGGTCGCCCCTCGAAGCCAGCCAGGCCAACCAGCTCCAGGGCGCGGGCCACCTCCTGCTGGCGCCCGGCGGCGTCCAGTCCTGGGGGCAGCGAGAGCTGGATGTCGCTGCCGCTGCTGGGCAGCAGCAGCTGGTGATCGGGGTTCTGGAACACCAGGGCCGACTTGAGGGGGCTGTGGATGCGGCCCCGGGCGGGCTCTAGAAGCCCGGCGATCAGCCGCAGCAGGGTGCTCTTGCCGCTGCCGTTGCCCCCCACGAGCATCCACAGGCCGGGCCGCGGGATCGTGAGGCTGCAGTGGTTGAGGGCCCGCTGGCCCGAGGGCCAGGCAAAGCCCAGCTGGTCCACCACCAGCGGCGGTTCGGCCAGGGCTGGGCCGCTGGATTGGGGAAGGGGTGGGGTCAGGGTCAAGGGGGGCAGCTCAGCCCTCGAAGGAGAAGCCCGGCCGCTTGCTGCCGGCGCCCATTGCCGACTTCTCATAGATCTGGACAGCCACCACCTCGCTGCTCAGCAGGCTGATGCGCTTGTCCTCCTCCTTCTCGCAGCTGAGTTCCAGCACCCGCGGGGTGCCGGTCTCCAGGGCCTGCTTCACCTGGCCGTAGAGGGCCTGGGCATCCGTCAGCTCCTTGCGCTGCACGGCAACCGGCATGGGGCTGAGCTTGAGCGAGAGCTCGACGACGTACACGGGCAGGGACTTGCGGCCAGCCCCCACTCTGGCGAATGGCCCAGGCGAGCTGGGCTCCTGAGTGCTTTTACTCATTTGCGGGGCCATGATCGGTTTCTATGCCGGCCCACCCGCCACGGACCCCCGGTTCCCCGTACCATTAGCCCTGTAACGCTTCATGAAGCCGCTCTCATGACGATCGCTGTAGGGCGCGCGCCACAGCGGGGATGGTTCGACGTCCTCGATGACTGGCTCAAGCGCGACCGCTTCGTTTTTGTCGG
>NZ_NQLA01000003.1 GCF_002252705.1 Vulcanococcus limneticus LL
CCAGCAGGGCCCGGTAGGCCGCCGGCGGCCCCGCCAGGTCCGCTTCCGGCAGCAGCAGCAGGGTGGCCTGGCGCCAGGCCCCCAGGGCCTCGGCCCAGCTGCCGGCAGGCCCCAGCCAGGCGCCGGGATCGAGGGCCAGGGGCACCAGCCCGCCGGCCCCCTCCGCGTGGGCGGCCAGCACCGAAGCGGGATCGAGGGCGGGATCCGCCACTGCGGCCTGCAGGGGGAGGGACAGGGCGGCGGCCATGGCGGCGGCGGCCGGGGGAGTCACCCCGCCGGGGGCCGTGAGCACCAGGGTCGGGGCCCGGGGGCGGGGCGAAGGATTCATGGTTGTTTGCACTGCCTGGACCAGGCGGCTTCTACCATCGGGGCTCAAGAGATCACGCCAGCGCCCGCCGTGACCAGTTTTCTGACCGCTGAACGGGTCGAGCAGGCTGGCGTGGCCCACGACACTCGGCGATTGCGGCTGTTCAGCGGCACCGCCAACCCGGCCCTGGCCCGTGAGATCGGCGCCTACCTGGGCGTGCCCGACGGCCCTCGGGTGATCAAGCGCTTCGCCGACGGCGAGCTCTACATCCAGATCCAGGAATCGATCCGCGGCTGCGACGTGTTCCTGATCCAGCCCACCTGCGCTCCGGTGAACGATCACCTGATGGAGCTGCTGATCATGGTGGACGCCTGCAAGCGGGCCTCGGCCCGGCAGATCACCGCCGTGATCCCCTACTACGGCTACGCCCGCGCCGACCGCAAGACGGCGGGCCGCGAGTCGATCACGGCCAAGCTGGTGGCCAACCTGCTGGCCAAATCCGGCGTGGACCGGGTGCTGGCCATGGACCTGCACTCCGCCCAGATCCAGGGCTACTTCGACATCCCCTGCGACCACATCTACGGCTCGCCCGTGCTGGTTGACTACCTGCGGACCCGCGACCTGGGCGAAGTGGTGGTGGTGTCGCCGGATGTGGGCGGCGTGGCCCGGGCCAGGGCCTTCGCCAAGCAGATGAACGATGCGCCCCTGGCGATCATCGACAAGCGCCGCTCCGGCCACAACGTGGCCGAGAGCCTCACGGTGATCGGTGACGTGGCCGGTAAGACGGCGATCCTGATCGACGACATGATCGACACCGGCGGCACCATCTGCGCCGGGGCCCGGCTGCTGCGCGAGCGCGGCGCCACCCGCGTGCTGGCCTGTGCCACCCACGCCGTGTTCTCACCGCCGGCGGTGGAGCGGCTCTCGGAGCCAGGGCTGTTCGAGGAGGTGATCGTGACCAACAGCATCCCGCTCAACGATCAGCGTTGCTTCCCCCAGCTGCAGGTGCTCTCGGTGGCCAACATGCTCGGCGAGGCGATCTGGCGCATCCACGAGGAGAGCTCGGTGAGCTCGATGTTCCGCTGAACTCCCCGCACCGATTGAGATCCGCCCATCGGCTGGCCGGGCCCCTGCCGCGGCGGGTGCGGCTGAAGCGCGCCCTACCGGCCCTGCTCACCGGGCTGCTCACCGCCGGCCTGCAACTGGTCGGAGCCCTGGAGGCCCGCTCAGCGCCGCTGCGGGTGGGCGTGTGGCTCACCAACAGCCCCAGCCCCCTCTATTACGAGCCCGCGCGCATTGATCGGGCCATGGCGGAGCTGGCCGAGGCGGGCTTCAACACCGTGTATCCCAACGTCTGGAGCCGGGGCGCCACCTTCCACCGCAGTCGCTGGGCGCCGATGGAGCCGACCCTGGCCGAGCGCAATCCCAACCTCGACCCGATCTGCCGGATCAGCAAGGCCGCCCGTCGCCGCGGGCTCAAGGTGATCCCCTGGTTCGAATACGGCCTGATGGAGCCTGCCGGGGCGGCGGTGGTGCGCAACAACCCCGAGTGGGTGCTGCAGAAGGCCGATGGCAGCAGCACCGTGACCCTGCACGATCGCCCGATGGCGTGGCTGAACCCGGCCCACCCGGGGGTGCGCCAGCGCTTCATCGGCCTGATCAGCGAGATCGTGCAGCGCTGCGGCGTCGATGGCATCCAGCTCGACGACCACTTCGCCTGGCCGGTGGAACTGGGCTACGACCCCTACACCCGCGCCCTCTACCGCCAGGACACCGGCCGCGAGCCCCCCGCCAACACCACCGACCGGGCCTGGATGACCTGGCGGCGCCACCAGCTCACGGGCCTGCTGCGGGAGCTGCGCGAGACCCTCAAGGCCAAGGGCAATGGCAGCCCCTACGTGAGCCTCTCGCCCGGCCCCTTCCGCTTCGCCTACAACCACTGGCTGCAGGACTGGGAAATCTGGGCCCTTGGCGGCCTGATCGAGGAGCTGATCGTGCAGAACTACGCCTATTCGGTTGCCGGCTATGCGAAGGACCTCAACCAGCCCGCCCTGGTCAAGGCCCGCAGCTGGGGCATCCCGGTGGAGATCGGCCTGCTGGCCGGCTTCGGGGGCCGCACCACGCCGATGCCGGTGTTGACCCAGAAGGCGCGGCTCGCCGCCGAGCGGGGCCACGGCGTGATCTATTTCTACTGGGAGGGGCTGTGGGGCCAGTTCGCCGGTCCGGAGGGGGGCGAGGCCCGGCGGGCCGGGTTCCGCCGGCTGCACGAGGCGAGCTTCCCGGACCCCTACCCGCGACGCGGTCGGCCCTGAGGCCGCCGCCCCGCCAGGAGCGATCTCAGCCTGGCCGCCTCAGGCCTGGCCCAGGCACTGGCCCACCACCTCGGCGGTGTTGGCCGAGAGCGGGGCTGCCGCCAGCTGCTCCAGGGCCTCGCGCATGCGGGAGCCGCGATCGGGACCGTAGCTCTGCCAGCGGCTGAACACCTTGGCGAAGCGCGAGGCGGTGATCGGATTGCGCCCATCCACCAGGGCGATCTGCTCGGCCATGAAGCGATAGCCGCTGCCATCGGCGGCATGGAACACCGGCGCGTTGCCGGCCAGGCCACCGAGCACAGCCCGCAGCGAATTGGGGGCAGCCGGGTCGAAGCGGGGATGTTCCAGCAGGCCCCCCACCCGGGCCAGGCCATCGCCGAAGGGGGCCGAGGCCTCGAGGGCGAACCAGGCATCGAGGATCACGGGTCGCTCCTGCCAGCGCCCATAGAAGGCCGCCACGGCCTGGGCCCGCTCCGGAGTGTCGTGGCACTGCAGGGCCCGCAGGCCGGCGCGGGCCAGGGTCATCGAGGGGCCCACCACGGCCGCCGCGGCCTCGGCCCGCACCGCCGCGTCGCCGGCAGCGGCCCGCCAGGCCCAGATGGTGGCGGTGAGCAGGCGCTCGCCGTTGCCCTGGGGCCAGGCCAGACCCCACTGGGGCCGGCAGCGCGCCAGGGCCGCGGCCAGGGGCTGCTCCAGGGCCGCGCCGAAGCGGGCCTGCAGGGCCAGGAGGGCTGCGAACAGGGCCGGCGGATCCGGCTCGGCCTGGGCATCCTCCAACTCGGGCAGCCCCGGCAGGGCCAGCAGCAGGGCACGGTTGGCATCCCCGAGGGAGCCATCCGCCAGGATCCGCTCGAAGGCCGCGATCAGACCCTCCTCCAGCGCCTCGTCGGGCCGGCCGGCGGCCCGCTCCAGCACGGCCTGGCGCAGCAGGGTCTGGCCGGCATCCCAGCGGGCGAAGGGATCGGAATCCCAGGCCAGCAGATGCAGCAGCTCGGCGCCGGAGCGCTCGACCTGCAGCCGCACCGGCGCCGAGAAGCCGCGCAGCAGCGACAGGGCCGGCGGGTGACTGTGGGGCTCCAGACCCTCGAAGCGCAGGTGATGCTCGGGGCGGTCGATCACCAGCAGGCGGCTGGCCTGGCCCCAGCCGGGATCCAGGCTGGCGGCCGCCGCCTGGGCCGGGGACTCACCGGCCAGGCGCAGCGGCAGGGGGGCGCCGCCCTGGTTCACCAGGCCCAGGGCCAGGGGGATCACCAGGGGCTGCTTGTGGGGCTGGCCCGGCGTGGGCGGGGTGCTCTGGCGGATCGTGAGCTCAAGAACGCCGGCCTGCCCATCCCAGCGCCGGTCCACCTCCAACAGGGGGGTGCCGGCCTGGACGTACCAGCGGCGGAACTGGGCAAAGTCGAAGCGGGGGCGGGAGGCCACGACCCGGGTCTCGCCGACCTGCGCGTCCGCCGTTCGCCCTTCGGCGGCCCAGGCCTCGGTGGCGGCATCCTCCATGGCCTGCACGAAGTCGGCGCAGGTGGCGGCGGTGCCGTCGTGGCGCTGCACGTAGAGAGCCATGCCGCGCTGGAACGTGACCTCCCCCAGCAGGGTATGCAGGCAACGGATCACCTCCGCGCCCTTCTCGTAGATCGTGGTGGTGTAGAAGTTGTCGATCGCCTGGTAGTGATCCGGCTGGATCGGATGGGCGGTGGGTCCGGCATCTTCGCGGAACTGGGTGTTGCGCAGCAACGAAACATCCTCGATCCGCTTCACCGCCGGTGAATGCAGATCGGCCGTGAAGCTGGCGTCACGGAACACGGTGAGGCCCTCCTTGAGGGAGAGCTGAAACCAGTCGCGGCAGGTGATGCGGTTGCCGGTCCAGTTGTGGAAATACTCGTGGGCGATCACGCTCTCGATCCGCTCAAGCTCGCCATCGGTGGCGGTGGCGGCATCGGCGAGCACCAGCTTGGAGTTAAAGATGTTGAGGCTCTTGTTCTCCATCGCGCCCATGTTGAAATGGCGCACCGCCACGATGTTGAACTCATCGAGGTCGTACTCGAGGCCATACACACGCTCATCCCAGGCCATCGAGCGCTTCAGGGAGGCCATGGCGTGGGCCGTGTAGGGCAGATCCCCGGGCTCCACGTGGATGCGCAGGGCCACTTGGCGGCCGCTGGCGGTGGTGAATCGGTCCGTGGCCTCCTCCAGCCGGCCGGCCACCAGGGCAAACAGGTAAGAGGGCTTGGGGAAGGGGTCGTCCCAGACGGCGAAGTGGCGACTGGGATCACCCGCCAGTGGTCCGGCTTCGATGCAGTTGCCGTTGGAGAGCAGTACTGGACAGCTCTCCCGGTCTGCCTCGATCCGCACCCGGAAGCGGCTGAGCAGATCGGGGCGGTCGGGGTGGAAGGTGATGCGGCGGAAACCCTCGGCCTCGCACTGACTGGTGAACATCCCACCGCTCACGTAGAGCCCCTCGAGGCTCGTGTTGGTCTCGGGGTGGATGCGCACCCGGCTCTCCAGCCGGAAGGGGTGCCGGGGCGGATCGAGCAGCAGCAGCCTGCCGGGCTCGAGGCGGTAGGCCGCCGCCGCCAGGGGTTCCCCGTCGCAGCGCAGCTCCAGCAGCTCCAGCTCCTCGCCGCGCAACTCAAGCGGTTCGGCGTCCCCGGCCGCCGCCGGATTGGGGGTGAAGGCCAGGGTGGCCTCCACCAGCGTGTGGTCCGCGAACAGCTGGAACCGCAGGTCGGTGCGTTCCAGCAGGAACGGCGCCGGGCGGTAATCGGCAAGGCGGACGGTGCTCATCGGGCGGGACTCAGGGGGCAGGAGGGATCACCAGGGCACAGGACCGCGGCCGGCGGAGACGTTGCAGCCCACCTGGGTCCCCAGCAGGGCGCCGAGGGGCACGGCCCAGGCCCGCCCATCCTGGCGGGACATGGCGTAGCCGAGGCCGCCACCGACGATGCCACCCACCAGGCGGCCGGTCTGGCAGCGCTGGGCGATCTGCTCGGCGGTGAGCAGGGGGGTGGGGGCGCCGTAGGGCACGGCCGAGACCGGGGGCAGGGGCTGGACGCCGTCGCTGTAGGTATCGCCATAGGCCCAGGGGTTCTGGGGGCGGGCGTAGGGGTCCACGCCGACCGGCCGGGGTGCCGGAGCCCAGCCGTAGCGATCGCCCCAGGCCAGGGCGGGCAGGGGCACGAGGGTGGCCGCAGCGGCCAGGGCCGCGCCGCCGGCACTGGCCAGGGCCAGCAGGGCACGGCGCGGGGAGCGGAGCAGGGAGTTGGCGGTGGCCATGGCGGTGGAGGGTGTGAGGACATCCCCCGAAGGGGCTGACCACAGCAAAGCCAGCAGCTGCAACCGAATCCCAACTGGCCCGGGCCCCAGATGCGACCAACTGCAACAGGGCCCTCAGC
Source organism: Vulcanococcus limneticus LL (assembly GCF_002252705.1). GTDB lineage: Bacteria > Cyanobacteriota > Cyanobacteriia > PCC-6307 > Cyanobiaceae > Vulcanococcus > Vulcanococcus limneticus. Next base: position 6,009 of record NZ_NQLA01000003.1, read on the forward strand.
CGGGCGCTCCGGATCCCGAAGCCCCAGGGCTGCGGGGGCCGGCTCAGGGGGCCTTGGTGGGAGCTTTGAGCACGTCCTGGGCCTTCTGCAACACGTCGGCGGGCACCTCCTTGGGGCAGACCTCCACGGCCCCGAGCACGGCGGAGTTGATCGAGCCCTTGCGCAGCTCATCCATGCTCAGGGCCTTCGTGCCCACCTGCTGGATCACGCCCCCATGCTGGCCCTGGATCACCTGGGCGATGGTCTCACCGGCAATGGCCACCGCCTTGCCGAACTCCACCCCACCAGAGCGGGCGATGCAGACGTTCAGGGCGGCGATGCGCGTGTAGAGGCCCATGTCTTCCTCACTGGCGCCGGCGCCGGCCTGGGCCGGCCGTGCCGTGGGGCGGGACGGGGCGGGGCGGGCCGTGGCGGGCCGTGCCGAGGCCGGGGCCGTCAAGGGGGCAGCGGATGGGGCCGGCGCAGAGGTGGCCGGCGCCGCTGGGGCCGCCGCGGGCAGCAGCAGCACCAGGGGAAGCAGCAGGGCGGCCGGCCTCAGCCAGCGCCTGCGGCTGAACGGGAGGCCCACGCAGATCGAGAACACACGGATCGTGCAGCAGTGCCAATCCTGCAGCAGCCACTCCTGGAGCAACCGCGCCTGCAGGAGCCGATGCGGAGACCCGCAGGCCTGGAGGCCAGTCAGGAGGGGGGGATCGGGACGCCGGCGCCCTCGACACGGATCTCGTGATGGGTCTCCACCAGCTCCAGGTTGCCCTCGCGCCAGGAGTAGATCGAGCGGGCGCGGTAGCGGTCCTGGTCCACCAGGCGGATGTGCTCGAGGATGTCCCATTCCAGGTAGTGGGATTCGAACACCATCTCGTGTTCATCCACCTGGCGGATCTGGCTGTGGGAGGGCGTGCCGCAGAGGTAGCTCCGGCTGCGGCGCAGCTGGTGCCCGCACAGGGACGCCTCCATCGTGCCGTCGCGCACGTAGCGGGGTTTGCGCTCGAAGAAGTCGAATTCCTGCTCAGGCCACCAGGTGAAGCGGTAGTCGTATTCGCCCTGGAGCGACTCGCTAAAGGTCTCCACCCGCAGCAGCATGTCGACCCGCAGCACCTCGTCGTCGGCGAAGAAATACTGGCGGCGGGAGCGCCACAGCCCCAGGTTGCGGTTGAACCATCGCCGCAGGTTGCTGTCCAGACGGATCCGGCTGGTGGGATCGGCCGAGGCGTTGGCCACTGGCGGCACCCGGATCGCCAGCGGATGGGGATGGAGCATGGGGCGCATCCCAGGGACGACCGGTCAAACTCGTCATAGCCCCATGGGCCAGGCCCGCCCGAAAACCATAGGCTGGCTTCGTATTTCCAGTCCGCGCGCCTCGGTGTCCGCTGCAGGGGAGTTCCCCATCCCCGACCCCTCCCTCTCCATTGCCCCCGATGCGTCCGGGCCGCCGCGGCCCATGGGCGCCGTTCAGGAGCCGATCGCGCCGGATCCTGCCCTGGAGGACGTAAGGCGCCACAAGGCCAGCCTGCGCGATGGCGCCGAGCAGCAACTCCGCAGCCTGCGGCTACTGCTGCTGGCCTCCCCCCACCAGCAGGCCACCGCTGACCTGCGCCAGCTGGTGGCGCTGCTGGAGGGCGAGAACTTCGGCTTCGAGGTGAAGCTGGAGGTGGTGGACCCGGCCCAGCAGCCCGAACTGCTGGAGCTGCACCGGCTGGTGGCGACGCCGGCCCTGGTGAAGCTGGAGCCGGCCCCCAGGCAGGTGTTCGCCGGCAGCACCGTGACCCAGCAGCTGCGCAGCTGGCTGCCCCGCTGGCAGCAGCTGGATGTGGTGAGCGGCCTGGGGCTGAGCCTGCGCCCGCCGGAGCCGGACGGCAGCCGCAGCCCCCGGGAACTGCAGCTGGAGGACCAGCTGCTGGTGCTGCGCCAGGAGAACGAGACCCTGATCGAGCGGGTGAGGGTGCAGGAGCGACTGCTGCGAATGGTGGCCCACGAGCTGCGCACGCCGCTCACCGCCGCCAAGCTCGCCCTGCAGAGCCGCAACCTGGGCCAGATCGACCAGGAGCGCTGCTACGACGTGCTCAACCGGCGGCTCGACGACATCGAGCAGCTCTCCAAGGACCTGCTGGAGGTGGGCACCACCCGCTGGGAGGCCCTGTTCAATCCCCAGCGCCTGGCCCTGGGGCCGGTGGCGGCCGAGGCGATCCTCGAACTGGAGAAGCTGTGGGTGGGCCGCGGGCTGGGACTGGTCACCGACATCCCCACGGACCTGCCGGACGTCTATGCCGACCAGCGGCGCATGCGCCAGGTGCTGCTCAACCTGCTGGAGAACGCCTTCAAGTACACCCCCGACGGCGGCAGCGTCAGCCTGACGATCCTGCACCGCACCAGCCAGTGGTTGCAGGTGAGCGTCTGCGACTCGGGCCCCGGCATCCCCCGCAGCGAGCAGGACCGGATCTTCCAGGAGCGGGTGCGCCTGCCCCAGACCTCCCAGACCACCTCCGGTTTCGGCGTGGGCCTGTCGGTATGCCGGCGCATCACCGAGGTGCACGGCGGCCGCATCTGGGTGGTGTCGGATCCCGGGGAGGGGGCCTGCTTCCACTTCACCGTGCCCGTCTGGGACGACCAGGGCATCAGCTGAGGCCCATGGGTCTGGCCAGGCGGCCGGTGCGGCTGGCCAGGGCCTGGCCTGCCGTTCCTTGACGAAGGGGACCTCCGCCCCGTAACTTCATTCCATCGGTGGCGGACCGGCCAAAAGCCAGGCGAGCCAAGGGAAGTCAACCCGCTATCTGCGGTGAAACACTGACCAGACCGAGTCCTAGCCCCCATCGTCTAGAGGCCTAGGACACCTCCCTTTCACGGAGGCGACAGGGGTTCGAATCCCCTTGGGGGTATATCAAATCAAAGCGGCTCCTTGAGCCGCTTTTTTACTAGCTGATTCCCTCTCAAGCCTGATCTCTCCTCGGCCAGCCGGTGGGGCGAGGAGAGGGGCCGGGGCGGGCTCAGGCCAAGCTGGCTCGCCGCTGGGCCTCCAGCTGCACGGCCCGCAGGTTGGCGGCCAGATCCTCACGCAGCCGCTGCTCGATCAGGCCGATCGGCATGCCCACGCAGCCCTGCACAGTCAGGTCGTAGAGGAGGGTGGTGTCGCCTTCATGGCGACCGATCCACCAATTGCCCTCAAAGCGGCGGAAATCGCCCTTGGTCATCACGAAGCTGAGGCGCCGCTCGGCCCAGTGCTCGGTGAGCTCGAGCTCCACCCGGGCCCGGAAGCGCAGACCAATGAACTGTTGAGAGCCCTCCTGGGCCAGGGCGACGACGTTGTCGCGGCGCCAGAGCAGGCGCGAGCTCAGCAGGTTGGGGATGAACTCGCTGAGGCGGTCGTAGTCGGTGAGGGCCTCCCAGAGCCAGCGGGGATCGAGCCCCAGGCGCAGCTGCACCGCCAGGCGGCGACAGCCATTGGGAAGCCGTTCCATCTCCTGCTGGATCGTGTCCAGGGCGCAGAGATCCTGGGTGGGCGCTAGGGCCTGGGGGCCGGCGCTGAGAAGAGCCGAGAGCTGCGCCAAGGTCGTCGGGTCTGGGCAATGCGGTCCTGGAGCGCCAACCTAGCCCCGATTCCTGCAACTGGGGGGGACTCGCGGCTCGGGGTGTTCCCTATGATCGCGCGACCCTTTAATCGCGGCTTCCGATCCATGCGCGTCTCGACCGCCACCTCCAGCCGCAGCGATTCCCGCGTGTTCACGGTGGTGGTCCAGGGCTACGGGGTCGGCAAGCAACGCCAGGCTGCCCGGGAGATCAACGTCCCCTTCAACCGCCTGCAGGCCCTGGTCCAGTCCATCGCCCTGCTGGGTGGCCAGATCCTGTCGGTGACTCCCGCCGGTGAAGCTCCGGCCAGCCCGGCCGCCGCCACGCCCGCCCCTGCCGCCGCAGCCCCCTCGAAACCCGCCCCCGTGTCCCACGCTGACGTTCCCGTCAACCTCTACAAGCCCAAGAACCCGTTCCTGGGCACCGTCACCGAGAACTACAGCCTTCTCGGTGAGGGCGCCATCGGTCGGGTGAACCACATCACCTTTGACCTCTCCGGCGGCGACCCCCAGCTCCACTACGTGGAGGGCCAGAGCATCGGCATCATCCCGGACGGTGAGGATGCGAACGGCAAGCCCCACAAGCTGCGCCTTTATTCGATTGCCAGCACCCGCCACGGCGACAACCTCCAGGGCAACACCGTGTCCCTCTGTGTGCGCCAGCTCCAATACGAGAAGGATGGCGAGACGATCAACGGCGTCTGCTCCACCTTCCTCTGCGACATCGATCCCGGCGCCAAGGTGAGGATCACCGGCCCCGTGGGCAAGGAGATGCTCCTTCCCGACGACGAGGAAGCGAACATCATCATGCTGGCCACCGGCACCGGCATCGCGCCGATGCGCACCTACCTGCGCCGCATGTTCGAGCCCACCGAGCGCGAGAAGAACGGCTGGAACTTCCGCGGCAAGGCCTGGCTGTTCATGGGAGCCCCCACCACTGCCAACCTCCTCTACGACGCGGACTTCAACCACTACCAGAGCCAGTTTCCCGACAACTTCCGCTACACCAAGGCGATCAGCCGCGAACAGAAGAACGCCAAGGGCGGTCGCATGTACATCCAGGATCGCGTCAGTGAGCACGCCGAAGAGATCTTCGCCCTGATCGAGGATTCCAAGACCCACGTCTACATGTGCGGCCTGCGCGGCATGGAACCCGGCATCGACGAGGCGATGAGTGCCGCCGCCGAGGCCAAGGGTCTGAACTGGGCCGAGCTGCGGCCTCAGCTCAAGAAAGCCGAGTGCTGGCACGTCGAGACCTACTGAACGGCAACCGGCTCCAGCAACCGCTTCTCCAGGCCCGCCACCGGCGGGCCTTTTTGCTGCGCCCCAGGCCCCGCGTTTGGCCAAACCCTCACAAAGGCGCCGCGTTGGTCACCACGGCTGGAGGCGCGCCGCTTTTGTGGGTAGACCAGAAGCACTGCCGCACTCCCCATGGGCGCCACCCTCACGAATCCGCTCCGGGTCGGGCTGCGCCAGGAGCGGGTGATCCCGCCCCAGTGCCTGGTGATCTTCGGGGCCAGCGGTGACCTCACCCACCGCAAGCTGATCCCGGCCCTGTTCGAGCTGTTCCGCCAGCGGCGCCTGCCCAGTGAGTTCGCGGTTCTGGGCTGTGCGCGCCGTCCCTGGAGCGACGAGGAGTTCCGCAGCCGCATGGCCGAGGCCCTGGCCCCGGAGGTGAAACGCCATCAGAGCGCCTGGGACCAGTTCGCGGCCTGCCTCTTCTACGAACCGGTGGACCTGCAGCAACCCGCCGACGCGGTGCGGCTGGGCACCCGCCTGGAAGCCATCGACAAGCTCAAGGCCACCCGCGGCAACCGCACCTTCTACCTATCGGTGTCACCGGCCTTCTACGGCAGCGGCTGTCGCTCCCTGGCGGCCGCCGGCCTGCTCAAGGACCCGAGCCGTAGCCGGGTGGTGATCGAGAAACCCTTCGGCACCGACTACGCCAGCGCCGAGCAGCTCAACCGCGTGGTGCAAAGCTGCGGCCAGGAGCAGCAGATCTTCCGCATCGACCACTACCTGGGCAAGGAGACCGTCCAGAACATCCTGGTACTGCGGTTCGCGAACACGATCTTCGAGCCGATCTGGAACCGCAACTACATCGCCAACGTGCAGATCACGGCCGCCGAAACCGTGGGGGTGGAAGAGCGGGCCGGCTACTACGAAAGCAGCGGCGCCCTGCGGGACATGGTGCAGAACCACCTCACCCAGATGCTGGCCCTCACAACCATGGAGGCCCCGGGCCGCTTCGACCCCGAGGCGATCCGCAACGAAAAGGCCAAGGTGCTGCAGGCGGCGCGGCTGGCCAACGAGGAAGAACCGTGGAAGTGCTGCGTGCGCGGCCAGTACAGCCAGGGGGGCAGCCGCGTCAATCCGGTGGCGGGTTACCGCCAGGAACCGGGGGTGAACGCCAACAGCACCACGGAAACCTATGTGGCGATGAAGCTGTTCATCGACAACTGGCGCTGGCAAGGGGTGCCCTTCTATCTGCGTACCGGCAAGCGTCTGCCCAAGCGCCTCAGTGAGGTGGTGCTCACCTTCCACGAGGCGCCGGTGCACCTATTTGATGCCGCCGGCGGCAGTCCCACCGCCAACCAGCTGATCCTGCGCATCCAGCCCGACGAGGGGGCCGGCTTCGTGTTTGAGGTGAAGGCGCCGGGCTCCGGCATGCGCAGCCGCCCGGTGGACATGCACTTCAGCTACGACGAGAGCTTCGGAGAACCCAGCGACGAGGGCTACGTGCGCCTGCTGGCCGACGCCATGCTCGGCGATCCCACCCTGTTCACCCGCAGCGACGAGGTGGAAGCGGCCTGGCGCCTCTACACCCCCCTGCTGGAGCTGATCGAGGACGCCCCCTGGCAGCTGCCGATCCACCCCTACGAGGCCGGCACCTGGGGGCCCGGCGCCGCCGACAACCTGCTGGCCGAGGAGGGCCTGATGTGGCGACGGCCCTGACGGCCGGCCCCAAACACCCCGCCCACACGTCCGAATTTCAGCCCCCGCTCCCCTCGCCCCGCCTCGTGCCATGGCTCCCCAGCTCACCCTCCAGGCCCCGCTAGAACTGCCACCTGACCAGGTGCCGGCCTACCTGGAGACCCTCTGGAGTCAGGGGCTGAAGGGGTCCACCGGCGCCGCCACCTTCAGCCTGGTGGTGTGGGAACCCTCGTGGCTGCAGCAGCAACTGGTGCGCACCGGCCGGCTGGATGGTCCGATCAGCGGCCTGCTCTCGGAGGAACTGCTGGAGGCCGCCCGCAGTGCCGTGACCGACTGCGGCCTGCCCCCAAGCACGGCCCCCAGCGCCCCGGAACTGGCCTGGGCCCTGGGCCAGCAGGAGGGCCACCACAGCGCCCCGGACCTGCGCGGCCAGTTTGTGGACCGCGCCATCAGCGCCCACCGGCCGCGGCGGCTGATCACCCTGGCCCCCACCCTGACGGCGGACACCCCCCTGGAAACCCTGGTGGCGGCCTACTGCCCCCTGCCTGAGGAGCGCGGCAGCGGCGAGGACGCCTGCGGCGACGTGGTGGTGCTGCGCGGCGGCATGGGGGCCATCCAGCAGGGCCTGGCAATCCTGCAGCCCCTGATCGAGCCGGACCTGCCCTGCTGGGTGTGGTGGAACGGCTCGCTGGATGAATCCCCCGAGGTGCTGGAGGCGCTGGCCACGCCACCGCGGCGCCTGGTGCTGGACAGTTCGATCGGCTCCCCCCGCCGCTGCCTGGACCAGCTGGTGGAGCGCATCGCCACCGGCCAGGCCGTCAACGACCTCAACTGGCTGCGGCTGCGCAGCTGGCGCGAGTCGCTGGCCATGGTGTTCGACCCGCCCAGCCGCCAGGGGGCCCTGCAGCACGTGGTGCAGCTCGACATCGACGTGGAGGGGCACCACCCCGTGAAGGGGCTGCTGCTGGCGGCCTGGATCGCCGACCGTCTCGGCTGGCACCTGGAGACCAGCTACCAGCTGCCCACCAACGGCGATGGCGAGGGCATCGGCGCCGAGTTCCAGCGCGGCGATGGCGAGAGCGTGCAATTCCGGCTGATGCCGGTGCCGGTGGGCCTGGCCAAGACCCACCCGGGCGCCCTGGTGGGTCTGCGCCTGATCTGCGCGCCCCACGGCCAGGCGCCCCTGTGCGTGATCCTCTGCTCAGAATCCGGCGGGTGCATGCGGCTGGAGGCCGGCGGCGTTGCCTCGATGGAGCTGGCAGAGGAGGTGGTGCCCATGCCCAACGAGAGCGAGGAGATGGAACTGGCCCGGCTCCTGGGCGGCGGCCACGACACGACCAACCCGCTGCTGGCCGCCGCGGCCCCCCTGGCTGCCAAGCTGCTGCCCGAGTAAGGCCCGCGTCAGGCCAGCCAGCCGCCCCCCCATGGCCTGCGTTCTCACAGCCCCCAGCAGCGGCAGCGGCAAGACCCTGGTGAGCCTGGCCCTGGCGGCCCTGGCCCGCCGCCGCGGCGCCACCATCCAGACCTTCAAGGTGGGGCCCGACTACTTGGACCCCCAGCTGCTGAGCGCGGTGAGCGGCCGGTCGTGCCGCAACCTGGACCCGCTGCTCTGCGGCGAGGCCTGGGTGGAGCGCAGCTTCCAGGGCTTCGGCAGCGGAGCCGAGCTGGCGCTGGTGGAGGGGGTGATGGGCCTGTTCGACGGCCGCGGCCCCAGCAGCGCCGGCAGCACGGCGGCGGTGGCCGGCCAGCTGGGCCTGCCACTGGTGCTTGTGGTGGAGGCCAGCCGCCAGGCGGGCTCGGTGGCGGCCCTGGTGCGGGGCTTCCGCGACCACGACCCCAGGCTGCGCCTGGCCGGGGTGGTGCTCAACGGCGTGGGCAGCGAGCGGCACCGGGCCCTGCTGGCCGAAGCCCTGGAGGCGATCGCCATGCCCCTGCTGGGGGCCCTGCCTCGCCACGACAGCCTGCACCTGCCCTCGCGCCACCTGGGTCTGCTGCCGGCCCACGAGCTGGCGGATCTGGAGCAGCGCCAGGGGGCCTGGGCCGACCTGGCCGAGCGCCACCTGGACCTCGAGCGGCTCTGGCCGCTGCTCGCGGCGCCAGCACCCCCCGCCGACGGCCTGGATCCCATCCAGTGGTGCCTGGCCCAGGAGCGGGGGGCGGCCGGCGGGAAGCCTGGGGCCCCGGCGGCTGGAGCCGATCTCGCCCGTGCCCATGGCGGTGCCGTGCAGCCCGGTGCCGCGTCGCTGGCCAGCCCCGCACCGCTGCCCGTGGCGATCGCCAGCGATGCCGCCTTCCACTTCCGCTACCCGGAGGCGACCGAACTGCTGCGGGCCCGCGGGATGGAGGTGGTGCCCTGGTCGCCGCTGGCGGATGAGCCGCTGCCAGCCCGGTGCCACGCCCTGATCCTGCCGGGTGGCTATCCGGAGCTGCAGGCAGGCCACCTGGCCCGCAGCCGCCGCAGCCTCACGGAGCTGCGAACCGCCGCCGCCGCCGGCCTGCCGATCTACGCCGAATGCGGCGGCCTGCTGCTGCTTGGCGGCGAACTCTGCGATCCGGGCGGCACCCCCCACGCCATGGCCGGTGTGCTGCCGTTCCGGGCCCGCCGCGGCCCGCTCAGCCTCGGCTACCGCGACGCCAGCGTCTGCGCCGATGGCCTGGTGCTGCGGCTGGGCGAGCGGGTCTGCGGCCACGAGTTCCACCGCTGGCAACTGGAGCCCCTCGCGGCTGGCGACGGGGTTGGCGATGGGGCCTGTGACGGGGCGGAGTCGCCGACCTGGGGCGAGGCGCCAATCTGGGGTGAGACGGCGGCCAACCTCGCGCCGCTGTGGCAACTTGAAGGCTGGGGTAGCCCAAGCCGGAGGGAAGGATGGAGCCGCAGGACCCTGCACGCCAGTTGGCTGCATCTCCACTGGACTGGCTGTTCGGCGATCTCCCGTCGGCTGCGCAACGCAGCCGCGCGGCACGCATCCGCGAATGGCACCGGGTGGAACGCGGCGAACCCCGCAGCAGCCACGCCGTCGAGCGTTGGCGCCTGACCGTGCGGGGCCGGGTCCAGGGGGTGGGATTCCGGGCCGCGTGCCAGCAGCTGGCCCGCCAGCTCAGCCTCAGCGGCTGGGTGCGCAACAGCCGCGATGGCACGGTGGAGGTGGAGGCGGAGGGGCCGGCCCACGCACTCACCGAACTGCGGCTGTGGTGTGAGCGGGGGCCGAGCGGCGCGGCGGTGCATGGCGTGACCACCGTCCAGCTCCCCGCCACCCACGAGGACTGGTTCGAGATCCGCCGCTGAGGCACCAGCCCCCGCCGCGGGACGCGCCATGGGCGCAGGTGGTGGGTTGGAATGGCGCCACGCCTCCACGCCCCGCCCCCCGCATGCCCCCCGCGACCCTCTGGGCCGAGCTGCTGGCCTACGGCAGCGCCGTGAGCCTCAGCCCGATCCACATCGGCCTGCTGCTGCTGCTGCTGCTCGGCCCCGACCCGCTGCGGCGCGGTGGCTGGTTCGTGCTGAGCTGGGTGCTCACGATCGCCGGGGTTGTGACCGTGATGCTCACGGTGGGCCACAGCCTGCTGCTGACGATGGAGCACGGCAGTCCCCACCGCACCGGCCTGGACCTGCTGGCGGCAGGAGCCCTGCTGGGGCTGGGGCTCAAGGAACTGCTGGAGCGCCGCGAGGAGGGCGATGAGCCGCCCGGCTGGACCCGCCAGCTGGATCGCTTCAGCACCCTGCCGCTGCCGCTGTTGATCGCGGCGGGGGTGGGGATCGAACTGGCCAGCCCGGACGACCTGTTCCTGTTCGCCCGCTCGGCCGGGGTGATGCTGGCCTCGGAGCTGAGCAACAGCCAGGAGGTGCTCTGCACCGCGGTGTTCACCCTGGCGGCGAGCCTGGCGCTGCTACTGCCGCTGCTGGCCCTGGCCCTGGGCCGCGAGCAGGTGGTGCCGCTGCTGGAGCGGGGCAAGCAGCTGCTGTTCCGGCGCGGCGACGTGGTGGTGGCGGGCCTCAGCCTGGCCCTGGCTGGCTATCTGGGCTGGGAAGGGCTCCTGGGGCTGGGGCTGGTCTGACTGAGCCGGGACGCCAGCCCCCCAAGCCCTGGGGAATCCTTCAGGCGCCCTGGCGCAGCCAGCTCTCCCAGCGCTGCCGCTCACCGGCTGCCGGCGCCGCGCCCCCGCCCGCCACCAGCCACACCGCCTGGCTGGCGCGGCTCACCGCCACATAGACGAGCTGGCGGCGCAGCACCTCGTCACTGGGCCAGAACACATCGCCGGCGATGAACACCTCGCTGAAGGTGCTGCCCTGGCTGCGGTGCACCGTGAGCACGGCGGCCGGTCCCAGCGAGGCGAAGGCATCCCGCACCAGGAAGTAGCGGCGCCAGAGGCCTCGCCCCTCCGTCTTCCCCGCCTCGCGGGCCTGTTGGCGCAGCCGGGCCAGCACGGCATCCAGAACCCGGCGCGGCTCGCTGCCGGCGGGGGGCAGCAGCCGCAGGACCAGGCGCGTTTCACCCGCCTCCACCTCGGCCGTGAGGGTGTCGATCACGGCTGGGGAACAGCCATCGCCACTGCCCACCCCGAAGTCGGCCAGGTCGCAGCGCTCGGGCGTCACGTCGCGCACCACCAGCTCGCGGTTGGAGCCCAGCACCATGTCGGGCTCCTCGGCCGCCTCCTCGCCGGAGCGGCAGGCAGGGGCCATCACGGCCGAACGGGTGATCAGCACCTCGCCGGGCAGCACCGGCAACTGGTCGGCCATGGCGCCGTGGATGGCGCGGCGGGCCAGGGGCACCAGCCGCTCCAGGGCCCGATTGGTGTAGCAGAGGATGCGGGCGTGGTCGGGGTTGTCCAGCTCGACGGCGCGGCACAGGGCGGCCTGGGCCGCCGCCAACCACTCGGCCTGGGGCACGGCCGCCACCAGCCCCTGGGGCTCGCGCACCGGCGCCAGGACCGGCGGCTGGCGGCAGGGCAGCTGGCCGTTGCGCAGTCCCGTGGCGAGCTGCAGCACCGGCCCCTGGTGGCGCACCACCTCCGTCAGGCCCGCTCCGGCACAGCGGCCCATCCCAAAAACCGGGCTCTCGGGCTCCCCCACCGGCGGCAGCTGGGCCGGATCACCCACGAACACCAGCCGGGTGCGGAAGGGATGGGCACAGCGCAGGGCGATCTCCAGCAGGGAGGAATCGACCATCGAGGCCTCATCCACCAGCACCAGGCCCAGGTGTTCGAGGGCGCCGGCGGTCTGCTCGGTCTCCTCACAGCGCTCCAGATCGCCCTGGCGCCTGAGCTTGAGCCGAAGCAACCGGTGGATGGTGGAGGGAAACCAGGTGGGCGAGAGGCCCGCCAGGGCCAGCTGCTGGCGGATCACGCCCACGGCCTTGTGGGTGGGGGCCACCACGGTCCAGCAGAGGCCGCTGCGCTCCACCAGGGCCAGCAGGTCGCGGGCGAGGTAGGTCTTGCCGGTGCCCGCGAAGCCACTCAGCACGAACGGCTGGCCGTCGTAGGGGGCTGCCAGCCAGGCGGCAAAGGCCTCAGCAGCAGCAGCCTGGCCTGGGGTGAGGCCGGAGCGGGGCGCGCCGGGTGGGCCTGGATCCGACGCGGCGGTCACCGGCTCAGCCGATCGGCAGCAGGCCCCAGTGCTGGGCCAGCTCCAGGGGGGTGCCGACAAGCACCAGGCCCGGCAGGGCGATGGCGGGGCCCAGCAGGCTGCCGATCAGCACCTCCAGGCGGGTGTGGCCCAGGTTTTCCTTCAGGGGGCTGAGCAGGGGCTCCGGAGCGGCCTGGGCTTCAGCTCCGGCCGCAAATGGGTCGCCCAGCGCAGCAGCTGGTTGCTGCGTAGCCGGTGGGGCCTCGGCCGGCGCCTGCCAGAGGCCATCGGGCAGGCCATTGACCCGCCGGGCCGTGAGGCCAGCGGCGCGGCGCACCCCGGCCGCGTCGTAGAGCACCACAAAGCACATCGCGGCCGCCAGGGCGAACAGCGGATCGGCGAAGCCCTGCTGCCAGCCGATCGCGGCGGCGGTTCCCGTCAGCAGGGCGGAGTGGCTGGAGGGCATGCCGCCGGTCTCGAACAGCACCGCCGGCCGCCAGCGGCGGTGCAGCACCACCTCGATCGCGAGCTTGGAGAGCTGGGCCAGTCCACAGGCCGCCAGTCCCCACCAGAGGGGGCCGTTGTCGAGCAGGCTGCCTAGCAGGTTGGCATCGTGGGGCAGAGCGGAGAGGGCCACCGCAAGGGCGGCACTCATCGGTCGCGGCTCGTGATGTAGTCCGCCAGGGCCAGCAGCGGGGCGGCCTTGCCCCCGGCGTCGCCGGCGCTCCAGGGGGCGAGCACGGCCTTGGCCTCAGCCACCAGCGCCTCGGCCCGCTGGCGCGACTCCTCCAGCCCCAGCAGCTTGGGATAGGTGGTCTTGTCGGCGGTGAGATCCTTGCCGGCGGTCTTGCCCAGCACCTCGCTGCTGGCGGTCACATCGAGGATGTCGTCGATGATCTGGAAGGCGAGGCCGATGCCGCGGGCGTAGGTGCGCAGGGCCTCGAGCAGCGACTCGGAGGCCCCGGCGATCTGGGCACCCGTGAGCACGCAGGCCCGCAGCAAGGCACCGGTCTTGTGCAGGTGGATGTATTCGAGGGTGTCGAGGTCCACGTCCTTGCCCTCGCACTCCAGGTCCACCACCTGGCCGCCCACCAGGCCAGGGGCGCCGGAGGCCAGGGAGAGCTCGCCCACCACCTTGAGCAATCGCTCGGCGGGCACGTCGGGGCTGCGCAGGGCCACCATCTCGAAGGCGCGGGTCAGCAGGGCGTCGCCGGCCAGGATCGCGTTGGCCTCGCCATACACCTTGTGGTTGGTGGGCCGACCGCGGCGCAGGTCGTCGTTGTCCATGGCCGGCAGATCGTCATGGATCAGCGACATGGTGTGGATCATCTCCAGGGCCACCGCCGTGGGCATCGCCAGGGCGCTGTCGCCGCCGGCCATCTCGCAGGCCGCCAGACAGAGGATCGGCCGCAGCCGCTTCCCCCCCGCCAGCAGCGAGTAGCGCATGGCCTCACGCAGGCTCTCGGGCCGCTCCGGGCCCAGGGAGCCGTCCAGGGCCAGCTCCACCTTCAGGCGGGCCGCCTCCAGGTAGGCGGAGAAGTCGAACCCCGCGGGGGGGACGCCAGTGGGGGGGACGCCACCGCTGGCGCTGTCTGTGCTGGTGGTCACCGCCGCGGTCATGGAGGGGTCGGGTCTGGGCGGGATTCTCTCAGGCCAGGGCCGCGCCACAGCCCCGAGCAAGTGGCGCCGCAACACTGCGTCTGCGGCGGGTGCGTGCCGAGGCGTGGGGACTGGCCTCAGGGCAGCAGGTCCGCCAGGGGCTCATCGAGGCCGCAGCGGCGGCACCAGCTGGCCACGGTGTTCACCAGCAGCAGCGTCACCGTCATCGGCCCGACCCCCCCCGGCACCGGCGTGATGGCGCTGGCGATGGGCTCCACCTCCTCGTAGCGCACATCGCCGCAGAGCCTGGCCTTGGCGCCGGGGCCGGCGGCCGGATCGGGATCGAGCCGGTGAATGCCCACATCCACCACCACCGCCCCGGGCTTCACGTGCTCCGCCCCGACCATGCGCGGCCGGCCGGCCGCCACCACCAGCACATCCGCTTCGCGGGTGAGGGCGGAGAGGTCACGGGTGCGGGAGTGGGCCACGCTCACGGTGGCGTTGGCGGCCTGGAGCATCAGGGCCATGGGCTGGCCCACCAGGATGCTGCGGCCCACCACCACGGCCCGCTTGCCCGCCAGCTCGATGCCGGCATGGGCCAGCAGGGCCATCACCCCGGCGGGGGTGCAGCTGCGGGGGCCGGGCTCGCCCTTGAGCAGACGGCCGAGGTTGAGGGTGTGCAGGCCGTCGGCATCCTTCTCTGGATCGATCGCAGCCAGCAGCGGCGCCTCATCGAGGCCGGCGGGCAGGGGCAGCTGCAGCAGGATCCCGTCCACCATGGGGTCGGCATTGAGCCGCTGGATCGCCTCCAGCACCTCCGCGGGCGGGGTGGCCGCGGGCAGGTGGGCCCCGTGATTGGTCACACCGATGCGCGTGCAGGCCTTCTCCTTGTTGGCCACATAGACGCCACTGGCGGGGTCGTCCCCCACCCGCAGCACCGCCAGGCCAGGGGGACGGCCGGCCCGCTCCAGACGTTCGGCGATGACGGTCTGGAGCCGTTGCTCAAGTTCGGCCGCCAGCTGGCGACCATCCAGACGCGTGGCCATGGCGCGGGATCGGATGACGGCCACCAGCATGCAGGCCCGGGCCGGCAGCGGCAGCGTGGCTAGCGTGGGTCTTTCCACGGTGGCAGCTCCTCGGTGGCAGCGTTGACCCGCCCGGGCCCCGCCCCGCTTCGCCCCCTCCACAGGCTCTGGCAACAGCTCCTGCGGCTGGAGCTGCCTCGCCAGGCCCTGGCGCCCTGGCGTTGGCGTGACCGCACCGGGGTCCTGCTGGCCTGCGTGCTGGTGGCACTGGTATCGAGCTGGCCCTGGCTGGTGGAGCCCAGCCTGAGGCCCGGCATCCCTGCCCCGTTCACGGCCCGAGCCCCGAAGGCCGCCCGCGTGGTGGATTCCGACGCCCTTGAGCAGCGCCGCTCCCAGCTGGGCCCGCGCACCCACGTGCAGGTGGTGGATCCACGCCTGAGCCGCGAGTTGGAACAGCGGCTGGAACGGCAGCTGCGCGAGGTGAGCCAGACCGTGGCAGCGCCGCTGCGGCGAGTGACTCCCCTGGACCTGAGCCCGGCGGAGCGCAGCTGGATCACGGACCTCACGCCGGCGGAACTGGCCCAGTGGCAGCAGCAGCTGCGCCTGGTGCAGCGGCGCATGCTGCACCAGGGCCTGGTGACCAACGTGGCCGAGCGGCAGCTGCAGCAGGCGGCCTCCATGCAACTGGAGGGGGAGCCGGAGCTGGCCCGCAGCCTCGGCAGCCGCCTGATCGCCAGCTCCCTGCAGGGGCGCAGCAACCTGCGCATCGATGCGGCCCTCAGCCAGCGGTTGATTGAAGACCTGCTCACCCAGCAGGGCATCCCCTCGATCAACGTGCGCCCCGGCGACGTGATCACCCGCCAGGGGGAGCCGATCAGTCCCCAGGCCTTTGCGGTGCTCGACTACTTCGGGTTGGTGAACCGGCGGCCCCTGGTGGGGGCCTGGCTGGGCCACTTCAGCGAAGCCCTGGGGGCCTGCATCGTGATGCTGCTGCTGGCGCGGCGCTGGCGGCCGAGCCTGGAGCCCCGCCAGGCCCTGCTCGCCCTGGCAATGCTGCTGGTGGTGCAGGGCTGCAAGCTCTGGTTCGGCGGCGGCGCCATTCCCCTGGCCCTTCTGGTGCCGCCCACGCTGCTGCTCACCCAGGGACTGGGCACCCCGGCGGGCCTGGGCTGGCTGGCGGTGGCGAGTCTGCTGTGGCCCGAGCCACTCGATCCCTTCGCCAACCAGCGGGTGCTGGTGGCGGCGGCGGTGGCGGCGGTGGCGGCGGTACTGGCGGGCCGGCAGCGCACCCGGGCCCAGCTGCTGCAGCTGGCCGTGCTGCTGCCGGTGGCGGCCCTGGTGGCGGAGTGGCTGCTGCTGCAGGTGGTGTCCGCCACGGGCGGCGGCGATGGCCGCCTGCCCAGCGGCAGCGACCTACCCGGCGAGGCCCTGTTGATGGGCGGCCTGCTGCTGGCGGGGCTGCTGCTGAGCCCACTGGTGGAGAGCTCCTTCGACCTGCTGACCCGGGCGCGGCTGCTGGAGCTGGCGGACCTGGAGCGGCCGCTGCTGCGGCGCCTTTCCTGCGAGGCGCCGGGCACCTTCGAGCACACCCTGATGATCTGCGGCCTGGCCGAGGAGGGGGCCCGCGCCATCCAGGCGGACGTGGACCTGATCCGAACCGGGGCGCTGTACCACGACGTGGGCAAGCTGCACGGCCCCCAGTGGTTCATCGAGAACCAGGAGAGCGGCGTCAACCCCCACGAGACCCTCGACGATCCGGCCACCAGCGCCGCGATCCTGCAGGCCCACGTGGATGAGGGCCTGCGGCTGGCCCGCCGCTACCGGCTGCCGCGCCCCCTGGCGGACTTCATCCCAGAACACCAGGGCACCCTCAAGATGGGCTACTTCCTGCACGAGGCGCGCCGCCGCGATCCCTCCGTGCCGGAGAGCGCCTACCGCTACCGCGGCCCCAATCCCCGCAGCCGCGAGACGGCGGTGCTGATGCTGGCCGATGGCTGTGAGGCGGCCCTGCGTTCCCTGCCGCCGGACACCAGCGAGGACCAGGCCCGCACCATGGTGCGCCGCATCCTCGATGCCCGCTGGCAGGACGGCCAGCTGGCCGAGAGCGGGCTGGGCCTGGCGGAACTGGAACTGCTGGTTCGTGCCTTCGTGCGGGTGTGGCGGCGCATGCGCCACCGGCGCATCCCCTACCCGATCCCGGCGCGGCGCGGCTACAGCGCCTGAGGGCGTGCCGGAACTGCCAGCATCGCTGCCCACACGGCTGCGATCGATGGACTGGAGCCCGCACTGGTATCCGGTGGCCTACCTCAAGGACCTGGACCGCTCCCGGCCCACCCCCTTCACCCTGCTGGAGCAGGACCTGGTGCTGTGGTGGGATCGCCATCAGCATCGGTGGCGGGCCTTCGCGGATGTCTGCCCGCACCGGCTCGTGCCCCTGTCGGAGGGGCGGCTCAATGCCAGCGGCGAGCTGGAATGCCCCTACCACGGCTGGACCTTCAACGGCGACGGGCGCTGCACCGCCATCCCCCAGGCCGCCCCGGGCACCAATCCCAGTGAACGCCGCAGCCAGTGCCGCAACTACGCCACCGCCGAGGGCCAGGGGCTGCTGTTCGTCTTCGCGGGAGAGCCGGAGCGGGCGGATCAGGTGCCATTGCCCCTGGTTCCCGTGCTGGACGATCCGGCCCAGGCCAGCTCCTGGACGGTGCAGGACACCTTCCGGGATCTGCCGATGGACGCCCTGACCCTGCTGGAGAACGTGCTCGATGTGAGCCACGTGCCCTTCACCCACCACGCCACCGTGGGGCGCCGGGAGAACGCCGGCCCGGTGGCCCTGCAGCTGGAGAGCTTCGGGCCCGAGGGCTTCACGGGGGTGTGGGAGGAGGGTCCACGGCGGGGCAAGCTCGGCCGCCAGCACACGCGATTCGTGGCACCGTGCCTGATGTGGCACGACCTCACCGCCAGGGGGTTCGCCCGCATTCTCACGGTGGTCTACGCCACGCCGATCCGCCGGGGCGAGTGCCGTCTCTTCGCCCGCTTTCCCTTCCAGTTCGCGTCGCCCTGGCCGGGCAGGCTGCTGAAGCTGCGGCCCGAGTGGCTGCAGCACCTCGGCAACCACACGGTGCTGGAGGACGACCAGCTCTTCCTGCACTGGCAGGAGCGGGCCCTCGAGGCCAGGGGCGGCAGTCCGGCCGCCGCCCGCGCCTTCCACCTGGCCAGCGACGCCGATCTCTATGTGAAGGCCCTGCACGACTGGATCAACACCACAGGGGGTGAGCCGTTCAGCGGCACAAGGCTCCCCGCGCGCCTGGGACTGGAGGCCCTGATGGACCGGGAGCACACCCACACACGCCACTGCCGCAGCTGCCGCACCGCCCAACGGCGGCTGCGGCTGGGGCGCCAGCTGGGCTGGGGTGTGCTGCTGGCGGGCCTGGGGGCGGCGGCCTGGCTGGGGGCCAGCCCCGGCGGCGCCGTGGCCCTAGGGGTGATGGCGCTGGTGGCGCTGGCCCAGGTGCAGGCCGGGCGGTGGCTGGGGCAGCTGCAGCGGGGCACGGGCCAGCCACCGCGCAATCGAAGCTGAACCGGGCGACTGCGGCAGCCGGCTCTGCGGCAGCTGTGTCTGCGGCAGCTCTCTCTGCGGCAGGCACTCCTACGGCAGGCCCTGGCTTCAGAAGCCGCCGCCGCCGCCGCCGCCATCGCCACCCCCCGAGCTGCCGCCGCCTGAGCTGCCACCCGAGCTGGAGCTGCTAGGGGAGGTGTGCATCGAGCTGCTGGCACTGCGGCAGCAATCGCTGAGGCTGTGGCCGAAATCGGTGGCATTGAAGCTGTCGCCGCTGAAGCCCGGACCGCCGGCTCCCGAGCTGTCGTCGTACCAGCTGGGTGGCGCCACGAGGATGCCTTTGAAAGCCGCGCTCCAGGCCAGGGCCTGGCCGGCGGCGATGGCGTAGGGCAGGTAGCGCTCGAACAGCTCCGGCGTGAGCGGCAGCCGCTGGAAGCGGGGCGCCTCCACCCGGCCCAGGAACTCGTGGAAGCCCAGGGTCTGGCGCAACAGCACGGTGCCCCGGGTGGTGCGGCTGGGCATGATCCAGGTGAAGAGCAGGATCAGCACCAGGCTGAGCAGCAGGGCCACCCCGATCCACCAGGGATCGGCCTGGCCCTGGAGGGCCACGATCTCGGGCGGCAGCACCAGCCGCAGCAGCAGCGCCAGCACGAGCACCGCGGCGATCGAGCCGAAGAAGGTGGCCGCCCGCACCGCACTGGGCCAGGCCCGGTAGACCTTCTGGGCCAGCAGGGCCTCGCGCACCAGCTTCTCGAAGCCGGGCACATGCACGTAGTAGGTGTTGCGCAGGGCGTCGGTGTCGGTGCTCGCACCGGGTTCCTCGCTGGGGAAGAGGGTGGAGAGCAGGTAGCGCTCGTGGGGCTGGAGCTGCCGCTGGCGCTCGCGATCACTCAGCAGCGTGAAGCGGTAGAGCTTGGAGCTGAAGAGCAGCAGCACCGCCCGCGTCTGGGCCTCGATGCGCAGGTGGCCCTTCACCGCCAGATCCACCAGCGTGGCCCCCAGGGCTTCAGGACTCACCCCCTCGGCCACCAGGCTGGCCAGCAGCGCCGGCGCCAGGCTTTCGGGGGGCTCGTAGGTGACCGGGACCGGGCCAAGGCGAGGATCGCGGCCAACGCGATACCAGAGCAGACCGAGCGGCAGGCCAACCAGAAGCGGCAGCAGCAGCACCAGCCGCGCCTGCAGCCAGCGCAGGGCCCATTGCAGCGGCGTGGGTTCCGCCACCAGCCCCTTGGCAAAGCCCACCGCCAGGGTGAGTCCCTCCCCGGGCTCCAGCCCCCGGGTGGAGCTGGCCGTGATCCCATCCGGGCCGATCTGCAGGCGGGCCTCGCTGGCGGTGGAGCCGGCCACGCCGGTGTACACCGAGGCCCTGAGATTGCTTGCCCCCTCAGGCAGGCGCACCCGGGCTGTGACCCGCTCGATCGGAATCCGCCAGCCGTTGCCGGTGACGTTCCAATAGAGCTCGTCGTGGCTGGGGTAGAAGCGAATGCCGTTCCTGACCCGGTAGCGAATCACGGCGCGGCGGGTGGCGTCGCGGGCCTCCGGGATGAAGATCTTCAGCTGGCGCTGAGCGCCCTGGATGCTGGTTTCGTAGCGATACGGGTGACCCTCGCCATCGCTGACCGACAGCAGCCGCCAGCCCAGCGGCTCGGGGCCCTGGGGTCGGCGGGCCACCAGGGGAATCTCGCGGACCAGGCCGTTCCAGGAACCCTGGAATCGGGCCGTGAGCGTCTCTGTCACCTCCACCGAGCCGGTGCGATCCACCAGCGCCTGCATCTGGAAGTTGGTGAGCTGCAGCTGGCGGCCGGAGGCCTGGGCCTGGGCCGGGTGCCCCGGCGGCCAGGCCACCAGCAGGAAGCTCAGCAGGGCGCCAAGCAGGCCCATCAGCCGCCAGGGGCGGGGGAGGCTCCCGGCGGGCCTGCCGGCGGGGCGCGACCCAGCGAGGCCATGGCCAGAGCGAGGCCCAGCGGCGCCAGCCCTGGAGCCAGGCCGACCTGCGCCCGCCATCAGAAACGGACCTGGGGTGCGGCGGCTTCGCTCGGATCCTCCAGCTCAAAGAACAGGCGACGCCGAAACCCGAAGGACGAAGCGATCAGATTGGAGGGAAACTGCACGATCGCCGTGTTCAGATCCCGCACCACGGCGTTGTAGTAGCGGCGGGCGCTCTGCAGCGCCTCCTCGATCGAGCCCAGGCTGGCCTGCAGGGTCTGGAAGCTCTCCACGGCCCGCAGGGCGGGGTAGGCCTCGGCCAGGGCGAACAGCTGGCGCAGGCTGGAGCCGAGGCGCTGCTCGGCCTGTTGCTGCTCGGCGATTCCCGTGGCCGCCACAGCCGCGTTGCGGGCCTCGATCACGGCCTTGAAGGTGGACTGTTCGTGGCTGGCGTAGCCGCGCACCGTCTCGACGAGGTTGGGCACCAGATCGTGGCGCCGCTTCAGCTGCACGGCGATGTCGGCCTCGGCGTTGTCGGCCAGCACGCCGAGCTGGGCCAGCCGGTTGTAGAGCAGCACCACCACCAGGGCGCCCCCGGCGACGAGCCCCAGCACGAGCAGCGACATGGCCGGTTCCCCGGAGCTCCGAAAAGCGTAGGGGCAATCCCCAGAGGGGCAAGCCGACCCATACCGGCCGGAGCGGCGGCGAGCCCAGCTGGCCGATTTCAGAACGGGCAGGGACTGAGGAACTGCAGCGGCTCGCCGCTGCGGGGATCGGGGAAGGCCAGCTGGGTGGCGTGCAGCCGCAGCCGCGGGGCCGGGCCCTGGCCATCGGGCGGCAGACCGTAGAGGGGATCTCCGAGGATCGGATGGCCGATCGCCGCCAGGTGCACCCGCAGCTGGTGGGAGCGGCCGGTGTGGGGCCGCAGCTCCAGCCGGCTCCAGCCGCCATGGGCGCTGAGCAGGCGCCAGTCGCTGCGGCAGGGCTTGCCGGCCGGATCGGGGCCGTAGAGCGGTGGCCGCTGGCAGCGCTTGGCCAGGGGCAGGCGGATCGAGCCCTCGGCCGCCGCCGGCACCCCCCGTACGTCGGCGCGGTAGTGCTTGAGCACCTTCCGCTCGGCGAACAGGCGGCTCAAGCCACGGTGCAGATCAGGCTCCGTGGCCAGCAGCAGCAGGCCGGAAGTGTCGCGATCGAGGCGGTGCACCAGCTGCGCCGAGGGCCAGCGCCGCCGCAGCCGGGTCAGCAGCGAATCGGCCAGCGCCGGCCCCAGCCCCGGCTGGCAGAGCAGACCCGCCGGCTTCTCCACCACGAGCAGGCCACCGCCGTGATGCCACACAGGCGGATCGGCCAGCGGCGCGGTCAGGAACCCAGCACGGTGGCGATCTGATCGCGGCCGTTGCCCTTGGCGAGATAGAGGGCCTGATCGGCCCGATAGAAGAGGTCGGCGAAGTTGCGGTCGGAGGGGGCCAGGCTCGAGAGGCCGCCGCTGATGTGGGGCTGATAGCCGGAATGGTTGAACACCCCGCCCATGGCGGAGATCTCCACGCGGATCGCCTCGGCCAGGCCGATGGCTTCACTGCTGTCCCGGCCCACGAGCAGCAGGGCGAACTCCTCGTCGCCGATGCGCCCGAACAGGTCCGCCTCCCCCAGCCGGGCCCGGCACATCCGGCAGACGTCGAGCAGCACCCGATCACCGGCCTCGTGGCCCCAGCGGTTGTTGATCTGGCGGAAGTCGTCGATATCGATATTGAGTAGCGAGAGGGGCCGCCCCTCCTGGCGGGCCCTCTCCACCTCCCGCTCGCAGAGGCGGAAAAAGGCACCGCGGTTGTAGAGCCCCGTCACGGGGCAGATGCTGGTGAGCCGCCGCAGCTCCAGCTCCCGCACCACCAGCTCCGCCAGGTTGTGCAGCACCTGCACCTGCTCGGGGCTGAACTGGCGGGGTTGCCGATCGATCACGCAGAGGGTGCCGAGGTTGTGGCCCTCGGGCGACCGCAGCGGTGCACCGGCGTAGAAACGCACCCGGGGCTCCCCGAGCACCAGCGGGTTGTTGCGGAAGCGCTCGTCCTCCAGGGCATCGGGCACCACCAGCACCGTGTCACCGGCGATGGCGTGGGCGCAGAAGGCCATCTCCCGCGGCGTCTGGTGGGCCTCCAGGCCCTGGCGAGACAGGAACCACTGGCGGTCGCGATCCACCAGCGACACCAGGGCGATCGGAGCCCCCAGCACGGCGCTGGTCAGGTGCACGATCCGATCAATGTGCTCATCCGGCGGGCTGTCGAGCACGCCGTGGCGCTCGAGGTCGCGCAAGCGCTGTTCCTCATCCGCCGGGATCGGGTAGTCGGGGAAGGGCGACATCCAAAACTCCCATCCGCTGCATTGAGCCTAGGAGTGCTGGGCGGGGATGCGGCGGGGGCGGGTCGGCGTCGCCACACTGCGGGCAACAGCGCGAGGCAGCCCATGGCCCTGGATCGCTTCAAACAGGCCCTGGCCGCCCTGCTGGAGCAGGCCCCGGAAGATCCCCTGGCCCGCGACGAATACCTGGAGCTCCAACCCCTGCCGAGCGAGGGCGCCAACGACTTCGCCGTCTACCTGTGCGACGAGGAGCACGAGCTGTTCGCCCTCGTGTACCAGGAGCGGCTGTTCCAGGAGGGCGAGGCCGGCCAGGAGGCGGTGCAGGAGCTGGTGGGGCCCTACCTGGAACGCACCTACGGCCTGGGAGCAGGCGACTGGAGCGCGGTGGCCCCCTTCGATCTGGGCTGGCGCAGCCGCGAGTTCCACTGGTTCATCGAGTTCAGCGTGCCGGGCCTCATCCCCAACTGCCGCTTCGACGCCTGATCCGGCCCCTCGCTTCAACCGGAGCTGGGGTCGCCCCCCAGGGGCAGCCAGCGAGTGGAGGCCACAAGGGCCTCAGCGTCCAGACCGGCGCAACGGCGCAGTTCCGCCTGCTGGCTGTCCACCAGGGTGTCGTGCAGCACGGCACCCATGGCCTGGCGCAGCAGCGGACTGGCGGCAAAGGCAGCACTGGCGGCACCCAGATCCTCGGGCAGCCGCGCCGGCGCGGCGCTGCCGAGCGCGGCGGGATCGCCCCGCACCGGATCGGGCAGCGGCCGGGGGTGCGCCAGGCCATCGCCGATCACCGCCTGCAGGGCACCGAGCAGCAGGTAGGGGTTGGCGGCCAGATCGGCCACCTTCAACTCCAGGTGGGCCGCCGCCCCATCCCCACCCGTCGGAATCAGCCGCAGGGCCGCCTCCCGGTTCTCCACCCCCCAGGCCTGGAACGGCGCCGACCAACGGCCGGGCCCCAGCCGCCGGTACGACACCCCCAAGGGGCAGGCCAGCGGCAGCAGCGCCGGCAGCTGCTCCAGCAGGGCACCCAGGACACCGGCCCCGGCGGCCGTGAGACCGGCCGGGCCGTCGCCGCCCTGGAGCAGGGGCAGCCCAGCGCAGCGCACACTCACATGCACGTGGCCGCCGTTGCCCACCCGCTCGGCGGCCGGCAGCGGGCTAAAGCTGCAGCGCCAGCCGAAGCGGGCGGTGACCCGCTGGATCAACAGCCTGGCGGCCACCAGCTGGTCGGCGGCCGCGAGCGGATCGCCCGGCGCCAGGGAGAGTTCGAACTGGCCGGCGCCGTACTCGGGATGGAACTGCAGCCAGGGCAGGTCCGCCGCGTCGAGGGCGTCGGTGATGGCTGCGGCGTAGTCGAGGGCGGCCACCAGGCGGTCGGCGCCGTAGGGCCCGCCGGCCATCGCCGGGTGCGCCTCGCCCCTGGGCCCGGGGTTGGCCACCAGCCACTCCAGCTCGAAGCCCGCCCGCAGCTCCACCCCCTGGGCGGCCAGGGCCTGCTGCTGGCGGCGGCAGAAGCTGCGCTGGTCAGCCGGGTAGGGCTGACCGTCGCGGTCGTGGCGATCGCCCGGCGCCCAGGCCCAACCGCTGGCTGGCTCCAGCGGCCGCAGGGCCGCCAGATCGGGCAGCAGCCGCAGGTCACCATCGGGGCGGGCCAGGCGCTGGCCTGGGTCGATCACCCCATCAATGCGAAAGGCGTCGGACACCGGCGAGAAACCCACCCCCCAGCGGCCCGCGACCTGCAGCTGGGTCACCGGCACCACCTTCACCAGCGGCAGGCCGGCATGGGTCACGAAGGTGATCGCCAGACGGCGCAGGCCCTGATCGAGCAACGCCTGCTGCAGCTCCGCCAGCTGCGGGGCGCTTGGCGGTCCAGGTCGGGAATCAGCGAGCGGATCAGCTGGCCGCTCGGGAGGGGGTTGGGGCGGCAGTTCGGGCGGGAGTTCGGCAGTGCTCAAGCCAGGCCTCCGGCGCAGACCGGAACGGGCAACCAGCCCCATGATTGCCGCGATTCCGCTCCCGCGCCGCCCATGGATCCGCGCCGCACGGCCCTGCTGCTGGTGGATCTGCAGGAGGGCACCTGCGGGGCGGAGCAGGCCAGCCAGAGGCCTGGCTTCCACGGGCTGTTCCGCCAACGGACCCTGCCGGCCCTGCAACGGGCCCTTGCCCTGGCCCGGCGCCAGGGTTTCGAGGTGATCCACACCGTGATCGCCAACCTCACCGCCGATGGCCGCGACCGCAGCCTCGACTACAAGCGCTGCGGCATGGGTTTCCCGCCAGGCTCAGCGCAAACCCGGGTGATCGCCGAGCTGGCGCCGCTGGCGGATGAGCTGGTGCTGCCCAAGAGCTCCTCCTCGCCCTTCAACTCCACGGCGCTCGACTACCTGCTGCGCAACATCGGCATCGAGAGGCTGATCGTGGCCGGCATCCTCACGGATCAATGCATCGATCACACCGTGAAGGATGCCGCCGACCGGGGCTATCGGGTGATCTGCCTCACCGATGCCTGCATGGCAGAGAGCCTGGAGCGCCATCAAGCCGCCCTCGACTGCTTCCGGGGCTACGGCGAGCTGATCGCGGTGGCGGAGCTGGCGGAGCGCCTGGGCCGTCGCGGGAACCTCGATGGCGCCGCCCAGCGTGACGCAGTCGCTCCCCAGCCATCCCTCAATCAGGACGCGGACGCTTGAACGTGATCCGGTAGGACTCCCGGAGCACCCCCGGGGGGTCCGCGGAGGGGATGTCCACGCCAGCCTGGCCGCTGGCAGCTCCGCTGGGGGCCTGGCTGACCGTGGCCATCACCAGCTCCCAGCCCCGATCGCCCAGCAGGTCGAGCAGCTCATGGAACTGGTGGGCCCGCACGCCGTCCGGCGCCCCCAGCTCGAAAGGCAGTCCGTTGATCCGCACCCGCTCCAGCTCGGTGGATCTGCCGTCGTCGAGGAGATCCAGGCGCAGCACCAGATATTGCCAGCGCGGTCCGCTGGCCCGACCCACCACCTCCTCAATGCTCAGGGGCTGGGCCCCAGGGGCCGGGGCCGCATGGGAGGGGATCCAACTGCGCAGGGCCTCCGGCGACACCAGGGCCAGGCGGTCGCCCTGGGCATCGACGAGGGCATAGCCCTCAGGCTGCAGGTGGCTGCGCGCCTCATCGGGACGCTGGTCGGCGGAGAGGAGCCGAAGACCGCGGGCCACGGCCACGGCCGTATCGAATTCGGAGAGCATCGCCAGGGCAGCGGGCCATGGTTGAACCGTAGGCACGGCGACAGGCCTCCACCAGGGCGTCTGCACGGGGCATCCCCAGGGCCCACCGCCCACTACGGATGCGCCAGGGGCAGGCGACAAGCCCCGGCTGAGCCATCACAATGCGCCCAACCTCAGCCCCAGCGCTCCTGATGGCTTCAGGCCCGCCGCCCCAGCAGACATCAGCCGCGGCCCGGCTCGACGGGAGGCCGGGGCTGGGCCGGGGTGTCTGGCGCAGCGGCTTGGGGCCAAGCCATCTCTGGCCAGGCAGCGGAGCGGTGCTGGCCCTGCTGCTGGCGGCCGGCTGCAGCAAGCCAGCGCCCCCACCCCGGCCGCCCCTGGCGGTGCGCAGCGAGCCGGCCAGGCC
Source organism: Vulcanococcus limneticus LL (assembly GCF_002252705.1). GTDB lineage: Bacteria > Cyanobacteriota > Cyanobacteriia > PCC-6307 > Cyanobiaceae > Vulcanococcus > Vulcanococcus limneticus. The sequence goes on from NZ_NQLA01000003.1 coordinate 32,119, forward strand.
GGCGGTGTTCCGCCAGGAGGTGGGCACGGTCAGCACCCTGGAGGCGCCGGATGAGGTGAACCTGGCGGCCCAGGCCGGCGGCCGGATCGAGCAGCTGCGGGTGCGCCAGGGAGACCAGGTCAAGCGCGGGCAGCTCCTGGTGGTGCTCGACCAGACCCAGCTCCAAGCCGAGGTGGTGGCCCTGCAGGGCCAGCGCAACGAGAGCCTGCTCAACTACCGGCGCTTCGAGTTTCTGGCCCGCACCGGCGCCGCCAGCGTGATCCAGCGCGATGCGCTGCGCCAGAACTGGATCGCGGCCGAGTCGGCCCTCAAGGCCAAGCAGGCGGACCTGGCCTACCGCGACCTGCGCTCCCCCGTGGATGGCTACGTGAGCGACGTGCGGGTGAATCCCGGCGATGTGATCAAGGCGGGAGATCCCTTCACCACGATCCAGCGCAATAACCGGCTTCTGGCCCGCGTCGAGGTGCCGGCCCGCTACGGCCCCCAGCTGCGCAACGGCCAGGCCGTGATCCTGCAGGACCCGCTGGCCGACCGCACGATCGCCGAGGGCCAGGTGCGCTCGATCGACCCGCGCGTGAGCAGCGGCACCCAGGGGCTGCTGGTGAAGGCCGAACTCGACAACCCAGACGGCAGCCTGCGCACCGGCCAGCGGCTGCGCACCCGGCTGGTGCTTGGCAGCAGCGAGCAGCTGTCGGTGCCATTCGCCGCCGTGACCCAGACCTCGGGCCAGAACTTCGTGTTCGTGGTGGGCAGCCTGGAGCAGCTGGAACGGCAACCCGGGCGGATCTCCAAGGAGCAGCTGCAAGCCCTGCGCCAGCGGGTCAGCGCCGAACCCCAACTGCGCTTCGCCCTGCAGACCCCCGTGCAGTTGGGGCCCCTGCAGAGCAAGCGCTACCCGGTGCTGCGGGGCCTCAGCTCCGGCCAACAGGTGATCGTCACCAACCTGCTGAGCCTGCGCCACGGCGCGCCGGTGCAGGTGAACTGAGTCGCCCCTGATCCGCCACCGTCCCGCACCACAGTCCCGCGACCAGCCGCTGAACCTCCGCGCTGAACTTCCGCACCGATGTCCCCCTCCAACAACTTCATCGTCCGGCCGGTGCTCACGGCGGTGTGCAGTGTGCTGATCGTGCTGGCCGGCCTGATCGCGATCCCGCTGCTGCCGATTGAAAACCTGCCCGACATTGCCCCGCCCACGGTGAAGGTGAATGCCCGCTATGTGGGCGCCGACGCGGTGAGCGTGGAGGAGGGCGTGACGAGCGTATTGGAGCAGCAGATCAACGGCGTTCAGAACATGGAGTTCATCAGCTCCAGCAGCGCCGCCGATGGCACCAGCTCGATCACGGTCTCGTTCGCCAGCGGCACCGATGGTGACATCAACCAGGTGAATGTGCAGAACCGGGTGTCGCTGGCCGAACCGCAGCTGCCGGCGGAGGTTCGGGCTTCCGGCGTGACGGTGAACAAGGCCTCCAACTCAATCCTGCTGCTCTACAACATCACCAGCGACGATCCGGCCAATCCCTACAGCGTCGAGACGATCAGCGGCCTGCTCGACCAATACCTCACCGACCAGATCCGGCGTGTGCGGGGTGTCGGTGATCTGGCGTATTTCGGCAACCGCAAACTGGCGATACGCCTCTGGCTCGACCCCGACCGCCTCAGCGCCTTCAACCTCGATGCCACAAGGGTGGTGGCGGCCCTGCAGAGCCAGAACCGGCTGGTGCCGGCCGGCCAGATCGGCGGTGCGCCTGCCCCGAGCGGCCAGCCCAACACCTTCACGGTGCAGCTGCCCGGTCGCCTGGTGGACCTGGAGGACTTCGAGAACCTGATCCTCAAGCGCACCGACAACGGCGCCCTGGTGCGGCTGCGGGATGTGGGTCGGGTGAGCCTGGGAGGTGAGAGCTCGGATGTGAGCACCACCGACCTGCGCGAAGTGCCGTCGGTGGGCATGGCCGTGTATCAGCTGAGCGGCAGCAACGCCCTGCAGGTGTCCCAGGGGGTGGAGCAGGTGCTGGAGGAGTTCGCCGCCCAGCTGCCCCCAGGGATACGGATCGAGAAGATCTACGACATCACCGACTTCATCAATGCCTCGATCGAGGGGGTCACCGGATCGCTCCGGGATGCGGTGGTGCTGGTGGTGCTCATCCTGTTTCTGTTCCTGCAGGACTGGAAGGCCACCCTGGTGCCCGCGATCGCCATTCCGGTGGCCTTGATCGGCACCTTCGCGTTCGTGAAGGCCTTCGGCTTCTCGCTCAACCAGCTCACCCTGTTCGGCCTGGTGCTGGCCACCGGCCTGGTGGTGGATGACGCCATCACCGTGATCGAGGACACCACCACCAAGAAACGCGAGGGCCTCAGCGCCATCGGAGCCGCCAGGGCCACGATGGATGAACTGTTCGCCGCCGTGATCGCCACCTCGCTGGTGCTGTTCGCGGTGTTCCTGCCGGTGCTGTTCTTCCCCGGCGCCACCGGCACGATCTACAAGCAGTTCGCCGCCACGATCCTGTTTTCGATCGCGGTTTCCACCTTCAACGCCCTCACCTTCTCGCCGATGCTCTCGGCCCTGCTGCTGGCGCAGGAAGGCTCTCCGCCGGGCCGTCGCACCTACGCCATCGCCGGCTGCAGCATCGGCTTTGTCTACGGCCTGCTGGCCTCAGGAGGCGGCGCCCTGCCCGCCCTGGTGGCCGCGGTGGTGGGCACCCTGGTGGGCTACGGCCTGCTGCTGGCCACGGGCCTGCCGCTGCGACTGCCGTTCGCGGCCGGTGGCGCCGTGGCCGGGGTGCTGCTGGGTGGGGTGGAGCAGCCGCTGAAGGTGCTGATCTTCGCCGGCCTCGGGCTGCTGGTGGGCTGGTTCACGCCGGTGATCTTTAAGGGCTTCAACCGCTTCTACGCTGGCTTCGAGCAGCGCTACCGCGACGCCCTGGGCTGGGTGCTGGGCCGCCGGAAGCTGGTGATGGCCCTGCTGGCGGGGGGCATCGCCCTGACGGCCGTGGCCTTCAACGCCATCCCGTCGGGCTTCGTGCCAGTGGAGGACCAGGGCTACCTGATCGGCTTCGTGCAGGCGCCCGATGGCGTGTCTAACCAGACCACCAGCGCCATCAACCGGCAGGTGGCCCAGATCCTGCGGGAGGAGAGCGATCTCGGCAGGGGCTCCGGCGGCAACGAACCCAATGGCTCAGCCAGTGTGGCCAGCGCGGCCATCTTTAGTGGCTTCAGCCTCGATGGCAACGCCCCCAACAAGGGCCTGTTCTTCGTGGGCCTCAAGAACTGGGACGACCGCCCCAACCCCGACCAGGCCTCCAGCGCCCTGGTGGAGCGGCTGAACCGGCGCATGGCCGCGATCGACGGCGCCCGCATCGTGGTGGTGGAGCCGCCGGCGATCCCCGGCTACGGCATGTCGGGGGGCTTCGAGTTCCAGCTGCTCGACCGCAGCGGCGGCGCCCTGAGCCTGCCCCAGTTCTTCGACGCCGCCAACAGGCTGCTGGACCAGGCCCGCGCCAACCCGGTGTTTGCGCGCGTGTTCACCCAGTTCAGCCCGGAGGCGCCCCAGCTGGCCATCCGGGTGAACCGGGAGGCGATGGCCTCGCTCGGGGTGGATTTCGGCCAGGCGATGCAGGCCTTCAGCGTGAACTTCGGCGGCGCCTACATCAATGACACCTTCCAGGAGGGCAAGGTGCGGCGGGTGTACGTGCAGGCCGACGACGGCTTCCGCGCCACCGCCGACCGGCTGCGCAGCCTGGAGGTGCCCAACGCCGAGGGCAAGCCGATCTCCCTGGCCGAGTTCTTCACGGTGGAGCCCAGCACCGGCCCCAGCGTGATCCCCCGCTTCAACCTGTTCCGCTCGATCAAGCTGGAGGGCACCGCCGCCGAAGGCCGCAGCTCCGGCGAGGCGATCAAGGCGATGCAGACCAGCTTCCGCGACCTGGACGTCAACGGCCTGGGCTTCGACTGGACCGGCCTCTCGCGCGAGGAGGTGAAGGCCGGCGCCCTGGCGGCGGTGATCTTCGCCTTCGGCATCCTGGTGGTGTATCTGGTGCTGGCGGCCCAGTACGAGAGCACCAGCGATCCGCTGATCATCCTGATGACGGTGCCCACCGCCATGCTCGGCGCCCTGGTGTTTCTCGCGGCCCGCGGCGAGGTGCTGAACATCTACGCCCAGGTGGGCCTGGTGATGCTGATCGGCCTGGCGGCCAAGAACGGCATCCTGATCGTGGACCTGGCGAACCAGCGCATGGCCGCCGGCGCCACGGCGCTGCAGGCGGCCCAGGAGGCCGCGGAATCGCGCCTGCGGCCGATCATCATGACGGCCATCTCCTCCCTGTTCGGCTTCCTGCCGCTGGTGCTGGCCAGCGGCGCCGGCGCCCGCAGCCAGGCTTCGTTGGGCACCGTGGTGTTCGGCGGCCTGCTGGTGGCCACCGTGCTCTCACTGCTGGTGGTGCCGGTGTTCTACGTGGTGATGAAGCAGTGGCTGGCGCCACCGGCGCCGCCCGCCGAGCAGCCCCCCGTGCTCACGGCGGAGACCACCCCGTGACGCGGCTGCGGGGCCGGGCGGTGGTGCGCACGGGCCTGCTGGGGGCAGGCGTCGGTCTGACGGTGGCCCTGCTGCTGAGGGCCGTGATCCGCCAGAGCACGGTGGAGATGGGCACCACCAGCCAGTTCTGGCTGCTGGTGCTGCTGGTGGCGGGCTTTGCCACGGCCGGAATGGCCCTGGCGGCGGTGCAGCAACTGCAGGAGGGCAGCCCCGATCCTGCCTACCGCCAGCGGCGGGGCCGGAGCGAGCGCCATGACTGATGACACCCCAACGACCAGCCCCGGTGGCGCCAGCAGCCGCGCAGGCGGACTGGAGGACCGGTTGCAGCGCCTGGAGGTCGCCATCGAGGCCCTCAGCACGCGGCTTGGCGCCGTGGAGGCCAGCCTGGAGCTGGTGCAGGACATCAAGCGCTTCCGCCCGCTGCAGCAGCTGCTGGCGGCCGGCGATCTGGAGGCCGCGGACCGGGAGACGGCGCGGCTGCTGCCGGAGCTGCTGGGGCGCAGCGCCGAGGCCGTGAAGCCCGACGACCTGGAACAGTTCCCGATCCCACCGCTGCGGATCATCGACCAGCTGTGGAGCCAGGCCAGCGGCGGCCGCTTCGGCTTCGCCACCCAGGCCCGGCTCTACCGGGATCTGGGGGGTTCCGTGGAGTCGCTGAGCGCCCTGGATGAGGCGCTGTTCAACCGCTTCCGCGCGCGGGTGGGCTGGCAGGGCGGCCGGGCCTTCGCCCTGCTGGAGGAGCCGCCAGCGCTGGGGCAGACCACGCCCGAAGGCCATCTGCCCCTGCGCTGCTGGTACACGGCCTATGGCCTCAAGGCTGCGAACCTGCTGATGGCGCGGTTGATCGAGGGCGGGCTCTGAAGGCCTCGATCGCCTCGGCCAGGGTGGGGAAGAACCACTGGCTGCCGAGCTGATCCGGAAAGCCCGTGCGCCGCAGGGTGCCGAACAGATCCTGCTTCACCCGCGCGAGGGCGAAGACGATGCCCCGATCGGTCAGCTCCCGAAGCAACTCAGCGAGCATGTCGGCGGCGGTGATGTCGATCTCGACGATCGCCTCGGCGCTGAGCACGAACCACTCCACCGGCAGCGGCTCCGCCTCGATTGCTTCGACCACCCGACGGCGGAAGTGCTCGGCGTTGGCGAAGCACAAGGGGGCGTCGTAACGGAAGATCAACAGCCCAGGGATCGTGCTGGCGCCCTCCCAGTCGGCCACATCATGTAGGCCCGCCAGGCCAGGCACCTCACCCAGCACGGCGTCGTTGGGACGCACCAGCCGGGCGAACAGATCGATCACGGACAGCCCCACCGCCAGGGCCACACCGATCAGGATGTCGGTGACCAGAACCCCCAGCAGGGTGACCAGGGCCAGGCGGAATTCACTGCGCTTGAAGGCACGCATCCGCAGAAACTCCGGGATGTCGATCAGGCGCAGGGCCGCGTAGATCACGATCGCCCCCAGGGCAGCCTTGGGGAACAGCACCAGCAGCGGCCGCAGGAACAGCAGCACCAGCACCACGCTCACGAAGGCCACCAGGGAATAGAGCTGGGAGCGGTTGCCCAGGGAATCGGCGATGGCCGTGCGGCTACCGCTGCTGCTCACCGGGAAGCCCTGCAGTAGGCCGTTGCCCAGGTTCACCGCGCCGAGGGCCAGCAGTTCCTGGTTGGCGTCAATGCGATAACCGTTACGGGTGGCGAAGGAACGGGCGGTGAGTACGTTGTCGGAGTAACCCACCAGGGCGATGCCCAGAGCGCTGGCGACCAGGGTGCGCAGCTGACCCGGCTGCGGGAGCGCCGGCCAGCTCAGCTGGGGCAGGCCGGCGGGGATCTCGCCGATCACCGCCACGCCGCGCTGGTCCAGGTGAAACAGCCCCACCACCCCCGTGGCCAGCAGCACCGCCAGCAGGGGCCCCGGCGCCTTGGGCCAGTGGCGCTGGATCCACAGCAGCAGAACCAGCACCGCCGCCGCCAGCAGCAGCGTGGGCAGATGGATGGTGCCCGGCCGCTGCAGCAGCTCCCGCAGCTGGCCGAGCAGCGTCTCCGACTTCAGGGCCGCCCCCGTGATCTTGCCGATCTGGCCGGTGATCATGATCACCGCCACCCCGGCCATGTAGCCCACCAGGATCGGCTTGGAGAGCAGGTCTGCCAGAAAGCCCAGGCGCCCCCAGGCACCGAGGCAACAGAACAGGCCCACCAGCAGGGCGAGCAGGCTGGCCAGGCCGGCGGTGCTGGCTGGGTTACCGGCGGCCAGGGGCGCCACGGCCGCAGCGGTCATCACGGCCGTGGTGGATTCGGGCCCCACCGACAGCTGGGGCGAGGAGCCCGCCAGGGCATAGAGCAGCAGCGGCGCCAGAATCGCCCACAGGCCCGCGATCGGGGGCAGACCCGCCAGCTCGGCGTAGGCCATGCACTGGGGAATCAGGTAGGCCGCCACCGTGATGCCGGCCAGCAGGTCCGCCCGCAGCCAGGGGCGCCGGTAGGCCCGCAGGCTTGCAAGGCCCGGCAGGACTCCGGCAAGGGCCTTTAGGGGGCGGGGCATGGCACGGGCCGCCGGCGGGAGCACTGGTCTCCATGCTGGCAACACCAGCCAGAGGGAGCCATGGCTGGTTTCGGCACTCTCAGAGCTGCCCGGTGCGATCGCCGCTCTCCGATGCACGCTGGCTTGGGCATGGGCGCGGCGTGGGAGCTGGCGGCAGGCCAACAGCGCATGCTCGCCAAGGGTGTGGCGCCCTGCAGCGGTCGTGCCTTGGATGGGGGCCGGAGTCCCCAGGTGCCATGCGCAGAAAGGAACTGATCCAGCGGGCCCGGGAACTGTCGAAGCCGTTCCGGGTGGAGAAGGGGGAGGCATTCCGGCTCAAGCACGTGGATCCCGGCGACACCCTGGAGTTCTCGGCGGAGGACAAGCCCCGGGCCAAGGAGGCGCTGGCCCTGGGGGTGGAGCTGCTGGCGGACTTTCAGGACCTGCTCTACGCCCAGGACCGCTGGGCCCTGCTGCTGATCTTCCAGGCCATGGATGCGGCCGGCAAGGACGGCACGATCAAGCACGTGATGAGCGGGGTGAATCCCCAGGGCTGCCAGGTGTCATCGTTCAAGGCCCCCTCCTCCGTGGATCTCGACCACGACTTTCTCTGGCGCAGCAATCAGGCGCTGCCGGAGCGGGGGCGGATCGGCATCTTCAACCGCAGCTACTACGAGGAGACGCTGGTGGTGCGGGTGCACCCGGAGCTACTGGAGCGCCAAAGCCTGCCCTCCCAGCTCAAGGGCAAAGACATCTGGCAGCACCGCTTCCAGGACATCCGCCACTACGAACGCTACCTGGCCCGCAACGGCATCGCGCCGCTGAAATTCTTCCTGCACGTCTCGAAGAAGGAGCAGAAGAAACGCTTTCTCGAACGGCTGGAGACGCCAGAGAAGAACTGGAAGTTCTCCGCCGCCGACATCCGCGAACGCGCCCACTGGGACGACTACATGGAGGCCTACGAGGACACGATTCGCCACACGGCCACCCCGGAGGCGCCCTGGTATGTGGTGCCGGCCGACAACAAGTGGTTCACCCGCATCGTGGTGGCGGCGGCGATCATTGACGCCCTGGACCAGCTTGATCTGGCCTATCCGGTGGTGAGTGAGGAGGCGCGGCAGCGGCTGCAGGACGCCCACCAGGCGCTGCTGGCGGAGAACTAGCCGCTAGCGCTGGCGATCTCGGCTGGCATGGCCGATGGCGGCGAAACCCAGGCCCGCCAGGGCACCGGCCCCGGCCCCGATCCAGGGGTAGTGGCGCCGCAGGGCGCTGTAGAAGGCGCTCTCGAAACGCGGCCGGCCCGTGGGTCCCACGGCCAACTGCCGCACGGCTACGCCGAACAGGCCCCCGAGCAGGGCACCGAGAATCGCCACCACGAGCAGCTTGCGCGGTGTCATGGAGCTCCAGGGGCGGCCGCCGCGGGCGGCCGCCCCTGCAGATAACGCCGCTCCAGGCCCTTAATCACGATGAACAGCACCGGCGCCACCCCCAGGCTGAGCACCGTGGCGATCAGGTAGCCGCCGAAGCTCACGGTGCCGATCGACCAGCGGCTGATGGCGCCCGCACCGGCCGCGGTCATCAGCGGGATGTAGCCCACCAGACCCGAGGCGGCCGTCATCACGATCGGCTGGAAGCGCGATTTGGAGGCCGCTATCGCCGCCTGCTGCAGGCCCATGCCGAGGCGGAGGAACTCATTGGCCTGCTCCACGATCAGGATCGCGTTCTTACTGGCCATGCCGATCAGCATCAGCAGGCCCACCTGGGCAAAGATGTCGTTGCTGATCACGGGCCAAAAGCTGCCCTGCTGCAACAGATTGGCCCGGAGCCAGATCGCCGCGAGGGCCCCCAGGGCCGCCAGGGGCACCGTGAGCAGAATGATCAATGGATCCACATAGCTGCCGTACTGGGCGGCCATGATCAGGAACACCAGCACGAAGGCCAGGGCGAAGATCGCCGTAGTGGCGCCGCCGGCGCTGGTCTCCTCCAGGGCCAGGCCTGTCCACTCGTAGCCGAAGCCAGGGTCGAGCACCTGGGCGGCCAACTCCTCCATCACCGCGATCGCCTGGCCGGTGCTGTAGCCGGGCGCCGGGGACCCCTGCACCTTGATCGCCTCATAGACATTGTAGCCCGTGAGGGTGGGCGGGGCCTGGAACGGCTCCAGGGTCACCACGTTGCGCAGTTGCACGAGCTTGCCGCTGCGATTGCGAACGAAGTACGACCCGATGCTCTCGGGATCGGCGCGATCGATGCCCTCGGCCTGAATGTAGACCCGGTACTGATTCGAGCCCAGCACGAAGTCGTTGACATATTTGCCGCCCATGTAGGACTGCACCGTGCCGAAGGCCTCATTGACATCCACATCGAGGCTCTTGAGCAGCTCGCGATCAATTCCCACGGAGATCTGCTCGGAGGCCGGGGTGAAAGTGGTGGTGACCCGCTGCAGCTCGGGCCGCTCCCGGGCCGCAGCGATCAGGCGATTGACGTTGCTCAGCAGGGCCTCGGTGGGCAGGCTGGCCCGGTTCTGCAGCTGAAACTCGAAGCCACCGGTGGCACCCACCCCATCGATCGGCGGCACGTTGGTGGCAAAGGCCAGCGAGCCACTCACCTCCTTCTGCAGGCGGCCGTTGAGGTCCTGGAGCAGGCTGAACACCGACTGGTCAGCGTTGGGGCGATCCCCCCAGGCCTTGAGGCGGATGAAGAACAGATACTTGTTGTAGCCGTTGCCCTCCAGGCCGAAGCCCGCGGCCCCGAGGTAGCTCTCGATGTCGGGGAAGTCGTCGAGGATCTGGCCCACCTGCTTCACCTGGCCTTCGGTGTAGGGGAGGGCGACGCTGGGCGGCGCCTCACCGATCAGGATCATCAGCCCCTGGTCTTCCTCGGGGATGAACCCCACCGGCACCAGCCTGAGCATCAGCACCGTGGCCACCAGGCCGCCCACGAACAGGGCCAGCACCGGATAGCGGAACCGCACCAGGGTTTCGATCGTGCGTCCATACCAGGCCACCACGGCGCCGAAGCCCCGATTGAACAGGCGAAACAGCCAGCCCAGGCTCCAGTCCAGGAGGCGGTCGAGACGATCAGGCTTGGAGCCCTCGGGCCGCAGGAACAGGGCACCGATCGTGGGCGAGAAGGAGAGGGCGTTGAAGGTGGAGAACACGATCGCGGCCGCCAGGGTGACGGCGAACTGGCGGTAGACGATGCCGGTGGTGCCCGGAAAGAAGCACACCGGGATGAACACCGCCAGCTGCACCAGAGCCGCCGTGATCGTGGGGGACGCCAGCTCATTCATGGCATCGAGGGCCGCCTGAACCGGACGCATCCCCTGGCCGAGCTTGGCCTTGATCGCCTCCACGATCACCACGGCATCGTCGGTGACCGTGCCAATCGCCAGAATGATGCCGAACATCGTGAGCTGGTTGATGCTGAAGCCCAGCCCCAGCAGCACCGCCATCGCCCCCACCATCGCCACGGGCATCGCCAGGGCCGGCACAATCGTGGAGCGCCAGTCCTGCAGGAAGAGCAGGATCGTGAGCACCGCCATCACGATCGCCTGGAACAGGTTCGAGGTCACATCCTGCAGGGACGTGATCACAAACAGGGTCGAGTCGTAGGGTATCTCATAGTTCAGTCCCGGCGGAAAACTGGCCGCCAGTTCCTCCACCTTCGCCTTGATCCGATTACCCGTATCGAGGGCATTGGCGCCAGGCAGGGCATAGAGCGCCAGACCAGCCGAGGGCTTGCCGGTGATGGTGGTCACCATGTCGTAGTTCTCGGCGCCGAGCTCGGCCCGCCCCACATCCCCCAGCCTGACGATCGTGCCCTCGGCATCCGACTTCAGGATCAGGTTTTCGGCATCGGCGGGCGAACGGAAGCGGCTTTCCGCCTTGAGGGGAATCGTGACCTGCTGGCCCGCCGCACTGGGCTCCTGGCCCACCTTGCCGGCGCCCACCTGCAGGTTCTGCTCCTTGAGGGCCCGCTCCACATCCATGGGCGTGAGGTCATGGAAGGCGAGCCTGGCCGGATCCAGCCACAGCCGCAGGGCATACTTGCGCTCCCCGAGAATCGTGGCGTTGCCGATTCCCGGCACCCGCGTGATCTCATCGAGCATGTATTGGTCGATGTAGTTACTGATGAACAGGGGGTCGTAGAGGGGCTGCCCCTGGGCATCGAGCTCTGAATAAAAGCCGTAGGCCAGCAAGAGGCTGGGGGAGGCCGCCTCCACCGTCACACCCGTCTGCTTCACCACATCGGGCAGTGCCGGGGTGGCCTGACTCACCCGGTTCTGCACATTCACCTGAGCGATCTTGCGGTCCACCTCCACCGGGAACGACACGGTGATGTTGCTCACCCCCGCCGAGGATGTGTTCGAGGCCATGTACTTCATGGACTCGACCCCGTTGATCTCCTTTTCGATCACCCGCGTCACCGTGTCGGTGGTGGTGCGGGCATCGGCACCGATGTTGGTGGCCGACACCTTGATCTGGGTGGGGGCCATCTGCGGCAGCTTCTCCAGCGGCAGCAGCGGAATCGCCACGGCCCCCAGGATCAGGATCACCAGCGAGCACACCGTGGTGAGCACGGGGCTGCGGATGAACCGATCGGACAGACTCATCGCCTTCTGCTCTCGGCACGGCCGCCTTGGGCGCCGGGCAATGGACGAAGGCTAGGAACGGAGGAGAGCCTTGGTCCAGGCACAACACCAAGACCCTCACGCAGGGTCATCACCTCCAGCCATCACACGGCCCCGATCACACCCAACCGCCCGTTCTGCGAACAGGGCCGTCCACCGTCACTTCACGGTGAACTTGGCAGCAGCCCGGGTTCTGCAGGTTTCGCGGGCCTGATCGAGGCTGGCATTGTTGCTCACCTGCTCCAGGAAGCACTTGCAGGTGAAGTCGCCCATGCCCGGAGGGGCCGTCTTGCGGGCCGCCGCCATGGCGGCATTGAAGCCCGCCAGGCAAAGCCCGGTCACCCGATCGCTGTCGATGGAGGCCCGGGCCGGGGCGGCACCAACCAGCAGCGATCCGGCGGCCGCCAGGGCCAGGGCCGCCACGCCGGAAAGAGAGCGAGCAGGGATCGCCATGGGGAGTGCGGAAAGATGCCGGCCAGGCTAGGAGCCACGCCAGGACATCCTCAGCCCTGCCACTGCAGCAACTGGATGGCGGCCTGGCGGCGACTGAACAGCAGCACCACCCCAGGAGCCTCCGGCACCGGTAGGCCCGTCGCGACCCGCAGCTGCTGGCGCTGCACGAGGGCGATGCCACAGGTCTCCACCAGCAGCATCGGCAGGGTGCCGTCCGTGCCGTGCATCGCCTGCAGGTCCAGGGCCTGGCGCGCCGCCCGGGCTCCCCGTTCCAGCCCCAGGCACTCGACCAGGCCGGACCAGAGGTCGTTCACCGGGCTGGCCGCCGCCAGATCGATCTCGTTGACCTGCATCGCGCCAGAAGCATGCCCCTCCACTCTGGCCGACCGCCGTTCAGCAACCGGCGACCGCCGACGCGCCCCGGCAGGGAGCCCGTCAGCCGACGGCCTGGCTGGCCCCTTCGGCCTGCTCGGTGATCTCGCGGCGCAGCAGGGCGGCCAGATAGTCGGGGGCGCGGTAGCGGTTGGGCAGGCAGCTGTGCAGGATCTCCAGCCGCTCCCAGCAGACGGTGCGCTGGATGCGGGTGAGACTGCGACCCTCGAGGAGCAGCAACTTGAGGGCCTTGCAATAGAGGGAGTAGTTGGCCTCCAGTTCACCGATGGTCAGGCCCGGATTCGCTGATGTCATCGCTGAGATCCCATCGAATGTCTGGCCCCACACGGCAGGCATCGGCCGGAGGTGACCGCATGTCCAGCGGCGCCCTTGCCGGGACGACCGCCACGGCTCGAGTCTTACAAGTGGACCATCCCGTAACAGGTGCCACCCGACACCCCTCGGGGAGTTATTCACGCAACGGGGTCGTCGGTCTCCGGAGTAGCGGAATCTGCCGAGACGGTGTCTGTCGTGGACTCCGGTGCCGCCGCCTCCAGCATCTCCAGGGACGGCAAGATGGTCTCCACTTCGTCCTCGTTGTCGAGAAAGGCCTCGAAGGAGCGGTAGCGGCGAATCGTGGGGGCGTAGCGGGGATCCGCGCACACCTGCTGCCAGCTCAGATCCTTGGGCTTGAGTTCCTGAAAAAAGGCGAGAGCTTCGGCAAGATCAGCAGCATCGCCACAGCCTTCCCCCTCCCAGAGCAGCTCGTAGAAGGTCATGGTGCCTCCGGCAGCCCCCCCAATCTATGGACCCCGGGTCGTCCTCCAGCGCCGCTGGGGCCGCCGGCCGGGCTGCGCTGCCGCCATCGCCGTGGCTGTTCTGGCACCCAGCAGCCTGACGTCCTGGGGGGTCATCGGCGCTGCCAGGGCCCAGGTGGAGCCTCCACCGCCGCCAGCGGCCACAAGCGAGCTGGCCAAGCGCACCCTGGCGGCCGGCCAGGCCATGGAGCGCAGCGGCATGGAGCTCTCCCGCCAGCAGGGTCCCCAGAACCGGCAGCGGGCCTGCAGCGTCTTCTATCTCGCCCAGGTGGCCTACGCCCGGGCCGTGGAGCTGGGCATCGACAGCGCCGAGGCCGAGATCGACCGGCTGGAGATCCTGAAGCAGAGCGTGGGTTGCGGTCCCAGCGTGGGCGGAGGCCCCTAGCCGAGCACCCCCAGCTGCTGCAGCAGGCTCGCGCCCTGGAAGAAGCCAAAGCTCACCAGCCAGGCCAGCAAGAACGACCAGACCACGCTGAACACCGTGAAGCCCAGCCGCTTCGACTCGCTGCGGATCACGGCCACCGTGGAGAGGCAGGGCGTGTAGAGCAGGGTGAACAGCATGAAGCTCACGGCCTGGGTCCAGCTCACATCGGCCGCCACAGCGCGGCCCAGGGCCGCCGGATCGGCCTGGCCGTAGATCACTGCCAGGCCACCGAGCACGATCTCCTTGGCGATGAAGCCGAACACCAGCGCCACGGTGAGCTTGGGGTTGATGCCGATCGGGCCGAGCAGGGGCTGCAGCAGCTCACCCAGCTGGCCGGAGAGTGAGGCATCCGAGGCCGGCGCCACCCCCAGCGGCAGGTTGTTGAGCAGCCACACCGCCACCACCCCGAAGACGATGAAGCGGCGCGCCCAGAACCAGAAATGGCGTACCTCCGCCCAGGCGCGGTTGAGCATCTGGCGCAGGGTGGGGAAGCGATAGGGAGGCAACTCCAGCACCAACGGCTCACTGCTGTTGAAGCGCCCCTTGAACAGCAACGCCGTGACGATGGCCGCCGCAAAGCTCATCAGATAGAGCCCGAAGATCACCAGGCCGCCCTGACGCGCCGGGAAGAAGGCCGCCGCCATGAACAGGAACACGTTCAGGCGGGCCGAGCAGAGCGAGAAGGGAATGATCAACATCGAGAGCAGCCGCAGGCCGCTGCTGCGCATCACCCGGGTGCCCAGGATCGCCGGCACGTTGCAGCCAAACCCCATCAGCGCCAGCACGAAGCTGCGGCCATCGAGCCCGAGCCGCTCCATGAAGGCATCCATCAGATAGGCGGCCCGCGAGAGATAGCCGCTGTCCTCCACCACGCCCATGGCCAGGAAGAACAGGAAGATCACCGGCAGGAACGCCGTGACCGTGCCAAGGCCCTGATAGAGGCCATCGAGCAGGAAGCCCTTCAGGAATGGCGGCAGACCGGAGAGCAGCGGCGTCAGCACGCCCTTGCCGAAGGCATCGAGCAGGGCCCCGAGGGCCTCCTGCAGCGGCACGCCGATGGCGTAGATGACCTGGAACATCAGGGCCATCGCCAGGAAGAACAGCGGCAACCCCAGCCACGGGTGCAGCAGCAGCCCATCGAGCCGGCGGGTGAGGCGATCGCGCCACTGGGGCGGCAGGCTCACCGCCGCGGCCAACAGGGCCGCCATGCGCCCGGGAAGTTCGGGCTCACCGGCCTCCAGCAACGGCTCCAGCAGCGGGATGGCCGCAGGTGGAGCCGCAACCCCAGGCGCGGCCGGACCGGATGCGCCGCCCAGCTGGCGCACCATGGCCTGGCGAGCCTGGGCCAGGCCGCGCCGGTACTTGGCGCTCACCAGCAGCACCGGCAGACCCAGTTCGGCCCCCAGGTGCTCGGCATCGATCACGACCCCGAAGCGGCGGGCCTCATCGGCCATGTTGAGCAGCAGCAGGGCCGGCAGCCCCAGCTGTCGCACCTGCAGCGCCAGGCGCAGCTGGCGATCGATCTGACTGGCATTGAGGATCACCACCACCAGGTCGATCGGGGTGGATTCCAGGAAGCGGCGCACCACGGCCTCGTCCTCGGAGTGGCCGCGCAGGTCGTAGATGCCGGGTAGATCCACCAGCTGGGCGGGGCGGCCCTCCAGGTCGAGGTCGGCCTGCAGCAGGTCCACGGTGAGGCCGGGCCAGTTGCCGATATGGGCGTGGCTGCCGGTGAGCTGGCTGAAGAAGGTGGACTTGCCGGTGTTCGGCATCCCCAGCACGGCGACGGTGGCCTGGCCGGCGGGGGCGCTCCAGATGGGGCTCTGGCAGTGGCTCACGCGGCCCCACCCAGGGCGGTGATGCCCACCCGGGCCGCGTCGCGGCGGCGCAGCATCAGTTCGGTCATGCCGACGCGCAGGTGCAGGGGCCCGCCCCAGCTGGCCCGGCGCAGCAGCTCAACGCGCTGGCCGGGGCGCAGGCCCAGGGCGGCGAGGCGCTGACCCAGGCCGGAGTCGGCCGCCAGGGAGGCGATGGTGGCGGACTGGCCGGGGACCAGGTCGGCGAGCAGGGGGACCGTTCGCATCGACTCCGCTTATTGCAAGTGAGTTGCAATATCCTATGCCTGGCCTCGCGTCCACGCCGCTACGGAGCCAGGGGTTCCAGTAGCCCACTGGCGCCGTAGCGGCGACAGATCTCGAGCACCACCCCGGGCTCCGGACTCCAGCGCAGGCAGGTGCCCACCGGATCCCCCAGGCTGCGGCCGCTCGCTGTCTCGATCTCCAGCCCCGGCTCCGGGCTCCAGCGGCCCGGGCCCAGCCGCGCAGCCGCCAAGGGCGCCGCCGGCGCTGGATCCTCCACGCCCGGCCGCGCCTCCACCACCACCACCAGGCTCTCGGGATGCTCGCTGCCATGGCGCAGCACCACGCGCCGGCGGCGATCGCCATGCACCAGGCACAGCTCCGCGAAGAACGGCCAGGGCCCGATCCGATCCGGCCCCAGGCTCCAGTGGCCCGCGGGGCTGATCTGCATCTCCGGCGGCGGCTCGGCGAAGCGCATGCTGCGCACCTGGCCGGTGTGGACATAGGTGAGGGAGGCGTCGATCTCGCCGTTCTGCTCCTGCACCGCCAGTTGGGTGGGAAACCGCTCCTGCTCCACCCCATCGGCACCACAGCGGATGAAGGAGCCATGCCAGGCGCCGGCGTTGGGCCCCAGCAGCCACTGGCGGCGCTGCTGGGGGCTGGGCTGGGACACGAGCACGGGGGATGGCGGCATGACAGGGCCGATGCTGGCAGGCTGGATCCCCCTGCTTCACCGTGGTGATCACCCGCCGCCTGCGCACCGGCTTCCAGCTGTCGCTCCTGCTGGTGGGTGTGGCCTGGGCCCAGGAGCTGGTGGACCAGTTGCTGTTCGGCGGCCGCTGGAACCTGCCGATGCTGCCCGCCGCCGCGGGCGGCAGCCTGCTGGGCGTGTTCACCGCGCCCTTCAGCCACAGCGGCTTCGGCCATCTGCTCAGCAACACGCTGCTGTTTCTGCCGCTGTCCTGGCTGGTGCTGGCCAAGGGCCGGCGCGACTACCTGGCGGTGTGGATCGGCGTCTACGCCACCGCCATCCCGGTGTGGCTGCTCTGGCCCAACGGCAGCCACGGCCTCTCGGGCGTGGTCTATGGACTGCTCGGCTATCTGATGGTGATCGGCTTTCTGGAGAAGCACCCGCTCAGCCTGCTGCTGTCGGTGTTCTGCCTGGTGACCTGGGGCGGCATCCTGCCAAGCCTGCTGCCCTTCGCCTCGCCGCCGGGGGTGAGCTGGATCGGCCACGTGGCGGGCTTCGCCGGCGGCGTGCTGGCCGCCTTCGCGATCCACCGGGAGCCGGCCGGTCGCCCTTCCCGCTGAGCCACCTACCGCCGCTGCGGTAACAAGTGATTGCACCCCCTGGCCTCAGCGGGCCGCCCCGATAGCGTCGTCCCACCGCCAGTGGAGCCATGATCGTCGGGGAGATCTACCTGGAGAGCGTCGCCACCGGCGTGATCACCGCCGAGGAGATTGCCTGGATCACCAGCCACCAGGCCAGCTTCGACCGTCAGGAAGAGGCCTTCGCCCTCAAGCTGGGCCGGCTGCTGGATGAGGGCACCATCCAGATCGGCTGCCGCCTGCTGGGCAAGGCCTGAGTTCCGGGCCGGCAGGATGGAGGCATGAGCAGCCACCCGGAAACCAAGGATCCCAGCGCCTTCGAGACGGCCTTCGTGGCGCTGTTGCGGCAGGCGCCTGGACCGATCTTTCCCCGGGCCCGCCAGCTCTATTTCCTCAAGTACGCCCTGGAGGGCCAGGGCCAGGGCCAGGACGGCCCCTTCCGCACCCATCTGCTGGCCGAACAGGTGGAGGAGGCCGATGGGCTGGAGGGGGCCGGCCATCTGGTGCGGGCCGTGAGTTTCGCGGTCGTCTACTGGGATGGCACCCCCGCCAGCAGCGAGCCCGACTTCGCCGGCTACCTGAGCGAGCGCTGGGCCCTGGAGGCCCCCGACCTCACCCCCGAGCCAGAGTTCTGGTTCCGCGGCGAAGGCCACTACGCCCGCTTCAGCGCTCCGGCGCTCTACAGGAGCGCCTCCTGAGCTGGACCCGCCGGATCAGGGGCAGGCCGCCGGCCCCTGGATCGGGACAGTCCCCCGATCCAGCCTCAGCCGGGGATGAAGGTGCGCAGCTTGCGGGCGTCCTGGCCAGCGCGGCGCTGGAGCTCCTCATCGCTGAGGCTCTCCTCCTCACGGGCCTGGGCCGCGATCACATCCGCCTCGCTCACCAGAAAGCCCTCGGCGGCCGCCAGGGCCAGCAGGGCCTCAAGCTCCAGGGGCTGCTGCAGCTGCTCACTCAGGCTGGAGCTGCTGCGGGCGTGGGCCAGGAAGGCGTCGAGTTGATCGAGGGACAAGGGACCGCAGCGCAATGGCCCTGTCCTAGCGACCGCTAGGCCCACCTGGCAGCTGAGGCGTGGGGACGCCGCCGCCCAGGCTCGCCACCGCAGCCCGAGCCGCTCGCCAGCGGCGCAACCAGCCCCCAGACTTGGCCTGCCAGCCCTCGGGCCCGCCACCAGCGCCTCTCGCATGTCCGCCAGTCCCAGTCCGCCGCCCGCCGCCGCCCGGTCCCTGGACCCCAGCCCCCTGCCCCCCTGGATGCGCTGGCTGGGCACGGGGCTCACGGCGATGGTGGCGGTGCTGTTCCTGGTGCTGCTGCAGCAGGTGCGCCAGCAGGCCGGCCGACTGGAGGCCCTGCAGGGACGGGTGCAGTCGTTGGAGAACTCCCGCGACCTGGAGCGCACCAACGCCCTGGAGGAGCAACTGCGCTCCACGGTGCAGCGGCTGCATCGCTTCGATGGACTGGAGGGCGCCGTGGAGGAGCTGCGGGCCCAACAGGAGAGCCTGCGCCAGCAGCTGCGGCAGCGACCGGCAACGGCGGCCCCGCAAGCCACACCGCTGCTGCCCCGCGAGGACCTGGGCGGCGGCCTGACGCCCCAGCCCTCCAGCCCGTCCCCGGCGCGGCCGGCGGCGCCGACCCAGCCGTGAGCGGCACCAGCGGCCGGGGTGCCTGTCCGGCCCAGCGCCTGGCCTCGGTGCAGACCCCGGTGATTCCGGTGATGGGCGCCCTGATCCGGGACAGCCCCGGCACCCTCTCCCTGGGCCAGGGCATGGTGAACTGGGGGCCGCCGCCTGCGGTGCAGATCGCCCTGCGCGAGGCGCTGCTGGTCGACACGCCAGGCAACGCCCCCGCACGGAACCATCCCGATCTCAACGCCTATGGGCCGGTGGAGGGGGAGCCCGAGCTGCGCGCCGCCATCGCCCGCCACCTGGGCCAGGAGCACAACCTCGACCTCAGCGAGAGCACCCTGCTGGTGACCGCCGGCAGCAACATGGCCTTCAACGCCGTGGTGCAGGTGCTGTGCGACCCAGGCGATGAGCTGATCCTGTCGGTGCCCTACTACTTCAACCACGCCATGGCGATCCAGCTGGCGGGCGGGGTGCCGGTGGCGGTGGAGGCGGGCGTAGTTCCGGATCCGGAGCGGCTGGCGGCGGCGATCACGCCCCGCACCCGGGCGATCGTGACCGTGTCGCCCAACAACCCCAGCGGGGCGGTGCTGCCACGGACGGTGCTGGAGGCGATCAACCGGCTCTGCGCCGAGAGGGGCCTGCTGCACCTGCACGACGAGGCCTATGCCCTGTTCGGTTACGGCGGGGCCCAACCCTGGAGCCCGGCCAGCCAGCCGGGCAGCGGCGCCCACACCGTGAGCTTCGGCTCCCTGTCCAAGAGCCACGGCATGGCGGGGTGGCGCCTGGGCTGGGCCGTGGTGCCCGAGGCCCTGATGCCGGCGCTGGCCAAGGTGCAGGACACGGTGCTGATCTGCGCGCCGCGGCTGGTGCAGCACGCGGCCGTGGCAGCCCTGGAGGCCGGTGGCGACTGGTGCCGCGACCGGATCGCGACCCTGGCAGACCGGCGCCAGCAGGTGCTGGAGGCCCTGGCCATCCCCGGCGCGCCCTGGCGCCTGATGGTGCAGCCCGAGGGCGCCTTCTACGCCCTGCTGGAGCTGGACTCACCGCTCCCCGCAGACACGGCGATGGAGCGCCTGATCCGCGAGCACGGGGTGGCACTGGTGAGCGGCAGCAGCTTCGGGCTGACGGGCTGCTGTCTGCGGCTGAGCTACGGGATGCTGGGGGAAGCTGATCTGGCGGAGGCCCTGACCCGGCTGACCCGGGGCCTGGAGCAGCTGGCCGCGGGCTGAGCAGCCACTCCGCTGGCAGAAGGCCCTGCGGTCAGGAGGCTGGGCTCCCGGCCGAGCATCCGGCCCCGCGCCGGGCTCAGAGCCCCTGCTCCCGGAAGTAGCGCTTGACAGCCTCCTCGGCAGCCAGAACCCTGGCGGCGTCACCAATAGGCCCGGCAACTGCCCTCGAATGTCACCTGGTCGTTACCGAGCGGCAGCCGGACCAATTCGGGAGGCTTGGCCGTGGATGTCCCGCAGCCTGGAACGGAGCTGCCCTTGCCGGCGTTGACACCCCGCTTGTAGGGAGCCGGATCCCAGAAGACAACG
This sequence comes from Vulcanococcus limneticus LL, assembly GCF_002252705.1. Classification (GTDB taxonomy): domain Bacteria; phylum Cyanobacteriota; class Cyanobacteriia; order PCC-6307; family Cyanobiaceae; genus Vulcanococcus; species Vulcanococcus limneticus. Next base: position 52,423 of record NZ_NQLA01000003.1, read on the forward strand.
ATCGACTGGGTCGCCAGCCGGTACACATGGCCGCGCTTAGCGTCCAGGATCTCGCGCCTGGCGGGTTCACCCTGGGAATCGAAGAAGGCGTTGGACGTGCTCCCGTTCGGCTTGCGCTCGATGGTTTGACCGTTCTTGAGTCGGATGGTCACATAGCCCTGCCGCTGGGAGAAGGTACACAACCCCGAGGATGGGGCCCGATCCTTTCCGGCAGGAAAGAGATCACAGCGGGCATCCACGGTATCGGCGAGCAGCGGGAAGGAAATCATCAGGGCGCCAAAACTGAGCAGGGAGACGGCAAGACCGGAGAGCAACTTAATCACCAACCTCATCACTAACTTCATCACCAACTGACATCTTCAACTGACATCGCGCACTCTGTTGCTAGGCCTGGCTGCTAGCGGAAATCAGGCTCGCCGCATGAGCAACACACTCGCAACATAGATCACCCCAAGAGAGGTGATCACTCAGCTGGTGATACACCGCAGCAGAGGCATCTCACCGGTTCGAATGGGAACAGCGGAGGAGAGCGGTGCCTCGCCGAAGGGAAAAGGCGGTTCCGCCTGCGAACTCAGCCCTTGACCGCATCTCCAGTGGCACTGGGTAGGATGTAGCGCTGCAGGCCAATGAACAGACCCAGCACCGGCAGAATCGACACCACCGCACCGGCCGCCACCAGGCGCCAATCCAGCGAAAAACTGGTGGCGAGCTGCTGCAGGCCCAGGGGCAGGGTGTAGAGCTTGGGGTCGTCGAGGATCACCAGCGGCCAGAGGAAATCACTCCAGGTGCCGATGAACACGAACATCGCCAGGGTGATCAGATCAGCCCGCGCCGCCGGGATCATCACGTTCCACCACTCCCCCAGGGGCGTGCAGCCGTCGATGCGGGCCGCTTCCTCCAGCTCCACCGGCACCCCGGCGAAGCTCTGGCGCAGCAGAAAGATGCCGAAGGCCGTGGCGGCCTGGGGCAGGATCAGGGCCCAGAGGGTGTTGCGCAGCCCCAGCTGCACCATCAGCAGGTAGAGCGGGATCATCACCACCTGGAAGGGGATCAGAATCGTGGCCACCACCAGGGCCAGCACCAGGCCCCGACCGGCGAAGCGCATCCGCGCCAGCGGATAGGCGGCCAGGGAACAGAACAACAGGTTGGCGACCACCGCCAGCCCACTGACGATCGTGCTGTTGAGAATGTAGGCGCCGATCGGGTTTTCGCCGAACAGCCGGCCATAGGCCTCCAGACTGGGCTGGGCCGGCAGCAGGGCCGGCGGCATCGTGAAGATGTCCTCGGCCGGGCCCTTGAGCGAGGTGCTCACCAACCAGAACAGGGGCACCAGCATGGCGATGGCCAGCAGCAGCAGCAGGGCCAGCTGCAGGGCGCGCACCAGCACGCCCCGGGGTCGCGCGCTCGTCACACCCGCGGCCGATCGGCCAGGGGCAGATCGCCCACCGGCAATGGCGCCTTCTGGGGATGGAGCGGGCTGCGCTGGGTGCCGGCCACCAGGCGGTTGAGGGCGTTGACGAAGGCCTGGGCCGCCGCCACCACGATGTCGGTGTCGGCGGCATGGCCGGAGTATAGCACGCCATTCTGGCGCAGGCGGATCGTCACCTCGCCCATGGCATCAATCCCCTCGGTGACCGACTTCACCGAGAACTCCACCAGTTCGTTGGGCACCTGGGCCAGGCGGTTGAGGGCCTGACACACGGCATCCACCGGTCCTGTGCCGATGGATGCCTCGGTGAGGTCGGCGCCATCGGCGCTGGTGAGGGTCACGGTGGCCGTGGGCAACAGGCCTGTGCCGCAACTCACCTGCACCGACTTGAGGGCGTAGCGGGCCTCATCCTGCTGCTGCACCTGCTCGCTCACGATCGCCTCCAGGTCGCGGTCGGTGATCTCACGCTTGCGATCAGCCAGCTCCTTGAAGCGGGCGAAGGCGTCGTCGAGATCCTCGCGATCGAGGTTGTAGCCGAGCTCCTCCAGGCGGGCACGGAAGGCGCTGCGGCCGGAGAGCTTGCCCAGGGAGATGCGGTTGTCGGCCAGGCCGATGGTGCGGGCGTCGATGATCTCGTAGGTGAGGCGGTTCTTGAGAACGCCGTCCTGGTGGATGCCCGATTCGTGGGCAAAGGCATTGGCCCCCACGATCGCCTTGTTGGGCTGCACAGCCATGCCGGTGAGGTTGCTCACCAGCCGCGAGGTCTTGTAGATCTCCTCGGTGCGGATGCCCGTGAGCGGCTCGGTGCTCTCCACCGGCCGGCCCAGGAAAGGGTTGAAGTAGCTGCGGCGAACGTGCAGCGCCATCACCAGCTCCTCGAGCGAGGCGTTGCCGGCCCGCTCGCCGATGCCGTTGATCGTGCACTCCAGCTGGCGGGCGCCGGTCTTCACGGCCTCCAGGAAGTTGGCCACGGCCAGGCCCAGGTCGTTGTGGCCATGCACGGAGATCACCGCCTGATCGATGTTGGGCACATGGCGATTGATCCCATCGATGAGGGCACCGAATTCAGCCGGGGTGGTGTATCCCACGGTATCGGGGATGTTCACCGTGGTGGCACCGGCAGCGATCGCCGCCTCAATCACTTGATAGAGGAATTCGGGGTCGGAGCGGCCAGCGTCCTCGCAGGAGAACTCCACGTCGTCCACGAGGGAGCGGGCGTAATCCACCATCTCCGCGGCGATCTGCAGCACCTCGGCGCGGCTCTTGCGCAGCTTGTGCTCGAGGTGGATGTCGCTGGTGGCGATGAAGGTGTGGATGCGCCTGTGGGCGGCGGGAGCAACGGCGTCGGCGCAGGCCTTGATGTCGCCGCGGGCCGCCCGGGAGAGGCCGCAGATGATTGGCCCCTCGGCACTGCCGACGCTGGCGGCGATGCGCTGCACCGCGTTGAAATCCCCGGGGCTGGCAAAGGGGAAGCCCGCCTCGATCACATCCACGCCCAGCCGGGCCAGCTGCTGCGCGATCGCCAGCTTCTCCTCAAGGTTGAGGCTGGCGCCCGGGGACTGCTCCCCATCGCGCAGGGTGGTATCGAAGATCAATACCCGGCCGGGATCGCGGGCCATGGCGGTTACAAGGCGGACTTGATATGACTTAGCCCCATCCTAGGGGGCCGAGCGGCTGAACACCGGCGCCTGCAGCGCCTCGGCCTTCTCCAGCTGGGGCCGCAGCGTGGCCAGATCGACGAAGCGATCGGCGGCGTTACGCAGCTCCCGGGGCACCATGCCGTCGGTGTTGAACACCGTGATCCGCAGCCCCCGGGCCCGCAGCACCTCCACCAGGCGCTCCAGGTCGCGGCTGCCGCTGAGGAGCCACAGCTCATCGCTGCGGTGGGCCACCGCCATCAGGTCGATGGCGATCTCCACATCCAGGTTGGCCCGAGCGAACTGGCGCTGCTCGGAGTCATGGCCGAATTCCCGCAACGGCTTGGTGCGCACCGTGTAGCCCAGGGAGGTGAGCGCGTCGCGGAACGGGCGCTGGTCGGTGGGATCCTTCAGGCCGGTGTACCAGAAGGCGCTGCCGATCTCCACCCCAGGGGTGGCCGTGGCGTACTCCAGTAGCCGGCGCGGATCGAAGAACCAACCCAGCTTCTGCTGGGCATAGAACATGCTGTGACCATCCACCGCCAGGGCCAGCTGCATCGGCGCTCCATCGCGGAGTCCAGCCTAGGAGCAGCGCCTAAGCTGACTGCCAATCCAGGGGAGTGCCGTGGCCGGTGGCGAACGGGCACCAGTGCATGGTGGTCCGGGGGCGGCCAGTGACTCTGCGGGAGCTGCCAGCGATGCTCCGACTGCCAGAGGTGGCGACCTGGCGATCGTCCTGCACGCCCACCTGCCCTACGTCCACAGCAGCGAGCCCGGCTCCCTGGAGGAGGACTGGTATTTCCAGGCCCTGCTGGAGTGCTACATCCCGCTGCTGGAGGTGCTGGAGGCCGCAGCCGCCGACCCCGCCCAGCGGCCGCGGCTGAGCCTGGGGCTCTCGCCCACCCTGCTGTCGCTGCTGGGCAGCGCCGAGCTGGGCGCCCGCTTCCAGCCCTGGCTGGCGGTGCGCCTGGAGCTGCTGGCCCAGGCTCACCCCAGCCATGCCGCCGCCGCCAGCGCCCAGGCCGCCCGGCTGGAGGCCACCATCGCCGCCTGGCAGTCCTGCGGCGGCGACCTGCTGCCCCGCTTCCGCCGGCTGCAGCAGGCCGGAGTGCTCGATCTGCTCACCTGCGCCGCCACCCACGGCTACCTGCCGCTGCTGCGGGAGTTCCCTGAGGCGGTGCGGGGCCAGCTGCTCACGGCGGTGCGCGAACACGAGCGGCTGCTGGGGACGCGGCCCCAGGGGATCTGGCTGCCGGAATGCGCCTACTACGAGGGGCTCGATCGGATCCTCACAGGCGCGGGCCTGCGCTACGCGATCCTCGATGCCCATGGCCTGCTGCACGGGCTGCCGCGGCCCCGCTTCGGCGTTTACGCGCCGATCGTGAGCCCCGGCGGCATGGCCTTCTTCGGCCGCGACAGCGGCTCCACCCTGCCGGTGTGGAGCGCCCGCGACGGCTACCCCGGCCAGGCCGCCTACCGGGAATTCCACCGCGACCTCGGCTGGGACCTGCCGTCCAGCGAGCTGGTGGAGCATGGCATCGCCAGCCCCAGGCCCCTGGGCCTGAAGCTGCATAGCGTCAGCGGTCGCGACTGCCCGCTGGAGCAGAAGCAGCCCTACGAGCCGAAGCGGGCCGCCGCCGCCGCCGCCGCCGATGCCGGCCATTACCTGGCGGGGCGCCGCGAGCAACTGGAGCAGCTGGCCGGGGCCATGGAGCGGCGGCCGCTGCTGGTGGCCCCCTTCGACGCCGAGCTGTTCGGCCACTGGTGGTACGAGGGTCCACGCTTCCTGGCCGAGCTGTTCCGCCAGGCGCCGGCGGCCAGCGTGGGCCTGGTGAGCCTGCGGGAGAGCCTGGGCGGCGGCCAGACCCTGCAGCTCTGCCAGCCCTCCCCCTCCAGCTGGGGCCAGGGCGGCTACCACAACTACTGGCTCAACGAGACCAACGCCTGGATCGTGCCGGAGTGGCACCGCGCCACCGCCGCCATGGTGGCCCGGGTGAACAGTGGCGTGGCCAGCGCCCAGGCCCGGGATCTGCTCAACCAGGCCGCCCGCGAACTGCTGCTGGCCCAGAGCTCCGACTGGAGCTTCATCCTGCGGGCCGGCACCACCACCGACCTGGCCCGCGAGCGCATCCACCGCCACCTGAACCGCTTCTGGCGGCTGCTGGCCGCCGTGGATGGCCGCGATACGCCCCCGGCCGACTGGCTGGCGGCGGTGCAGCGGGAGGATGGCCTGTTTCCGCTGGTGAATGCGGCCGACTGGGCCAGCCTGCCGCTCAGATCACCTCCAGCTGGTTGAGGGTGCCGGGCTGCAGGGCCCCGCTCCTCAGGGCCAGAACAGCCGGCCCAGCAGCGCCAGCTCACGGCCGCGGGGCTCCAGCAGCCCCCAGCGCACGCTCCAGGGGGCCGTGGCGAACAGGCGCAGCATCGCGGCGATCAGCTGCGGCAGGGGCAGGGTGTTGGTGAGAAAGCCATACCACTGCGCGGGGGGCATGGCGAAAAAGTTGGCGAAGAACGCCCGCAGCTGGGCCTCGGGGAAGCGCATCAGCTTGTCGAGGCCGAAGCGGTAGAGGGCGTGCTTGCGGCGCAGCTGGAGGGGCCAGAGGGCCGCCCAGGCACGGCGAGCCAGGTTGGCGGAGTCGAGCCCCGGAGTGCGCAGGCCCGAGGCAATCGCGGCCGCCAGAACGGGGGCCCGGCGCAGCAGCGCGCCCACCATGTAACCGGAGGCGGGATGCACCATCGAGGCTGCCCCACCAAACCCCACCACCTGCTGCCCGAGGTCCGGCAGGGGGAGGTTCATCGGGAACAGGCAGAACTCCTCGTGCTGGATCTCCAGCACCTGCACACCGCGATGGGCCAGGCGGCGCAGCAGCCGATCCTTCAGCGTGTCGTAGGGGACGGGCGGCGCCAGGGCGAGCGAGGTTTCCTCGACAAAGAACACGCCGCCACCGAGATCCATGGCGTAGAGAAACGTGGGCGACTCCCACCGCTCCTGCGGGGTGAGGTGATCGCAGCGGTAGTCCATCAACACGAACTGGCCGGGCTGCACCGGTGGGGCCGAGAAGGTGCCCACCACCCCGTAGGCGGCCTGGCCCGCCACCGGCCCGTCATCGGGGCGCTGCACAAACACCGGCTGATGGCCACTGGCATCCACCACCAGCCGGGCACTCAGCTCCTGGCCCTCCTGGGTGGTGACGGTGGACTGCAGCGCCTCGTGCCGGATCGCGGTGGCCAGGCCGCGGTGCCAGCGCAGCCCACCGCCGCGGCACTGCTCCAGCCAGTGGTGCTGCAGCTTGGTCTTGTCGAACAGGCCGTAGTCGATCCCATGGCTCACGGCACCGCGCTGCCCGGTCCCATGCTCCGTGGCAGGCGACTGGGGATCCGCGCCGAAGTAGCTGCTGGTATGGCTCCAGCGGTGGCCCAGCAAGGCCTCCAGGCCCAGGGCATCAACCTCAGGCCCCCAGATGCCGTAGGTATTGGCCCAGGGGACCTCGGGATCGACGCTGGCCAGGGCTTCCACCATGAGGCCCTGCTCCACCAGGGCGGCGGCGATGGCCAGAGCGGCCGGTCCCGAGCCGATCACGAGCACATCCACCGCCATCACACCACCACATCCAGGCCGGCCCGGTTGTTCGCCTGCAGCTCCGGGGCCTCGAGGATCTCCCCCTCGGGGTCGGCGATCACCTCCAGCCTATGGGCACCGGCCGCCAGGGCCAGGGGCACGCTGAACTGTTCGCTCGCTCCAGCGGCCAGCCAGGGCAGGCGCAGGTAGCGATGGCCCGCGTAGCGGTCGTCGACCACCACGGCGACCCCCACATCGCTCACATCCAGGGCGCCGCGGTTGGCCACCGTGAACAGGGCGGATCCGGCCTCAAAGCGCAGGTCCTCCACCGCCAGATCACTCGCCAGGTGATGCAGCTGGGTCAGCGGATAGATCGCCAGGGAATCGAGGGCCTGCAGCCGGGTACCGGGATGTTCGTGGTGCAGGTGTCCGCCATAGCGCAGATCGGTGCTGCAGCCATGCAGGTGCAGATGGGCACCGGCCTGGGGCACGGTGACCCGGCCATAGCCGGGGTCAATGTCGAAGAAGCCGCAGCAATCCCAGAGCAGGGAGCGGCCGAGGAAGCGGATCGGATCGGCGGGGTCCCCCGGATCCTCGGGGGCGAGGCGATAGTGCTGCAGCAGGTCGTAGAGGCTGCGGCCGGCCGTGCCCTCGCTGGCCTCACTGCTGGCCACGGCGGTGTTGCGACGCTGCTGGCCCATGCACAGCTTGGAGGCCACCGTGATCACCAGGGAATGCCAGTGGGCCATCAGGCGCACGCCATAGATGGGGGCCTCGACCAGCCGTCCGTCTGAGCGCAGCCTGGCGATCGCCGCCGCCACCAGCTCCTGCAGCGGTCGCCCCTGCACCGGGCCCAGCTCGGCCGGATCAAGCGGCACCCGCAGCGCCGCGGCATCGCCGCTGAAGCACACATAGGGAAAGTGGCCACTGCCATCGCCGGGCCGCAGGGCCCGGATGCCGCCATCGCCAGCCTGACACTTCCAGATGGTGGTGTGGCCGGCGGCGTTGCGCAGGAAGGTGAGTTCGCCGTTGTCGACACTGGTGGTGGTGCCCAGCCCCAGCACATCCCCCTCCAGGGGAATGGCCTCCAGGGGGAGATGCTCCTTCACATCCCCCTGGATCAGGTCGCTGATGGTGTTGGCGATCCAGAGCTCTCCGCCGCGATCAGGCATCGGGTTCAGCAGCCTCGGCCTGGGCGGCATCCGATGGGCCATCGTCGGCCTGGGCGGCCTCCGGCGGGGTGACGTCAGCTCCGTCGGGTTCCTCGGCAGCAGCGGTTTCCTCCTCCTCCGGCGCGGGCGGCACCAGCACCACCTCGGTCAGGCGGTCACCGGAATCCAGCTTCTGCAGCCGCACGCCGGTGGCGGCGCGCGACTGCTGGGGCACCGCGTCAGCCTGCATGCGCACGATCACACCGCGCTCGCTCACCAGCAGCAGCTCCTCGCCGGCGCCGAGCACCTTGAGACCCACCAGCACGTCACCGTCGCGGCGGAACTTCATGCAACGCAGGCCCATGCCGGCCCGCTTCTGCAGCCGGAACTGATCTACAGGCACCCGCTTGCCCAGACCACTGGCGGAGGCCACCAGGACCCAGGGGCCCTCGCTCGGGGTCACCTCATCGTCCTCGGCTTCGCCGTCGTCATCGCCGGCGGCGGCACCCTCCACCCGGTCGGCCAACTCCACCGGCAGCACGTCCATGCTCACCAGCGAATCGCCCTCGCGCAGGTTCATGGCACGCACGCCTCGGGCGGTGCGGCCCAGGGGACGCAGCTCCTCGTCGCTGAGGCGGAAGTGAATCGTCATGCCGTTGCGCGAACCGATCAGCACGCTGTCCCCGGGCAGGGCGAGCCGCACCCAGGTGAGGGCATCGCCATCCTCCAGGGAAATGGCGATCAGGCCGTTGGAGCGGATGTTGGCGAAGGCAGAGAGACGCGTGCGCTTGATGTAACCGCCGCTGGTGAGCATCACCAGCACCATGTTGTCCTCGAAGGCACCCACCGCCAGGAGGGAGGTGATTTGCTCCTCGCGGGGGATCGGCAGCAGCTGCACGATCGGCGTACCCTTGGCGGAGCGACTGCAGATCGGCACCCGATAGGCAGGCACGGAATACACCACGCCACGATCGCTGAACAGCAGCAGGTTGTCGTGGTCGTTGCAGCTGATGAACAGCTTCACGGCCTCCTCGCCCTGACCCTTGGCACCGGGGCTGCGGGTACCGGCCTTGCCCCGGGTGCCGCGGCTGGTGGCCTCGAACTCGCTCACCGGCATGCGCTTGAGGTAGCCGTTCTCGGTGAGCAGCACCACCGAGCGCTCATTGGCGATCAGGTCGATGTCTTCCAGGCCGCCCTCGAGATCGAGAATCTCGGTGCGGCGCGGGGAGTCGTAGCGGCTGCGGATCGCCTGCAGCTCGTCGGTGATGATGCCGAGCACCCGCTCCTTGCGAGCCAGGATGTCCTTGTAGTCGGTGATCTTGGCGAGTAGATCCTCATGCTCAAGGCGGATCTTATCGGCCTCCAGGGCCGTGAGCCGCCGCAGCTGCATCTGCAGGATCGCGTCGGCCTGGATCTCGCTGAGGCCGAACTGTTCCTGCAGCTCCTGGCGTGCCGTGGCGGTGTCGGCGGCGCCGCGGATCAGGGCGATGATCGCGTCGAGGTTGTCGAGGGCGATCAGCAGACCCAGCAGGATGTGGTCGCGCTCCTCGGCCTTGCGCAGCAGGTAGCGGGTGCGCCGCTCGATGGTCTCGACGCGGAACTCGAGGAACACCTCGAGCATCTTGCGCAGGGTGAGCAGCACCGGCTCGCCCTTCACCAGCGCCAGCATGTAGGCGCTGAAGTTGTTCTGCAGCGGCGTGAGCTTGAACAGGTTGTTGAGCACCACCTGCGGGTAGGCATCCCTCCGCAACTCGATCACGATCCGCATGCCGTCGCGGTCGGATTCGTCGCGGATGTCGGCGATGCCCTCGAGCTTCTTGTCGTTCACCAGCTCGGCGATGCGCTCAATCAGCGCCGCCTTGTTGGTCTGGTAGGGCAGTTCGGTGATGATCACCGCATCGCGGTCGGGCCGGCCCTTGGCTTCGATCGTCTCGATCGAGGCGACGCCGCGCATGGTCACCGAGCCGCGGCCCGTGGTGTACATCTCGCGAATGCCGCGGCGGCCCAGGATCTGGCCGCCGGTGGGGAAGTCGGGGCCAGGGATCAGCGACGTCAGCACGCGATCGTCGACGTCCGGATCGGCGATCAGGGCCAGCAGACCGTCGATCAGCTCGGTGAGGTTGTGGGGCGGGATGTTGGTCGCCATCCCCACGGCGATGCCGGTGGAGCCGTTGAGCAGCAGCTGGGGGATGCGCGCCGGCATCACCGTGGGCTCCTGCTGGGAACCGTCGAAGTTGTCGATGAAATCGACGGTCTCGGCTTCGATGTCCTCGAGCAGGCTGTCGGTGGTGAGGGCCTGCAGCCGCGATTCGGTGTAGCGCATGGCGGCCGGCGGATCATTGTCCACCGAGCCGAAGTTGCCGTGGCCGTCGATCAGCGGCATGCGCATGGAGAAGTCCTGCGCCATCCGCACCAGCGCGTCGTACACCGCCGTGTCGCCATGGGGGTGGTACTTACCCAGCACCTCGCCCACCACGCGGGCGCACTTGCGGTAGGGCCGGTCGCTGGTGAGGCCCAGCTCGTACATCGCGTAGAGGATGCGGCGATGCACCGGCTTGAGGCCATCGCGGGCGTCGGGCAGGGCCCGGCCCACGATCACGCTCATCGCATACTCCAGGTAGGAGCGCGACATCTCGTTGCGGAGGTCGGCCTGGATGATCCGGGAATCCCCGTTGTTGCCGGATTCGCCGGGACCTGTGGGACCGGTCCCTACTGGATCCGCCATCGATGACCGCCTGAGTTGACGCCATTTTATCGAGTGTTGCGGCCATGACCCCCCAGCCCCGGCTCCTGGAGCCCCGCAGCGAGGCGGAGCTGCGGGAACGGCAGCGCCGCGGAGAGCTCCGGGTGTGCACCGGGGCCGCCTTTCGGGAACAGGTGGAGGCCGAGGGGCTGGAGACCGCCTACGCCGCCATCGACGTGGTGGTGGCCGCCAATGCCGAGTTCACCGACCAGGCCTCGCTGCTACTGGGCCTGGGCCCGAGCGATCCGCCGATCCGGGTGCGCGAGTTCCGGCTGGGGGGCGTGGCGGGCCTGGGCGGCAGCGGCGCCACCGATCTGGTGCTGCCCATCGGCGGCGGCCTGTCGGACCCGAACCACCGCGGCGGCGCCCAGGTGCTGGCCGACCTGCTGGCGGGAGCTGAGCTGCCGCTGACGGCCAGCGGTGAGGCCACGCCTCTGCACCCCCGCCGCGAACTGGAGAGCCGCCTCTCCCTGGAGCGCATCGGCAGCGGCCGGCTGCTGCTGCACCGCGGCATCAGCGAGAACGGCGTGGTGGCGGTGAGCAGTGCCGAGGGGCTGACCCGCAGTCCCCTGGGCCCCCTGCTGGGCCCCTACACGACGGCCCTGTACAGCTGCGGCGGCAGCGCCAGCATCGGGCTGACCATGCCGGGCCTGTCGCTGCTGGGGCCGGGCTCGCCGGTGCTGGTGGGTGGAGCCCTGGGCTGGGCCCTGGGCCCCGGCAGCGGCCACAACCCCGCCCCCCGGCGCCTGCCCAGCGGCCACGCCCGCGTGCCCGGCGCCGCCTGCGCCCTGGCGGTGGATCTGCAGGGCCTGCGGCCCGCCTGGGTGCGGGCCACCCACTTCGAGGGCCACGGCAGCGGCCTGCTGGTGGGGGTGGCGGCGCCAGTGCCGCTGCTGGATCTGGCGGTGGCGCGCCAGGCCGCCGCCGGCGACCACGAGCTGGAGGCGCCGGTGCTCGACTTCTCGATCCCGCGCCGGATCAAACCGAGCTTCGGCTGTGTCCCCTACAGCCAGCTGCTGGCGGGCGAGATCCAGGTGGACGGCCGCAAGCTGCGCTGCGCCCCATCCCACAGCCCTCGCATCGCCGCCGAGATCGCCGCCGAACTGGTGGCCCAGCTGCGGGACGGCCGCTTCCCGCTGCGACTGCCCCTGGCGCCCCTGGGGGAGCGACCCGGCCTGATTCCGCTGGAGGGCTGAGGCGGCGGCAGGGAGCGGTCAGGGCAGCGACCCCGGGGGAACCCTGCAGACGGGAAACGGCCGTAAACTCCCCCACCGACCTGCGCGCTCTGGATCCATGGCTGACGCTTTCGCCGCCTCGAACGAAGGCCCCCAGCCGACCGACTCAAGCCCAGACGGCGGGGCCGGCACCGACCAGGGCGAAGCCCCCCTGGAGCCACCGACCAGCCTGTTCAGGCACACCGAGACAGCACCCGGCACGGGCTTGCCCTTGGCCGCTGAGTCACCGCTGCCAGCCGATGTGGCCCAGGGCGAACCCACCGGCGAACCGCAGCACTTGGAGCCAACCGAGCCCACAGCCAGTGCCTTCGATGCGCCGGCACCCGAACCCAGCGAGCCCGCGCCGCCCCCCCAAGTCATCGCGGTCGAACCCACACCGGCGGCCCCGGAAGCCCCAGCCAGTCCCCCGGCACCCACCGCGCCGGCAGAACCGAGCGTGGCCACCACGATCGAGGTTCCGCCCCTGGAGCCCGGTGAGGGCGGCGAATGGGAGCTGCTGGTGGCCAAGGTGCGGCAGTGGCTTGCCAGCGGCCAGCTGCGAGAGCTGTTCAACACGGCACGCACGCCGCTCACCCTGCTGGCCTACCTGGTGGCGGCGGTGCTGGTGCTGCAGATCTATGCCGCCCTGCTGGATGTCCTGGAGGACATCCCCCTGGTGCCCGGCCTGCTGGAGCTCGTGGGCGTGATCACCGTGGTGCGCTTTGCCCTGACGCGGCTGGTGCGCAGCAGCGACCGCCAGCAGGTGGTCGACGGCCTCAAGAGCCGCTGGAACGCCTTCCGCGGCCAGGGCTGAGTCCGGCTCCCGCCACCGGGGGGACCCTGGCGCCATCGGGCCGGTTGATAGCTTGGCCCGATTGCGTCAACGTTCCAGGTGGACATTCAGCTCGGCCGTTCCCGTACCGTCCGTCGCGCCTACGGCATCGACGAGATCGCCCTGGTGCCGGGCGGTCGCACGGTGGATCCAGCCGTCACCGACAGCAGCTGGAGCCTGGGCGGAATCACCCGCGAGATCCCGATCATCGCCAGCGCCATGGACGGCGTGGTGGATGTGGGCGTGGCGGTGGAACTCACCAAGCTCGGCGCCCTGGGGGTGCTGAACCTGGAGGGGGTGCAGTGCCGCTATGACGACCCCAATCCGGTGCTCGATCGCATCGCGGCGGTGGGCAAGGACGCGTTCGTGCCGCTGATGCAGGAGCTCTACAGCCAGCCCGTGCGCGAGGACCTGATCCGCAAGCGCATCGCCGAGATCAAGGAGCGGGGCGGCATTGCGGCGGTGAGCGCCACCCCCGTGGCGGCCCTGAAGTTCGGCCAGGCCATCGCTGAGGCCGGCGCTGATCTGTTCTTCGTGCAGGCCACGGTGGTGAGCACCGAGCACATCGGCCCCGAGGGCCAGGAGACCCTGGACCTGGCGACCCTCTGCCGTGATTTCGGCGTGCCCGTGGTGATCGGCAACTGCGTCACCTACGACGTGGCTCTGCAGCTGATGCGGGCCGGCGCTGCCGGCGTGATGGTGGGCATCGGCCCCGGCGCCGCCTGCACCAGCCGCGGCGTGCTGGGCATCGGCATCCCCCAGGCCACCTCCGTGGCCGACTGCGCCGCCGCCCGCGACGACTACTTCGCCGAGAGCGGCCGCTACGTGCCGATCGTGGCCGACGGCGGCATCGTCACCGGCGGTGACATCTGCAAATGCCTGGCCTGCGGCGCCGACGCCGTGATGATCGGCTCACCGATCGCCCGCGCCGCCGAGGCCCCCGGCCGCGGCTTCCACTGGGGCATGGCCACCCCCAGCCCGGTGCTGCCCCGCGGCACCCGCATCAAGGTGGGCACCACCGGCAGCCTGGAGAAGATCCTGCGCGGCCCCGCCGGCCTCGACGACGGCACCCAGAACCTTCTGGGCTGCATCAGGACATCGATGGGTACCCTCGGCGCCCGCACCCTCAAGGAGATGCAGCAGGTGGAGGTGGTGGTGGCTCCCTCGCTGCTGACCGAAGGCAAGGTGTACCAGAAGGCCCAGCAGCTGGGCATGGGCAAGTAAGGATCCCCGCCACGGACCGGCGGCGCCCCGCTCCAGGCGCAGGCTCTAGTCTCAGGGTGTGCGGGCTTAGGCCCACACACTCCTCACACCCCCAAGCCCGGCGCGTCCGGGCCTTTTGTCTTCATTACGAGCCCGCTGCGCCACCGGAGAAAGCCCAGGTGGCGTTGCTAGATTCCGGGCATCCTGATTCCCCTACGGATGTCCAGCGCAGCTGCCGTCACCGACGCGTCCTTCGAGCAAGACGTGCTCAAGAGCGAGGTGCCCGTGCTGGTGGACTTCTGGGCTCCCTGGTGTGGCCCCTGCCGCATGGTGGCCCCGATCGTCGATGAGATCGCCAAGGAGTTCGAAGGCAAGATCAAGGTGTTCAAGCTCAACACTGACGAAAACCCCAACGTCGCCAGCCAGTACGGCATCCGCAGCATCCCCACCCTGATGGTGTTCAAGGGCGGTCAGAAAGTGGACACGGTGGTGGGTGCCGTTCCCAAGACCACCCTCTCGGGCACCATCTCCAAGTACCTCTGACTCTCACGTTCTGAGTTCCGCCTTCTCGCCCGCCTACTCCACAGGCCAGAGTCCGCTGGATGCCCTGGGGTCCCTGTTGCGGGGCCACCCCCAGCGCCGCGAGATCGAACGGACCATCGTCAGTCTGCTGGAGATCAGCCGCAGCAGCACCGACGCCAACGAGTGGCGCCTCATCCGTGGCGCCCTGGCCGACATCCGCGACGGCTTGGCTGTGTTCGGCCCGCGGCGCCAGACCCGCAAGGTGACCGTGTTCGGCTCGGCGCGCACCGCCACCGACGACCCGGCCTACAAACTCGCCGAGCAGCTGGCCGCCGAGGCGGTGGCCCAGGGCTTCGATGTGATGACCGGGGCCGGCGGCGGCATCATGGAGGCGGCGAACCGTGGCGCCGGCTGTGAGAACAGCATCGGCCTCAACGTGGATCTGCCCTTCGAGCAGCACGCCAACCGCTACGTGAGCGGCTGTGACGGTCGCCTCCTGCACTTCCGCTACTTCTTCACCCGCAAGCTGTTCTTCCTGCGCGAGAGCGATGCGCTCGTGGTGCTGCCTGGCGGCTACGGCACCTTCGATGAACTGTTCGAATCCCTGACCCTGATCCAGACCGGCCGCACCCCGCCGATCCCGCTGGTGATGCTGGCGCCCCCCGGGGACGACTTCTGGCCCACCTTGATGCGCGATGTCCAGGCTGGTCTGGCCGCCCGGGGCCTGATCTCGGCCGAGGACACGGCCCTGCTCAAGCAGGCCACCACCGCCGCCGAGGCGATGGAGCACATCTGCACCTTCTACCGCGTGTTCCACGCCGCCCAGCTCGGTGAGGACCGGATGGAGCTGCTGCTGCACGTACCGATCCCACCCGAGCTGCTGCCGGATCTGAACCGGGAGTTCGCCGATGTGGTGAGCGAGGGCACGATCAGCGCCGGCGAGGGCTCCGATGAGGAGGGGATGCTGCGGCCCTGCCTGCGTTTCCAGCTGGATCGGCGGCGGATGGGTCGGCTCTATCAGCTGATCGATCGGATCAACGCCATCCCCCTGCCGGCCTCGCCGGCCCTGGAGCAGCCAGGCCAGCGGCTCGGTGTCAGCGCCACCTGAGGATGGGTACCCCGCCTGTGACCGGCTTGACCATGGCCAGCCCGACACCGCTCCGCATCGGCCTGATCGACTACGGCATGGGCAATCTGCACTCGGTGCAGCGGGCCTTCGAACGCCTCGGCGCTGAGGTGGTGGCCGTCCACGGCGCCGCGGACACCGCCGGCTGCCGGGCCCTGGTGCTGCCGGGGGTGGGGGCCTTCGATCCGGCGATGGAGCGGCTGCACCGCTCGCTCCTGGTGCCGGTGATCGAGGCCTGGTGCGGCGCCGGCCAGCCCCTGCTTGGCATCTGCCTGGGCCTGCAGCTGCTGTTCGAGGCCAGCGACGAGGGCCAGGCGGCCGGCCTGGGCCTGCTCAAGGGCCGGGTGCGGGCCCTGCCCCGCAGCCCCGGCCATCCGGTGCCCCACATGGGCTGGGCACCGCTGCTGCCGGCCGAGCCCAGCCCGCTGCTGCCGGCGGAAACCCCGGCGAGCTGGGTGTACTTCGTGCACTCCTATGCAGCCGAGCCCAGTGATCCGGCCTGTACCACCGCCCAGGTCGACTTCGCCGGCACCCCCGTGACCGCTGCGGTGTGGCAGGGGAGCATCGCCGCCTGCCAGTTTCACCCGGAGAAATCGAGCGGCACGGGCGAGGCGATGCTGCGGCGCTGGCTGGACTGGCTGGCGGCTGGGCGCCCCAGCCCATGAGCCTGCGGCTGAGCGGCGGTCGCCGGCTGCAGAGCCCACCAGGCGCAACCGCCCGTCCCACCCCCTCGCGGCTGCGGCTTGCGGTGATGAACATGCTGGCGGCCGAACTGCCGGGGGCCCTGTGGCTGGATCTATTCAGCGGCAGCGGTGTGATGGGTTGCGAGGCGCTGCAGCGCGGCGCGGCCGCCGTGGTGGCCGTCGATCAGGACCGGCGCATGGCGGCAACCAGCCGCGCCAACCTGGAGGCCGTGGCAGCTGGCCTGGCCGGTCGGACCCAGGAGCTTGGACAGACCCCTGTGCAGGTCGAGGTGGTGCAGCAGGAGGTGCTGCGTTGGCTGCAGGGTGGAGCAGGTGAACGGGGCCACGGGCGCCCCTGGAGCGGCGGCTTCCAGCTGATCTATGCCGACCCGCCCTACGCAGCTGGGCTCTACGGCCCGGTGGCCACGGCCGTAGCAGCAGGGGGCTGGCTGGCTCCTGGGGGGGAGCTTCTCCTGGAGTGCTCCTCGACTGCCATTCCGAAGCTGCCTGAGGGCTGGCAGCTGTACGACCAGCGCAGCTACGGCAGCAGCACCCTGATGCGGCTCAGGCCTGCGGGCTGAGCCGCATCAGCCGCCGAGGGCGCCGCCACGGCGGTACTGGTTCCAGGCGGCCACGAACAGACCAGCCAGGGTCACCGGGATCAGACCGAGCACGATGCCGCAGAGCAGGGGTTCGATCATGGCGCGATTGAACGGGGTGGCGTTGCAGAATTGTCCCATGGCCCTGGCGGCCACCGAGACGCCCATAGAGCAACCGTGATCGCCGAGCCCAACGCCATTCCGCCGCCAGCGCTTCCGTCCTCGTCGGCGCTCACGCCGGCGCTCTCTGCCGTGCCCTTGGCGACACCCGTCGGCGGACTGGACGCCGCCGCGGGCTTGGGCGCAGACCCTTCGGCCGGAGACCAGTTCCGCCGCAGCCTGATCAGCGCCCTGCTGGTGCTGGCGGCCATCGGCTCGATCCTGCTGGTGCTGCTGGTGGCCCTGCCGGAGGCCCGCAGTGATCCCTACACCCGCAGCACCCTGCAGCTGGGGGGCTCCGCGGAGCGGGGCGGCCAGCTGTTCATGATCAACTGCGCCGGCTGCCACGGGATCGCCGCCCAGGGCCTGGTGGGCCCGAACCTGCATGGCGTGGCCAGCCGCAAGAACGACCGGCAGCTGATCCAGCAGGTGGTGAGCGGCCGCACGCCGCCCATGCCCCGCTTCCAGCCCGAGCCCCAGGCCATGGCCGACCTGCTCGCCTACCTGCACGCGCTGGCGTGAGCGACCTAGCGGCGCGGCAGTCCGCCCCGATCGTGGTGGTGCTGGTCGAGCCGGCAGGCCCGCTCAATGTGGGCGGCGTGGCCCGGCTCTGCGCCAACTTCGCCATCGCCGAGCTGCGGCTGGTGGCCCCCCGCTGCGACCACCTCGGCGAGGAGGCCATGCGCATGGCGGTGCACGGCGGCGCGCTGCTGCAGCGGGCCCGCCTGTTCCCCGACCTGGCCGCGGCCCTGGCCGACTGCAGGCGGGTGGTGGCCAGCTGCGGTCAGGTGGCGCGCGACAGCCTGCCCCTGCAAAGCCCCGCCAGCGCCCTCGGCTGGCTGCTGGCGGGGGCCGCCCTGCCGACCGGGGAGCCGCCACCACCATCGGCGCTGGTGTTCGGACGCGAGGACCGGGGGCTGAGCACCGATGAACTGCTGCAGGCCGGCCAGGTGCTGCGCATTGCCACCGGCGAGGCCTACGCCTCCTTGAACCTCGCCCAGGCCGCCGCCATCTGCCTGCACGAACTCCACCAGGCGCGGCTGCGGCAGGCCCAATCCGAAGAGCCGGGCCCGCCCGCCCCCCTGCCAGTGCCGACCACGGTGGCGGCGCCAAAGGGCGGCGAAACCCGAGCCGATCTCCTCGAGGAGCCGGCATGCCGCGGAGCCGTCGAGGCCATGCTTCAGGACGCGGAGGACCTGCTGCTGGCGGTGGGCTTCCTCTACCCCCACACGGCCCATGCCCGCATGGCCAAGCTGCGGGGCCTGCTGCAGCGCGCCCAGATCCGCGACGGGGAGGTGGCCCTGGTGCGGGGCATGGTCCGGCAGCTGCGCTGGGCATCACAGCGGCGAAGCCCCTAAGGTCTGCCCCTGCCCGGATCCGCCCGCCCGTGAGTTCCCCTCGCCCCGCCCGCTCCGGCTCCGGCACCTGGGGGCCATTGCGCCTGCTGCTACGGCTGCTGGTCATGGGCATCGGCCTGGGGCTGATCAGCGGCACGGCCCTGAAGCTGCTGGCGCCGCGCCTGGCCCAGGGCTCGATCAACGCCCCCCGCGTCACCGGCAGCCCGGCCAGCCAGCCGCTCCAGGCCCTGCCGCGGGGCATCCCCCTGGGCCGCTTCGAGCCCCACCAGGAGCTCACGGGTCTGAGCAAGAAATGGGCGGCCCTGGCCGCAGTCCACAAGGATCTCAAGGCCAGCGCCTACCTGCTGGTGCTCGATGACGGTCGCTTTGCCCAGCTGCAGAGCGAGCTGCCCCTGCCGGCCGCCAGCTCGATCAAGACACCGATCCTGCTGGCGGCCATGGAGGACCTCGACGCCGGCCGCCTGCGCTGGGACCAGCCGCTGACCATGACCAAGGAGGTGGTGGGGGCCGGCGCCGGCTGGATGGCAAACAAGCCGGTGGGTACGCGCTTCCCGTTCCACGAGGCAGCCACCGAGATGATCCGCGTGAGCGACAACACCGCCACCAACCTGTTGATCAAGCGGCTCGGTGGCAAGACGGCCCTCAACACCCGCTTCCAGGCCCTGGGACTGCCGGGCACGGTGATCAACAACTGGCTTCCGGATCTGGAGGGCACCAACACCACCAGCGCCCACGACCTGGCCCGGAGCATCGCCCTGGTGGACACCGGCGAAAAGCTCAGCCCCCGGGCCCGGGACCTGTTCCGCCAGGTGATGGGCAGCTCGCGCACCAACACCCTGATTCCCCTGGGCCTGCTGCAGGGCCTCGGCGGCGACTCGGCCGATCCCGATGCCGACCTGATGGCCTACGGCGTGACCGTGCTCAACAAGACCGGCGACATCGGCATCGCCTATGCCGATGGTGGCCTGATCGAGCTGCCCAACGGCCAGCGGGCCGTGGCCGCTTTCATGGTGAAGGGCCCCTTCAACGACCCCCGCTCCACCGACCTGATCCGTGCCATGGCCGCCGAGGTGGCCAAGCTGCTGGTGCCCCGCGGCTCCGCGGCCTCCCAGCCCGGCACCCAGCCCACCACGACGCCCTCCTCCACCGCGGCCCCCGCCGCGACACCGTCCACCACGGCACCGTCCACCGCGACACCGTCCCCTGCCCGCCGCTGATGCTGTCCGTCCTGCTGGCCGCCGCCCTGCCGGCCCCCGGGGTCGCCCCCGCCCCGGCGCCGGCCCCCGCACCGCCCTCCACCCTGCTGCGCCCCCAGACCGTGGCCCCCCTGCCGGGCGGCCTGGACAGGGTGCTGCTGGTGAACGACAACAACCCGGAGCTGATCACGGCGGCGGGGATCCTGCTCTCCACCTTCGCCAGGCAGGGCCGGGGCGCGCCGGAGGCCCACCTGGATCTGCCGCTGAGCGGTCGCTTCGACCTGTTCAGCCACCACGTGTATGCCGGGCGGCCCGAGAGCCTCGATTCCACCCTCTGGCTGGCGGTGCTGGCCCAGCCACGGGGCCCACAGCCGGTGACCCTGCAGCTCCTGGCAGGCTCCACCGCCCTGTCCCAGGCCACCGACGCGGTGCAGCCCTCGGCCCCCTTCCTGCCCCTGCCGGAGCTGCTGCCCCAGGACGGCACGGTCTTCTCCGGCCCCGGCAGCCGCGTGGCCACCGAACTGCTGGAGCGCCATCGCAGCCCGCTGCTGCCGGGCAGCTGGACCCTGCAGCCCGGAGCGCCCACCACCCTGGTGGTGCTGCCGCTGCCGGTGAAGGGACTCGATCCGCTGCTCAACGGCCGCAACCTGCAGCTGCGGCTGCAGAGCAGTGGCCCCGTGAGCCTGGCCACCCTGGCGGCCTTCGGCACAGGCAATCAGCCGCCGCCGCCCCAGGGCTGGGCAGCGCTGCTGGATGGGCCCTTGAGCCCCAAGGAGCACCAGCCCACCCCCCGCGGCAGCAAGGGCAAGCTGATCTACTCGCGGGTGAGCGGGGTGCAGATCGGCAGTGTGTGGCGCACGACCCTCACGGACCAGGGCCAGCGTTGGCTCAGTGCCAGCCGCGCCCCGATCTCCTGGCCGATCAGCTCCCTGGAGCGCGGCAGCCTCGGCACCGGCCAGGTGCAGACCGCCGAACTGCAGGTCCTCTACCCCGGCACCGCCTGGGCCGCCCACGGCAACTACGGCGTGGAGTACGACCTGGCCATCCCCCTGCGCAACGACACCAAGGCACCGCTGCAGCTGCAGCTGGCCCTGGAATCGCCGCTCAAAACCGATGCGCCCCTCGGGGGCCTGCGCTTCAACACCAGCCCGGCACGGGCCGTGATGTTCCGCGGCAGCGTGGAGGTGAGCGGCCTCGATGATGACGCCGGCAGGGCCACCGGCCGCCGCCGATTCCACCTGATTCAGCGGGCGGGCCAGCAGGGCCCGGCCCTGGGCACGGTGAGCCTGGCCCCCGGCAGCCAGCGGCAGCTGCGGGTGCGGCTGATCTACCCGGCCGATGCCACGCCGCCCCAGGTGCTCAGCCTGCTGCCCGTGGCCGGCCCGGCGGCTCAACCGGCTGTGAAACAATCGCCTGCTCCCCCAGCCAGCAGCCAACCGTGACGCAAGCCCGCAAGCGCCGGGTCTTCCCCTTCACCGCCATCGTGGGTCAGGAGGAGATGAAGCTGGCCCTGCTGCTGAACGTGATCGATCCGCGCATCGGCGGCGTGATGATCATGGGCGACCGGGGCACGGGCAAGAGCACCACGATCCGGGCCCTGGCCGACCTGCTGCCCGAGATCGACGTGGTGGCGGGCGATCCCTACAACAGCTCCCCCAGCGATCCGGATCTGCAGAGTGCCGAGGTGCGCCTGCGGGCCGAGCATGGCGAGCAGCTGCCGATTGAGCAGCGTCAGGTGCCGATGGTGGACCTGCCCCTGGGCGCCACGGAAGATCGCCTCTGCGGCACGATCGACATCGAGAAGGCCCTCAGCGAGGGTGTGCGGGCATTTGAGCCGGGCCTGCTGGCCAAGGCCAACCGCGGCCTGCTCTACGTGGATGAGGTGAACCTGCTCGACGACCACCTGGTGGACGTGCTGCTGGATTCGGCCGCCTCCGGCTGGAACACGGTGGAGCGCGAGGGCGTGAGCGTGCGCCACCCGGCCCGCTTCGTGCTGATCGGCTCTGGCAACCCCGAGGAGGGCGAACTGCGGCCCCAGCTTCTGGATCGCTTCGGGATGAGCGTGGAAGTGCGCACCGTGCGCGATCCCGAGCTGCGGGTGCAGGTGGTGGACCAGCGCACCAGCTTCGACAACGACCCTGACCGCTTCAACGACGGGGTGCAGGCCACCCAGGACGCCCTGCAGGCGCGGGTGGTGGAGGCCCAGAACCGCCTGCCCCAGGTGGCCATCGACGACGACCTGCGCATCCGCATCAGCGCCATCTGTGGCGAGCTGGATGTGGACGGCCTGCGCGGCGACATCGTGACCAACCGCGCCGCCCGCGCCCTGGCCGCCTTCGAGGGCCGCACCGAAGTGACGGAAGACGACGTGGCCCGCGTGGCCGCCTGTTGTCTGCGTCACCGCCTGCGCAAAGATCCGCTCGAGCAGATCGACTCGGGCGATCGGGTGGTGAAGGTGTTCTGCAAGGTGTTCGAACGGCCTGAGGCAACCGACCGCCGCGCCTTCGAGCTGGCCCTGGCAGCCTGAGCGGCGGCCGGCCCGAGCCAGCTCCTGCACACTGGGCCGAACGCCGCCTGCCCATGCGCATCATCGGCCTCGATCCGGGCCTGGCCCGCGTCGGCTACGGCGTGATCGACACCGGCGGCGGCCAGCAGCGCCTGCTGGACTGCGGCATCATCCGCACCGACCCCGGCCGCAGCGAGGGCGAACGGATGGTGGAGATCGCCCGGGATCTGCGCCAGCTGATCCGGGCCTGGCGGCCGGAGCTGGCGGCTGTGGAGAAGTTCTTCTTCTACCGCTCCAGCACCACGATCGCCGTGGTGCAGGCCCGCGGCGTGCTGATGATGACCCTGGCCCGCTTCGCCATCCCAGTGGTGGAGTTCCCGCCGATGCAGATCAAACTGGCCGTGGCCGGCCACGGCCACGCCGGCAAGGACGACGTGCTGACGGCCGTGATGCGCGAGCTGAACCTTGAGGTGCCACCACGGCCGGATGACGCCGCCGACGCCCTGGCCGTGGCCCTGACCGGCTGGTTCCAGCGCTGAGCCAGAACTGGAACCAGAGCAGGCCCGGCCTCCGCCGGAGCGGATGCAGAGGCCCTGTCAAGCCAAGCGGGCACAGAGCCCGCTGGCGCCACCCACACCGGCCCACCCGGCCCGGGACAGAGGGTGGTGGGGTCAGCTGGAGTTCCTGCGCCCAATGCCCGTCTCCCCACGTCCCACCGGCCCCCTGCGCACCAGCCGTCGCCGGGTACTGCTGAGCACGGCACTCGTGCTGGCCGGAGGACTGGCCAGCTCGATCACGGCCCTGGCACCGAGCAGCTCGATGGCGGCGGCGGCCGGCGACAAGAGCGTGCGTGTCGGCTACCAGAAGTATGGCACCCTCAGCATCCTCAAATCACGCGGGAGCCTGGAGCGGGCCTTCGCCGCGAAGGGCGTGAAGGTGGACTGGCTGCTGTTCCCTGCCGGCCCCGCCCTGCTGGAGGCCCTGAACACCGGCAGCATCGACCTGGGCAGCGTCGGTGAGGCGCCGCCGATCTTTGCCCAGGCCGCCAACAATCCCTTCGTCTACGTGGCCTCCAGCACCCCCAATCCCCGCGGCGAGGGGATCCTGGTGCCAAAGAACTCTCCCTTGCGCAGCGTCAAGGATCTCAAGGGCAAGAAGGTGGCCCTGAATAAGGGCTCCAACGTGCATTACCTGCTGGTCAAGCTGCTCGAGAAGAACGGCCTCAAATACAGCGACGTCAACGTGGTGTTCCTGCCTCCGGCTGACGCCCGGGCCGCCTATGAGGCCGGCTCGGTGGATGCCTGGGTGATCTGGGATCCCTTCTTCACCCAGGCCAAGCGGGCCACCAACTCGCGGGTGCTGGCCGATGGCGAGGGCGTGGTGGCCAACCGGGAGTTCTTCCTCTTCAGCCGCGACTTCGCCAAGGGCCGCAGCAAGGATGCCAAGACCATCCTGAGTGAGCTGGAAAAGACCGACAGCTGGGCCAAGAAGAACGTGAGCGCCGTGGCCAACCAGCTCTCACCGGAGCTCAAGATCGACGCCCCCACCCTGGTGGAAGTGCTGAACCGACGCCCCAGCGGCATCGTGCCGATCAGCCCGGCGATCATCAGCTATCAGCAGAACGTGGCCGACACCTTCAAGGAGTTGAAGCTGATTCCCGTCAAGATCAACGTCAAGGAGAAGGTGTACAGCGATCCGGTGTTCAAGACCAAGTGACACGCCGCTGACTGACCAGACCATTCCACCCACTCCCCCCACAGGATCCCCGATGCAGCTGTTCTGGTTCATTCCCCTGCATGGCGATGGCCAGTACCTGGGCACCTCGACAGGCGGCCGGCAGATCACCCTGCCCTATCTGCAGGTGATCGCCCGCGCCGCCGACCACCTGGGCTACACCGGGGTGCTGCTGCCCACCGGTCGCTCCTGCCACGACGCCTGGGTGGCCGCCTCGATGCTGGCGGCCACCACCGAGCGGCTCAAGTTCCTGGTGGCGGTCAGGCCAGGTCTGATGTCACCGGGGGTGGCGGCGCGGATGGCCGCCAGCTTCGATCGCCTCAGCAATGGCCGCCTGCTGATCAACGTCGTCACCGGCGGCGATCCGGTGGAGAACGCCGGCGACGGCCTCCACCTCAGCCATGACGATCGCTACAGGCTGACCGATGAGTTCCTGACCGTCTGGCGCGCGATGCTGCGGGGCGAGCGCACCGACTTCCAGGGCGACTTCCTCGACATCCGCGATGGCAGCGTGATCCATCGGGGTGTACAGCAGCCCCACCCACCGCTGTGGTTCGGCGGCTCGTCGGAGGCCGGTCAGGATGTGGCGGCCCGCCACGTGGACACCTATCTCACCTGGGGCGAACCGCCCGAGCTGGTGAAGCAGAAGGTCGAGGCGGTGCGGGAGCGCGCCCGGCGTCAGGGGCGCGAGCTGGAGTTCGGCATCCGTCTGCACATCATCGTTCGCGAGACCAACCAGCAGGCCTGGGATGCGGCCGACGACCTGATCCGCTATGTGGACGACGCCACCATCGCCGAGGCCCAGAAGGTCTACAGCCGCATGGATTCAGTCGGCCAGAGCCGCATGACCCAGCTCCACGCCGGTAGCCGCAACGCCCTGGAGGTGAGCCCGAACCTCTGGAGCGGCGTGGGCCTGGTGCGCGGCGGCGCCGGCACGGCCCTGGTGGGCGATGCCGACACGGTGGCCCGGCGCCTGGAGGAGTACGCCGAGCTGGGAATCCAGCACTTCATCCTCTCGGGCTATCCCCATTTGGAGGAGGCCTACCGGGTGGCGGAACACCTGTTCCCGCGGTTGCCGCTGGAGCTGCCCCCCGCCCCCGAAGGTCAGCTTGTGCTGGCGCCCTTCGGCGAGATCATCGCCAACGCCAAGGTTCCGGCCGCAGCGAAGGTGCAGGGCTGATGGCGCGCTTCCAACCCTTCCAGCTGAACCCTCGGCTCAAGCGCAGCCTGATTCCCTGGCTGGTGCCCTTGCTGCTGCTGGTGCTCTGGCAGCTGCTCGCCAGCCGGGGCGTGATCCCCACCCGCATCCTGCCTGCTCCCTCTGCCATCGCCCTGGCGGCCATCAATATGGGCCGCTCCGGCGAGCTCTGGGGCCACCTGTCGATCAGCGCCGGTCGGGCCGGCGTGGGCTTCTTGATCGGAGCTTCGTTAGGGCTGCTGTTCGGCCTCATCAATGGCCTGATGCCGCGGGCGGAACTGCTGCTGGATTCGTCCTTCCAGATGCTCCGCAATATTCCACCGCTGGCGATGATCCCGCTGGTGATCCTCTGGTTTGGGATCGGCGAGGAGGCTCGAGTCTTCCTGGTTTCTGTAGGTGTGTTCTTCCCGGTGTACCTGAACACCTTCCATGGCATCCGCTCGATCGATCCAGGCCTGATCGAGATGGGCAAGGTCTACGGCCTGAGCCCCTGGCAGATCGTGACCAATATCGTGCTGCCGGGGGCCACCCCATCCATCTTGGTGGGCGTGCGCTTCTCCCTTGGGATTGCCTGGATCATCCTGATCGTGGGCGAGCAGATCGCCGCCAATAGCGGCATCGGTTACATGGCCATGAATGCCCGTGAGTTCATGCAGACGGACATCATCGTCTTCAGCATCATTCTCTACGCCCTCCTTGGCAAGCTTTCCGACAGCATGGCCCGCGGCCTTGAGCACAGGCTATTGCCGTGGCATCCCAATTTCCAGCGCACCGCCAAGGCCGTGCCCAGCAAGCCCGCGATTTCCTGAGGAGCCATGAGCACAACCACCCCTGGCACCAGCCTGCAACTGGTCGAACTGACCAAGACCTACGCAGGTCGTCCCGTACTCAGCGCCATTGATTTGGCCGTTGACGGCGGTCATTTCGTGGCCATCGTGGGCCGCAGTGGCTGCGGTAAATCCACGCTGCTGCGACTGCTGAGCGGCCTGGAAGCTCCCTGCGACGGGGGCGTGCTGGTGAACGGCGAGCCCCTGCGCAGCGTGAACCTGCACGCTCGGATCATGTTCCAGGACGGCCGCCTGCTCCCCTGGAAGAGCGTGCTCGACAACGTGGGCCTGGGACTGCGCGGCGACTGGCGCTCCCGTGGCCTCGAGGTGCTGCGCCACGTGGGCCTGCACGAGCGGGCCGGCGACTGGATCGCCCGGCTCTCCGGCGGCCAGCGCCAGCGGGTGGCCCTGGCCAAGGCTCTGATCACCCAGCCGCGGCTGATGCTGCTGGATGAGCCCCTCGGTGCCCTTGACGCGCTCACCCGCATCGAGATGCAGCAGCTGATCGAGAACCTCTGGCTTGAGGAGGGCTTCACCTCGATTCTGGTCACCCACGATGTGGAGGAGGCCGTCACCCTGGCGGACCGGATTCTGGTATTGGAGGAGGGCCGCATTGCCCGCGATTTCCGCAACGACCTGCAGCGCCCGCGTCGCCGCGGCGATCCGGGATTCTCCCAGCTCACGGCCGAAATCCTCGACACGATCCTCACCCAGGGCGGCCAGGGATCGGCGCCGCAAAAGACAGCGGACCACGCGACAGAGGCCGTAACGCCAGAGCATGGCCACAGCCCCCGGCCCACAGGCCAGCCCGCCGGTGCGCGCGGCTCAGAACGCTCCGACTCCCCCCCCATCGGCGAGCCCTCTGGGGCCCTCACGGCCCAGCTGCAATAGCCCCCCAGACAGCTCCGCACAGATCCGCATAGACAGGTCACTGTCCAGTTCTCTGACTACAAGCGGGAGTGGAAGCTGCCACACAAGATGGGAACACCATCCCACACACTTCCTGAATGGATCGGTGCCAACCCGGCGCCACCTTTGACCATCACAACAGCCATGGCTTTTCGCGCTCCGACAACATCCCGCCGCTCCGTATTCCGTCTCGCGCTGGCGACCGGCCTGGCACTGGCGGGAACCCTGGGGCTTTCCTCTTCCAGCAGCGCCCTGGCCCAGGCCAAGCCAGCGAGCACCGTGCGCCTGGACTACGCCTACTACAACCCGGTGAGCCTGGTGCTCAAGGACCGCGGCATCCTGGAGAAGGAGCTGAAGAAGAAGAACATCAAGGTGGAATGGGTGCTCAGCCAGGGCAGCAACAAGGCCCTGGAATTCCTGGGGGCCCGCAGCCTGGACTTCGGCTCGACCGCCGGTGCAGCGGCCTTCATCGGCAAGGCCAATGGCAACCCGATCAAGGCCATCTACGTCTACTCCAAACCCGAGTGGGCGTCTCTGGTGGTCCCGAACGGCTCCAAGATCAAATCCGTGAAGGATCTCAAAGGCAAGAAAGTGGCCGCCAACCGCGGCACTGATCCCTACATCTTCCTGCTGCGCACCCTCGATCGCAATGGCCTGGCCCCCCGCGACGTGGAGATTGTGCAGCTGGCCCACGCCGACGGCAAAACGGCCCTGGAGAAGGGCGATGTTGATGCCTGGGCGGGCCTGGATCCGCTGACTGCCAAGTCGGAGATCGAAGCCAAATCGAAGCTGCTTTATCGCAACCCCGATTTCAACACCTTCGGGGTTCTGAACGTGCGTGAGGAGTTTGCCAAGCAGAATCCCGATACGGTGCTGAGCGTGCTGCGAGCCTATGAACAGGCCCGCCAATGGGCTCTGAAGAATCCCCAGGAACTCAAGAAGGTGCTGATCACGGATTCGAAGCTCACCGATGCGGTCGCGACCCGTCAGCTGGAGCGCACCGACCTGCGCAACTCCAGCATCGGCGCCCCACAGAAGACCTCGATCCTGGCCGCTGCGGATGTGCTCAAGAAGGCCGGTGTTATCCCGCCCTCCACCAACACCAAGGCGGTGGTCGACAGCCTGATCGATCCCAGCTACGTCAACAAGCTCAAGACCGGCAAGTGACCACCCTCACGAACGTCGTCACGGACAGGGCACCGCGCCGGCGGCTTCGGGGCCGGTTGCGTGCCTTCCGCGGCGCCCGCGCCCTGGCGCTGCCCCTGCTGATCCTGCTCATCTGGCAGGTGGTGCAGGCCCGCGCGGTGGTGCCGACCAACCTGCTGCCCACACCCTCCAGCGTGCTGGAGACAATCGGCACCCTGGCCTCCACCGGCGAGCTGGCCGAGCACATCGCCATCACAAGCTGGCGGGTTCTGCAGGGATTCCTGCTGGGGGCGGTGGCCGCCACCGTGCTGGGCTCGATCACCGGCGTCTCCCGCACAGCGAGGGAACTGATCGATCCGCTGCTGCAGTCGCTGCGCAGCATTCCCTCCCTGGCCTGGGTGCCCCTGTTCATCCTCTGGCTCGGCATCTACGAGCCATCCAAGGTGGCCCTGATTGCGGTGGGGGCCTTCTTCCCCGTCTACCTGAGCCTCACCCAGGGCCTGCTGGATGTGGACCGCAAGCTGGTGGAGGTGGGCCGGATGGTGGGATTCAACCGGCTGGATCTGGTGCGTTGCATCCTGATCCCTGCCGCCCTGCCGGCCTACGTGACCGGCCTGCGGGGCGGCCTGGGCCTGGCCTGGATGTTCGTCGTGGCGGCCGAGGTGATGGGCGCCAGCAAGGGCCTGGGCTTCCTCCTGGTGGACGGCCAACAGACGGGGCGGGCGTCCCTGATCCTGGCCAGCATCCTGCTGTTCGCCCTACTCGGCAAGCTCACTGACGGACTGCTCAGCTTGCTCTCCCAGCGCCTCCTGCAGTGGCAGGACTCCCATTCGCTCCAGGCCGCCTGAGATGCTCCAGCTCGAAACGGTCAGCAAGACCTACCGCAACGGCTTCACCGCCCTCGAACCGATCGATCTGCGGATCGAGGCCGGTGAGCGGGTGGCGATCGTGGGCAGCAGCGGCTGCGGCAAATCGACCCTGCTGCGGCTGGCTGCGGGGCTGTGCCCCCCCAGCACCGGCCGGGTGCTGCTGCACGGCAGACCCGTGATCAAGCCGGAGCCCAGCGTGGGCTTCATCTTCCAGGAGCCGCGACTGATGCCCTGGCTCACCGTGGAGCAGAACGTGGCCTTCGGCCTGCGGGGTCCGGCCCGCCACCGCCACGCCAGCGTGAGCTCGGCCCTGCTGCGGGTGGGCCTCACGGCCTACGGCCACTACTACCCGAAGCAACTCTCCGGCGGCATGGCCCAGCGGGTGGCCATCGCCCGGGCCCTGGCCAGTGCGCCGCAGCTGATTCTGCTGGATGAACCCTTCAGTGCCCTCGATGCCATCAAGCGGGCCGAGCTGCAGGAGCACTTTCTGCAGCTGTGGGAATCGGAGCAGCTCTCCACCCTGATCGTGACCCACGATGTGGAGGAGGCGATCGTGCTGGCCGACCGCATCCTGGTGATGCAACCCCACCCCGGCCGCATCACCGAGGAGCTGCGCCTGGATCTGCCCCTGGACAACTGCCGCGAGGCGCCCGGCTTTGAGGCCCTCAAGAAGCAACTGATCCAGAGCCTGCGCCCGCCCAGCGTTGGCGCGGGCCAGACCGGCGCCGACCCAGTACCCTTCGCCGTCGCCCACGCCATCCATGGCTGAGCAGCTGATCACGCCCCTGCAGGACCTCGCCGCCCGCCCCCGGGAACGGCTGACGCCGCAACAGGCCGTGGACGCCCTCTGCCAGGACCTGGTCCGTGACGCTGTCGCCCGCGACCGCGTCGGAGGCGTGCCGCTGGCGGCCCGACAGTGGATTCGCGACACGGGGCTGCTGGGCCTGAGCGTCCCGACACCCTGGGGCGGCACCGGCTGGAGCTGGTCGGCGATCTCGCCCCTCGTACGGCAGGTCGCCCGGGTCGACAGCTCGGTGGCCCACCTGCTCTCGTACCACTACCTCGGACTGACAATCCCGCTGATCTTCGGCGATGCGGCCGGGGCCGAGGCCCTGCTGCGCCGCACCGCGAGCAAGCAGCTGTTCTGGTGCAACGCCCTCAACCCCCGCGATCGGCGCTCCCACCTGCGGGCCGAGGGCCCGGCCTATCGCCTCGATGGCCTGAAGAGCTTCTGCTCCGGCAGCCACGACTCCGACGTGATCCCCACCACCGCCGTGCTGGAGAGCACGGGCGAGCTGGTGATCGTGATCCTGCCCACCCGCACGCCAGGAGTGGACCTCCTGGACGACTGGGACGCCATCGGCCAGCGCCAGACCAGCAGCGGCACGGTGCGGTTCGAGCAGGTGGCTGTACAGCCCGAGCAGATCTTCTACCCCAGCCGGCAGGGGAGCAGCGCCTTCTCCTCCGCGCGCACGCTGCTGGCCCAGCTGAACCTGGCCAACATCTATCTGGGCCTGGCCGAAGGGGCCCTGCAGGCGGCCGTGGATCAGGTGCGCGAGCGCCAGGCCGCCGCGCCCGATCAGCCGAAGGACCCCACCCAGGCGGTGCTGGCCCGGGATCGCTTTGCCCAGCTCTGGGTGCAGCTGCAAGGGGCCAGTGCCCACTATGAGCTCGCCCTGACGGAGCTCGAGACCGCCTGGCAGCAGGGCCGGGCCCTCACCGCCGAGCAGCGCGGCAGCACCGCAATCACGATCGCCACCACCAAGGTGCTGGCCACCGAAGTCGCCCTGGCAATCAGCTCGGCCATCTTCGATCGGCTCGGCGCCCGATCCACCGGCGCCAGCCACGGCCTGGATCGCTATTGGCGCAACATCCGAACCCTCAGCCTGCACGATCCAGTCGAAGCCAAGCTGCAGGAGATCGGTGCCTTCGTGATCGAGGGGAGCGCTCCAACTCCCGGGTTCTACAGCTAGAACGCAATCAGTGGGGCTTGCGGGCTGTGGCCAGTAGCAGATAGCGCTCCAGGCGAATGCCCTCCACCTCCCGGAAGGGTTCGAGACGCCGCTCGGCTTCGGCGCGCAGGCCGACATTCTCGGGCCTGGACAGTTCATCGCTGAAGTTGCCGAAAAAGGAGCTGGCATTCCAGAGCAGCAGGTGATCGAGATCGGAGAAGTGATCCACAAAGGTGACTAGCTCCAGCTGGCCTTCAACCAGATCGAGATCGGCTAACCACTGCCGCACCTGTGGCTCGGTGACGACATGGGGCGGCACCAGCAGTCCCGATCCCGGGCGATCCGCCAGCAGCGGTTCGAGGATCGCCACCTGCTGGTGCAGGCGATCGGGGCGGGCCGCACTGAACCCAATCTGCCCGCCGGGCTTGAGCAGCCGCCGAACATCGGCGATCAGCTGCCGCTGATCCGCCACCCAGTGCAGCACGCTGTTCAGAAAAACCACATCAAACTGGGCGGGGCGATAGTGATGCAGGTCCGCTGATCCACCTCGCTCAAAGCGCAGCCCCGGGACATCGCCACTGCTCTGCTGCGCCAGGGCAACCCGCTCCGGCAGAGGCTCCAGGGCCAGCAGCGAGCCGGCCGGCCCCACCAGGGCGGCCGCCTCTCGGGCCAGTTCGCACGTGCCAGTGCCGATGTCGAGCACCGACTCCCCCGCCTGCAGCGCCAGCCGCTCGAGCAACAGGCGGCCGTGACGCAGCTGGGGGCCATTGGAGCGGGCGTAGCCGCGGGCCAGGGCATCACTGTCGTTGTCGAAGCCGACGGGAGCGGGCTGGGCTTTGGCGAGGGCGCTCCTACCGGGGGAATCGAGGTGCTGGGAAGCAGGCAAAACGGGCTGGCCAGGCCGCGTCCTCCTATGCGGAAAGCGCCTACCGGCGGTGTAGTGGCGACAACGCGGCACAGGCAGGATCACTGCAAGGATTATGGGGAAAGATGCCGGTTCAACGCATCAGCGGCTGGCATTGATTCGTACTGCTCCGATGCCAGCCAACCCCGCCATGCCGCACCTGAAAGCCGCCACCAGAATCGTGCCCGTACTGGGGCTCGGCGTGCTGGGCGCTGCGGTACTCCTGCCGGGCAGCGTTCCCCTCGGCCTCGAGCTGGGCAGCAGCGCCCGGGCTGCGGCCAAGCCCGTGGTGCTGCGCATCGGCCACCAGAAGTTCGACCCCCTCACCCTGGTGAAGTTCCGGGGGGATCTGGAGGCCAAGCTCAAGCCACTCGGGGTCACCGAAGTGAAGTGGGTGGAGTTCCCCTCCGGTCCGCCGATCCTGGAGGCCCTGAGCGTGGGCAGCATTGACATCGGCCGCACCGGCGACACACCGCCAGTGGTAGCCCAGGCGGCCGGGGTGCCGTTCGTCTATGTGGGCACCAGTGAGCCGAAGGCCAGGAGTTCGGCGATCCTGGTGAAGAAGAATTCGCCGATCCGCAGCCTCGCCGATCTCAAGGGCAAGAAGATCGCCTTCGGCAAGAGCACGAGCGCCCACTACTTCACGATCAAGGCGCTGCAATCGGCGGGCCTGTCCCTCAAGGATGTGGAGCCGGTCTACCTGGCCCCGGCAGATGCCCGCTCCGCCTTCAATCAGGGCTCTATCGATGCCTGGGCCATCTGGGATCCCTTCAACGCCTCCACCGCCGCCCAGAGCGACGTCCGGGTGCTGATCACCAGCGAGGGTCTGGTCACCAACCGCGACTTCTACCTGGCCACCAAGTCGTTCGCCCAGGAGAACCCCGACGTGATCAGGGGGCTACGCAGGGAAACCCAGGCAGTGTCCCGCTGGGCCAACCGCAACGACGACAAGGTGGTGGCGTTCTTCTCGCCGCTGATCAAACTCGATCCGTCGGTGCTCCAGGTGGTCGTGAAACGGCGCGACTTCTCCTTCGTGCCCTTCACCCCCAAGGTGGTGGCCGAGCAGCAGGAGATTGCCGACAGCTTCGCCAAGCTGAAGCTGATCCCCAGACCCATCAAGGTGCAGAGCGCCGTGGATCCCGCCTTCCTCAAGTAGGCGCCAGCCCCCAGGGATCCCGCCACCCGGCAGACTCGCCCCACTCCTCAGCCCCGCCGCACCCCTGGGTTCCGCGACCAAGCCCGACCTGCGCCGGCGGTTCCGGCAACGCCGTCTCGAGGTCCTGCCGGACGTGGAGGCGGCGATCCTGGCCAGCGCCCACCATCACTTGCCGGCGCTGGTACCGGAGGCCAGATTCCTGGGGCTCTACTGGCCCTTGGCCGGCGAAGCGGATCTGCGCAGCCTCAGCGGTTCAATGGCCGGCCGGCTGGCCCTGCCGGCCATTGAAGGCGGTTCGCCCGATCAGGCGGGGATGGTCTACCGCCCCTGGCGGGCCGACGGGCCCCTGCGGCCGGACGCCTGCGGCATCCCCGCGCCGGAGCCCGGCGATGGCAACGCGCCGCCGCTTGGGCCGGAGCGCATGGCGCTGCTGCTGGCCCCATCCCTGGCCTGCGATGCCGCCGGCATCCGCCTGGGCTACGGCGGCGGCTGGTTCGACCGCCTGCGCTCCGAGCCGGCCTGGGCCGCCGTGCCGACCCTGGCGGTGCTGCCCTCGGTCTGCCGGCTGCCGGCCCTGCCCAGGGACCCCTGGGACATCCCGCTGCAGGGCTGGCTGGATGAGACAGGCCTCCATTGGTTCTGAGCCGGGGCGGCCCTGGGGCCTTATTGCAAGCTGTGTCGCGCTGCGGCCGGGCCACGCGCCGCCGCGGGCTGTTTGGCAGGATCGGGACGTTGCTCCCCCGAGACGCAGTGGATCCCCAGGCCGATTCCTCGCACCTCTTCCGCGGCACCCCCTTCAGCAACCCAGCTTTCAGTCACTCCAGCGCCAACGGCGGCGCGCCGATCGCCAGCCCCGCCAGCCGCCACCACAGCGCCAGCACTGGCTCCGCCGTGCACCATGTGATCGCCTCGGAGCTGAAGCACCGCAACCAGCCCAGCGATGCCCTGGCGATGATGGTCAACTCGATGGTGTCGATGGTGCAGGCCGGCAAGGCCAGCCGCAGCCGCTGGTCCGCCTCCTGAGCCTTCCTGCTGTACGACGCCCGTTCAGTTGACGGGGTCTGGCCTACGGCGTTCTGGCCGTCCCTTGACCTGACTCGATAGCCTCCCTGCAACGGTTGGTCCCACCGCTGCCATGGCGCGTTCCCTTCCCCTTGTTCTGATCACGGCCGCGCTGGCACTGGCCCCCAGCGGCGTCCGGGCCCACGGGATCGAAACCAGCCTCAGCCGCCTGCCCTCCCTGAGCGAGGGTCTGCTGCTGCAGAGCCAGTTCTCCAGCGGCGAGCCCACCCGCGATGCCGTGGTGCGACTGGTGCCCCCCGGCGGCGCCCCGATTGAAATCGGCCGCACCGATGCCAGCGGCCAGCTGAGCTTCGCCCTGCCCAAGGGCGCCAGCGGCGACTGGGAACTGCAGATCGATGGCGGACCCGGCCACCGCGACTTCCTGGAGATGCCCGTGACCCAGGGCCGCCCCCAGCTCGATCGCCTCAGCGAGAGCCACCACCACGGGCTCCGCGGCCTGCTCGCTGAGGCCGGGCTGACGCAGGATCGCCTGCTGCTCGGGGCCGTCGCAGGGCTGGCGGGCCTCGGCGGCGCCGGCCTGCTGCTGCGCCGATCCCGCCGGCCCCTGCGGGGCCCCTCCTCCAGCGAGGGCACCCACTCCTGATGGCCACCGGCAGCGAGGCCCTGGATCGGATCGTCGAGCGGCTCAAGGGCACCGCCGATCCAAAGCGCCGCTACGAGTACGTGCTCTGGCTCGCCAAGAAGCTGGACCCCCTGCCCGGCGAGTTCCGCAACGACGCCTTCAAGGTGAAGGGCTGCGTCTCGCAGGTGTACGTGGTTGGGCAGCTGGTGGGGGGCAGGCTCCACTGGCAGGGCGATTCCGACGCCGCTATCACCAAGGGCCTGCTGGCGCTGCTGATCCAGGGCCTGGAGGGCCTGGATCCCGCCACCGCCGCGGCCATCGATCCGGCTTTCCTGGGCGAGATGGGGCTGCAGGCCAGCCTCACCCCCTCCAGGGCCAACGGCTTCCTCAACATCCTGCGCACGATGCAGGCCCAGGCCCTGGCCCTGGCGGCCGGGGCCGTCGACCAGGCCCCATCCGCCAACGGAACCGCTGGCGCCAGCAATCCAAACCCCGTCAGTGCCTGAGGCCCGCCGGCCGATTTCTAGGATCGGCGCCATGACGGCAACTCAGGCATGACCATCGGCATCGGCTTGCTCGGGCTCGGCACGGTGGGGGCAGGCGTGGCCGGCATCCTGGCGACCCCGGAGGGGCGCCACCCGCTGGTGGGTGAGCTGACCCTGCGGCGCGTGGCCGTGCGCGAGCTGCAGCGGCCCAGACCGGTGGAGCTGCCGGCCGCAATCCTCACCACCGACCCCGAGGCCGTGGTGGACGACCCCGCGGTGGACATCGTGGTGGAGGTGATGGGCGGCCTGGAGCCGGCCCGCAGCCTGATTCTGCGCGCCATCGCCGCCGGCAAGCCGGTGGTGACCGCCAACAAGGCCGTGATCGCCCGCTACGGCGAGGAGATCGCCGCGGCCGCCGCCGAGAACGGGGTGTACGTGCTGATCGAGGCGGCCGTGGGCGGCGGCATCCCGATCATCGAGCCGCTGAAGCAGTCGCTGGGGGGCAACCGCATCCAGCGGGTGAGCGGCATCATCAACGGCACCACCAACTACATCCTCAGCCGCATGGCCGATGAGGGTGCGGCCTACGGGGCGGTGCTGGCCGACGCCCAGCGCCTGGGCTACGCCGAGGCCGACCCCGCCGCCGACGTGCAGGGGGGCGACGCCGCCGACAAGATCGCCATCTTGGCGGGCCTGGCCTACGGCGGCCCCGTGCAGCGCAGCGCCATCCCGGCCGAGGGGATCGATCGGCTCGACTCGCGCGACGTGAGCTACGCCGCCCAGCTGGGCTTCGTGGTGAAGCTGGTGGCCGCGGCCCAGTTCCTCGGCACCGACGCCGATGGCACCGTGCAGCTGGACGTGCGCGTGAGCCCGACCCTGCTGCCCAAGGAGCATCCCCTGGCCGGGGTGCATGGGGTGAACAACGCAATCCTGGTGGAGGGCGACCCGGTGGGCAGGGTGATGTTCTATGGCCCTGGCGCCGGAGCGGGCCCCACCGCCTCCGCCGTGGTGGCCGACATCCTCAACATCGCCGGCATCCGTCAGGTGGGCGGCAGCCAGGCCGGCCTGGATCCGCTGCTGGCCGCCAGCCGCTGGCGCCAGTGCCGCCTGGTGGATCCCGGCCTCACCCAGCACCGCAACTACGTGCGGCTGCGCACCAGCGACGAGCCCGGCGTGATCGGCCGCATCGGCACCTGCTTCGGCGATCAGGGGGTGTCGATCCAGTCGATCGTGCAGTTCGAGGCCAAGGGCGGGGCGGCGGCCGGCGACGGCGCGGCTGACTCGAGCGGCGGCGGGGCCGGCGCCGCCGAAATCGTTGTGATCACCCACGAGGTGGGCGAGGCCCGCTTCCGCGCCGCCCTGGCCGCGATCGAGGCCCTGCCCGAGGTGGTGAGCGTGGCGGCTTGCCTGCGCACCCTGTAGGGAACACCGACCGACGAGCCACGGACGGGGCCGTCCCTGGTGCAAAGTGGAAGCAAATGTGTAGGAGGTCTGAGCGCCGCCCTGGCCAACCCGCGTCCCGGCCATCCCACGTAGGGATCCCCTGACGCGCCTCTGGCTGCGTATCGCATCGCACCCTGCGCTGGGATAGGACGAAGAAGGCTGGTTCTACCGGCCTTTCCAAGCCATCCCCGGGCCGGCAATCCAGCCGTTCCGCCCGAACCGCCACCTGGCCTCTTTCAGCGCACCCCCTTGACCGGCGCCGCAGCGCGGCCATAACCGCGCCAGTCCCCCACGCCGCACGCCGACACCACTCCTCCACACCCCCGTCCCCGTTCCGCAACAGCGACGGCCTTGCCCCTCGATCCTTCCCCGCCTGAACCGATGACTCTCCATCAGGGCGACTGCATCCAGCTCACCAGCGACGAACACCTGTACCAGGTGGTTGGCGTGGATGATCGCCACAACCGCTACTGGGTGCGCCGCTGGCCCCTGGCCCGCCACGGCTGTCCCGTGTTTGAAATTTCCCTGCAGCAGGTGGCCACCCCGGCCCACAGCCACCCACCGCGCCAGCTCCAGAACGCTTGAATGGCGCGGTCAGTGCCCGTGCCGGACCCATCGCAGCCCTGACCCCACGACCCCAGAGCCTCCGCCCTGGCTGGGCCGCCTTCCGCCCGCTGCTCGGGCTCTGGATCATCGGCCTGGCGTCCCTGGCGCTGCAGGCCTGCCAGCCCCGCCACCCCGCCGGCCGCCTGATCGTCGCCACCCGCAGCGGCAGCAGCTTCGACTCAGTGGATCCGCTGGACATCACCAGCTTTGCCGGCGCCCAGCTGCTCAGCGCCGTCGGCGATCCCCTGTATGCCAGCGACTCCAAGGGGCGCGTCCAACCCCGGCTCGCCACCGCCCTGCCGCGGCTGAGCGCCGATGGCCGCACCGCCACCATCCCCCTGCGCCGGGATGTGCGCTTCCACGACGGCAGCCGCTTCGATGCGGCCGCAATGGTGTTCAGCCTGGAGCGCTACCGGGCCAAGGGCAAGTTCGGCTACCTGCTGGCGGGCCGGGTTGAGGCCATGGCCGCCAGCGGGCCCTACGAGCTGGTGTTGCGGCTCAAGCGCCCCTACAGCGCCCTGCCGGCCCTGCTGAGCTCGGTGAACCTGATCCCGCTCTCGCCGGTGGCCTACCGGGACCACGCCCGCAGCTCCCTGCGGCAGCGTCTGGTGAGCACCGGCCCCTACCGGCTGACCAGCTTCAATCCCCAGCAGCAGACCCTCGAGCCCTTTGCCGGCTACTGGGGGCCGCCACCCGCCAACCGGGGCCTGCACCTGGTGAGCCTCAGCAACTCCACCGCCCTCTACGGCGCCCTGGTGAGCGGCGAAATCGACGTGCTGCTCTCCGATGGCCTGGAGACCGACCAGCTGCGCTCGCTACAGCGGCGGGCGGCCCGCGGTGAGTTCGTGGAGGGCACCGGGCCCTCGGTGGAGATCGGCTATCTCACCCTGCTGGCGGACCGGCCTCCCCTCGACAACGCCCTGCTGCGCCGGGCCGTGGCCCTCAGCCTGGACCGGCGCCTGATCAGTGAGCGGGTGAGCTTCGGGCTGCGGGATCCGCTGCGCACCCTGGTGCCCGCGCCCCTGCCGGGGTCGTCAACACCCATCTACCCGGGCTACGACCCGGCAGGGGCCAGGGTCCTCTTCCGCCAGGCGGGCTACTGCAACGGCCGGCGCCTGGCCCTGCCGCTCACCTTCCGCTCCAACGTGCCCGCCGATCGCCTGTTCGCCCTCACCTGGCAGGCCCAGCTGCGACGCGACCTGGGCGACTGCGTGACCCTGGAGATCAGTGGCGTGGAATCCACCACCGCCTACAACCAGCTCGACAAGGGCGTGTTCCCGATGATCCTGCTGGAGTGGCGGCCCGACTACCCCGACCCCGACAACTACCTGGTGCCACTGCTGGGCTGTGACCGGGCCAGGGGCACGGTCTGCCTGGAGGGCAACAGCGCCCTGAGCGGCAGCTTCTGGACCGCCCCCGGCCTGGAGCAGCAGCTGGAGGCCACCGAGACCGCCACGGGTCCGGCCCGCACCCAGCTGTTTGAGGCGATCCAGCGCCAGGCCGCCGCCGGGGCCTCCTTCCTGCCCCTGTGGCGGGTGCCGCCCCGGGCCTGGGCCCGGCCTGGCCTGGAGGTGCCCCGCTTCGACGGCTCGGGCCGGGTGCTGCTGCAGGCCCTGCGCCGGAGCGAGCCATGAGCCGGCGCCGCGCCCTGCTGGGCTACCTGGCCAGCCGCCTGGCCCTGCTGCCGCTGATGCTGTGGCTGATCGCCAGCCTCGTGTTCCTGCTGCTGCGGGTGGCCCCCGGCGATCCGATCGACGCCCTGCTGGGCAACCGGGCCCCAGCCGAGGCCCGTGCCGCCCTGCGCCAGCAGCTGGGGCTGGATCAGCCCCTGTTGACCCAGTACGGCCGCTACCTCGCGGATCTGCTGCACGGCCAGCTGGGCACCTCCCTCACCAACCAGGAGCCGGTGACCGCCGTGATCGGCCGCAGCCTGCCCGCCAGCCTGGAGCTGGGGGTGGTGGCGCTGCTGATCGCCGCGGTGGTGGGGCTGGCGGTGGGCTTCAGCGGCATCGCCAGGCCCGAGGGAAAGCTGGATCTGGCCGGCCGGCTGTTCGGGATCGGCACCTACGCCCTGCCGCCCTTCTGGGCGGCGATGGTGGTCCAGCTGGTGTTCGCCGTGGGGCTGGGCTGGCTGCCGGTGGGGGGGCGCTTCCCGCCCACCCTGGTGCCGCCCTCTGGCAGCGGCTTCTACCTGCTCGACAGTCTGCTGGCAGGCAACGGCCCTCAGTTCTGGGGCAGCCTGCGCCACCTGGTGCTGCCCGCCTGCACCCTGGGCCTGCTGCTCAGCGGCATCTTCGCCAACGCCCTGCGGCTCAACCTGCGCCGCGCCCTCGACTCCGACTACGTGGAGGCGGCCCGCAGCCGCGGCCTCAGCGAGCGGCGGGTGGTGCTGCGCCACGCCCTGCCCAATGCCCTGCTGCCGGTGCTCACCATCGCCGGCATCACGGTGGCCTCGCTGATCGGCGGGGCACTGCTGATCGAGGTCACCTACTCCTGGCCCGGCATCGCCGCCCGCCTTCAGGAGGCCATCAGCCAGCGCGACTACCCGGTGGTGCAGGGGATCGTGGTGGTGGTGGCGGCGCTGGTGGTGGCGGTGAGCGTGGCGGTGGACCTGCTGGTGGCGCTGCTGGACCCACGCATCGAGTTCTGAATCGCCGCCGCCGGGGTGACGCAGCCTGCGGCACTGCCAGTAACGCGACCAGGGTCCCAGGGCCCGCTCAGGGGCGCACCCCATCCCACCAGCGCCGGGCCGCCTCCCGATCGAGCACATAGGCCGTCACCCCATCCAGCTGCCGGCGCTGCACTGGGATCGCACGCCCCTGGGGCAGGCCCTGCAGGAACTCGCTGCTGAGGCTCAGAAGCAGCGCCTGGACCCGCTCCGGCTGCAGCCCCACCAACCCGTCGCCGAGGCGGAACAGGGCCTGATCGCCGCCGCGGATCCTCACCGGCGAGAAGTGGCTGCCCCCCTCCACCAGCGCCAGTCGATCCATCGGCCGGGCCGCCGGCAGGAACAGTTCCAGCTGCTCGCTCAGGGGTGGAGTGACCAGATCGAGGCTGCCGCCAACCAGCAGGGCCGGCACCCCCAGCCGCCCCAGGCCGCGGTGGGGCCAGAGCAGGCTGCCGAAGCCGTTGAAGCTGACCACTCCGGCCAGGGACTCGTCCAGGGGGCGCGGCGGGGGTAGGGCGACCTGGGTGAGCTGGCACTGCAGCAGCCGCGAGAGGTTGGTGAGGGGAATGCCGTCGAGGGCACGCTCACAGCGCCGCGCCAGACCCGGCTCGGGCCGCAGTCCCGCGGCCAGCAGGGTCGCCAGACCCCCGAGGGAATGGCCCATCAGCACCACCGACTCCCCCAGGGGCGGCAGCCGGCCGTCGTGCTCGGCCGCCACCACAGCCTGGATGTCCCGCAGCCGATCCGGCAGGGTCTCGGCACCCGGCGGCGCAGCGCGGCCATCGAGCAGGTCCCGCAGTGCCGCCTCGCCGCTGTCGGGATGGTCGAGCACCAGCACCGGCCAGCCCCGCTGGGCCAGGGCGCCCGCCAGCCACTCCAGCTGGGCCGGGCTACCCCCCAGCCCCGGCATCAGCAGCACCCAGGGCCCTGGTGGGGTAGCCAGCCGCCGGGGCTGCCACAGCTGCAGCCGCAGCGGGGCCGGCCGGTGCGCCACCGTCAACTCCAGCGACCGGGGCGCCAAGGCGGGTGCCCCCTTGGCCCTGCCGCGCGGGCGGCTGGGGGCAGGGTCGGGGCGCAGGTCCGCGCCATCGGTGAGGGGCAGGAGGGGCCCCCGCTCCGGCAACTCCAGGCGGCGCAGGGCCCCCAGCCCGCGGCGCTGGCGCTGGATCTGGTGCCGCCAGCCGGCCGCCAGCTCCAGCAGGCCGTCGAGATCGAGGCTGAGCTGCTGCACCGGCACGGCCCGCAGCAGCTCGATGGTGGTCACGTGGCTCTGGCGCTCCAGCAGCCGCTGCATGGCACCCAGCAGCAGCGGGCCGGTCTTGCCCGGCTGGCCGGCATCGATCAGGTCCCCCACCTCGTCCAGCACCCGCTGGCCGGCCCAGCTCTGCAGCAGCTGCTGGCCCAGGGAGCGATCCCGCACCAGCGGGGCCCGCAGCAGTCGCAGCAGGTCGCGGCGGCTGGAGGGCTCGATCAGATCCACCCAGACCGCCAGATCCCCCGGCGGGCGCTCCGGCTCCCGGCTCCACTGCTCCAGATCGCGCAGGTCGAGCGGCAGGCGCAGCTGATCGAGGCGCACCTCCAGCTGCTCGGCAGCCCGAGCGGGCCCACTGGCCAGCAGGGCCAGACCCGGGAAGGAGGCCAGCAGCCCAAGGGCAGCCAGCCGCGGCGCCGCCACCAGCAGACTGGCGGGCACCACGCCGACGCGGCGACCACACCTGGGGCGACGAGACCTTGAACGACCCTGGGGTGGAGCGGCAGCTGGAGACATCGGGCAGCCGCAGCTGGCTCTCCCAGTTTCCCGTGCCGCTGCGTGAGGTGGCGCTGCTGCGGCTGGTGGGCAGCATCGGCGCCGGTGGGGTGCTCTACCTCACGCCGTTGGTGTTCCACCGGGAGGCCTTCTCCGCCTCGGCGGTGGGCCAGGGCCTGGCCCTGGCGGCCATCGCCGGCACCGTGGGGCGCTTCGCCAGCGGCACCCTGCTGGACCGGGGCCTGAACTGCTCGGTGCCGGTGCTGCTGGCGGTGCTGTTCTCGGCCCTGGCGGACAGCCTGCTGCTGGGAGCCCGCAGCTTCGGCGGGTACGCGGCCGGCCAGCTACTGCTGGGCACCGCCATGGGGCTCTACTGGCCGGCCATCGAGCTGGCGGTACCCCTGTGCGCTCCGCCGGTGAGTTCGGCCCGGGGCTATGCTCTGGCCCGCAGCGCCGATGCCCTCGGCATCGCCAGCGGAGCCCTGATCGGGGCGCTGCTGGCGGGGCTGGAGCGACTGCGGGGCATCTACCTGGTGGACATGGCCTGCGTAGCGGTGCTGGCGGTCCTGCTGCTGCGGCGCCCCCTGCCGGCCGCGCCCCGGGCCCGGCGCACGGGCGGCAGCGACTGGAGGCGCTGGCTGCCGCCACTGCTGCCGATGCTGGCGGTGGCGGTGCTGGCCACGGCGATCCCGGCCCTGATGCAGAGCGCCCTGCCCCTGGATCTGGTGCGCGGCGGCCTGGCGCGGGGGCCGCTGCCGGAGATCGTGGGCGCCCTGCTGATCGGCCTGCAGCTGGCCCTGCTGCTGCTGATCCAGTGGCCGGTGGGACGCTTCCTGGCGGAGCGGCCAGTGGCGGTGGGGCTGGGGATCAGCCTGATCTGCTTTGCCCTGGGCACGGGCCTGCTGGCCCTCTCGGCCCTGAGCAGCGCCGGCGTGCTGCTGGTGGTGCTGGCCCAGATCCCCCTGGCCCTGGGCGAGGCCGCTTTCCTGCCCACGGCCACCGAGGCGGTGGTGGAGCTGAGCCCCCGCCACCACCAGGGGCTGGCCATGGCCCTGTTCTCCCAGTGCTTCGCCATCAGCGCCTTCGGCGGGCCGCTGCTGGCCGGCTGGATGCTGGATGGCCAGCGCCATGGCGCGGGGCTGTGGCTGGTGGTGGCGCTGCTATGCCTCCTGGGCCTGCCGCTGGTGGCCCGGATCGAGCGGGTGCAGCGCCACAACCTGCTGCGGGTGCTGCAGGGAGCGGCGTCCAGGACCGACGACCTCACCGGCGCGGCCGAGGACGACGATGGGGACGGCGACACCCCCGACATCCTGTACCGCCTCGGCCCGGAGCCAAGGGGCTGACGCCAGCCCCCTGCGTCCTGGCTCACCGCGGCGGCTGTCCCCACCTCTGGCCAGGTGGCCCAGGCCACACGGCCCTGTGGCCTGGGGGCCAGTCGGGATCGCACCTGAACCCGAGATTGGGGCCATGGCCTTGACTGTCTTCGGCACCGCCAACGGTGGGTCCCCTGGCCTTGAGCAACCTCCGTTCGCGGCGGTGGCCGAGGCCCTGGGCCATGTGCGCCGCCAGGCCGTCGAGCGCGGAGATCCGGCCCATCGGGCCGTGCGGCTGCCTGCGGCGCCACGGCTGGTCCAGGTGGTGGAGGGGCTGCGTACGGCGCTGTATCCCAACCACCTGGGACTGGCGGGGGCCAGCATCAGCCAGCTGGAGACCAGCGATGCGGAGATCGACGAGGCGGTGCGCAGCTGCCTGGAGACGAGTCTGAAGGAGCTGCGCGACCAGGTGGTGGTGGAACTGCGCCCCCGCCGCCCGCAGCAGGACCAGGTGGCGCGTGAGGCCAGCGCGCTCGTGGCGGCCTTCGCCGAGCAGTTGCCCCGGATTCGCACGCTGCTAGACAGCGATCTCGAGGCCGCCTTCAACGGTGACCCCGCCGCCGACAGCTTCGACGAGGTGATGGCCTGCTACCCGGGGGTGAAGGCCATCACGTACCACCGCTTCGCCCACGCCCTGCACGGCCTCGGCGTGCCCGTGATCGCGCGGATCATCGCCGATGCGGCCCACAGCGCCACGAGCATCGACATCCATCCCGGGGCCAGGATCGGCGAGCGCTTCTTCATTGATCACGGCACGGGTGTCGTGGTCGGCGGCACCGCGATCATCGGCAGTGGGGTGCGGCTTTACCAGGCGGTCACCCTGGGGGCCAAGTCGTTCCCCACCGACTCCGCGGGCCGGCTGGTGAAGGGGCGGCCCCGGCATCCCATCGTCGAGGACGACGTGGTGATCTACGCCGGCGCCACCATCCTCGGGCGGGTGACGATCGGTCGCGGCTCAACCATCGGCGGCAACATCTGGCTCACAGAGAGTGTGCCCCCCGGCAGCACCATCACCCAGGCCCGGGCGCGCCATGAGGTGTTCGGCGAGGGCGGAGGCGGCATCTAGCGGCTCCGGCCCCACCCCCTAGAGGCATCAAGCCGGCCAATCAAGCCCCCAGCCCGACAGCAACAGGCGATCAGACCCCTGCATCTGTGCCCGGAGATACCCGAAAGGTGTGGCCGCAGATGGGTTCCTCGTGGACGCGCTGGTGGCAGGGCTCGAGGCCCTGATCAGTCGGTGATTGGCCTTGCGCTGACCCGAGCGTGACGGCCCGAGCCCGGCGGCCGGGCCGCAGCGCTCAAACAGCCGGCGGCTTGCCCTCGGCAGCGCGACGTGCCACCCAGGCCTCGTGGGGCAGGGGCTCGGTGCCGTACTCCCAGTCGTCGTAGTCGGGGTCGTTGCGGATCTTGCGGTGCAGTTCCTTCTGCACGTCGAAGTCGTGGGGATGGTCGGCCACCACGCCGATCGGATCGGCCTCAGAACCGACCGGGGCGCCGGCGGCAGGGGAGGAGACGTCCTGGGACTGGCTCATGGCGGCCACCACGTGGGCTTTGATTCTCGCTGACGGACGCGGAGCCGTGAAGCGCACCGGGGCTTGTACCCCGCAACTGACACCGTTGATACGTGCAACCGGGACGCACCTGAGCATCCTTAGCTGACGCCAGCGGACGCGCCGCCTTGACTTGGCTGAACCTCAGCCCGCTGGAGAGCGTGCTGCGCGGCGGGGCCGTGAGCATCCACTTCCAGCCGATCCTCTGCCTGAAGCAGGGACGCGTGGTGGGCCTGGAGGC
This sequence comes from Vulcanococcus limneticus LL, assembly GCF_002252705.1. Lineage (GTDB taxonomy): Bacteria > Cyanobacteriota > Cyanobacteriia > PCC-6307 > Cyanobiaceae > Vulcanococcus > Vulcanococcus limneticus. Next base: position 96,793 of record NZ_NQLA01000003.1, read on the forward strand.
CCTGGCCCGACCTGAGGCCCTGAACATCAGCCAGGCCTTTGCCGAAGCCCGGGCAAGGGGCTGCCAGCTGGAGCTGGATCGACTCTGCCGTCAGCGGGCCCTGGACCTCTTCGCCGGCCTTGAGCTCCTGGGAACAGGACTCTCCGAGACCAGCCAGCCCGACTGGCGTCCGCTGCTGTTCCTCAACTTTGAGGCCTCCGTCCTCGATGCCGGGGTTGGGGGCTCCGGGGCGATTCTTCAGGCCACCCGGGCCGCTGGGCTTGAGCCCAGGGATGTGGTCATCGAGATCAACGAAAGCCGGGTCCATGACGACGAGGCCCTGATCCGGATGGTGGAGCAGCACCGCGCCCACGGCTTCCTGATCGCCCTGGATGACCTCGGTGCGGGCGACAGCAAGCTGGCGCGCATCGCCCAGCTGCGCCCCCACATCCTCAAGCTGGACCGCAGCCTGATCACGGGCATCGAGCGGGATTTCTTCAAGCAGGAAACCGTCAAGTGCCTGACCAGGCTGGGCCGCGGCATCGGCGCGCTGGTGCTGGCCGAGGGGGTGGAGACCCTGGAGGAGATGGAGTGCTGCGCCAGCCTCGGCGCCGAGCTGTTCCAGGGCTACGTCCTGGGCCGGCCAGCACCGCCGGAACTGCTGGCGATCGGTCGGTCGGCGTCCCTGCTGCAGGGCGTGGCCCAGCGGCTGCGGGAGCATGCCGTGGCGGGCCTGCGCCAACGGCAGGTCGCCGGCCGGCGGCTGGAGGCCCTGGCCCAGCAGGGCGGCCGCGACCTGATGGCCAGGCCTCCTGAGCAGTTCGATGACGTGCTGGCCACCCTGGTCGAGCAGGATTCCGGTGTGGAGGCGGCCTACCTGCTGGACAGCCGGGGGATTCAGGTGGGGGGCACCCAACTGGGCGCCAGCGGCCGGCAGGTGCCCAACCGCCTGTTCGCCCCCTCGCACCAGGGGGCCGACCACTCCACCAAGGAATACTTCTTCAGCCTGCTGGACACGGGCCTGAAGCGCTACACCACCGACAGCTACATCAGCATGGCCACAGGCAGGCTGTGCCGCACCATCGCGCTCCTGCTGGAGCACCGCAGCGGCGCCAACTACGTGCTGTGTCTGGACATCGCCTGTAGCGCAGAAGGCGGCTCCGCTCGGATCAGGCGTTGAGCCGGAACGCCATCCCATCGCCCTTTGCCAGCACCGCCTGCCTGCCAAGGAGGGCGCCGTTCTCGGACTCGGTGCAGCTCACGACGGCGGCGAGGGCAGGCCAAGCCGGCGCGGAGCTCCCAGCCAGAATGGATCCGAGCACCATCCGCCGATCGGAGTGAGGAGCTGGGCCGGATCCGGGCGATCGACGATCTGCGCAGCGCCGTGATCATTCTGGTGGTGGCTCACCACGCCGCCCTGGCCTACATCCCCCACGCCCAGCGCGACCCCCTGGACTACATGCGATCCACGGCGCCGGTGGTGGATCCCCTGCGCTGGTGGCCCCTGGATCTACTGGTGAGCTGGAACGACCAGTTCTTCATGGCCCTGTTGTTCCTGCTCTCGGGGCTGTTCGTCATACCGGCGATCCGGCGCAAGGGGATCGGGGGCTTTGTGCGGGAGCGGGTCCAGCGACTGGGGCTGCCCTTCCTGCTGGCGGCGGGACTGCTCAGCCCCCTTGCCTTCTATCCCTCCTGGCTGCAGGGGCCAAGGCCGCCGGGGCCTGCCTACTGGCAGCGCTATTTCGTGCTGGATGGCTGGTCGCCGGGGCCGGCCTGGTTCCTGTGGCTGCTGCTGGCCTACAGCCTGCTGCTAGCCCTGGCCTGCGCCCTGGCACCTCCGCGCCTGCGCCGCTGGGGCTGGCGGCCCCGCAGCGCCAAGGAGCTCCTGCTCACTTGCCTGTTGGCCAGTGGCCTTGCCAGTGGGGTCATGGCCGTGGGGGTGGGGGCCGAGACCTGGTTCACCCTGACGGGCCCCTTCTCGGCGCAGACCTCGCGGCTGCTGCTCTACGGCGCCTGGTTCCTGGTGGGGGTAGCCCTGGGGGCGGGTGATCTGGAACAGAGCCTGGCGCTGGAGCGGCTACGGCCCTGGCGCCTCTGGGCGCTGCTGGGCCTGCTGGCCTATCTGCTGACGCTGGTGCAGCAGGCCCAACCGGCCGGGCTGGCACCCCTGCCGCCCCTGCCACTGCGCCTTGGCCTGGCCCTGAGCAGTGCCGCTGGCGGCACCTTCACGATCCTGGCGGCCCTGGGCTGGGCCCGCCACCATCTCGGGGCTCCCAGCCGCCTGGCGGACAGCCTCAGCCGCCACTCCTACGCCATCTTTCTGCTGCACTACCCCCTGGTCACCTGGATCCAGTTCGCGCTGCTGGGCTCTCCGCTGCCGGCACCGCTGAAGTTCCTGCTGAGCTTCAGCGGTGCCCTGTCAGGCAGCTGGCTGCTGGCGATCGCGCTGCGCCGCACCCCTGCCCGCCAGGTGATCTGAAACCGAGACGGCGGCGCCTCACACCCTGGGCTCAGACGTTGAACAGGAACTCCATCACGTCGCCCTCTTCCACCACGTACTCCTTGCCCTCAGCCCGCAGCCAGCCCTTGTTGCGGGCCTCCGCCAGCGACCCCGCCTCGATCAGCTGCCGGTAGCCGACCGTCTGGGCGCGGATGAAACCCCGCTCGAAATCGGTATGAATCACCCCGGCGGCCTGGGGGGCCGTCATGCCGGCCTTGATCGTCCAGGCGCGGGTTTCCTTTTCGCCGGTGGTGAAGTAAGTGCGCAGGCCCAGCAGGGTGTAGGTGGCGCGGATCAGGCTCTGCAGGCCACCTTCCTCCACGCCCAGGCCCGCCAGGAATTCGGCCCGATCCTCCTCGGGTAGCTCGATCAGCTCGGCCTCCACCTGGGCCGAGATGCGCACGGTGCCGGCGCCTTCCTGCTCCGCCAGCCGCTTCACCTCCTCCACGTAGGCGTTGCCGGAGGCCAGATCGTCTTCGCTCACGTTGGTGGCGTAGATGATCGGCTTGGCGGTGAGCAGCCCCAGGGGCTTGATCAACTGCGCCTCCTCGTCCGTGAGTTCCACGGAGCGGGCGGCGCCCCCCTGTTCCAGCACCGCCTGGATGCGCTCGAGGGCCCCATCTTCCAGCTGGGCCTCCTTGCTGGTGCGCACCTGCTTCTTGAGGCGCTCGCGCCGCTTCTCCAGCTGGGCCAGATCGGCCAGGCCCAGCTCCAGGTTGATCACCTCGGCATCACGGGCCGGCCCCACCGAGCCGCTCACGTGGATCACATCGTCGTTCTCGAAGCAGCGCACCACGTGCACGATCGCGTCGACTTCGCGGATGTTGGCCAGGAACTTGTTGCCCAGACCCTCGCCCTGGCTCGCGCCCTTCACCAGGCCGGCGATGTCCACGAACTCAACCCTGGTGGGGATCAGCTCCTTGGAGCTCGAGATCGCCGAGAGCTTGGCCAGCCGCTCATCGGGCACCGCCACCACGCCCGAATTGGGTTCGATGGTGCAGAACGGGTAGTTGGCCGCCTCCGCCTGGGCATTGGCGACGAGGGCGTTGAACAGGGTGGACTTGCCCACATTGGGCAGTCCCACGATTCCGGCTTTGAGCATCGCCTGAATTTAGGGGGCGCCCGGACGGAGCCCAGGGGCCGAGTCCAGGCCCGGCAGCCGCCGCGGCCGGAGATCCGCCCCGCCCACCCTTCGCAGCGGGCCGAACCAGCAGAGAGACTGGGTGCAGCGTTGGCCACCTGCCATTTCCCCCGTCAAGCTCCCGAGCGCGCCCCGGGCGGAGGCCACGAGCCCCAGCGCGGACTCATCTTCACCCCAGCGCGCCTCGGCCCTGGGCGGCAGCCGCCCCACCAGGGCCTGGCTGCGGCGACGCCGCCTCTGGGCTGGTGTGGCCGCGGCCGTGCTGATCCTGGGCGCCGGCAGCCAGCTGCTGGCCCGGCGCCGCAGCGCCAGCCAGGGCCAGTCCCTGGCCACCTACACCGCAGTCGCCCGCCAGGGAGAACTGCCCGGGGTCGTCACCGCCAGTGGTGAACTGGGTGCCGTGCGCCGGGTGAACGTGAGCCCAAAGCGCCAGGGGGTGCTGCAGGAGCTCTACGTGGAGGAGGGCGACAGCGTGAAGCAAGGCCAGCCCCTGGCCCTGATGGACAGCGGCGACCTGCAGGACCGGCTGAGGGAACTACAGGCCCAGCTGGAATCGGCCCAGGCCCAGGCGGCCCGCAGCCGCAGCGAACTGCAGCGCAACGAGGCCCTGTTCCGCCAGAACGCCATCAGCCAGAACGACTACAACCGCATCCGCAGCGTCTACCTGGTGGATCAGGCCGCGGTGCAGGCCGCGCAGCAGCGGCTGGGCCAACGGCGCATTGAGCGCAGCGAGCTGATCGTGCGCGCCCCCTTCAGCGGCGTGATCACCGCCCGCTACGCCGATCCCGGCGCCTTCGTGACCCCCACCACCTCCGCCAGCGCCTCGGCCGGCGCCACCAGCTCCTCGGTGGTGGAGCTGGCCCAGGGCCTGGAGGCCGTGGCCAAGGTGCCCGAGAGCGACATCGGCCGGCTCCAACTGGGCCAGGCCGCCAGCGTGCGGGTGGACGCCTTCCCGGATCGCCGCTTCGCCGCCCGGGTGAGGCAGATTGCGCCGCGGGCCGAGAAGGTCAACAACGTGACCTCCTTCGAGGTGAAGCTGGAGCTGCTCAACCCGCCGCCCGAACTGCGCATCGGAATGACCGCCGACATCGACTTCAACACCGGCACCCTGGCGGCCCGCACCCTGGTGCCCACCGTGGCGGTGGTGACCGAGGACGGCAAGCCGGGGGTGCTCCTGGTGGGCAAGGGCAACCAGCCCACCTTCCAACCCGTGACCCTCGGGGCCAGCAGCGGCCGCGACACCCAGATCCTCAGCGGGCTCAAGCCCGGCACCAAGGTGTTCATCGATCTGCCGCCCTGGGCCAAGAAGCAGCGCGACAAGGAGTGAAGCGCGCAGGAGTGGAGCGGGGCAGAGCCGGCCCGCGCTGAGCGGCTGGCCTCAGCGGCTCGCGCGGCGTGCTTCTAGGAAGGTGCGGCTGGCCGCCAGAATCCGGCCACTGGCCTGACCGTCGCCAAAGGGGTTGTGGGCGCGGGCCATGGCCTCGTAGGCCGCGGGGCTCTCCAGCAGCAGGCTGACCTCCCGCAGGATGTCGTCAGCGTCGGTGCCGATCAGCTTGGCGGTGCCGGCCTCCACGGCCTCAGGGCGCTCGGTTGTGCGCCGCAGCACCAGCACGGGCTTGCCCAGGGCCGGCGCCTCCTCCTGCAGGCCGCCGGAGTCGGTGAGCAGCAGCGTGGCACCCCGCATCGCCGCCACCAGCCGGTCGTAGTCGAGCGGCTCGGTGAGGAACACCCGTGGGTGATCCCCCAGCAGGGCCTGCAGCGGCTCGCGCACGGTGGGGTTGCGGTGCAGGGGCAGCAGCAGGGCCGTGTCCGGGAAGCGCTCCAGCAGCGCCAGGAAGCCGCGACCGATGTCGAGCAGCCGCCCGCCCCAGTTCTCGCGCCGGTGCACGGTGGCCAGGATCACCCGCTGACGCACGAAATCAAGGCCCGGCAGCTCGAAGGGCGGGGCCTTCTCGGCCATCAGCAGCAGGGCGTCGATCACCGTGTTGCCGGTGATGATCGTCTCGCCCACCACGCCCGAGGCCGCCAGGTTGCGGGCACTCACGGCGGTGGGGGCGAAGTGGAGCAGCGCCAGCTGGGAGATCAGGCGCCGGTTGGCCTCCTCGGGGAAGGGATCGAGGAGGTTGTCGGTGCGCAGCCCCGCCTCGACGTGGCCCACCGGGATCTGCTCATAGAAGGCCGCCAGGGCCGAGGCGAAGGCCGTGGTCGTGTCGCCCTGAACCAGGACCAGATCGGGGCGGTGCTGCTCGAACTCCTGCTTGAGCCCCTGCAGGGCAGCGCAGGTCACGTGGGTGAGGGTCTGCTTGGGGGCCATCAGGGCCAGGTCGCGGTCGGCCGTCAGGCCGAACAGCTCCATCACCTGGGCCACCATCTCGCGATGCTGGCCGGTGAGCACCACGCGGGTGTGGACGTCGGCGGCGGCCTGGAAAGCCTGGATCACCGGCGCCAGCTTGATCGCCTCGGGCCGGGTTCCCAGCACGATCGAGACGTTGTGGGGGGTGGTCAAGGCGCAGCCGCATCCTGGCGGATCCTAAAGATGCCGCGGCAAACCGGCCCACAGCTCGCGTGTCATCGCCCGCGACACGGCCGCCATGACGCAGGACATGACAAGCAGGCCGTTTGCCGTAAAGCTGATGGCACCCCTGGGCTCTCCGAGGATGACGGACTCGGTCTTTCCTCTCTCCCTGTTTCCGCCGACCCCAGCGGCGCCACCCCCAGGAAGCCCCGTACCGGCCCCTGAGGCGGCCCTGGGCATCCCGGCCATGGCGACCCCCATCGCCGAGGTGCGGCCGGCGGGGGCGGCGGGGGCCATCGGTGGCGCCATGCCCGGCAGCCTGGAGGCCATCGTGCGGATCGCCTACGACAACAACTTCTCCGACGTACACGTGGGCGTGGGTGAGGAGCCCCGCTACCGGGCCCGTGGCGACATGCTCAGGACCGGCTGGCCCGTGACCGACCAGGCCACCTTCCACGGCTGGCTGCGGGAGATGCTCAGCCCCAGACAGATCGACACCTTCCTCCAGGACAAGGAGTTCGACGGCTCCCACGCCTTCCCGTTCGCGCGGGTACGGATCAACGTGATGGATTCGCTGCGGGGCCCGGCCCTGGTGCTGCGCCTGATCCCCCAGAAGATCGCCACCCTTGAGGAGCTGCACCTCCCAGCAGTGCTGGCGGATCTGTGTTCACGGCCCAAGGGCATGATCCTGGTGACCGGCCCCACCGGCTCCGGCAAGAGCACCACGCTGGCCGCGATGATCGACTGGATCAACACGAACATGGCCCGCCACATCCTCACGATCGAGGATCCGGTTGAATTCGTGCATGAGAGTCGCCAGTCGCTGATTCGCCACCGGGAGGTGGGCCAGCACACCAAGCTGTTCCACAACGCCCTGCGGGCGGCCCTGCGGGAAGACCCGGACGTGATCCTGATCGGTGAAATCCGTGACCAGGAGACGCTGGCTACCGCCCTGGAGGCATCCCAGACCGGTCACCTGGTGTTCGGCACCCTGCACACCAACTCGGCCGTGCGCACGGTGGAGCGGGTGTTGGGCATGTTCCCGCCGGAGGAGCAGGATCCCGTGCGGCGCGCCCTCTCGGAATCACTGCTGGCGGTGATCGCCCAGGGCCTGCTCAAGACCAGCGATGGCAAGCGCTGTGCCTACCACGACATCCTGATCAACACCGACGCCTGCCGCGATTACATCCAGCGCGGTGAACTCGATGAGATCGAGACGATCATGCAGCGCAGCGCCTTCGATGGCATGCAGACCAGCAATCAGGCCCTGCTGAAGCTAGTGCAGAACGGCAAGGTGAGCGAGGACGACGCCCTGGCCCAGAGCCTCAAGCCCAACGAACTGGCCCAGTTTTTCCGGGGTAAAACATGAGGAATTGGCGGGGCCCGTCGAGCCGGTGAGCTGGTCGCACCCGCTTGGCCCGATGGGCCGGTCGGGTTCAGTGGGCGCCGCCGATATCGCCGATCAGACGCACCACCAGCAGGCAGCCCAGGCCGACCGAGAGGCCCAGCATGGCCATGCGGCCGTTCCAGATCTCGGCCTGAGGCGTGAAGCCCCGCTTCCACTGGTTGATCTCCTCGCGGCCCACCTCGATCAACACCACCTCAGGACCGGCCAGCTCCGATGCGGCCACGTCAAGGGCCGCGCTCGGGCTGGACTCAGATCCGGGGGTGGGGGCGGAGGCCATGGCGGCAGCCGTTGGATAGGGTCTCAGCCTAGAAGCATTAGAAGGGCGCCTGCGTGTCGTAGAGCCGCATCGCCTCCTCCAGGGCCAGCCGCGGCGCCACCGCCAGGCGAATGGCGCTGCGGGCGCCCTGCCGCAGGCGCTGCTCAGCCGCCACGCCGATCATGGCGGCGTTGTCGGTGCAATAGGCCAGCGGGGCCACGCGCCACTCCAACCCCAGCTCGCGGCAGCGCTGCTCCATGCCTGAGCGCAGGCGGCGGTTGGCGGCCACACCGCCCACCATCACCAGGGTGCCCAGGCCCTGGTCCCGGGCGCAGCGGGTGGTGCGCTGCACCAGCACGTCGGCCACCACCTGCTCGAAGCTGGCCGCCACATCGGCCAGGGGGAAGGGGGCGCTGCCACCGGGCCCGCCGCCGGCCTGCTCCTCGGCCCGGAGCTGGGTCACCAGGCGCAGCACCGCCGTCTTGAGGCCGCTGAAGCTGAAGTCGTAGGGGTGGAAGCCCCCCTTCGGCAGCGACACCCGCCCCTTCGGCAGCGGGAAGCGCCGGGGATCGCCGCCGGCCGCCGCCGCCTGGATCGCCGGGCCGCCCGGGTAGCCCAACTCCAGCAGCCGGGCCACCTTGTCGAAGGCCTCGCCGGCGGCATCGTCGCGGCTGCGGGCCAGGCGCCCATAGGCGCCTGGCCCATCGACGCGGATCATCTCGGTGTGGCCGCCGCTCACCAGCAGCACGAGGTAGGGCCCGGGGGGCAGGGGCTCGCCCAGATGCACCGAGCAGAGGTGCCCCTCCAGGTGGTGGACCCCGAGGAAGGGCTTGCCGTGCAGCCGCGCCAGGCTGCGGCCCATCACCGAGCCCACCAGGAGTGCCCCCACCAGGCCAGGGGCCGCCGTGGCCGCGATCGCATCGAGCTCGCCATAGGCCAGCCCGCTCTCGGCCATCACCTGCTCCACCAGGCCCGGCAGGGCCTCCACATGGCGCCGTGAGGCGATCTCCGGCACCACACCGCCGTAGCGCGCGTGTTCCTCCACCTGGGAGGCCACGGCACTCGCCAACACCCGCTGATCCCGCACCACAGCTGCCGCGGACTCGTCACAACTTGTTTCGAGGGCAAGCACCGTGGGCATCGCTTCTGGAGGGCTCCCTTACTGTCCGGACGTGACATCCTGCCGTGCGGCTGACAGGCTGCCTGCAGGGTTTTTCCAGCACGCCAGCACCGCCCCGAAGCACTGGACCCGATGCGTCGCCTTTTCGCTGTTCTGATTTCCGCCCTGTTGATCTTCGGCTTCGCCCCCGTGGCCAAAGCCGACGTCGCAGGCCTCACCCCCTGCGCCGAGAGCGCCCGTTTCCAGCAGCGGGCCAGCGCAGCCAAAACCGAGCAGGCCAAGGCCCGCTTCGAGCGCTACAGCCAGGCCGTCTGCGGCACTGACGGCTTGCCCCACCTGATCGTGGACGGCCGCTGGAGCCACGCCGGTGACTTCATCATCCCCGGCATCGCTTTCCTCTACATCGCCGGCACCATCGGCTGGGCCGGTCGGGGCTACCTGCAGGCCATCCGCAACCGCAAGGACGCCACCACCCTGGAAATCCAGATCGACCTGCCCCTGGCCTTCAAGAGCACCCTGGCCGCAGCCAGCTGGCCCCTGGCCGCCTTTGGCGAATTCACCAGCGGCAAGCTGACCGAAGCCGACAGCAAGATCACCGTCTCCCCCCGCTGATCCAGCGGACCTCCTTCCATATCCCCAGGGTCTGATTCGATGAAGAAATTCCTCACAACCGCGCCGGTCTTCGCCGCGATCTGGTTCACGCTCACCGCCGGCATCCTGATCGAGTTCAACCGCTTCTTCCCCGATCTGCTCTTCCACCCCCTTTGAAGGCAGCTCCGATCTGAAGCCATAGAAGCGGCCCCAAGGGGCCGCTTTTTTGTGCGCATCCAACTCGTGCGCGTCAAATTCGTGAGCTGCAGATTGCTGCGCAGCACATTGCTGAGCAGCACATTGCTGAGCAGCACATTGCTGAGCAGCACATTGGTGAGCAGCACATTGGTGAGCAGCCTTGCCGACTCAGCCGGATGCTGCTGCCGCCATCGCCTCGAGCCAAGCGCGGCGGCTCGTGCCAGGGCCCCTCAGCCGCCGAGCCCCATCAACTGCTCCAGCTCCAGCAGGGCCTGATCCAGGTCGGCGTTCACCAGCACGGCATCGAACTCGGCCTCCGCCTCCAACTCCACCCGAGCCCGCTCCAGCCGGCGGGCGATGGCCTCCTCACTGTCGGTGCCGCGGCCACGGATGCGCCGCTCCAGCTCCTCGAACGACGGCGGCTTGACGAAGATCTGGAACCCGGCCGGGAAGCTGCGACGCACCTGACGGGCCCCCTCCAGCTCGATCTCCAGCAGCACCGGCCGCCCCTCGGCCAGGTGTTGCTCCACAGGCTGCCGGGGCGTGCCATAGGCATTGCCGGCGAATTCGGCCCACTCCAGCAGGCCGCCGGCGGCCACGGTGGCGTCGAAGCCCTCACGGCTCAGGAAAAAGTAATGCTGGGCGTCCACCTCGCCGCTGCGGGGCGCGCGGGTGGTGGCCGAAATCGACAGCCAGATCTGGGGGTGGCGCTGCAGCAAGGCCGCCACCAGGGTGCCCTTGCCGACCCCGCTGGGGCCGGTGATCAGAAAGAGCCTGCCGGCGGGGGCCGCCGCGGAGGTCGCCATCACTGCGCCAACCATGGGCCTGCAGAGTAGGTGTGGCCTCGCCCCGCCCCATGGCCCCGCCGACCCTCCAGGCCATGGACCTCACTGCCCTGCGGGCGGTGCTGGCCGAACTGCGGCCCCTGCTGGTGCCCAGTCGGTTTGAGAAGGCCCAGCAGAGCGATGCGCACACCCTGCAGCTGGGCTTCCGCAACATGGCTGGACGCCCCTGGCTGGAGCTGAGCTGGCTGGCGGAGGCGCCGCGGCTGCTGGCGATCGAGCCCCCCGCCCGCGGCGGCGACGGCAGCACTTTGGCCCAGCAGCTGCAGCACGGCCTGGCGGGCCTGGCGCTGGTGGAGCTGTGGCAACCCGGCTGGGAGCGGGCGGTGGAGCTGCGCTTCGCGCCCCGGCCCGGGGAGCCCATCCAGCGGACGCTGGTGGTGGAGCTGATGGGACGCCACAGCAACCTGTTCCTGCTCGATGAGGAGCGCCGGGTGGTGGCCGCCGCCCGCCAGGTGCGCGAGAGCCAGTCGCGGCTGCGGCCGATCGGCACCGGCGATGCCTACACGCCGCCCCCAGCGGCGGCCGGTCGGCCGCCGAGCCTGGGGGAGAGCTTCGAGCACTGGCAGGCCCAGCTGCGGCTGCTGCCGCTGAACCTGAAGCGAGCCCTGCTGGACAGCTACCAGGGCGTCAGTCCGGCCCTGGCCCTGCAGCTGGCCGGTGACCGCCCACCCGAGGCCACAGCGCTGTTGGGGCGTCCGGTGGACAGCCTCACGCCAGACGAGTGGCAGGAGCTCTGGCGGCGCTGGCGGGCCTGGCTCAGCGCCCTGGAGGCGGAGCAGTTCGCCGTCGCGGCCGGCGGGGCAACGGCCTACCGCTGCTGGTCCGATCCAGACGCGTTAGCCGCACGGCAGCCAGCCACCGCCGCGCCTGAGCCGCCCCCAGCGCCAGCCCCGACCGCCGCGGGGATCAACGCCTTTCTGGCCGCTTACCACCACCGGCAACTGGGCGGACGCCAGCGGCGTCAACGGCTGCACAACCTGGGCCAGAAGCTGGGCCAGACCCTGGAGCGGGAACGACAGCAGCGGCAGCAGCAGCAGCACCTGCTGGATCAGGTGGAGAACAGCGACGCGCTGCAGCAGCAGGCCGATGCCCTGCTCTGCCTGGCGGCCCCGGGCCGGGAGCAGATCGACGAGGCCCAGCGCCTCTACAAGCGCGCCCGCAAACTGCGGCGCTCGGTGGCGGCGATCACGCCCCGCCTTGAACAGCACGACCAGCGCCTGGCCCAGCTGGAGGCGAGCCTCACCTACCTGGACCAGCTGGGGGCCGACCTGGCGGCGGATCCAGGCCATAACGGCGCGGAGCTGCAGCGGCAGCTCGATGCCCTGGAAGAGGAGTGCGAGGAGCTGCTGGCGGGGCGGCGCGGCGGCGGGCGGCGCGAGCGGCGGGCCCAGCGCAGCGGCGGCGAACCCCAGCCCCTGGAGCTGCGCAGCGGCGGTGGCCTGCGGCTGCAGGTGGGCCGCAACCACCGCCAGAACGAGTGGATCAGCCTGCGCCAGGCCCGCCGCGGCGACCTCTGGTTCCACGCCCAGGAATGCCCCGGCAGCCACGTGGTGCTGAAGGGCTCCGAGGCCCCCACCGGCGACGCAGACCTGGCGGACGCCGCCGCCCTGGCCGCCCACTTCAGCCGCGCCCGCGGCAACGCCCGGGTGCCCGTGGTGATGGTGCCCACCGAGGAACTGCAGCGCATCCCCGGCGCTACGGCGGGCACCGTGCGGCACCGGGGCGGCACGGTGCTGTGGGCGGAGCCTGGCCGGGCCCTGGCGCTGCTGGGGCCAGTCCCTAGCCTCGGGCGGGATCCAGAGCCATGAGCGACACCGACAACCCGCCGACCCCCGAGAACCCGCCGGGCCCGCCCAGCGCCCCGGCCCCGATCCGGATCCCCCCGCCAGCGGCGGAGCAAGCGCTCCAGCCAGCGGAGCCCCTCGGTCCGGACGACTTTCCGGGCGAGGTGGAGATGAGCCTGGTGGAGCACCTGGAGGAGCTGCGGGGCAGGGTGCTGCGCAGCCTGCTGGCGGTGGTGCTCGCGGCGGCGGGCTGCCTGGCCCTGGTGCGGCCGCTGGTGCGGTTGCTGGAGGTGCCCGCCCATGGCATCCGCTTCCTGCAGCTGGCCCCCGGCGAATTTCTGTTCGTATCGCTGAAAGTGGCGGGCTATGCCGGCCTCAGCCTGGCCCTGCCCTGGGTGCTCTACGAGGGCCTGGCCTTCGTGCTGCCGGGCCTCACCCGGCGCGAGCGCCGGCTGGTGGCTCCGGCGGTGGCGGGTTCGGCCGTGCTGTTCGCCGCCGGGCTGGCCTTCGCCTGGTGGGCCCTGGTCCCGGCGGCCCTGCGCTTCCTGGTCAGCTACGGGGCCGATGTGGTGGAGCCACTGTGGTCGATCGAGCGCTACCTCGACTTCGTGCTGCTGCTGATGGTGGCGACGGCCCTCGCCTTCCAGCTGCCAGTGCTGCAGCTGCTGCTGGCGGCCCTGGGCGTGGTGAGCGCCCCCACGATGCTGCGGGCCTGGCGCTGGGTGGTGCTGGTCGCCGCCCTCGCGGGGGCCGTGCTCACCCCCTCCACCGACCCGGTGACGATGCTGCTGCTCACCGGGGCGATCACCGCGCTCTACCTGGTGGGCGTGGCCCTGGCGGCCCTGGCCGGGGGGCTGCGCCCCGCCCAGGCCTAGAGCAGGAATTCCGTGGCCCGGCCCTCGGGCAGCTCCAGGGCCAGGTTCATGGCCTTGCCCAGCCGCGGGCGATCGCTGGTGGTGGAGAGCCACTGCCGCACCTGGGCCGCCACCCCTAGGCCATTCAGCTGGCCCACCAGCTCCTCCAGCCGCTCGGCGTAGGCCTCAGCGCTCAACGGAAACGACTGCTGCTCCAGGTAGGCCCACATCACCTGCAGGTAGGGGCGACCGCGGCGCACGATCAGCTGCAGGTCGTAGGAGGCCTGCCAGCGGCTGCGCAGCAGCTCCAGCACCTCCGTGGCACTGAGGGGAGCGGCGCCGGCGGAGGCGGGATCGGGTTCAGGAGCGAAGAGCAAGGCTGGCCTCGGGCAATGCGCAAGGGGCTCGCAACAGCATGTTGCAGGCTGGCGGCGGAGCCCAGTGGCGCCAGGCCCTGCGGGTATGGGCAAGGTTCATAATGGGCGCCACGTTGCAGTGGCCACCCCCAGCCGCCCCGTATGACCCAGATTCCAGCGTCCTCGTCCAGCGGTGATGTGCCCGGAATGGGTCGTCGGCAGTTCATGAACCTGCTGACCTTTGGGTCGGTCACCGGCGTGGCGCTGGGTGCCCTGTACCCGGTGGTGAACTATTTCATCCCCCCCAAGGCCGCTGGCGGCGGCGGCGGCACCACCGCCAAGGATGCGTCCGGAAATGCGGTGACGGCCAGCGGCTGGCTCAGCACCCACAAGGAGGGCGACCGCAGCCTGGTGCAGGGCCTCAAGGGCGACCCCACCTATCTGGTCGTGGAGGGCGCCGATGCCATCGGCAGCTACGGCATCAACGCCATCTGCACCCACCTGGGTTGCGTGGTGCCCTGGAACGAGGGCGCCGGCAAGTTCATGTGCCCCTGCCACGGCTCCCAGTACGACGCCACCGGCAAGGTGGTGCGCGGTCCCGCTCCCCTCTCCCTGGCCCTGGCCCACGTATCCGTCGAGAACGACAACGTGTTCCTCAGCCAGTGGACCGAAACCGATTTCCGCACCGGCGAGAAGCCCTGGTGGGCCTGATCTCCTCCCCCCCGTCCCCGTCTCGCCCCGACCGCCCCATGCGCCGTTCCCTCCAACTGCTGCTGAGCTCCCTGCTCGTGCTCGGATCCGTCTTCGCAGCTCCCCAGGCCAGCTGGGCCTATCCCTTCTGGGCCCAGCAGAACTACGCCACTCCCCGCGAAGCCACCGGCAAGCTGGCCTGCGCCAACTGCCACCTGGCCAAGAAACCAACCCACGTGGAACTGCCCCAGGCCGTGTTCCCCGATGAGGTGTTCAAGGTGGAGGTGGAGATCCCCTACGACACCAGCGTGCAGCAGGTGGCCGGCGACGGTAGCACCACCGGTCTGAACGTGGGCGCCGTGGTGATGCTGCCTGACGGCTTCAAGCTGGCCCCCGCCGATCGCCTCAGCGAGGAACTCAAGGAGGAGACCGCCGGCGTCTACGTGACCCAGTGGAGTGACAACGACCCCAACATCCTGCTGGTTGGCCCCCTGCCTGGCGACCAGCACCAGAAGATCGTCTTCCCGATCCTCTCGCCTGATCCCGCCACCGACAGCGCCATCCACTTCGGCAAGTACCAGCTGCACGTGGGCGGCAACCGCGGCCGCGGCCAGGTGTATCCCACCGGCGAGAAGAGCAACAACGGCGTGTTCAACGCCTCTGCCACCGGCACCGTCCAGTCCGTGGAAGCGGGTGAGAACGGCGGCTCCGTGGTCGTGATCCAGACCGCCGACGGCAGCAGCGTCAGCGACGCGATCCCCGCCGGCCCCAGTGTGATCGTCAAGGCGGGCGAGAGCATCAGCGCCGGTTCGGCCCTCACCAATGACCCCAACGTTGGTGGCTTTGGCCAGCTGGATGCCGAGGTGGTGCTGCAGAACCCCGTCCGCATCTATGGCCTGCTGGCCTTCTTCGCCAGCATCGTCCTGGCCCAGATCCTGCTGGTGCTCAAGAAGCGCCAGGTGGAGAAAGTGCAGGCCGCCGAAGGCATCTGATGCCCCACCCCCTGGCTGCGGTCTCGGCGATTGCCCTGACCTTCACCTCCCCCGGGCCCCTGCTGTTCCAGCTGGGGCCCTTTTCCCTGCGCTGGTATGGCCTGCTGATCGCGCTGGCGGTGCTGCTCGGGCTGCTGGTGGCCACCCGCCTGGGCCAGCGCCGGGGCATTGAGCCAGCGGTGATCGCCGACCTGCTGCCCATCCTGGTGCTGGCCGCCGTGGTGGGTGCCCGCCTCTACTACGTGGCCTTCGAATGGCGC
Source organism: Vulcanococcus limneticus LL (assembly GCF_002252705.1). Classification (GTDB taxonomy): domain Bacteria; phylum Cyanobacteriota; class Cyanobacteriia; order PCC-6307; family Cyanobiaceae; genus Vulcanococcus; species Vulcanococcus limneticus. The sequence goes on from NZ_NQLA01000003.1 coordinate 112,282, forward strand.
CAGTACCAGCTGAACTGGCTGGATGCCCTGGCGATCTGGCGCGGCGGCATCGCCATCCACGGCGCCCTGATCGGCGGCACCCTGGCCCTGATCCTCTACACCCGCTGGCGGCGGATCCCCTTCTGGACCCTGCTGGATGTGCTGGTGCCCTCAGTGGCCCTGGGCCAGGCGATCGGCCGCTGGGGCAACTTCTTCAACTCCGAGGCCTTCGGCCTGCCCACCGACCTGCCCTGGAAGCTCACCATTCCCTTCGCAAACCGGCCGGTGGAATTCCTCGACCAGAGCGGCTTCCACCCCACCTTCCTCTATGAGTCGCTGTGGAACCTGGGGGTGTTCGGCCTGCTGCTGCTGCTCTTCCGCCTCGGGCAGCGGGGCAGGATCCAACTGCCGGCTGGCGCCCTCAGCTGCATCTACCTCCTGAGCTACAGCACCGGTCGGGTGTGGATCGAGGGCCTGCGCATCGATCCGCTCTGCCTGGTGGGGGTGCCCCCCTTCTGTGAGGGCGGGCTGCGCATGGCCCAGCTGGTGAGCCTGCTGTTGATCGCCGTCGGCGGCCTGGGCCTGTGGTGGCTCTACGGCCAAGGCCGCTCCCTGCCCGATCCGAGCGGCGTGGGCAACTCCAATCCAAACGGCGGAGCAACACCTTGAGCGACGGCCCGAGCAACACGCACCCCGCCGCCAACGGCCCAGCTGACGGCCCCGCTGAAGAACCGACCGGCTCACCTGGCCACGGCGTCGTGAGCAGCGGCAAGGTCTGGATCGTGGGGGCCGGCCCCGGAGCCCCTGACCTGATGACCCTGCGGGCCCTGCGGGCCGTCGAGACGGCCGAGGTGCTGGTCTGGACGGATTCCCTGGTGAATCCCCAGATCGCCGCCCTGGCCCCCGAGGGCTGCGAGCGGCTGCGCACCAGCACCCTCACCCTGGAGGAGCTGATGGCCGTGATCATCGACCGGGCCAGAGCCGGCAGGAAGGTCGTGCGGCTCCACGATGGCGACACTGCCCTCTACAGCGCCCTCAACGAACAGCTCTGCCGGCTGGTCGATGCGGGGATCGCCGTGGAGGTGGTGCCCGGCCTAAGCGCCTACCAGGCCACCGCCGCCAGCCTCAGCAGCGAGCTGACCATTCCAGGCCTGGTCCAGACGATCGTGATCAGCCGGGCCGGCGGTCGCACGGGCGTGCCGGAGCGGGAATCGCTCGCCAATCTGGCCTCCCTGGGGGCATCCCTATGCCTTTATCTCAGCGCCCGTCATGTGGAGGAGGTCCAGGCCGAACTGCTGCGCCACTACCCCGCCGACACGCCCGTGGCGATCGGCTACCGGGTGAGCTGGCCGGACCAGTGGCTGAGCGTGGTGCCCCTCAGCTCCATGGCGGCGGTGAGCCAGGAGCGCCAGCTGATCCGCACCACCCTCTACATCGTCAGCCCGGCCCTGGCAGCACCAGGGGAGGCGCGCTCGAAGCTGTACTCGGCCAGCCACCACCACCTGTTCCGCGGCGGCGCGACCTAGAGGAACGCCCCCCAAGGCTCAGCGGGACCCGGGCCCTCGATGTTCTAAAGTCTGGAGGTGCGGGCGATTAGCACAGCGGTAGCGCACTTCCTTCACACGGAAGGGGTCACTGGTTCGAATCCAGTATCGCCCATTCAAAGCTCCTGCACTGCAGGGGCTTTCATGCTTTTCAGGGGCGCCATCGGGCCTGCGCGGCCGAGGAAGCTGCACAGTTCGGCAAATCAAGTGACAATTTGGCAGTTATCAAAACGGCCGCCACCGGGAAATGCCAATGAGTGCAGGCGATCCAGTCTCGCCGAACGCCGAAGCCGTGCCACCCGCTGCAGGCGCAGAACAGGGAAGCGAACGCCCGCCCGACGGCGACCCCCTGGTTCAGCTCGGTACCAGCCTGCTGGAAGCCCGCCAGGCCCGGGGACTCGATCGTGCCACCCTGGCCAGCCAGCTGCACATGGGAGTGGAGCAGCTGGAGGCCCTGGAGACCGCCGACCGTAGTCGTCTGCCGGAACCGGTGTTCGTTGTGGCCCAGGCTCGCCGGGTCGCCTCCAGCCTGGGCCTGGATGTAGCCCCACTGGTGGAACCGCTGCGGGGCCTGACAGGGCCGCAGCGGGCCGCTCCCCGGCCGCTGCCGGACCGCGGCAACGAACGCAGCCGCCCTGCCGCCGGACCGCGCCGCTGGGGTCAGCCGCAGCCGCCGGCCCGTCTGCGGACAGGGCAGGTGCCGGGCCTTGGCCCGTGGCCCCAGCCCTTGGCACTGCTGGCCGGCACCGCCCTGGTCGCAGCCCTAGCAGCCGCCGGCTGGTGGACCCTGAGGGGGCCTGGAGAGCGTCCAGCCAGCCCCCAGGCCCAGGGCTCCAGCGCCGGCGAGCCAGGCCGCAGGAGTCCGACGGTCTCAGGAGTTCCGATTGCCGGTGCGGGCGCCGACGGCAGCGCCACAGAGCTGGTGCTGCGCAGCACCGAACCCAGCTGGCTGGCCGTGCGCACGGCCGATGGCGCCAGCCTGTTCGAGGGCACCTTCCAGGGTCAGCGGGCCTTCCCCCTGGGCCGGGGGCTGCAGGTGCGGGCCGGCCGCCCCGACCTGGTGACAGCCCGCGTGGGGGGCGGACCGGCCCGGGCCCTGGGGCCCATTGAACAGATCCGCTGGTGGAGCTTCAGGCCCGCCGGGCCGGCAGCGCCGGCTCAGCAACCCTGAGCTCCACCCCCACCGCCTCGCGCACCACGGCGGCGCAGGCCTGCAGGCTCCAGCGCTCCAGACTGAGGTCGGCGTCTGCGGTCATCGGCTCCAGGCGGATCAGCAGGCCGTGGTCGCCCTCCGGCCTCACCTGGATGCCGGCCACGGTGGCCTGGGGCCGGCGATCGAGGGCCACGGCCAGGCGCAGCAACAGCGCCAGCTCCGCCACGGTGCGGCGCTGCTCGCGGGCCTCGATCAACTGCCAGGCCTCGTGGCGCTTCTTGGGCAGGCTGCGGCGGTGGTAGCGGGCGATGGCGGCCACCATCAGGTGCTCGCTCTCGGCGTAGCCCAGCAGGTCGCCGTGGCGGATCAGATACCAGCTGTGCTTGTGGTAGGCGCTGAGGTTGATGTGCTGGCCGCAGCTGTGCAGCATCGCCGCGGCCCAGAGCAGCTGGCGGCCGCTGCCGTCGTCGTGGTGGAGGATCCCGTGGCTCTGGCTGTAGAGGCTGAGGGCGTAGCCGGCCACCCGCTCTGCCCGTGGCAGGTCCACGCCGTAGCGCTGCACCTGGTGCAGCACCGTGCGCTGCCGGATGCTGCTCTGGAAGGCGAAGCGATCAACGATCAGCCCCTTGCGCAGCATCCAGTCGACGATCAGCCCCTCGCGCAGGGCCCGCTCGCTGATCACCAGCTCCCGGGCCCCGAGCATGGCCATGGCGGTCTGCAGCACCAGGGCGCCGGGCACGATGATCTCCGCCCGACGCTCGTTCAGGGCCGGATGGGCCCGGCGCTGCTCCGGCGTCATCTCCAGCAGGCGCGCCACCAGGCCATCGAGCCGCTCCCGGCTGAGGCGATAGCCCTGCATCCGCAGCGGCGGCCGCGGGTCCTCGGCCGCCGCCATGGCGGCGATGGCCATGGCCGTGCCACTGGTGCCCACCAGCACCGGGACCTCCCCCGGCTCCAGCCGCTCCTTCACCTTGAGCACGGCGGGCTCCAGGGAGCCCTGGATGAAGGCCCGCAGGAACTGGCGTCGCTTGGGCGATAGCGGGTCCTCGCTGACGAAATCCCGCTGCAGCCGCACGGCCCCCACGCGGGTGCTGGTCAGGGCACGGGCGTCGCGACCGTCCGCCAGGATCAGTTCGGTGGAGCCGCCGCCGATGTCCAGGATCAGGTGGGGCTGCTCGCCGAAAGCCATGCCCGAGAGGACGCCGAGGTAGATCAGCCGGGCCTCCTCCGGGCCGCTGATCAGGTCCACCTCCAGGCCCAGCTGCTCCTGCACCGACTGCAGGAACTCGCGGCCGTTGGGCGCCTCACGCACGGCGCTGGTGGCGGCGGTGAGGATGTCGCCGAGCTCGACGCCATGGCTGGCGGCCAGCTCGCGGCAGTGGCGCAGGGTGATGAAGGCCCGCTCGATCGCCTCAGGGCTGAGGTCGCCGGTGTCGGGATCGCGCTCCCCCAGGCGAGTGGCCGATTTCTCGGTGAGCACCACTGAGAAACTGCGCAGCCCAGGATCCACCGCCGCCACCAGCAGATGGATTGAGTTGGTGCCGATGTCGATGGCGGCCACGGGGCGCTGCCCGTTGGCCGGCGCGGCGCTGCTGGGGGTGACGGTCACGCGGCCAACCACGCGGCGGTGGCGCCCACTTTGCCACCGCTGGGTGGTGGCCTCCGCCGCGCAGTGGGCGACCTGACGGGCGTGGGGCTTCGCCCGGGGCCGACCGCCCTAGGGTGCGGCCCACATCGCTTGAGCCCGCTCGCCCGTGGCCTCCGCCCCAGCACCCGCCACCACCGGCCCGGGCCCGGGCGGCCTGCTCCGGTCCTGGCTCGGCCTGCTGCGGTGGGACAAGCCCAGTGGCCGCCTGATCCTGCTGATTCCGGCCGGCTGGAGCCTGTGGCTCCAGCCCGGCGCCCCGCCGCCGGCGCCCCTGGTGGGCTGGATCGTGCTGGGGGGGCTGGCGGTCAGCGGCGCCGGCTGCGTGGCTAACGACCTCTGGGACCGGCGCATCGACCCCCAGGTTGAGCGCACCCGCCAGCGTCCCCTGGCCAGCGGCCGCATCGGCGTGGCCGGGGCCCTGCTACTGCTCGTGCTCTGCCTGATGGCGGCCCTGGCTGTGGTGATCTGGGGCCTGCCGCCCGCCAGCCGGGCCCTGTCCCTGGCCCTGGCCCTGGCCACCCTGCCGCCCGTGCTGCTCTACCCCTCGGCCAAGCGCTGGTTCGCCTACCCCCAGGCGGTGCTGGCCCTGTGCTGGGGCTTCGCGGTGCTGATCCCCTGGGCCGCCGCCAGCGGTTCGCTCGCGGGGGGCTGGGCCCTGGCCTGCACCTGGCTGGCCTGCCTGCTCTGGACCTTCGGCTTCGACACGGTGTACGCCATGAGCGACCGGGAGGACGACCGGCGGCTGGGGGTGCGCAGCAGCGCCCTCAGCCTGGGCGAGCGCGCCCCGGGTGCCGTGGCCCTCTGCTACGGCGCCACGGCCCTGCTGCTGGCCCTGGCGGCGGCCATTCAGGGGGTTGGCCCCCTGTTCTGGCCCCTGTGGCTACTGGCCGGTGGCGGCATGCTGCGCGAGGCCCGGCGCCTGCGCCGGCCCGATCTGCCCCGCTCCGCCTACGGCCTGCACTTCCGCCACCAGGTGTGGCTGGGTGGGCTCTTGCTGCTGGCCCTCGTGGTCAGCCGGATTCCATGACGGGTTCCGGCGGCGCGGCCTGCGCCGAACCCAGCCCCCCCCAGTGCTGGCCGGAGCCGCTGCGCCCCGGCGATCGGGTGCGGCTGGCGGCCGCCAGCTCGGCCCTCGACGGCACCGAGCGGCTGGAGGCCGGCAGCGCCGTGCTGACGGGCTGGGGCCTGGCGGTGGAGCCCCACCCCAGCCCGCTGCGGCGCTGGGGCTACCTGGCCGGTGCCGACCCGGAGCGCCGCGCCGACCTCAGCCCGGGGGAGGGGGCGGCCCTCACCGCCTGCGTGCGCGGAGGCTGGGGCGCGGCCCGGCTGCTGGAACAGCCCCTGGAACAGCCACCCGGCTGGCTGCTGGGCTTCTCGGATGTGACCTCGCTGCTCTGGGCCCGCTGGGCCCGGGGGCTGACCGGCGGCATCCACGGCCCCCTGCTCACCACCCTGGCGGCGGAGCCGGCCTGGAGCCAGGAGCGGCTGCGGCGCCTGCTGTTCGGCGAGCCCGTCGAGCCGCTGGCCGGCGAAGTCTGGAGCCGGGGAACGGGCCCCCACGTGGCGGAGGGCCCCCTGCTGGTGGGCAATCTCACGGTGGCGACCCATCTGCTGGGCACCGCCCACCTGCCGCAGCTGCGCGGGGCGGTGCTGGTGCTCGAGGACGTGGGCGAGGCCCCCTACCGGATCGAGCGCATGCTCACCCACTGGCGCCTGGCTGGCGCCCTGCAGCAGCTGGCGGCGATCGGCTTCGGCAGCTTCAGCGGCTGCGATGACGACGACGAGAGCGACGAGGCGGGCGCCACAGTGGTGGACAGCGCCGTGGCCAAGGCAGAGGAACGCCGCGAGCAGCGCTTCTCCTGCGAGCAGGTGCTGCGGGAGCGCAGCGCCGACCTGGGCATTCCCGTGCTGGCGGGCCTGCCGGTGGGTCACCGGCCTGGCAATGCGGCCCTGCCGGTGGGGGCCCGGGCCCGCCTGGATGCCAACCGGGGCCTGCTCAGCCTCGTGCCGCCAGCACCGCCTCCGCGACCGTGAGGTCGAAGGGGGTGGTGATCTTGATGTTGGAGGGGGCCGCCTCGATCACCCGCACTGGCCAGCCCAGCCGCTCGAACAGCGAGGCGTCGTCGGTGACGCTCCAGCCCTCGGCTGCAGCGCGGGCATGGGCAGCCCGCAGCTGCTCCACCGGGAAGCCCTGGGGCGTCTGGGCACCCCAGAGCAGGGAGCGATCGGGGGTCTCCTGAATCAGGCCGGCGCCATCCACCCGCTTGATCGTGTCGGTCACGGGGGCGGCGGCGATCACGGCCTCCCCCGCCGCCGCGGCCTCCGCGCAGCGGGCGATCAGCGCCGGATCCACCAGACAGCGGGCGCCATCGTGGATCAGCACCGCCGCCGCGGCATCGGGTAGGGCGGCCAGGCCGTTGCTCACCGAGGTCTGGCGGGTGTCGCCCCCCTCGATCCAGACCACCGGCCGATTCGGCCGGGCCGCCACCACCAGAGCCTGAATCTCAGCCGCATCCACGGGCTGTCCGACGATGCCGATCCAGTGGATCAGCGGGCAGGCCAGGGCCGCCTCCAGGGTCCAGGCGAGCACGGGCCTGCCCGCCACCTCGAGCAGAAGCTTGTTGCGCTCGGCTCCCATGCGGCGGCCGCTGCCGGCGGCGGCGATCAGCAAATGCACAAGTAGTCGGTCTCCAAGGGGTGATGACGTTGGTGCGTCAGAAGGTGATCCATACAATCAGCCGGCGATCCGCCTGCCCGCCCGCCGCCATGCGCGTTCTGTTCCTGCTCCCGGGCGGCACCGACTCCCAGCTTCAGGCGATACCGGCGGCGGCCACCGTGGCCGAGCGGCTGGGGGCCCAGGTGCAGGTGGCCTGCTCCCCCGAGGCCGCCCCGGCATGGAAGCTGCTGCCGGTGGTGGAGAAGGTGATCCCCTTCGGGTTTGAGGGCGGCCCAAGCCTGGCGGACTGGGCCAACCTGCTGGGCAACGTGCGCGAGCCCGACTTCCAGGCCTGCATCAGTCTGGCCCGCGGCCGCCAGGTGGATCTGATGCTCTCGATGAGCCACATCCCCACCCGGGTGGCGGCCGGCGGCTTCTCCGCCACCAGCACCGTGACGCCGGAGGTGGGCTGGCCCCAGCAGACCTTTGCCCCCTACCTGCGGGCCCTGGGCCTGGAGCTGGACGCCGCCGCCTTCCGGCTCAGCCTGCCCAAGGCGGCCCTGGAGCAGGCCGCCGCGGCCCTGCCGGCCGGCCAGGGTCCGGCCCTGCTGCTGGCTCCGGGAGGCGGCGGCGGCGACTGGCCCGCCGCCGAGTGGGAGCAGCTCGGCAGCCAGGTGCGCTCCAGGCTGGCCGACGTGCGCCTGCTGCGGGCCGGCGCGAACCAGCTGGTGGAGCGCGCTGCCCAGGTGGCCAGCAGCGATGTGGTGCTGAGCAGCGATCCGGTCACCACCGAGCTGGCCCTGCTCAGTGGCACGCCCCTGGTGGCCCTGGGCCGGGATCCCGCCAGCCTGCCCAGCCGTGAGGGGGTGCAGGGCCTGGGGGGCAGCCTCACGACCCTCGCGGTGGCGGATGTCCTGCGGGCCCTCGGGCTCGGATGAGCCTGGCGCGCCTCAACGGCCAGCAGCGGGACAAGTCCCCCCGGCAGCGCCACCTGCGAGGCCGACGGGCCCAGAAGGGCCGTCGGCCCCTGGGGCGGGGCTGGGCCCTGCTGCGGGGGCGCCCCTGGGCCGTCCCCCTCCTGGCGCTGACGTCGCTGGTGAACCTCGGCGCCGGCGCCTATCGGATCTCAGAGGGCTGGGACTGGGGCGACTGCTACTGGATGGTGCTGATCACCCTCAGCACCCTGGGCTTCAGCGACGAGCGCACCGCCCCGCTCACCACCTCGGGTCGCCTGATCACGGCCCTGATGATCGTGGGTGGCCTGGTGGTGGTGCAGCTGACCATCCAGAGCCTGCTGGAATTGGCCAACTCCGGCTACTTTCGCCGCCTGCGGGAGCGCCGCTACCGCCAGCAGTTGCAGGGCATGCATAACCACGTTATCCTCTGCGGCTACGGCCGCATCGGCAGGGAGATCGCCGAACAGCTCTGCGCCGAGGACGTGCCCCTGCTGGTGGTGGAGATGTCTCCTGAGCGCGTGGCGGACGCCCAGCAGCGGGGACTCACGGTGCTGCAGGCTGATGCCACCCTCGATGAGACGCTGCAGGAGTCGGGGATCCACCACTGCCGGGCCCTGGTGGCGGCCTTGCCCAGCAACGCCGCCAACCTGTATGTGATCCTCAGCGCCCGGGGGCTGGCACCCCGCTGCCGACTGATCGCCCGGGCCGACAGCGCCGAGGCCGAGGGCAAGCTGCGCCTGGCCGGTGCCGACCAGGTGGTGAGCCCCTACGTGGCGGGCGGCCGCACCATGGCCGCCACGGCGCTGCGGCCCCTGGCGGTGAACTTCATGGAGCTGCTGGCCGGCTCCGACTGCGAGGTGGAGGAGTTCCAGCTCAGCCGCGACCAGGCCCGGCTGGGGGCCCTGAACGGCCGCAGCCTGGCGGAGCTGCAGCTGGGTCGCCGCAGCGGAGCCCTGGTGCTGGCGATCCGCACCCCCCACTCGCTGCTGAGCAATCCCTACAAGACCCATGAGCCGGCCCTCATCGCCAACCCCGGCGGCGACGTACGCCTGGCACCGGGCCAGCTCCTGATCGTTCTGGGCAGCTCCGACCAGCTGCAGCACTTCGGGGAGCTGCTGGGCGAGGCCCTGGCCGGGGTGGAGAGCATGCAGGCCTGAGGTCTGGGGGGCCGGGCAGGGACCAACCGGGCGGCAGCGAGTCGCGGCCTACGCTCGCGGGCGCACGCTCCGCTCCCAGCCCCATGGCCCACGCCGCCCCCCTCGCCGGTCAGGTCGCCCTGGTGACCGGCGCCAGCCGGGGCATCGGTGCCGCCATTGCCAGGGAACTGGCCGCTGCCGGCGCCACAGTGGTGGTGAACTACGCCAGCTCCCCCGCCGCCGCCGAGGCGGTGGTGACCGAGATCCAGGCGGCAGGCGGCCAGGCTTGGGCCCACCAGGCCAACGTGGCCGACGAGACGCAGGTTGAGGCGCTGGTGAAAGCGGTGCTGGAGAAGGAGGGCCGCCTGGATGTGCTGGTCAACAACGCCGGCATCACCCGCGACGGCCTGCTGATGCGCATGAAGAGCACCGACTGGCAGAGCGTGCTCGACCTCAATCTCACCGGCGTGTTCCTCTGCACCCGCGCCGTGAGCCGCACCATGCTGAAAGCCCGCAGCGGCCGCATCATCAACATCACGTCGGTGGTGGGTCTGATGGGCAACCCGGGCCAGGCCAACTACAGCGCCGCCAAGGCCGGCGTGATCGGCCTGACCCGCAGCAGCGCGGCCGAATTCGCCAGCCGCGGCGTGACCGTGAACGCGGTGGCGCCGGGCTTCATCGAGAGTGACATGACCGCCGAGCTCGACAAGGAGCCGATCCTCAAGGCGATCCCCCTGGGCCGCATGGGCCAGCCCGCCGAGGTGGCCAGCGCCGTGCGCTTCCTGGCCGCCGATCCCGCCGCCGCCTACATGACCGGCCAGGTCCTGCAGGTGGATGGCGGCATGGTGATGCGCTGAACGCCCTGTAACCGGATTCAGCTCTCCAGGGGCTGGGTGAGCTCCTCCCGCAGCCGGCGGATGCGCTGCAGCAGCTTCAGGCGCCGGCTGCGGGCCGTGGCCGTGAGGAACAGGCGCAGCGGCACGTAGATCAGGGCCATCCCCGCCCCGAAGCCGGCGATCACCAGAAAGGCGATGGCATTGCTGCCGCCGACGGGGTTGGCGAGGGCCTCGCTGAGGGGGCCGCCAAGGGCATCGGCCAGGTTGTCGGTGAGGGTGTCCTCCATGGCCGGCACCCTATCGGGCCCGGCCCTGGGCAGCACTGCTGTCCGCGCCGCCTCGTTCCGCTCCGCTCCTGTCTGCGCCGCTCCTGTCTGCGCCGCTCCTGTCTGCGCCGTTGTTGTCGCCGCCGATTCGGCTTTCCCCACCAGCCAGGGGCACGGCCGCCGTGGGACGCTGCACCAAGTAGCCCACAGCCCGCCGAGTCGATGGCCAAGCTGATCAAGTTCTCCGATGCCTCCCGCGCCGCCCTCGAGCGGGGGGTCAATGGCCTGGCCGATGCGGTGCGGGTCACGATCGGGCCCAAGGGCCGCAACGTGGTGCTGGAGAAGAAGTTCGGTGCCCCCGATGTGGTCAACGACGGCGTGACCATCGCCCGCGAGATCGAACTGGAGGATCCCTTCGAAAACATCGGCGCCAAGCTGCTGCTGCAGGTCGCCACCAAGACCAAGGACAAGGCGGGCGATGGCACCACCACCGCCACGGTGCTGGCCCAGGCCCTGACCCGCGAGGGCCTGCGCAACGTCGCCGCCGGCGCCAACCCGGTGGGGCTGCGCCGCGGCATGGAGAAGGCCACCGCCCGGGTGGTGGCCGGCATCGAGGCCCGCTCCAGCGCCGTGGCCGGTGACGCCATCCGCCAGGTGGCCACGGTGAGCTCCGGCGGCGACGAGGAAGTGGGCCGCATGATCGCCGAGGCCATGGGCAAGGTGACCGCCGACGGCGTGATCACGGTGGAGGAGAGCCGGAGCCTGGCCACCGAGCTGGAGATCACCGAGGGCATGGCCTTCGATCGGGGCTACAGCTCCCCCTACTTCGTGACCGATGGCGACCGCCAGGTCTGCGAATTCGACAACGCCCTGCTGCTGGTCACCGACCGCAAGATCAGCGCCATCAACGACCTGGTGCCGGTGCTGGAGGCCGTCTCCCGCAGCGGTTCCCCCTTGGTGATCCTGGCCGAGGAGGTGGATGGCGAGGCCCTGGCGACCCTGGTGGTGAACAAGAATCGCGGCGTGCTGCAGGTGGCCGCCGTGCGGGCCCCCTCCTTCGGAGAGCGCCGCAAGGCCGCCCTGCAGGACATCGCCATCCTCACCGGCGCCACCCTGGTGGCCGAGGACCGGGCCATGACCCTCGACAAGGTGACCCTGGCCGACCTGGGCCGGGTGCGCCGCATCACCATCACCAAGGACAGCACCACGCTCGTGGCCAGCGGCGAGCACCAGGCCGCCGTGGCCGACCGGGTGGCCGCCATCCGCCGCGAACTGGAGGACACCGACTCCGAGTACGACCGCGAGAAGCTGCAGGAGCGCATCGCCAAGCTGGCCGGCGGGGTGGCTGTGATCAAGGTGGGCGCCCCCACGGAAACCGAGCTGCGCAACCGCAAGCTGCGTATCGAGGACGCCCTTAACGCCACCCGTGCCGCCGTGGAGGAGGGCATCGTGGCCGGCGGAGGCAGCACCCTGCTGCAGCTGGCCTCCGAGCTGGATGGGCTCGCCGCGGGCCTGGTGGGTGATGAGCGCACGGGGGTGGAGATCGTGCAGCGGGCCCTGGCGGCCCCGGCCCAGCAGATCGCCCTCAACGCCGGCCATGACGGCGACGTGGTGGCCGAGGAGATCCTGCGCAGCGGCAAGGGCTTCAATGCCGCCACCGGCGTCTACGAAGACCTGCTGGCCGCCGGCATCCTTGATGCCGCCAAGGTGGTGCGGCTGGCCCTGCAGGACGCCGTGTCAGTGGCCTCCCTGCTGCTGACCACCGAGGCCGTGATCGCCGACAAGCCGGAACCGGCCGCCGCCGCACCGGCCGGTGGCCCCGGCGGGATGGGGGGCATGGGCGGCATGGGCATGCCCGGCATGATGTGAACCCGAGGGGCCTGTCCCTACAGGGACTTCACCAGGCGGGCGTGGATGCGGCAGACGCTCAGCGCCTGCCGCGGCGGGTCGGCGCAGAGGCGGCCCAGCTCCCGGTTCAGGGCCTGCACCTCGCCCAGCGGCAAGCCCGCAACCGGAAGGCCCGGCAGGGTGGCCACGGGCATCGAGACCAGCAGCGAACAGAGCACCAGCGGCAGGGCCGCGTGCAGCTGCACGGCGTCCACCGACTTCACGGTGATCGCGTCACCCCAGCTGGCTGCTGCGCCGCAGGTGGCCCATCGGACTGCAGCTCCACCCAGTCGGGCAGCAGAGCCGGCCAGCCAAGACCTACACAGGGAGACCATCTGCACCTCCTCCCGGGAGCCGGGGTACAGGGCCAGTCTGGCCACTGTCCGAGGAGCCTGGACAGTGGTTCAGAAAGGTTTTATATAGCAATCCGTGCCTGACAGCACTCAGACCCGCTGCGCCAAAGCCCTGGTGTAGGCGGCCACCTGCAGGTCCACCCCGGTGATCGCGGTGCCGACCACCACCGCATCGGCTCCGCCATCGCGGGCACGGCGGGCCTGGTCGGCGCTGGCGATGCCGCCCTCGCAGATCAGGGCCACCGACGCCGGCAGCTGGGCCCGTAGCGGGGCCAGCAGGTCCCAGGCTGGCGGATTGAGGGCGCTGGTGGCCTCGGTATAGCCATAGAGCGTGGTGCCCACCCAGCGGCAGCCCAGGGCGGCAGCCTGCAGGCCGTTGGCCACGGAGTCCACATCCGCCATCAAGGGAGCCCCCAGCTCGCCGGTGGCCCGGGCGATCAGCACGGCCAGATCCTGGCCGGCCGGCCGCAGGCGCTCGGTGGCATCCAGGGCGATCACGTCGGCACCGGCGGCCCACACCGCCTGGATCTCGGCCCAGCCCGGCGTGATGTACACAGGGCTGTCGGCAAAGCTGCGCTTCCACAGGCCCACGATCAGGGCATCGGGAGAGCGCCGCCGCACCGCGCCGATATGCTCCGGGCTCTCCAGGCGCACGCCGATGGCGCCGTTGCGCAGGCTGGCCTCCGCCATGGCGGCAATCACCTCGGGCTGGCGCAGGGGCGAGCCCTCCGGAGCCTGCACCGACACGATCAGCCCACCGGCCAGGGCTGAGGGCGCCAACCGCGCGTCGGCCTCAGGCGGCACGGTCGAACTCCTCGGGGGCGAGAGCGGCGGCGTTGGCATCGGCATCACCGGCAACCGCTGGCGTGGACAGCCAGGCCCGCAGGCTGGCGAGGCCGGGATGGGCCGGGGCCGGTGCGGGCCGGCGCCGCGCGGAGGCCTGGGGGAAGGGCAGCACCCTGGCACCGCTCGATGGGGCATCGCTCAGCGCTGCGCCGCTCGGGGCGGGAGCGACTGAAGCGGCGGGCGCAGCAGCGGGACTTGCCGAACGGTGGGCCGGGGTGGGCTGGGACGGTGCCGAAGGCTCGTGCAGCACTTGGCGCCACCACTGCAGGAGCTCGGCGCCGGCCAGCTCCAGCATCAGTGGCTCCAGGGCCGCCACGCCGTGGCGGTGGACCCATTGGGTCGAGAGGCGCTGCACGGCGCCCCGGTCCCGCTGCGCCAGGGCCAGGGCAAGCTGCCGCCGGAGGGCCTCACGGCGGGCCAGGGGCGAGGGAGTACTGGGAACGGGGGGACGCACGGGGCAAGCTCCGGCAAGGGACGGTGGGGTGGCAGCTCAGCTGAGCTTGCGATCCAGCAACGGGCGGATCAGCAGGAAGAGGCCCGCCGCCAGCACCGCCAGCACCGCCAGGCAGCTGGCGGAACTGAGGGACCCGTAGGGCGCCTCCAGCACCACCGCCGCGAGGGAGAACTGGCCGGCGTAGGCCGCGCGGATCGGTTCAATTGCGAAGGTAAGGGGATTGAGGGCGGCGAGCCAGCCCAGCCAGGCCGGCATGAAGGACAGCGGGGCCAGGGCGGTGCTGGCGAACAGCAGCGGCAGGTTGGCCACGAAGATCACGGCGATCAGCTCGATGTGGCCGGGCAGGGCGAAGGCCAGCCCCAGGCTGAGGGCCGTGACGGCGAACACCAGCAACAGCAGGGTCACAAGCACGAGAAGCAGGCCGGCCCCACCGGGCCAGCCGTAGCCCAGGACGGCGGCGGTGCCCATGATCGCCAGGCTCTGCACCAGGCTCAGGGAGGTGATGTAGAGCACGGAGGCCAGCACGATCGAGCTGCGGGCCCGCAGCGGTGCCACCAGCAGCCGGTTGAGGAAGCCGAACTCCCGATCGAACATCAGCGGCAGGCCGGCGTTGAGGGCCGCGCTGAAGGCGGTGAACACGATCACCCCAGCCCCAAGGAAGCGGCCGTAGCTCATGCCGTCGGGCAGCAGCCCCTCAGGGGCATTGGAAAAGAGGGCCCCGAACAGCACCAGCCAGATCAACGGCTGCAGCACCCCGGCCACCAGGGTGGAGGGGCGGCGCGCCAGCTGCAGGAACAGGCGCTTGGTCAGGGCCAGGGTCTCCTGGCTGAGCTCCGAGAGGGCCGAGCGGGGCGCCTCGGCGGGGGCGACGGGGCTGAGCAGGGTGGGGGTGGCGCTGGTCATGGCAAGGGAAGGAGCAGGAGAACGATCGGGGGGATCCAGGCGCCGGCTCCTGCCGGCCCACGGGCGGCAACTCAGCGCATCGCCTGCTTGCGCTCCGCTTTCGGGTCGCGGCTGCCGGCCACAGCCAGCTCGGCGTCCATCAGGGTGCGGCCGGTGGCCTGCAGATACACATCATCGAGGCTGGGACGGCTCTGGGCCAGGGCGAACACCGGCAGCTGGGCCTCGGCCAGCTGCCGGCGCAGCTGCTCGATCACGCCGTCGTGCTCCACCACGAGGTTGAGGGAGTAACCCTGGGAGCGGTTCACCACCACCTGGCGCACGCCCGCGCATCCCTGTAGCAGGGCCTGCACCCGCAGGGCCTCGGGCTCGTCGCTGAACTCCCGCACCCGCAGGGTGACCCGATCGCCGCCCAGGGCGGTCTTGAGCTCGGTGGGGCTGCCCTCGGCGATCACCCGGCCACCATCGAGGATCGCCAGCCGGTCCGCCAGGGCATCCACCTCTTCCAGGTAGTGGCTGCTGAGCAGCACCGTGGTGCCGGAATCGCGCAGCTGGTGGAGCACCTGCCAGATCGCCGCGCGGCTCTCGATGTCCAGGCCCACGGTGGGCTCATCGAGCACCAGTACCGCCGGCCGATGCAGCAGCCCGGCCGCCAGATCGAGACGGCGGCGCATGCCACCGGAATAGGTGCCGCTGCGGCGGTCGATCCAGGCCTCCATGCCCAGCAGGCCGCTCAGTTCGGCAATGCGACGGTCGCGCTCGCCATTGGGCAGGTGGTAGAGGGAGCCCTGCAGCTGCAGCAGTTCGCGGCCACTGAGGATCTTGTCGAGGGCCACCTCCTGGGCCACGTAGCCGAGGCGCTCGCGCACGCCGCGGGGATCGGCCAGGGCATCGAGGCCCGCCACCCGCACACTGCCGGAATCGGGGGCCAGCAGGGTGGCCAGGATCCGCAGGCAGGTTGTCTTGCCGGCACCGTTGGGCCCCAGCAGGCCATAGAGGCTGCCCTTCGGCACCGAGAGGTTCAGCTCTTGAAGGGCCGTAACAGCCCGATCGCCGCGCCCGTAGCGCTTGGACACCTGTTTGAGCTCGATCACCGCTTCTGGCACCGCCGGGGAACTCCGCTCAGCCGATAGGAGGAACCAATTTAGTTAGGCCGTCCCCCCAAACCCGGGGGCCAGCAGGGCCAGGAGTTGGCCCCCCTGCTCGCCAAGCTGGGCGCCGAGGGGCAGACGGGCCAGGAGCAGCAGCAGGCAGATGCCGAAGAGATAGAGGATCGACCAGCGAAACAGCCCCTTGGCCCGCTGCAGGTCGTCGGGGGCCTGCAGCAACCGGCCGCTCATCTGCAGGAGCCGGCCGTTGAAGGGCAGCAGCAACAGGCCATAGAGCAGGCCGCCTGAGGGCAGCACCAGCACTCCGAGGCTGCTGACCGCCACGGTGGCGATGGCATAGGCGGCGATTCCCCGGGCCGTGGCCACCGTGCCCTTCACCACCGGCAGCATCGGAATCCCCACCGAGCGGTAGTCGTCCTTGAGCAGCAGGGCCAGGGCCCAGAAGTGGGCGGGCGTCCAGACCATCACCAGGGCGAACAGCCACCAGCTGCCCAGGCCCAGGTGGCCCGCGGCGGCAGCCGCCCCCACCAGCGGCGGAATGGCCCCCGCCACGCCGCCCACCACGATGTTCTGGGGCGTTCGCGGCTTGAGGACCACGGTGTAGAGCAGCACGTAGCTGCACAGCCCCAGCAGCGACAGGCTCGCCGCCAGGCAATTGACGCCGCCCACCAGCAGCGCCGAGGCAGCGCAGGCCAGGGCCACCGCCACGGCGAAGGCGGTGGAGGCCGAAAGCCGGCCGGAGGGCAGGGCACGGCCGCTGGTACGGACCATGCGCCCATCCAGCTCCTGCTCCCAGAGGCAATTCAGCACCCCGGCGGCGGCGGCGGCCAGGGCACCGCCACCCAGGGTGCAGGCCAGGCGCGGCGCCGGCAGGGGCCAGCCTTCGGAGAGGGCCATGCCGCCCAAGGTGGTGGCCAGCAGCAAAGGGATCAGCCGTGGCTTGGCGATCTCCAGCCAGGGCGGCAGGGCCACCTTGGCGCGGGAGGGAACCACGTCGGCGCGGCTGAGGCTGGCGGCGGCCGTGAGAGGGGCGGGCGAGGCCGCCGGGAGCGGGGCCGTAGGAACCGTGACCATGACTAGGCGAGCTCCAGCGGGTTGAAGACGGACAGGGAAGGGCGCCGCAGCCCCCGGGCGGTGAGGGCGGCCAGCACCGCCACCAACAGGGCGGCCGTGAGCTGATGGGCCACCGTGACCGCCGGCACGGCCAGGGTGAGGCGCAGGCTGGCGATGCCGAGGAGCACCTGCAGGGCCACCAGGGCGCCCGCAAACAGGGCGAGGGGCAGCTGGCGGCGGGGCCAGCCAGGCAGCAGGGCCACCAGCGGCAGGGCCAGCACCAGCACCGCGGCGGGATTGGCTCCCAGGCGGTGGGCCAGCAGCCAGCCGCAGGCCTCGCCGCTGCCGAAGCAACGGCCGGCGGCCCACTGGCTGGCCATGAGGCCGCCGAGCAGGCACTGGCCGAGGACGGCGGTCAGGGCGCACCCCGAGAGCCAGCCCCACCAGACCGGCGCCCCATCCACGGATGGGCGGAGCAACTCGGATGGCTCGATGGGGCCGGCAGCAGCGTCAGCAGGACACTCCACGGGGGCCGCCAATCCCTGGTGGATGCCGCTGGCCAGGGCCACCAGGGTCAGGGCCGTGATGAGGTGGGCGCTGACGATGCCGCTGGGCAGCAGCTGGGTCACGGTCAGGGCGCCGAGGGCCCCCTGGCCCGCCACCAGCACCAGGGTGGCGCCCCCCAGCCAGGGCAGCCAGGCCGGTAGGCCGCGCCGCTGCAGCAGGGAGGCGCCGAACAGCACCAGCACCGCCACGCCCACGAGAAAGGCATCAAGCCGGTGGAACCATTCCAGGAACACCTGCAGGTTCATCTGGCGCCGCGGCAGCAGCGAGCCGTAGCAGAGGGGCCAGTCGGGACAGGCCAGGCCCGCCTCCATCACCCGGGTGGCGCCGCCGATACCCACCAGGGCCACGAGGGCCACCACAAGGTGGGCGCTCAGCAGGGAAAGCTGCCTCTGGAGGCGGGATGGGGGGAGCTGGGTTGGGGTCGCCATCCCTCCCTCAGGTGCCGTGGCGCGCAACCTAGCCATGCTGTCCATGACGGCCCGGCGGGCGTCAGCGAATCCCAGCAGCCCCGTTCAGGGCAGCGGATCCCGCTGGCGCGGAAGCCAGGCTCCAGCTGCGGAGCCGATCGGCCACCAACGTCGCGGATTCCCACACGCAACCCCCGCGGACGGCGACAGCCCTGGGGAATCTCCATAGGCTTGGAGCCAGAACCTCCCAGGGACGATGCTGATTCCCGCCCCCGTCCTCAGCCTGATCATCGGCATGGTGCTGGTGCTCAGCGGCCTGTGGATCGGGCAGAACGTGAATCTGCTGCCGGTCGATGCCAGCAGCAACGCCCCCGTCTACGACGAGTTGTTCAAGGTGCTCTTCAGCATCGGCGCGATCCTGTTTCTGGGAATCGTGGGGTTGCTGGTGTTCAGCCTGGTGCGCTTCCGCCGCAGGCCAGGGGAACTGGGCGACGGCATCGCGCTGGAGGGCAATCTGCCCCTGGAAATTGTCTGGACCGCGATCCCGGCGATCGTGGTGCTGTTCGTGGGGATCTACAGCTACGACATCTACGAGCGAATGGGCGGCATGGTGCCCCTCAACGACCATGCCGTGCATGCCATGCAGCACGAGGCCCACGGCGGCGAGGGGGGAGCTGCCATGGCCGCCATGGCAGGAGGAGGGATCGAATCTGACGAGCGGATCTGGGGGGGCATCACGCCGGCGAGCGCCGATGCGCTCACGGTGGATGTCACGGCGATGCAGTTCGCCTTCATCTTCCGCTACCCCGATTCGGAGATCATCAGCGGTGAACTGCACGTTCCCGCCGGCCGCCCCGTGGCCCTGCGCATGAAGGCCAATGACGTGATCCACGCCTTCTGGGTTCCCCAGTTCCGGCTCAAGCAGGACGTCATCCCCGGCCAGCCCACCCTGCTGAGCTTCACCCCAACCCGCCCCGGCAGCTATCCGATCATCTGCGCAGAACTCTGCGGGCCCTACCACGGCGGCATGCGCACCACCGTGGTGGTGGAAGAACCTGAGAACTTCCAGGCCTGGGTGAGCAAGAACAGCCCCAATCCGCCGCCAGCACCGGTCACGCCGGTCGTCGCCGCCGCCGCCGCCATCTCCCCCCTCCAGTCATGACGCTCACCCTCCCCCCCCAGGCGGGCCCGGCACCCACCCTGCAGCCCACGGGCTGGCTCCGCTACTTCAGCTTCAGCGTCGATCACAAGGTGATCGGCCTGCAGTATCTGGTGTGCGGCTTCCTGTTCTATCTGGTGGGCGGCGCCCTGGCAGGGGCGATCCGCACCGAGCTGCTCACCCCGATTTCAGACTTCCTGCCGCGTGAGACCTACAACGAAGTGCTCACCCTGCACGGCACGGTGATGATCTTCCTGTGGATCGTGCCGGTGGTGAATGGGGCCTTCGGCAACTACCTGATCCCCTTCTACGTGGGGGCGAGGGACATGGCCTTCCCCCGGCTCAATGCCGTGGCGTTCTGGCTGATTCCACCGGCGGGCCTGCTGCTGATCGGCAGCTATTTCATCGCCGGTGCCGGCGCCTCCCAGTCGGGCTGGACCGCCTACCCACCCCTGAGCCTCACCACACCGGCCACGGGTCAGGTGATCTGGATCCTGAGTGTGCTGCTGCTTGGTGGCAGCTCGATCTTCGGCGGCATCAACTTCATCGCCACGGTGCTGAAGATGCGCCGGCCGGGCCTGGGGCTGATGCAACTGCCGATGTACTGCTGGGCCATGCTCGGCACCAGCATCCTGGTGGTGTTGTCCACGCCGGTGCTGGCCGGCACCCTGGTGCTGCTCAGCTTCGACATCATCGCCCACACCGGCTTCTTCAATCCGGCCCTGGGCGGCAACGCCGTGGTGTATCAGCACCTGTTCTGGTTCTACTCCCACCCTGCCGTCTACATCATGGTGCTGCCGGCCTTTGGTCTGGTGAGTGAGATCCTGCCGGTGCATGCCCGCAAACCCCTGTTTGGCTACACCACGATGGTGTATTCGATCCTGGCCATCGTGTTCCTGGGGCTGATCGTGTGGGCCCACCACATGTTCACCAGTGGCACGCCGCCCTGGATGCGGCTGTTCTTCACGATCGCCACCTCCTTCATCGCCGTTCCCACCGGAATCAAGTTCTTCAACTGGCTGGCCACCCTATGGGGCGGCAAGCTGAGCCTCAACAGCGCCATGCTGTTCGCCTGCGCCTTCATCGTGAACTTCGTTTTCGGGGGCATCACCGGCGTAGCACTGGCCCAGGTGCCATTCGACATCCACGTGCATGACACCTACTTCGTGGTAGGGCATTTCCACTACATCGTCTACGGCGGCACGGTATTCGTGATCTTCAGCGCCGTATACCACTGGTATCCCAAGTTCACCGGGCGTCTGCTGAATGAGCCCCTTGGTCAGGCGCACTTCTGGCTCACCTTCGTGGGCTTCAACCTCTGCTTCGCGCCCCAGCACTGGCTCGGCCTGAACGGCATGCCCCGGCGCGTGGCCGAGTACGACCCCCAGTTCACCTGGATGAACCAGCTCAGCAGTGCAGGCGCCCTGCTGATGGCGATCAGCACCCTGCCCTTCCTGGTGAATGTGCTGGTGAGCGCCTTCCGGGGTGAGGTCGCCGGCGACAACCCCTGGAACGCCCTGACGCCCGAATGGCTCACCAGCTCGCCGCCGCCGGTCGAGAACTGGAAGGGCGAGGCACCTCTGGTGACCCATCCCTACGGCTACGGCAGCGCCCCCGATGCGATCGACCTGAAGGCCACATCGGGCCGGGACCTCTGGAGCAGCGGCCGCAGCTGAGCTCCGCCCATCAGCCCATGGCGATCGCCCTCCCGTCCCGCGGGCCCGTTGCCTGCCGATCCGTTCCCGTCACCCCGCCACCATGACCAGCCTCAGCCCCGGCAGTGCCACCAGTTCCCCGCCGCTGGGCCATGGTGATCCAGCCGGCCCCGACTCCCTGGCCGGCGTCCACGACCACGACGGCGCCCACGGCGGCCACACATCCGGCCATCCGGACCACCGTCTCTTCGGCCTGGGGATGTTCCTCGTGGCCGATGGCATGACCTTTGCTGGCTTCTTCGCGGCCTACCTCACGTTCCGGGCCGTGAACCCCCTGCCCAGTGGCTCCAGCTACGAGCTGGAGCTGCTGCTGCCCAGCATCAACACCGTGTTGCTGCTGGTGAGCAGCGTCACCTTCCACCGGGCGGGCAGCGCCCTCAAGGCGGGCGATGGGGCCCGCAGTCGCCGCTGGTTGCTGATCAGCGCGGCCCTGGGCCTCACCTTCCTGGCGGCTCAGCTCAAGGAGTATTTCTCCCTGCCCTTCGGCCTCACCGACAACCTGTTCGCCAGCACCTTCTACGCCATCACCGGCTTCCACGGCCTGCACGTGAGCCTGGGGGCGCTGATGATCCTGATCGTGTGGTGGCAGTCGCGCCCAGGCGGCTCGGTGAACCGCGACAACCCCTTTCCGCTCGAGGCCACCGAGCTCTACTGGCACTTCGTGGATGGCATCTGGGTGGTGCTCTACGGGCTGCTGTATCTGCTCTGATCGATCGATCGTGATCGGGCAGCCCTGAGCGGGGCTGTCGGCACCGGCGCATCGGAACTGCGGCGTTGAAACTGAGCACTTGGACCTGGCCAGTCCCAATTGGTGTGCCAGCACACCACCGCAGCCCCCCTGAGGGGAATCCCCCCTTGCCCATGTTCAACAACACTGGGCAAAATTGCTCAGTTGCAGCAACCGGGCCAGCGGCGATGGCAGAAGAGAAGCAGGGGCCCAGGGGCGGCATGCTGGAAGGGAAAGCCTTGCTTGAAAAGGCACGGTCCCTGAGCAATCGTCCGGAGGACCAGATCGCCAAGGCCTGCGGCTACGTGGGTCCGAGTGGACGGATCCTCAAGAAGAGCTTTTACCGGGCCCTGGTGGAGGCCAAGGGGTACGCCCTGCCCTCGAGCGCGACCACTGGCGGTGCGGCCAAGGGTCGCCAGGCCGAATTCCGCACCCGGGTTCACGGCAACGGCAACCTGCTGATCGGCCACGCCTATACCCGCCGCCTTGGCCTGGAACCCGGCCAGGAGTTCCGGATCGAGATCCACCAGGAAACGGGGGCCATCTGGCTGCTGCCGCTGGAGGGCCGCGGCCATGGCGATGGCCCCGATGCCGAAGACACCGAGGCTGCAGGATCCTGAGACGACACCGAGCGCAGGGGCGTCAGTCTTGCTCGCCAGCGCTCCGAACGCCGCGATGGAACGCGGCGCTGAACAGCAGCAGGTCGATGCCGCTGAACAGGAAACTGATCCCCACCAGGATCCCGAGCACCGAGATCAACCCGGCGGGGTTCATGGTCACGATCAGCAGGCCGAGGGCGATGGTCACCAGGCCGTTGGCCAGGCCCCAGCCCCAGCCGGCGGTCTCGCGGTTGGAAAGGGCCACGATCGTGGTCACGACGCCCTCCACCAGGAACACCACGCCGATGGCGAAGGCCAGGCTGGCCACCTGCCGGGCCGCCGGCAGCACCCCGGCCCCGAAGCCGCGCAGGATCCAGAAGCCCGTCACCACGAACAGGGTCGACACCACCAGCCGCAGGAAGGTGTGCAGCCGGCTGAGGCGGCGCGAGCGGTTGAGATTGTTGACCCAGCCGATGATCCCCCCCAGCAGGAAGGCGATCGCCACCACCACCGTGAGGCCCGCCGAGGCCAGCACAGGGAACAGCAGGGCGATCACACCGAGCACGAGCAGCAGGATGCCCTCGGCGATGGTGAAGCTGCGCAGCGCGTTCAACTGGGCGGACGCAGGGCCCAGGAGCGCGGGGGGTTCGGCGTCGGAGGGGCTGGGGCCAGCGCTCGGAGGGGTGGCGGTCATGGGTCGGGATGTTCACCACGAACACCCGGACCCTAGGCAGAGCGGCCGGAGCCGTCACCCCCAGCCGTGCTCGGCGAGCCAGGCGGCGCTGATCCCTCCCGCGCCAGGCCCGTCGGCGGCCCCTGGGCCCTGGCCTGCGGCAGCCCCGGCGCTCAGCAGCCGTTCCGTGTACTTGGCCAGCAGGTCCGCCTCCAGGTTCACCACATCGCCCACCGCCCGCTGACGCAGGCTGGTGCTGGCCCAGGTGTGGGGGATCACGGCGATCCAGAACTCCGCCCCGTCACCGCTGCAGCCCGCCACCGTGAGGCTGATGCCATCCACGGCCACGCTGGCCTTCTCGCAGATGTAGCGGCCATAGGCGGGATCGCGCCAGCGCAGGGCCAGACGCCAGGAGGCGGGCTGCTGCTCGATCGCCGTCACCGTGCCCAGGCCATCCACGTGGCCGCTCACCAGGTGGCCGCCGAGGCGATCGGCCAGCCGCAGGGCCGGCTCCAGGTTCACCCAGCCGCGCCGCTCGGCCTTGGCCGCCAGGGTGGTGCGGCCCAGGGTCTCCTCGCTCACATCGGCCCGGAAGCCGGTGGCCAGCCGCTCGGCCACGGTGAGGCAGACGCCGTCCACCGCCACGCTGTCGCCCAGGGCCAGGCCGGCCGGATCGAGCCCGGAACCGGGCGGCAGGCGCAGCTCCACCCCGCTGGCGCTGCGCTGCAGCTGGCCCACGGCCTGCACCAGTCCGGTGAACATCCGCGCTGTGGCAACGGTGGCCATAATCGGGCAGAGGGCAGCAGCGGCGAGGGAGATGGTCGAGATGCGCGTAGCCGGAATTGCCCTGGATGCCGCCAGCCGCAGCCCGATCGTGCTGCTGCGCGACCCCTCCGGCCGGCGCCAGGTGCCGATCTGGATCGACCAGGCCCAGGCCCAGAACATCATGGCCGGCCTCAGCGACCAGGCTCCGCCCCGGCCCCTCAGCCATGACCTGATGGCCAACCTGCTGGCCGTGGGTGGGCTCACCCTGGAGCGGGTGATCATCCACACGATCGAGGACAGCACCTTCCGAGCCGTGCTCAAGCTCACGGACTCCGAGGGCATGGCCAGCGAGCTCGACGCCCGCCCCAGCGATGCCATCGCCCTTGCCCTGCGCACCGGTAGTGGCATCTGGATGCTGGAGGAGGTGGTGGCCGATGCCTCGATCCCCGTGGATGCGGAGGCCGACGCGGAGGACGCCGCCGACTTCCGACGTTTCCTCGACGGCGTCAGCCCGGCGGAGCTGGTGCGCCAGATCGCCAAGGCCCACCCAGACGTCGCAGCGGCAGCCGAGGGCCCCGAGGGCCCGGCACCGGAAGCGGAGCCGCCTGGCGCCGAAGAGCCCGGCAGCGGCGAGGAGCCTCCGGCGGAGCCCCCCGCTGGCTGAGCTGCGCCCCTTCGGCCGGGGACGGCCGGTATCGAGCTTCACCCTGGGCACGATGCGGGCCCTGGACAGCCCCGCCCAGCTGGCGGCGGTGCTGGAGGCGGCCATCGAGGCCGGCATCAACCACATCGAAACCGCCCCGGCCTATGGCCCCGCGGAGACCTACCTGGGCCAGGCCCTGGCGGCCCTGGCGGAGCGCGACCCCGCCGCCCGCCGCGCCCTGGTGCTCACCAGCAAGCTCCTGCCCGGCCCCGATCTGGCCAGCGGCCAGGAGCAATTGCGTGCCTGCCTGCAGCGCCTGGGCGTGGCCCGGCTCGACAACCTGGCCGTCCACGGCCTCAACCGCCCCGACCACCTGGAGTGGGCCCTGCGGGGCCCCGGCGCCGACCTGCTGGCCTGGGCCGAGGGGGAGGGGCTGGCCGGCCAGGTGGGCTTCTCCAGCCACGGCGGCCCCGAACTGATCGAGGCGGCCCTGGCCAGCGGCCGCTTCGGCTTCGCCAACCTGCACGTGCACCTGTTCGACCAGAGCCGCCTACCCCTGGCCCGCGCCGCCCTGGCGGCCGGGATGGGCGTGCTGGCCATCTCCCCCGCCGACAAGGGCGGCCGCCTCTACGACCCACCCACCGAGCTGCGGGACGACTGCGCCCCGTTCCACCCCCTGGAGCTGGCCTACCGCTTCCTGCTCGAGCAGGGGATCTCCACCCTGAGCCTGGGGGCGTCCCAGCCGGGCGATCTGGCCTGGGCCTCCCGCCTGACGGCCGCCCCAGGCCGCCACGGCCCGCCGAGCCCCCAGGCTCCCGCGCCGGAGCCTGCTCCCCTCGCGGACACCCTGGAGCGCCTGGCCGCCGCCGGCCGCCAGCGCCTCGGGGCGGAGGCCTGTGGCCAGTGCCGCGCCTGCCTGCCCTGCCCCAGCGGCGTGCCGATCCCCGAACTGCTGCGCCTGCGCAACCTCGCCGTCGGCCACGGCATGACCGCCTTCGCCCAGGAGCGCTACAACCTGATCGGCCGGGCCGGCCACTGGTGGGAGGAACGCAACGCCACGGCCTGCGCCGGCTGCAACGCCTGCCTGCCCCGCTGCCCCCACCAGCTGCCGATCCCCGCCCTGCTCGCCGACACCCACCGGCGCCTGGCCGCGGCGCCGCGACGGCGCCTCTGGGGCTAGCGATCGGGCATGGGCTGGCCCAGGGCGGTGCTAGGCCGCCGTGGCGTCCCAGAGCTGCTGCCAGCGCTGGCGCTGCTCGGGCGTGAACGGGGCCAGGTTGGTGCAGCGCTCAAGCAGCGGCGCCGGCGGCAGCAGCAGCTCCCGCAGCGGCTCAGGCCAGCGGGCCAGGGCCGGTGCCAGCCGCTGCCGCGGCAAAGGCGGTACCCAGCCGCCAGCCAGCAGCCGATCCAGCAGGGGCAGGCTCAGGCCATCGGCCAGCCACTCCAGGGGCAGCGGCGGCGCCAGCTGCCCGGGCCCCACGGCGGGTCGCAGCAGCAGCTGCCACCACAGCGGCGCGCCGCTCTCCGGCAGCAGGGCGGTGAGGCGCGGATCGCGGCGCAGCAGCGGCAAGACCTGGTGGCTGGGCAGCACGGCCGCCTCGGCATCACCCGCCAGCACCAGGTTGAGCCCGTCGCGCTCATCGAAGGCCAGGGCCTGGGCCCGCAGCCGGCGCAGCCAGGGCCGCAGGCGCGGATCCTCAAGGGCGGCGGTGGCGCTGGCGGTGGGATCGGCGCCCATGCGGGCCACCGCCTCGGCCGTGGCAGCGGCGGCGACAGAGCCCTGGGCCGGCCCCTGCTGCTGCAGGCCCAGCTGGTGCAGCCCAAGGGCGATGACCAGCCGCGGGCTGGAGGGCAGGAGCACCCGGCCCCGCAGGCTGGGATCGAGCAGCAGATCCCAGCCCTCTGCGCGGCGCCTGGCCAGGTCCGGGCGGCTGCGCAGCAGCAGCAGCCACGGACCGAAGGCCCAGGGGAAGGCCAGGGCCGGGGCCCCCTGCGGCCGGAACAGCCGACTCACCGGAGCGGCCAAGGGATCAAGACCCGCCAGCAACCGCTCGGCCCCGAAGGGCTGCAGGGCTTCGGAGGCCAGCAGCGTCGCCCAGCCATCGCCCAGGGACAGCAGGGCGGCGTCAGGGCGGCCGGCGGCGGCCAGCACCGCCTGGGGCGTCTCCACCAACTGGGCGCGCCAGGGCTTCGGCAGGGGCTTGAGCCAGGCCGGAGGCAGGCTGCCCCGTACCGCCACCAGCTGAGGTCCCGAACTGCCGCAACCCGCCAACAGCCCCATGCCACCGAGGGCCGCGGCCTGCAGCAGCTGGCGTCGGGAGAGGGAAGCGGGCAGGGCCATGGCGCGACCCTAGGCGTGAGACCGTCAGTCGTTGCAGCCCTGCACGGAGATGCGATAGCTGAAGCCCAGGGCACCGGGCTTGGTGCTGGAGCCGATGTGGAAGTTCATCAGGTTGGTGCGACGGCCGGGCACCGTGGCGAAGGGCCCGAACATGCGGCCCGTTCCCTGGGGCGGGGAGATGGTCACGTCAAACAGGCGCAGGCTGGCGCCATCGGTGAAGCGCATGTAGCCCCGCACCGGGTAGGTGGCCTGGTCCGTGGAGGTGGCCGTGAAGAAGAAGCGGTAGCTCGTGAAGGGGCGATCGACGACGAAGTCCGTATTCCAGTTGGTGCGGCCCAGCAGCCGGCCCGGGCCAACCCGCTTGGACACCACAGGATCGCCACTGCCGCCGAGGGGCATCAGGAAGCTGCACTGGGGCTGGGCCTGGGCGGCGAGCGGACTGGCCAGGGCCAGCAGCAGGCCCAGGGACCAGGCGGCAGAGAGGGGGGAGACCAGACAGTGGGGACGGGGCATGGTCTGGAACGCCGGCGCCGAGGAGTGCTCGGAGCGTAGGTCCCAGCTGCGGATTCAACGGAGCGAGGCGAATGGGCCAACAGCGCCCTGTCAACAACCGCCACACGGGCGATGGGGAGGTGGTCGGGGGACCGAAGGAGCCAACGGCAGGCGCGAGCTACACGGGTGAGTGACGGGGGCCAACCCCAGCCGTGGGCAACACGCAGAACCAACACACAGTTGACGGCTCTTGGCCGGCCCTATGGCCAGGGATGGCTGGGGCCAGGCCTTGTCAAGCTGAAACGTTTTCCATGGCGCCTGGCCACCTGCTCCAGAACTGGAGCGATGGGCCCGGATCAAGCTCGATCGGCCTGCAGCAGCTCGGAGCAGGCCCGATCGCAGGCCGCGGCGAGATCCTGGGGCGAGCGACCCAGCAGTTCCCAGAGCAGGGCCAGGCCACCGGCCCCGACCCCCTCCTTGACGTAGCCGCGCTCGTAGTCGCGCAGCTCGGCCCTGGCGCAGTCGCCGAAGCGCAGGCCGGCGGCGAAGGCCAGGGGCTCGACGGACCACTGCCTGCCGATCCGCTCCAGCAGGGCGACCAGATCGCTGCCAGCCTCGCCCGCCACCCAGGCGGTGGTGCCGATCGCCACGGACGCGGCCAGCCGGGGCCGCTGCTCCGGTGCCGCCAGGGCCAGGGCCAGGGCCAGCACCGCCGCCATCTGGCTGCCGCCCGCCAGCAGCACCGGCACGCCGCGGTGGCCCGCCTCCAGGGCCAGGGCAGCCGCCAACACCTGCATCGGATCCCCCACGGCAGCCAACACCGAGAGGACATGGGCGCGCCGCTCGGAAAGCTGACCCTGGGGATGGCACCCTGCGGATGGGAGTCCGGCAGCCGCCAGGCCCCGGGCCACCAGCTCGGCCTTGAGGGCGTGGGCGGGCGTCCGCAGGCTGCCGCTCACCAGCCCCTGCACCGGCAGGCCGAGGCCCGTCAGCACCGCCTGGGCCGTGGTGGTACCGCCCGGCACGCATTCCGCCAGCAGCAGGGGCCTTGCGGGCTGGCGGGCCAGGTGTGCCCCCCAGCGACGGCCAAGAGCCAGCAGCCTCTCCACCCGCTGGGGCTCCAGGGCCTGGCCGCCGCTGAGGCAGCGGGCCGGGTCGCCGGCCAGGCGCAGGTGGGGGATGGCCGGCGCCACCGGCGCCCCCAGGTCCACCACCAGCGGATCGAGGCCCAACTGCGCCACCACCACCTGGGCGATCAGCGCCGGAGTCACCCCGGCTGGCAGGGGCGGCAGGGCATGGGGGCGCTGGGCGGCTGGGCCCAGCAGTAGCAGCTCGGCATCGGCGGCGGCGGTCCAGCGCCGCGATTCGGGGGTGGCACCGGCGGCGGAGATGCCACTCACCGCAGCGGTGTCGGTGCCGGCCAGCAGCAGAAGCACCCGGGCGGAGCCGCCAGTGGCCGCCAGCTGGGCGCACCAGGCCTCGGCCCGCTGGGGATCGCCGCTGAGCCGGCGCGGCAGGGCCATGGGCCTCAGAGCGGATCGAGGGCCACCAGGCCCCTCAGCAGATATGGGGGCTCGCTGATCGGGGCCTGCAGGCGCGGGAAGATCCAGTAGGCCACGGCGTGCAGGGCCAGCACGTAGATCAGGTTCTGCACCAGCACGAGCGCCATGGCCGCCAGCTGCACCTGCAGCAGGTCTGGACCGCCGCCCAGCTGCAGCCACACGGCGATCCGATCCAGCAGCCCGGAGGCTGCGGTGGTGATCAGCACCCAGAGGTTCTCGCCCACCAGCACCGAGAGCACGGCCACCCGCACCAGGAAACCCGCCGTGCCGATCAGCAGGCCCACCCCCCAGGTGAGCCACCAGCTCCAGCGCCGCCGCCAGCCCCAGCCCAGCCACAGGGCCAACAGGCCATAGGGGAACAACACCAATGGCCCGCGGATCGGCCCCATCAGGGCCACCAGCAGCAGCCCCGTCACGGCCACGCCCTCCACGGCGCAGCGGTCGTTCTGGCGCAGGGCCAGCAGGGCCAGCGGCAGGGGCAGGGCCAGGCGGAACAGGGCACCCCCCACGGGCAGGTAGTAGAGGGCCACCCAGAGCAGGGCCGTGGCGGCGGCCAGATAGGCCGTCTCGGTGAGCTGGCGGGCCTGACGGCGGCTGAGGCGGGCAGGGGATTGGGAGGGGGGAGGCGTCATGGCGCGGCTCAGCGGGGCGCCGGCGCGGGGGTGAGCACGGGAGCCGGCTGGGCCGCAGCTGCGGGAGCCGCCGCGCTGCCGCCTGGGGCAATGCGCTCGATCGTCTCCACCTCGAAGCTCACGCCGGCGGCCCGCAGGGCCCGGGTCACCGCTTCGGCCGGGGCGGAGGGATCGGCACCGGGCAACCGGATGGTGACCCGGTAGGGAGCGGGGCTGAGCGGCTGGGCCCTGGCGGGGGCGGCCTGGCCGCCCGTCGCAGGGGGTTGGCCAGGGGCCGCTCCCTTCGCAGTCGTGGCTGCACCCACCGGTTTCGCGGCCGCCCCCGGGACCTTCCCGGCCCCTGGAGCGGGCCTGGCGCCAGCCGCGGTGCCGGCCGTGGCGCCAGCAGCGGGTGCGCCGGGGCTCAGTGCGGCCGCCCCGGAGCCTGAGGAACCAGCGGGGGCCTGGGGAGACGGCGCGGGGGCTCCGGGGGTGGAGAAGCTACGGGCGAGCTGATCGCCGAACCGGGTGCCGCTGCAGCCGGCCAGCAGCAGGGTCAGACCCACACCGGCGGCCCCGCTCCACCGCCTTGCCCAGCCACCGCGTTCGCGCCCGGTCGGTCCAGGGCCGCTGGGGCGGCGGTGGGTCCTGGAGACGGCGGACGCCATCAGCTGCCCGCGGGCTTGATCACCCGCACGGCACTGGCCCTCAGCCGGCCGGTCTTGGTGGTGCCAGGGGACTTCTTGGCTGCGGGCTTTGCGGCAGCGGCCCGGGTGCCGGTCGTCTTGGCCGCCGCCGTCTTCGCGGAGGAGCCGGCCGTTGACGCCTTGCTGGCGGCCGTCTTGCGCCCCTTGCCCTTGCCACTGGAGGCCTTGGCGGCCAGCAGCTCCACCGCCTGCTCCAGGGTGATCGTGTCGGCGGTGGCGCCCTCCGGCAGCGAGGCGTTGACCTTGCCCTGCTTCACATACAGCCCGTAGGGGCCATCGAACAGCTGGATCGCCTCGCCATCCCCCTCGGGGGTGCCCAGGTCCTTGAGGGCGGTGCGGCCGCCGCGGCCCTTTTTGGGCGTGGCCAACAGCTCCAGGGCCCGGCTCAGGCCCACCACCAGCACGTCGTCCTCGGCCTTGAGGGAGCGGTAGTCCTTCTCGCCCTTGCCCTTGTGGTGCACCACGTAGGGGCCGAAGCGACCCAGGCCGGCCTCCACCTTGCCGCCGTCGGGGTGCTCGCCCAGGTGCCGCGGCAGCCGCAGCAGGCCCAGGGCATCCTCCAGGCTGAGGTCTTCCGGCTTGACGCCCTTGGGCAGGGAGGCGCGCTTGGGCTTGGGGTTGTCGTCGCTCACCTGGCCACGCTGCACGTAGGGGCCGTACTGGCCGAACAGCAGATACACCAGATCGCCCGTTTCCGGGTCTTCCCCCAGGGATTCGGGCCCCTCGGCCTTCTGCTTGAGGATCAGCTCCGCCTTCTCCGCATCGAGGTCGGCCGGGGTGATCTCCTGAGGCAGGGTGGCCTTGAGCAGTTCCTCGGTGCCGTCGTCGGCAACGCGCTTGGTTTCGAGATAGGCGCCGAAGCGGCCGATGCGGACCACGCAGGGCAGCCCTTCCAGCTCGATCGTGCGCGAGGCGGTGGGGTCGATGTCGCCCTCGCGCTGCTGCACCTGGGTTTCCAGCCCCTGCTCGCCCTTGTAGAAGCTCTCCAGATAGGGCAGCCACGACACCTTGCCGTGGGAGATCTCATCGAGGGTGTTCTCCATCCGGGCGGTGAAGCTGGTATCCACCAGGTCCGGGAAGTGCTCCTCCAGCAGGGCCGTCACGGCGAAGGCCGTGAAGCTGGGGGTGAGGGCGTTGTTCGCCAGGGTGGCGTAGCCCCGGTCCACGATCGTGCCGATGATCGAGGCGTAGGTGGAGGGGCGGCCGATGCCCTCCTTCTCCAGCATCTTCACCAGGGCCGCCTCGCTGTAGCGGGCCGGCGGCTGGGTCTGGTGGCCGAGGGCCTCCACCGCCTGACAGGCCGGACTGTCGCCCACCTTCAGGGAGGGCAGCAGCACCTCCTGGCCTTCCAGGGCGGCGTCGGGATCGTCGGAGCCCTCCACGTAGGCGCGGAAGAAGCCGGCGAAGTCGATGCGCTTGCCGGAGGCGCGGAAGCTGGCCGGGCCCAGGCTGCCGCCATCCACCTGCAGCTCCACCGCCAGCATCGTGAGCCGGGCATCGGCCATCTGGCTGGCCACGGTGCGCTTCCAGATCAGATCGTAGAGGGCCAGATCCTTCTCCTTGAGGCCCGTCTCATTGGGGGTGCGAAAGCTCTCGCCGGCGGGGCGGATGGCCTCGTGGGCCTCCTGGGCATTGCGGGCCTTGGTGGAAAACTGGCGCGGCGAGGGGCTCAGGTAGTCCTTGCCGTACTTCTCCGACACGCAGCTGCGGGCGGCGTTGATGGCCTGATCACTGAGGTGCACCGAGTCGGTGCGCATGTAGGTGATGAAGCCGCGCTCGTACAGCCCCTGGGCCGTGCGCATGGTCTCGCGGGCCGAGAGCCGCAGCTTGCGGTTGGCCTCCTGCTGCAGGGTGCTGGTGGTGAAGGGCGGCACCGGCTTGCGCACGGTGGGCTTCTCCTCCACCTCCGCCACCCGCCAGGCGGCGCCCTGCACCGCGGCCTGGAGCGTGCGGGCCTCGACCTCGCTCAGCAGCTTGACCTTGCTGCCGGCCTTGAGGGCGCCGGTGCTCTCATCGAAGTCGGCCCCGCCGGCGATGCGCTCGCCCTTGAGGTGGGTGAGCTTGGCCTCGAAGCCCGCGCCGGCCTGCTCCAGCCTGGCCTTGAGATCCCAGTAGCTGCCACTGCGGAAGGCGCGCCTGGCCCGCTCGCGCTGCACCAGCAGCCGCACCGCCACCGACTGAACCCGGCCGGCCGAGAGGCCCCAGGCCACCTTCTTCCACAGCAGCGGCGAGAGGGTGTAGCCCACCAGCCGGTCCAGGATCCGCCGGGTCTCCTGGGCATGGACCAGCTGCATGTCCAGCTCGCGGGTCTGCTCCAGGGCGCGGCCGATCGCCTCCTTGGTGATCTCGTGAAACACCATCCGCTTCACCGGCACCTTGGGGGCCAGCAGCTGCAGCAGGTGCCAGCTGATCGATTCCCCCTCCCGGTCTTCGTCAGTGGCCAACAGCAGCTGGTCAGCGCCCTTGAGGGCGTCCTTGAGTTCCTTCACCACCTTTTTCTTGTCCTTCGGCACCACGTAGAGAGGCTCGAAGTTGTTGGCGGTGTTGACGCCCAGATTCGCCCACTTCTCGCCCTTGTGGGCCGCTGGGATCTCGCTGGCGTTGTTCGGCAGGTCGCGCACGTGCCCCATCGAGGCTTCCACCTTGAAGTCCCTCGGAAGGAAGCCGCGGATGGTGCGGGCCTTCGTGGGGCTCTCGACGATGACCAGCGTGTGCGCCACAGGCAGGCGGAAAACCGGTTCCCTCTTTATCGCACCGTGCGCCCGATCGGGCGAGGGTGGCCGCCTGGGACCGGGTCCGAGCCGCCGCGCCAGTCCGACCAATCCGCCCCGGCAGCGCAGCTACAGTCCGCAGCGACGGGCGATCTCCCCAAGCCGTGATGACCCTGGCAGCCGCCGCAGACCCCAGCACCGCGGTGAACGCCATCACCTCGCTGCAGCTCAACGCCGGCGCCATTGCCCCCGAGGCGGCGGTGCTGATCGCGATGGTGGCCTGCCTGCTGGTGGACCTGGCCGGTGAAAAGGCCGCCAGCCGCTGGGTTCCGCCCCTCTGCTACGGCGGCCTGGGCGGTGCCCTGGTGCTGCTGGCGCTGCAGTGGAACGCCAACCCGCTGGAGCCCTCGTTCCTCGGCTCCTTCCTCGCCGACAACCTCGCGATCGCCTTCCGAGCCGTGGTGGCCGCCTCCACGCTGCTGTCACTGCTGATCAGCTGGCGCTACGTGGAGCAGAGCGGCACGCCGGTGGGCGAATACGCCGCGATCCTGCTGGCCGCCACCCTCGGCGCGATGTTCCTGTGTGGCTCCACCGATCTGGTGAGCATCTTCGTGTCGCTCGAGACCCTCTCGGTGGCCAGCTACCTGCTCTCGGGCTACATGAAGCGCGACGCGCGCAGCTCCGAGGCCGCCCTCAAATACCTGCTGGTGGGCTCCGCAGCAGCCGCCGTGTTCCTCTACGGCGCCTCGCTGCTCTACGGCCTTACCGGTGGCGCCACCAGCCTGGAGGCCGTGGGCCTGGCGCTGCAGACCAGCACCACCCCTGTGGCGGCCCTGGCCCTGGTGTTCGTGCTGGCCACCGTGGCCTTCAAAATCGCCGCCGTGCCCTTCCACCAGTGGACGCCGGACGTCTATGAGGGCTCGCCCACACCGGTGGTGGCCTTCCTCTCGGTGGGCTCCAAGGCGGCGGGCTTCGCCCTGGCCCTGCGGATCCTCGTGGGCTGCTTCGAGGGCTTCGAGACCCAGTGGAAGCTGCTGTTCACCGTGCTGGCGATCCTCAGCATGGTGCTGGGCAACGTGGTGGCCCTGGCCCAGACCTCGATGAAGCGGATGCTGGCCTACAGCTCCATCGGCCAGGCAGGCTTCGTGATGATCGGCCTGGTGTGCGGCACCGAGGACGGCTACGCCGCGATGGTTCTCTACATGGCGGCCTACCTGTTCATGAACCTGGGGGCCTTCGCCTGCATCATCCTGTTCTCGCTGCGCACCGGCAGCGATCGCATCAGTGATTACGCCGGCCTCTACCAGAAGGATCCCCTGATCACCCTGGGCCTCAGCCTGTGCCTGCTGTCCCTGGGGGGCATCCCGCCGATGCTGGGCTTCTTTGGCAAGATCTATCTGTTCTTTGCCGGCTGGGCCGATCACCAATACCTGCTGGTTGTCGTCGGCCTGGTGACATCTGTGGTGTCGATCTACTACTACATCTCGGTGATCAAGATGATGGTGGTGAAGGAACCTCAGGAGGCCTCGGATGTGGTGAAGGCCTACCCCACGCCCAGCTGGAACATCGCCGGCCTGCAGCCCCTGCGCACCGCCCTGATCACCTGCGTGGTGGTGACCGCCGTGGGCGGCATCCTCTCCAACCCCCTCTTCAACTGGGCCAGCGGGACCGTCGCCGGCACGCCGATGCTGCAGAAGGTGCTCGCCGCAAGCGCCGCCCTGCCGGTCGGATGAGCGCAACACGGAGCACAAAACGGAGCGCCACATCCGGCTCATCCCCACGCCCAACGCCATGAGCGAACCGGTTGCGGTTCTTGAGCACGTGCGCAAGACCTACGGCAGCGGCGACACCGAGGTCGTGGCTCTCGACAACCTCTGCCTGAGCGTGCGCCGAGGCGAATACCTGGCCGTGATGGGCACCTCTGGCTCGGGCAAGAGCACGGCCATGAACATCCTGGGCTGCCTGGATCGCCCCAGCAGCGGCCACTACCGGCTCAACGGCACGGCCGTGGAGCTGCTCAGCGACGACGAGCTGGCCGATTTACGCAACCAGGAGCTGGGCTTCGTGTTCCAGCAGTTCCATCTGCTGCCGGAACTCTCGGCCCTGGAGAACGTGATGCTGCCGATGATCTACGCCGGGGTGTCGCTGGAGCAGCGGCGTGAGCGGGCCACCGCGGCCCTGCAGAGGGTGGGCCTGGGCCAGCGGCTGCAGAACAAGCCCAACCAGCTATCCGGCGGCCAGCAGCAGCGGGTGGCCGTAGCGCGGGCGATCATCAACCAGCCCAACCTGCTGCTGGCCGACGAACCCACCGGAGCCCTCGACTCCAGCACCACCAAGGAGGTGCTGGATCTGTTCGATGAACTGCACCACTCCGGCATGACCGTGCTGCTGGTGACCCACGAACACGACGTGGCCGACCGGGCCCAACGGGTGGTGCAGTTCCAGGACGGCCACATCATCGGCGACCGGCCCGGCAAGGCCGCCCCGCTGAACTGAGCCCAGCGGAGCTGGGTCAGCCCGCCTTGGCGGTGGCCGCCGGCCTGGGGCGCTCCAGGCTCTGCAACAGCTGGCCCATCAGCAGTGCCACCGCATCGGAGCCGGCCACGCCCTTGCCGGGATCCAGCTCTCCCGGATCCATCGCCACCCAGCCCCCGTCGGCGGGCTGGCGCAGCTCGAAGTGCAGGTGGGGCCCGGTGCTGAGGCCCGTGCTGCCCACCCGGCCGATCACTTCGCCCTGGCGCACCCGGGCGCCCTCCTGCACGTAGAGCTCGGAGAGGTGGCCGTAGAGCGTGCGGCGCAGGGGGTGCTGGTGCTCGATCTCGATCGCCAGGCCGTATCCCCCGGCCAGGCCGCTGCTCACGACCCGACCACCGAGGGCCGCCACAACCGGCGTGCCCTCGGGAGCCGCCAGGTCCCGACCGGCGTGCATCAGCCAGCTGCCGAGCACCGGATGCAGGCGCCAGCCGAAGTTGCTGGTGGTGAGGGCCGAGCCGATCACCGGGAACAGCAGCTGGCGGTTGCCGTTGCCCAGGATCGGAGCCGGCCGCGGCGTCACCCGGAACACCGAGGCCAGGCTGAAGTTGCCGCCGCTGCCGGCCAGCAGGGCCGACACGGGCACCGTGATTGGCGGCAGGGGCATGCCATCGGCGCCGATCCGGGCACCCCCGAGCAGCGCCTCGCCGTCGCGCCCGTCGGCGCTGCCGGCGCGACCGCGCCAGCGCAGGGCCAGGCCGGAGCGGCATTCCTGGCTGGATAGGGCACCGCTGCTGCACGCCTGCCGCTGGGCCAGGGCCTCGATCGGGCTGAGGGCCGAGCCGTTGCGAATGCGAGCCCGCTCGCCGGGGGTGACGATCCCCTGGCGCACCAGCTCATCGAGCGACTGGTCGAAGCGGCGCGGCGGTGGTGTGCCGCCGAGCTGGTCGAGGTTGGGGCGCAGCGGCGGCCGTTCCATCGCGGCCGGCGGCACCACCAGCGGACCCTGGCCGGCAGGGCTGGGGGAACCGGAGCCAGGGGATGAGGAGCCGGGGCCCGGCGGCGCAGGAGCCGGCAGGGCAGGAGCCGGTGGGGGCGCCAGGGACGGGGCGGGAGGGGCCGCAGGTGGCGAGGCCCCCTCCAGCTGGGCCCAGGCCAGGCCGCCCCCCAGGAGCGGCGGGATCCCCAGCAACAGGGTCAGCAGGCGGGGGCGTGGCACCGGGGCAGGCAGGCAATGGATGGGGCCAACTCTAGAAATGCCGGTGCAGGGCGTCCCGACGCTCTCCCAGCCCCAGGACCAGGCTGCCATCGGCGTTGAGGCCCAGCACCTGCCACAGCTCGCCGCGGTGGCGCACCGGCTCGGGCGGCAGCCATAGCCGCTGCTGGGCCTGCCGGCGCACCAGCTCCGGCTCGCCCGCCGCGGCCACCGCCCACTCCAGGGCCCGCAGCACCCGCGCCGCCAGGCGCTCCGGCCGCGCCTGGGGATGGTGCCGCCGGCTGGCCCCTGGCGTAGGCCTTCGAGAGGCCAGGGCCTCCGCCAGGCTGATGCCTTCGGGCGGCACCCGGTTGCAGCCGTTGATCCCCAGGCCCACCTGGGCCCCGAGGATCCGCTCCCCTCGCCAGCGCAGCCGTGGCAGCACCCCGGCAAGCTTGCGGCCCTCCAGCAGCAGGTCGTTGGGCCACTTGATCTGGGGCCGCAGGCCCAGTGGCTCCAGCTGCAGAGCCAGCCCCACGGCCACCGCCAGGGCCAGGGAGGCCGATCCCTGGAGCTGCCCGGGCCAGGGCAGCAGAGCACTGAGCCACACCCCCCCTGGCGGAGAACACCAGAGCCGCCCAGCCTGACCGTGGCCACGGGTCTGGCGGCGGGCGATCACGGCCAGGGGGGCCGGTGTGCTTTGGCGCACCAGCCGATCGAGCTCGGCTTCGGTGCTGGCACACACCGGGAGCCCGCAGAGACGCCAGGGCAGAACGGGCACCGCAAGCTCAGGGTCAAACCGGCGATGGGCCGCCGCGATGGCGCCGATCACCGAAGAATCCCGGCAGCCGCAGCGCCCGCAGACGCACGGGCAGTTCGGCACGCCGTCTCCACCATCTCCGCCCCGCTCACAGCCCCGCCAACCACTGCCCCATTCGCGCGGCACCGGCTTCCAGCTCGCTGGATGGATGAACCAGGGCCAGGCGGGCCCAGCCCTCGCCGGCGGCACCGAAGCCGTTGCCGGGGGTGAGACAGACGCCGCTGAGCTCCAGCAGCTGGGCGCAGGCGGCCTCCGAATCCAGGCCCCGGGCCGCCGCCGCCTCGGGCAACTGCAGCCAGAGGTAGAGGGCCATGGAGGGCAGGCGAACCGGCCAGCCCACGGCCTCCAGCGCGGCGGCCGTGCGGTCCCGGCGCTCGCGGTAGACGGCACGCAGCTGGGCCGGCCACTCCGGGGCCTGCTGCAGGGCCGCGATCGCGCCGGCCTGCAGCGCCAGCGACTGGTTGAAATCCACGACTCCCTTCACCTGGCGCAGGGCCGTGATCAGCCACTCGGCGCCGATGGCAAAGGCCAGGCGGTAGCCGCCCAGGCACCAGCTCTTGGAGAAGGAGAAGAACTCGATGCCGCACTCGCGCCAGTGGGGATGGCGCAGCAGGGCCGGCGCCTCGCCGTCAAGGGCCAGATCCACGTAGGGGTTGTCGTGGGCGAACACGACGCCATGGCGCAGGGCCCGTTCCGCCGCCCGATCCACCCAGGCCTGTTGGCCGGTGGTGGCGGTGGGGTTGTGGGGGAAGCCCAGCACCATCAGCTTGAGCTGATCCCACTCGGCGGGGCTGAGCTGGTCGAAATCGGGAGCGAACTCCTGCTCGGCGCTGAGGCGGAGGAAGCGGGGCTCGGCCGAGGCCAGATGCAGGCCGCCCAGGTGGGAGGGGTAATAGGGGTCGAGCAGCAAGGCACGATCGCCGGGATTGAGCAGGGCCAGGGGCAGGTGGGCCGTGCCCTCCTGGGACCCAACCAGCAGCAGCACCTCCCGCTCCGGATCCACGGCCGTGCCGAAACGCCGCTCGGCCCAGGCGGCGGCCGCCTGGCGGAAGGGCAGCGTGGCGCCGTGCAGGCAGTAGGAGGCGGCCTGCGGCAGGGCGAGGGCATCGCGGATCGCCTCAATCGCCACCGATGGCGGCTGCAGGTCAGTGGAGCCGAGTGAGAGATCCAGCAGGGGGGGCAGACCCCGCTCCAGGGCCGAGGCCTGGTAGGCCAGCTTGCGCTGGTCGTTGCGGGCGAAGACGCCGCTGCCAAGCCGGGCCGCCCGCTCCGAGAGCGGGACCACGGGACGCGACCGCTCGCCGGGCCGCGGCTCAGAGATGGGCATCCAGGAAAGCCTGCAACTGGGGCTTCGCCATGGCGCCCTCGTGGCGGGCCACTTCCTGGCCAGCGCGGAACAGGATCAGGGTGGGCAGGCCCTGGATGCGGTAGGTATCGCGGCTGGTGGGATTGGGATCGGCCTCCAGCTTGCCCACCTTGAGCCGACCGTCGTACTCGGTGGCGGCCCAGTTCATCAGCGGCGCCATCAGCCGGCAGGGGCCGCACCAGTTGGCCCACACGTCCACCAGCACAGGCGTGGCCACCACGAGCACCTCGGCTTGGAAGTTGGCGTCGGTGAGCTCGGCGACGGTCACGGGGGTCTCAAGTGCTGGGACCCATTGTATGAAGTAGCCCCGGGCACACGGGGGCCATAGCCCCTGACCATGCGGCGGCGCGGGTCAGAGCCGGTGGGCAGGCCTCAGAGCTTGTCGATCGAGCGCTTGAGCTGCTCCAGATCGGCATCCACCTCGGCCACCTTCACGGGCTCCAGCTGGGGCAGAGGCCCATCGGGCGCCGGCAGGGCGGTGGGAGCCTGGCCGCCGGAGAGGCGGGTCTTGAGGGCGGCGAGCTCGTCATCCACGTCGTTGCCGCCCTGCAGGGCCGCGAACTGGCTCTCCAGATCGGCTCCGGCAAGCTCGGCGGCCGCCTGGCTGCGGGCCTCGAGCACCTGCACCTTCTCCTCCATCTGCTCGAAGGCAGCCATGGCGTTGTTGGTGCCCAGGCCGTTGACGGCGCTCTGCAGCTGCTCCTGGGCCTGGGCCGCCTGGGCCCGGGCCTTGAGCATGTCCTTCTTGGTCTTGGCCTCGGCGATCTTGCCCTCCAGGCCCACCAGGCTCTTCTTGAGCTGCTCCACCTGGCCCGCCTGGCTCTGCAGCTGGGTGTTGAGGGTGGTGGCGGTGTCCTGGTAGGTCTTGCGGCGGCTGAGGGCCTCGCGGGCCAGGTCCTCCTCGCCCTTCTTGAGGGCCAGCTCGGCCCGCTCGTACCAGGTCTTGGACTGGGCCTCGGCCTGTTCGGCCTGGTTCTGGATCCGCTTCTGGCTGGCGATGGCGGTGGCCACGGCCTGGCGCAGCTTCACCAGGTCGGACTGCATGTCCGCCACGGACTGATCCAGGATCTTGCCGGGATCCTCCACCGAACTGAGGGCGGCGTTCGCGTTGGCCCGAAGCAGACGGCTGAGCCGATCAAAGAAGCCCATGGATCAGGGATGGGGCGATGACTGAGCGTAGCCAGATCGGCGCAGACCGGGCCAGCGGGAAAGCCGCACCCCATTCCGGCCTGGTTCCCCGCCCGTAACCTTGGATCCGGCCCAAGCCAGGCACCGCCCCATGGCCATCGCCCCCCGCAACCAGAGCCGGCGCCAGGGGGCGGTGACCGTGCTGCTGCCGCCACCGCGACCACCGGCCACGGGCCTGGCCACCTGCCTGCAGCAGCTCCAGGCCGAGTGGCGGCAGGAGGGCAGCCTGGCGGCCCTGTGGCAAGCCTGGCCGCGCATCGCCGGCCCCCAGCTGGCGCCCCACTGCCGGCCCCTGCAGCTGCGGGGCGGCCGGCTCACGGTGGGGGCCAGCCATCCCCAGTGGCTCCAGGCCCTGCGCTTCAACAGACACCAGCTGCTGGGCGCCCTGCGGGGGGCGGGATTCCGCGTCAAGGAGCTCAGCTTCCAGCAGCATTACCCCGCTGGCACCCCCAGCAGCGGCGCCGAGCAGGAAGAGGCCGTCTGGGCCGCCCATCCCAGCCGGGTGGATGTGCATGGCATGGCCGCCTGCCCCGCCTGCGGCCGGCCGGCACCCACGGGGGAGATGGCCCGCTGGGGTCACTGCAGCTTCTGCCAGCGGGCCGCGATGGATGCGGGGGTGACCATGGGCACACCGAGCGGGGCCGGGGGCTAGCCCGCAGCTGATCGGTAGCGACCCTGATCGGTAGCGACCCTGATCTGTTGCGAGCCTGATCTGTGGCGACGCTGTCCGCGAGTCTGCCTGTCGGGCTCGGCTCAGTAGCGCTCCGGCCGCGGCAGCTGCCAGTCCGGCGCCGGCACGCCGGCCTGGCGCAACTCCGCCGCCCGGCGCTGCAGCCGCAGGCGCTCCACGCGCCAGAGCTGGTAGAGCCCCTCGCTGCCGAGCCGCTCATGGGGCAGGCCGCGCCAGTGGGGCAGCTGGGCCGTGCCCTGGTCGATCACCACCAGCACGCTGGAGCCGGCCAATGCCGGCGTGGGAGTCTGGCCGCGGCGCCGCTCGCGGGCCAGGCGGTCGTTGAGATTGAGCAGGCCCACTGGGTCGATGCCCTCGTAGAGCACCACCTGACGGGTGTAGTAGTGCAGCGAGGGCTTGAGGATGCCCACCATCGCCAGGGGCTCGGCCGGCCGGCGCTGGGCCAGCACCGCCGCCGCCATGCGGCGCACCGGAAGCTGGCGCACCCGATCGCCGAGCCGTGTCATCGGCTGTAGGGCCACCACGGCGAACAGCAGTAGCGGCGCCTGCAGCGCCACCAGCCAGGCACCGCGCCCATGGGTCCGCCCCAGGGGGGAGCCCAGCACCACCCCCAGGAGCAGCGCCAGCGCGAAGCAGGCCGCCGCCCGCAGCACCAGGCCGCTGGCCAGCAGCTCCGCCGGCAGGGTGGGCATCTCCGGATCGCGAATCAGGGGGATCCACAGCGGCGAGGCCGCCAGACCAGCGGCCAGCACCGCCACCAGCACCAGGGTGCCGCCCATCACCCCCCAGCGTTCCCAGCGCTGCCGGGCCATGGCAGGGACCTGCAGGGCCAGATCCTGGCCGGCCAGGGCGATCAGAACCCCGGCGGCGGGGGTGGCGGGGATCCAGTAGCTGGGCAGCTTGGTGGCCGCCAGGGTGAAGAAGCCCAGCACCGCCAGCAGCCAGCAACCGGCGAACAGCCGCAGCGAGCGCGCCGGATCGAGAGGCCCCCGTTGCCGGAAGGCCGCCAGCAGGCCGGCCAGCAGCAGCGGCGTGAACGGCAGGCTCGCCACCACCAGCACCGGGCCGAAGAACCACCAGGGCTGCAGGTGGTGATTCACCACCGCCGTGAAGCGCTGCAGGTTGTGGTACCCGAAGAAACTGTCCCAGAACGGCTGGCCCT
Source organism: Vulcanococcus limneticus LL (assembly GCF_002252705.1). Taxonomy (GTDB): domain Bacteria; phylum Cyanobacteriota; class Cyanobacteriia; order PCC-6307; family Cyanobiaceae; genus Vulcanococcus; species Vulcanococcus limneticus. The sequence continues at coordinate 153,631 of NZ_NQLA01000003.1, forward strand.
CCACCAGCAGCTCGAGCCCGTACCAGGGCAGGGCCACAGCCGCGGTGACCGCCAGCCCCGCCAGGGGTTGCAGCCGCTGACGCAGCAGCGCCAGCTGGCCGCTGCGCCAGGCGAACAGGGCCAGGGTGAGGGCCGCCAGCACCACGGCCACCGGGCCCTTGGCCAGCACCGCCAGGCCCAGCACCAGCCAGCCCGGCCACCACGGCCCGGCCCCCCGGCCCTCGGCGCCACTGGCGGCAAAGCGGCGCCAGAACAACAGCAGGGCCAGGGCGAGGCAACCGCTGAACAGGGCGTCGCTCACGGCGATGCGGCTCCAGAGCAGGACCAGCGGCGAGAGGGCGAAGGCCAGGGCCGCCGCGAGGGCCGTGAGCCCGCGCTGGCGCTCGCCCGGCAGGATCGAGCCGCTGGGCTGGGGCCAGCGCCAGAGGGTGGCGGCCAGGGCCAGCATCACCGCCAGGCTCGAGAGCGCGGAGGGCAGCCGCGCCGCCCAGGTGCCCAGGGGGTTCCACTGCGCCTGGCCCGGCAGCAGGTAGCCCAGCCCCATCAGCCAATACACCAGGGGCGGCTTGTCGTAGCGGGGCAGGCCGTTGACCCTCGGCGTCAGCCAGTCGCCGGTCTCGGCCATCGCCCGGGCGGCGGCGGCGAACAGGGGTGGGGTCTCATCCACCAGGCCGGTAGCGCCGAGGTCCAGAAGGAACAGCAGCACCCCGCAGCCGGCCACCAGCAGCAGCAGCAGACCCCTCCCCCCACCCTTTGGGAGGAAGGCGCCGCGATGGAGCTGCCGGGCCGGCGTGGGTCGCTCAGGAGACACGGCGCACGGCGGGGCTGGCCGACCCTATCGCCCGAGCCCGGAGCGCACCCAGGCCTCGATCCGCTCCGCAAAGGCCTGGCGCGAGGCCTGGCGCTCCACCCAGGCGCGGCAGGCACGCCGCTCGATTCCGCCCAGCTGGCCCACCGCCCCCGCCAGGGCGGCCACGTCGTCGGGCTCCACCAGCAGGCCCGTGACGCCGTGCTGCACCAGCTCACCAGGACCGCCGCGGCGATAGGCCAGCACCGGCACACCACAGGCCAGGGCTTCCACCACCACGTTGCCGTAGGCCTCGTTCCACTTGGGCGTGTTGAGCAGGGCCCGGCAGCGGCCCAGCTGGGCCTGGAGCTGGGCGGTGGGCAGGAAGCCGCGCCAGTCGAGGGTGCCGCTGGGCACCGAGGCCTCCACCGCCGCCGCGTAGGCCGGATCCTCCACCAGCCCCCAGACCGCCAGCCGCTCCCCCAGCTGGGCCGCCACCGCCGCCGCATCCTCCAGGCCCTTCTCCGGCGCCACCCGACCCACCCAGCCCAGCAGCGGCTCCGGTTCAGCCACAAAGTCGTAGGCCGCCAGGTCGAAGCCATTGCCCACCACCACCGGCGGCTGGGGCAGGGCGAAATCGGCAGCCTGGGCGTGGCTGTGGAAGGCCAGGCGCCGCTGGTCCCAACGGGCCACCTCGGCGATGGCCCCATCCATCACCGCCGCCACCGAACCCATGCTCACCAGGTGGAACAGGGGTGCGGCCGTGCTGGGGGTGAGCCAGAGGGGCAGCCAGTCGTAGGCCAGGTTGATCACCGCATCGAAGTCGGCGGCCGTCTCCAGGGCGCGGCGCCAGAGGCGAGGCAGCAGCCCGTCGGTGGGAATCTGCACGGCGGCCTCCCGCTGCATGTGCTGCCAGCTGGGCTGGTCGACGCCGGGGCAGGTCCTCAGGGCGGCGCCGGCGCAAGCGGCCGGCAGCTGCGAGCCTTCGGCCGCCAGCACCGTGAGTCGGTGGCCCCGCTCCAGCAGGCCCGCCACCAGCGAGGTGAGGGTGAGCTCCACGCCGCCGCCGCGGCCGCTGCCCAGGGCTCCCACCGGAGTGCTCACCACCAGGATGCGCAGGCGATCGCCGGGCTGGGCGGCGGTCGCCAGGGTTGTACCGCTCATGGCACCAGCTCCTGGGTCTCCGTGGCCAGGCGGCCGGCTGCTGGATCCCACAGCTGCTGGCGCCGGTTGATCAACAGCACCGACACCAGCGCCAGTGCCGCCCCCGCCCACTGCAGCGGCCGCAGCTGCTCGCCCAGCAGGACCATGCCGCAGAGCAGGGCAAACAGGGGGGTGAGGAAGGTGAGCGCCGTGAAGCTGGTGAGGTCGCCACTGCTGGCGAACCAGAAGAACAGCCCGTAGGCCAGGGCGCTGCCGAACAGGGCCGCATAGGCCATCAGGGCCCAATCCGTAGCGCTCCAGGCCGGCCAGAAGGCGGGCGCTGCCGGATCCAGCAGCGGCGCCGCGGCCGAGGCCAGCAGCAGGGGCAGGGCCCCCAGGGCCATGTGCCAGCCCGTGACCACCACCGGATCGCTGCGACGGCAGGCGTAGCGGCTCAGCACCGTGCCCACCGCCATCGCCAGGGCGGCGCCGAGCATCCACAGCTCGCCGTGGCTCCAGGCCCGCTCCCCCAGGGCCCGCGGCCCCTCCAGCCACCAGTGCTGCAGCACCGACCCCGGCAGGCCCAGACACAGGATGCCGAGCAGCCCCAGCAGCAGGCCCGTCCAACCCACCGGGTTGATCGCCTCGCCGAACAGGCTGCGGGCCAGCAGCGCCACCAGAAGCGGCTGGGAGTCGATCAACACCGAGCCGAGGCCGGCGCCGGTGCCCCCCAGGCCCTGGGCCAGCAGGCCCTGGAACAGGCTGGCGTCCACCAGGGCAAACAGCAGCAGCCAGGGCCGATCGGCCGGGTCCACCGCCAGGGAGCGGCCCAGCCCCACCGCCACCAGCAGCAACACCAGCCCCGCCGGCAGCAGCCGCAGCCAGGCCACCGTCAGCGGGCCGGCGCCATCGAGCAGCGGCCGCATCGCCGCCATCGCCGTGCCCCACAGCATGAAGGGCAATACCATCAGCAGCCAGCGCAGCGTCACCGGCTCCAGACGGTTCACGGTCACCTTTTTAAGATCCAGCCACTACACACTGCTTCGATGGCCTGGCCCTGGCGCCGCAAGTCACGCCGCAAACTGGCTCGGATCGCCATCGAGGGCCCGATTGCCGGCCCTACCCGCGAGCGGGTGCTCAAGGCGCTGCGGGAGGTGGAGGAGCGGGAGTTCCCTGCCCTGCTGCTGCGCATTGACAGTCCCGGCGGCACCGTGGGCGACAGTCAGGAGATCCACGCCGCGATCAAGCGGCTGCGCGCCAAGGGCTGCCGCGTGGTGGCCAGCTTCGGCAACATCTCCGCCTCCGGCGGCGTCTACGTGGGAGTGGCGGCCGAGCAGATCGTGGCCAACCCCGGGACCATCACCGGCTCGATCGGCGTGATCCTGCGGGGCAACAACCTCTCCAAGCTGCTGGAGCGGGTGGGGATCAGCTTCGAAACCGTGAAGAGCGGCCTCTACAAGGACATCCTCTCGCCGGATCGCGCCCTGACGGGCGATGAGCGGGAGCTGCTGCAGGGCCTGATCGACTCCAGCTACGGCCAGTTCGTGGCGGCCGTGGCCGAGGGGCGGGGCCTGGAGGAGGAGCAGGTGCGCGGCTTCGCCGATGGCCGCGTGTTCAGTGGCGCCCAGGCCCAGGAGCTTGGGCTGGTGGATGCCCTGGGGGATGAGGACACGGCCCGTCGCCTGGCGGCCCGCCTCGCCGATCTGGACGAGGAGAAGACCCTGCCGGTGACCTTCGGCAAGCCCCAGAAGCGGCTCGCCAACCTGATCCCGGGCCGCGCCCTGCTGGGCCGGCTGCAGGAGGCCCTCAACCTGGAGCTGGGCTGGAGCGGCCAACCCCTCTGGCTGTACCGGCCATGAGCAACGCCCTGCAGCTGCGCGCCCTGCGGGGTGCCACCACAGCCACCGCCAACAGCCACGCGGCCATCAGCGAAGCGGTGGCCGAATTGCTCGATGCCCTGGTGGAGCGCAACGGCCTGGAGGGTCCCCAGCTGCTGTCGGTGACCTTCTCGGTGACGGCGGACCTCGATGCCTGCTTCCCCGCGGCAATCGCCCGCCACCGCCACGGCTGGGACGGGGTGGCGCTGCTGGACTGCCAGCAGATGGCGGTGGCCGGCGACCTGCCTCGCTGCATCCGTCTGCTGGCCCACGCCTGGCTGGAGCCAGAGCGCCCCGTGCGCCACGCCTACCTGCGCGAGGCCGCCCGGCTGCGGCCCGACCTGGCCGCCCTCTAGGGCCGATCCAGTCGCATCCGGTCACAACTGCCAGCTCCGGCGCCGGCCCACGGTCCCGGCTGGCGCCGCCGCCCCCTATCGAGACTCACAGCTAAAGGCGCAGCGCCGGAACCAGCCCTCCTCCCCCACCATGACCCCACTCCTCCACCGCCTGCGCCAGCCCGCCGCCCTGGCGACCCTTGCCGCCTCCGGCCTCGGCGCGGCAGCCCTGGGCACCGGCCTGGCCCTGGCCCCCCTCACCGCCCCGGCCCCGGCGTCGGCCCAGGGCACCCCTGGCCTGATGGAGTTCCGCTGGGACAACACCAAGGACTACCGGCGGCTCTACTTCTTCATGAGCGACACCGGCCGGCTTGCCCGCTCGGACTACTACCTGATCCTGCGGCCCAAGGACCGCAAGACGGCCATCCTCAAGCTCACCGTGGGCATCCCCAAGACCTTCGACAGCAAGATCGAGGCCAAGCAGGTCAAGCTCTGCTACATGAGCGAGGGCGGCATGCTCTCACGCACCCGCTGCAAGCAGGACATTCCGGCAGTGGTGGAGGTGACGGGAGATGGCACCGCCATCGAAGTCTTCCCCAACACACCGGTGCCCGTGGGTGGAACCATCGGCGTGTACATGAGCATCTTCAACCCGTTCAACGCGGGCATGTATCAGTTCAACGCCCTGGCCCAGGCCCCCGGCGACGTGCCCATCTCGGGTTACCTGGGCAGCTGGCTGATCCAGATCGATCCCCCCAGCAACTGATGAGCCAGGTCCGGCCCCATCCGCCTGGCTGGTACGTTGGTCCATCGACATTGAACGCGCAGCAGAGCCGGAGCCATGACCAAACGGACCCTCGAAGGAACCAGCCGCAAGCGCAAGCGGGTCTCCGGTTTCCGGGTGCGCATGCGCAGCCACACCGGTCGTCGCGTGATCCGCACCCGCCGCAAGCGCGGCCGCGCCCGCCTGGCCGTCTGAGCCCGGCCTCGGGCCCGTTCGCGAGCCACGTCGTACCCGCCCATCCCCCCGCGTCCCCGCAGCCATGGTCCTTCCCCGGGAACATCGGTTGCGGGGACGCTTTGTGTTCGACCGCCTCTATCAGAAAGGCCGGCGCTTCCAGGGCACGCTGCTGGTGCTGCGCACCATGGCGGCGGAGCCCGGGCTGCTCAGGCCAGGTCTGCTCAGGCCCGGCAACCCCGACGGCCAGCCGCCCCGCTTCGCGGTGGTGGTGAGCAGCAAGGTGAGCAAGAAATCGGTGCGGCGCAACCAATTGCGGCGCCTGCTGCACGGCCAGCTGGTGGCCCTGGCCCGGATCGCCTGGAGCGGTGCCGACCAGTGGGTGCTGATCTCGCTCAAGCCCGGCAGCGCCGACGCGGACGACGGGGCACTGCTGGGAGAATGTGCGCAACTCCTGCAGAAGGCGGGCCTGAGCCAATGACCCCAGTTCCCTCCAGCACTCCGCTCGTCGCGCCTGGCGCCAGCATCAACGAGGACGTCTTCTACGAGGGCGGACCGGCCAGGGGCGATCTGCTCCTCAACCTGCTGTTCGGCCTCACCCTGATCGGTATCCCCTTCGCCGTGGGCGCGATCGTGCGGGCCCTGTGGCTGCGCTTCACGATCACCAGCCGCCGCGTCTCGGTGAGCGGGGGCTGGCTGGGGCGTGACCGCACCCAGGTGGTCTACAGCCAGATCCGTGAGGTGCGCTCCGTGCCCCGGGGCTTCGGCTTCTGGGGCGACATGGTGCTGGTGCTCAGCGACGGCATGAAGCTGGAGATGCGCGCCGTGCCCCGCTACCGGGAGGCGGAGGCCTTCATCCTCGAGCGCATGGACGCGGCCGCCAAGACGGCCGGCAGCGCCCCCAAGAGCGGCTTCGGCGCCGCCGCCTGATCGCAGCCAAGCCGTCCTGCCTGGCCCCAGGCCCAGCCCCGATCGGCCCCGTGCTCGGGCACACTGGCCGCCTATCCCCACCCCCCTGAGCTCCCCACGCCGTGATCGGCTACATCTCCGACAACCTGCTGCTCCCGATCCTCGACTTCTTCTACGGATTGGTGCCGAGCTACGGGCTGGCGATCATTGCCCTCACGGTGGTGATCCGGCTGGCCCTGTTCCCCCTGAGCGCCGGATCGATCCGCAGCGCCCGCCGCATGCGCATCGCCCAGCCGGTGATGCAGAAGCGCCAGGCCGAGATCAAGGCCAAGTTCGCCAACAACCCGGCCAAGCAGCAGGAAGAGCTGGGCGCCCTGATGAAGGAGTTCGGCAGCCCTCTGGCGGGCTGTCTGCCCCTGCTGGTGCAGATGCCGATCCTGTTCGCCCTGTTCGCCACCCTGCGGGGCTCACCGTTCGCCGATGTGCCCTACACCCTCAACCTGAAGGTGTTGCCGGCCGACCAGATCGCGACGGTGGAGGCCAAGCCCTTCAACAGCCCCAGCCACTCGATCTTCGTGACGGCCACCAGCCATGTGCCGGTGATCGCCAGCCTGGAGCAGGGCACCAAGCTCGGCGTGGGCGACCAGCAGAGCGTGACCCTGCACACCCGCGACGGCGCCAGCTTCGCCTCGGTGCTGGCGGACGTGCAGGACGGTGAGGCCTTCACCCCCAGCTGGAGCGTCACCAAGGGCGAGGGAGTGGTGAGCGTGGATGCCAATGGCACCATCACCGCCCTCGCCCCCGGCGATGCCGTGGTGGAGGCCAAGATCCCCGGCCTGGCGGCCCGCAGCGGCTTCCTGTTCATCAAGGCCCTGGGCCAGGTGGGCTTCTACACCGACGGCGCCGTCAACTGGGACATCGCCATCCTGGTTGCCGCCTTCGGCGCCAGCCTGTTCGCCTCCCAGATCCTCTCGGGCATGGGCATGCCCCCCAACCCGCAGCAGGCCACGGCCAACAAGATCACGCCGGTGATGATCACGGCGATGTTCCTGTTCTTCCCGCTGCCGGCCGGGGTGCTGCTCTACATGGTGGTGGCCAACATCTTCCAGGCGCTGCAGACCTTCCTGCTCACCCGCGAGGCCCTGCCCGACAACCTGCAGCAGATCCTCGACCAGCAGCTGTCCCAGCAGACCGTGGCCGCAACGGCCACCGGAGCCGGCAGCCAGCGCCTGCCCTTTGAGCCCAACAAGGGCAAGAAGTAACCCCTGGGCAGCCCCTGCCCAGGCTCCCCTCCCCGCTGCCATGGCCGACGACCTGCGCCCCGTGCCGATCCAGGAGCTGCGTCCCCTGGCCGAGGGACGGCGCTGGACGATCGACCAGCACCTGGGCGAACTCGAGAGCCTCACACCAGTGCGTGGGGAGCTTCAGGCCATCCATCGCGGCAACGTGCTGGAGGTGGCAGGCCTGGCCGAGACGATCGTGACCCTCTGCTGCGACCGCTGCCTGCAGCACTTCAACCACCCCCTGGCCTTCCGCACCAAGGAACTGCTCTGGCTCGGCGATGCCGCCCGCGACGCCGGCCTGAGCGAAGACGACGTGCTGGAGGCCGGAGCCCAGGTGCTCGATATCGAGGCCGACGCCCTCACCGAGAGCCTGGACCCCCGCGGCGACTTTGACCCCGCCCACTGGGCCTTCGAGCAGCTCAGCCTGCAGCTGCCCGTGGTCAACCGCTGCGGCCCCGAATGTCCCGGCCCCAACCTGCGGGGGAGCGGCCCCGGCGAGGCCATCGATCCCCGCTGGGCCGCCCTGAAGAACCTCACCCCCTGAGCCCCAAGCCATGAGCCAGGCCTGGGCCGACCACCTCGATCTGCTGATCCGCGCCCGCACGCCGATCCTCTGGATCCGCAGCCAGGAGGAGGAACGCATCGCCACCCTGCTGGCGGCCACTGCCCAGCGGCTGGGGAACCGCGCCCTGGCGCGCTGGGACTTCATCAGCGGCCTCAGCGGCCTGCCCAACCGCGAGGGAGAGGCGGCCCGCAACCCCCTGGCGGCCCTGGAGGCCCTGGCCCCCCTGGCGCCGGATCAGGCGGCCATCCTGGTGCTGCACGACTTCCACCGCTACGCCGACGACGGCAGCGTCTGCCGCAAGCTGCGCAACCTGGCGGCCTCCCTGCGCCAGCAGCCCCACACCCTGGTGATCACCGCCGCCGAGTGGCAGCTGCCGCGGGAGCTGGAGGAGTGCGTGACCGTGCTGGATCTGCCCCTGCCGGAACAGGAGGAGATTCGCGCTTTGCTGCAGGGCATCGCCCGGGCCTGCGGCCAGACCCTGGAGGGCGACCTGCTGGAGCGGCTCAGCCACAGCTGCAGCGGCCTGAGCGAGCAGCGCATCCGCCAGGTGGCGGCCAGGGGCCTGGCCCGCCGCGGCGCCCTGGGCGAGGGCGACCTCGCTGAGGTGCTGGAGGAGAAGCGCCAGGCCATCGCCCGCAGCGAGCTGCTGGAGTACTGCCCCAGCGAGGCCACGCCGGCGGACATCGGCGGCCTGGATGCCCTCAAGCGCTGGCTGGAGCAGCGCCAGCAGGCCTTCAGCGACGAGGCCCGCCGCTATGGCCTGCCCCTGCCCCGCGGCGTGCTGCTGGTGGGCCCCCAGGGCACCGGCAAGTCGCTCACGGCCCGGGCGATCGCCCACAGCTGGGAAATGCCGCTGCTGCGGCTGGATGTGGGCCGGCTGTTCGCTGGGCTGGTGGGGGCCTCGGAGGCCCGCACGCGGGAGATGATCCAGCGGGCCGAGGCGATGGCCCCCTGCGTGCTCTGGATCGACGAGATCGACAAGGGCTTCGGCAGCGCCGACGGCGGCCGCAGCGACGGCGGCACCAGCCAGCGGGTGCTGGCCAGCCTGCTCACCTGGATGGCCGAGAAGACCAGCGCCGTGTTCGTGGTGGCCACCGCCAACGGCGTGGAGAAACTGCCGCCGGAGCTGGTGCGCAAGGGCCGCTTCGACGAGATCTTCCTGCTGGATCTGCCCGAGGCCACCGAGCGTCGGGCGATCCTCGATCTGCAGCTGCGGCGCCGGCGGCCCGAGCACCGCCTGCCCCTGGAGGTGGTGGTGGACCGCACGGCCGGCTTCTCCGGCGCCGAGCTGGAGCAGGTGGTGATCGAGGCGATGCACCAGGCCTTCAGCGAACGGCGCGACTTCGGCGAGGCCGACCTGGTGGCGGCAGCCGCCCAGCTGGTGCCCCTGTCACGCACGGCTCGCGAACAGCTGGAGGCGCTGCAGCAGTGGGCCAGCAGCGGCCGGGCCAGGCCCGCCTCCAGCTGCAGCCACACCGGCAGCGGCACCAGTCCAGCGAGCTGAGGGGCCCCGCCCCTGCCGGGCGGGCGCGCTCCGCCTCCAGCCGAGCCGCGACCGGAACCGCCGGCACCCATGAAGCTCCGCAACCGGTCCCCATTGCGCCGGGTAACGAAGCCCAACGCCCCGTAACGAAGCCAGGGGCACCCCAGGGGCAGATCCCTTTGCCCTCCGTAGGTTCTGGCCAAACCGCAGGCCCCCCGTGGAAAGCCGTCCCGCCATCACCACCCAACTGGCCGTGGCCTGCCTCGGTGCCGGCGTGATCACCACCTTCGCGGTGGCCCAGGGCCAGAACCCCTTCACAGCCCTCGGCATCACCCTGTTCTCGGCCCTGGCTGCCGTGGCCGTGGGCCAGGTGCTCTGAGCGCGACCCACGCCCCCGTGCCGAATCCGGTTAGCCCGCTGCGGGAGCTGATGCCCGCCCTGGCGGGCAAGACCTACTTCAACTACGGCGGTCAGGGCCCGCTGCCCACGCCATCGCTTGAGGCGATCACAGCAAGCTGGCGCACCATCCAGGAGCTGGGCCCCTTCACCGGCGCGGTGTGGCCCTTCATCGAGCGGGAAACCAGCCGGGTGCGTCGGGCCCTCGCGGCCCTCTGCGGCGTGTCTCCCTCGCGGCTGGCCCTCACCGAGAACGTGAGCAGCGGTTGCCTGCTGCCCCTGTGGGGCCTGCCCTGGCAGCCGGGCGATGAACTCCTGATCGGCGACTGCGAGCATCCCGGCGTGGTGGCCGGTTGCCGCGAGCTGGCCCGGCGCCAGGGCCTGGAGCTGGCGGTGCTGCCCGTCCAGCAGCTCTGCCTCGGGACACCCGCTGCGGAGCTGGACGGGGCGGTCCTGGCGAGCCTGGAGCGCCGGCTCAGGCCGAACACCCGGCTGGTGGTGCTCTCGCACCTGCTCTGGAACACCGGATCGCTGATGCCGATCGCAGCGGTGGCCGAGCGGCTGGCCGCCCACCCCCGCCAGCCCTGGCTGCTGGTGGATGCGGCCCAGTCGCTGGGCAGCCTGCCGGTGTCGGAGGCCGCTGCCGCCGCCGACATCTACGCCTTCACCGGTCACAAATGGTGCTGCGGACCCGAAGGCCTGGGCGGAGTGGCCCTCTCCGAGCGGATCCTGGAGCAGGGCCAGCCCACCCTGATCGGCTGGCGCAGCCTGCGCAGCGAAACCGAGGCCACCAGCCCCTGGCACCGCGACGCGCGCCGCTTCGAGGTGGCCACCTCCTGCGTGCCCCTGGCCAGCGGCCTGGCCACCTCCCTGGAGCTGCTGGCGGCCGAGGGCAGCGAGGCCGAGCGGCTGGGGCGGATCCGTGCCGGTAGCGGGCGGCTGTGGGAGGGGCTGCAGGCACTGCCGGGAGTGCACACCCTGCTGGAAGAGCCCCCACCGGCCGGGCTGGTGAGCTTCCAGCTGGAGGGCCCGGGCCCCCAGGCGGTGGTCCAGGCCCTGGGGGAGCGGCAGATCTGGATCCGCAGCCTGGCCGATCCGACCTGCCTGAGGGCCTGCACCCACATCACCACGACTGACGCCGAAGTGGATCGGTTGCTGGAGGCCCTGGCCGATCTGGGCTGAACGCCGAATCGGTCGGAGCAGATCTGCTCGGATCAGATCTGCTCGGAGGGGATCACACCTTCCACTTCAAGCTCATGGGTGAGCAGGTTGCGGTACACCCAGCCAGCCAGCAGGGCGCCGGCGATCGGGGCCACCCAGAACAGCCACAGTTGCCCCAGGGCAGCACCGCCCACCCACACGGCCACGCCGGTGCTGCGGGCCGGGTTCACCGACGTGTTCGTCACGGGGATGCTGATCAGGTGGATCAGGGTGAGCGAGAGGCCGATCGGCACACCCGCGAATCCGCGTGGGGCCAGTTTGTCGGTGGCGCCGAGGATCACCAGCAGAAAGATGAAGGTGAGCACCACTTCGGTGATCAGGGCCGCCAGGAAGCCGTAGCCCCCGGGCGAGTGGGCCCCGAAGCCATTGGTGGCCAGCGGATTGCTGCCGGCGAGGGCGAAACCGTCACGGCCGCTGGCAATGGCCAGGATCACGCCGCCGGCCACCACGCCTCCAAGCACCTGGGCGACGATGTAGGGCAGCAGCTGGGAGCTGGGGAAGCGACCTCCCGCCCAGAGGCCAAAACTCACGGCCGGGTTGATGTGGGCCCCGGAGATGTGGCCGATGGCGTAGGCCGCGGTCAGCAGGGTGAGGCCGAAGGCCAGGGACACCCCCAGGAAGCCGAGGCCCAGCGGGTTGGCGGCGGCGGAGTCGTAGGGGAACACGGCAGCCAGCACGGCGCTGCCGGCACCGCCCAACACCAGCCAGAAGGTGCCGATCAGTTCAGCGAGAAATTTCTTGGAAATTGGTACAGCCTGAGCCATCCAAAAAGCCGATGCATGCTTACGGCCGGATTGTGGCCGCAGCGCCGCCTTGCCGCCACCTGATCAGCTTCCGCTAACGCGCCCGCAGGGCCTTCTCCGCCTCCTCACGGTCGTCGAAGTGCACCTTGGTGGTGCCCAGGATCTGGTAATCCTCATGGCCCTTGCCAGCGATCAACACCAGGTCGGCAGGGCCGGCGGCGGCAATGGCGGCGGCGATGGCGCGGGCCCGGTCCGGCTCCACCTGCAAGGCGGTGCCCGCAGGGATGCCGGCCACCACGTCGGCCAGGATCTGGTCTGGGTCTTCGGTGCGGGGGTTATCGGAGGTCACCACCACCCGATCGGCCAGCCGTGCGGCGATGGCGCCCATCTGGGGGCGCTTGCCCCGGTCGCGGTCGCCACCGCAGCCGAACACGCAGATCAGCTCACCCGCCGTGAAGGGACGGCAGGCCGCCAGGGCGCTCTCCAGGCCATCGGGGGTGTGGGCGTAGTCCACCAGCACGGCCGGATGGCGGCCGTTGCCGTTCTCCGGCCGGCCCACGCTGACCCGCTCCATCCGGCCGGGCACACCGCGGAAGTCCGCCAGGGCCTCCAGCAGCAGGGCCAGGGGCAGCCCCTGCTGCAGCAGGGCTCCCACCGCCTGCAGCTGGTTCATCAGGTTGAAGCGGCCCAGCAGCGGCGAGCGGAACGGGCCCGATCCCCGCGGGCTGATCAGGGTGCCGCGCACGCCCTGGGCGGAGAACTCCAGATCGGCCAGGCGCAGCTCCGCCCCGCCATCCGCCTCGAAGGAACTGCGCCAGCAGCGCTCCCCGAGCCGCTCGGCCAGCCGCGCCCCCCAGGGATCGTCCACATTCACCACAGCGCCGGCCTCAGCCGCCAGCAGCGGCGGCGCGAACAGACGGGCCTTGGCCTCGAAGTAGTCCTGCATCGAGGCGTGGTAGTCGAGGTGGTCCTGGGTGAGGTTGGTGAAAATCGCGCCGCTGAACTGGCACCCGGCCACGCGTTGCTGGTCGAGGGCGTGGGAGCTCACCTCCATGGCCCCCACCTGGGCCCCGGCCTCGACGGCCTGGGCCAGCTGGGCCTGGAGCACGTCCGCAAAGGCGGTCGTGTGCTGGGCCGTCACGCTCTGGCCGGGCCAGCGGTTCACCAGGGTGCCGAACAGGGCAGCGGGCCGGCCGCTGCGGGCGCTGAGGTGCTCGATCAGGTGGGTGGTGGTGGTCTTGCCGTTGGTGCCGGTGACACCGATCAGAGCCAGGCGACGGCTGGGCTGCTGCCAGAACTCGGCAGCCAGCTGGCCGGCCCAGCGGGCCACAGGCTCCTCCACCACCAGCACCGGATCCGCCGGCTCCGGCGGCACGGCCGCCGCCGCCGCCGGGCCGATCACCGCGGCTGGCGCCCCGGCCGCCACCGCATCCCGCCAGAAACGGCCCCCATCCACTCCGGCGCCAGGCAGCCCCACAAACAGGGTGCCGGCCCCGACGCGGCGGGAATCGCAACTGATGCCGCTCACCGGCCGGTTCTCCAGCCCCTGCGGCACGGCCAGCCCAAGGTGGCGCAGCAGGGGGTGAAGCAGCTGGGTCATTGTCCAGCGGGGGATCAAGTTGGGCCCGTTCTAAACGGAGCCGCCGGAAAAACCGTTCCTCCGCAACCAATCCGCCAGTCCCCCCCCCGACAGCCGCGGCGAGACCCGCGGCAGCTCCCTCAGGCCCCCATCGGCCAGCTTCAGGGCCAGCACCGGCACTTCCAGGCCGTAGCGCTGCTGCAGCGCCGGGTCGGTATCCACGTCCAGCACCTCCAAAACCGGCGGGGGATCCAGGGTCAGCAGCCGCTCCTGGAGCCCCTCACAGAGACAGCAGCCCAGACGTGTGTAGAGCAGAAGCGTGGGAGCGGCCATCAATCGGGCACCGGGTCGCAGCCGCAGGGAGTGAAGGGGTGACAGCGCAGCAGCCGCCGCAGCGTCAGCCAGCCGCCGCGCCAGGGCCCATGCCGCTCGATCGCCTCCAGGCCGTAGGCGCTGCAGCTGGGGATGAAGCGACAGCGGGGCCCCAGCAGCGGCGAGATCCAGCGCCGGTAGGCCGCGATCAGGCCGATCAACAGCTGCTGCAGGATCCGGGTCACGGGCGGGATGCTCGGGAGGGGCAGCGGTCCAGCGGATAGGATGGCCGGCTGGCGTGGCTCAGGCCCACGACAGCGGAGCCCAGTTCCGCCATGTTCGCAGGCCGCACGTCGCTCAGCGACGGCGGGCCGCGCCGGATGCCACCCCGATCCCGTTCTCCATGTCTCGCTACCGCGGCCCTCGCCTGAGGATCACGCGGCGCTTGGGAGACCTTCCCGGTCTCACCCGTAAGTCCGCCAAGCGGTCTTATCCCCCCGGTCAGCACGGCCAAGCCCGTCGCAAGCGCTCCGAATACGCCATCCGCCTCGAAGAGAAGCAGAAGCTTCGCTTCAACTACGGCATCTCCGAACGTCAGCTGGTTCGCTACGTGAAGAAGGCCCGGGCCCAGGAGGGTTCCACGGGTACCAACCTGCTGAAACTGCTCGAGAACCGCCTCGACAACATCTGCTTCCGCCTCGGCTTCGGCCCCACCGTGCCAGGCGCCCGCCAGCTGGTGAACCACGGCCACGTGACCGTGAACGGCCGCGTCGTGGACATCCCCAGCTACCAGTGCAAGGCCGGCGACGTGGTCGCCGTCCGCGAGCGCAAGCAGAGCAAGAAACTGGCTGAAGGCAACCTGGAATTCCCAGGTCTGGCCAACATCCCGCCCCACCTCGAGTTCGACAAGAACAAGCTCACCGCCAAGGTGAACGGCAAGATCGAACGCGAATGGGTCGCCCTTGAGATCAACGAACTGCTGGTGGTGGAGTTTTACTCCCGCAAGGTCTGATCCAGCTGGATCAACGACCACCTCCGTGGTTTCGGCCCCCGCTCCTGCGGGGGGTTTTTTTTTGTTTGCCGCAGCCCGCAGTCACCGGGCCGCGGTGTGGAGCCGCCGCCCAGGCGCTGGCTTCAGCCCCCGATCAGGGTTTCCAGAGCGGCGGTCACATCGCTCTGGCGCATCAGCGACTCACCCACCAGCACCGCATCGGCACCGGCGCTCACCACCCGATCGAGATCCTCCCGCGTGAACAGGCCCGATTCACTCACTAGCAAGGCGCCCTTGGCCCGCACCTGGTCGCCGTAGGTGGCCATCAGCTGCTCGGTGGTGGCCAGATCGGTGTGGAAACTGGCCAGATCACGGTTGTTGATGCCGATCAGCTGCACTCCCTCAAGGCCCAGCACCCGCTCCATCTCGGCGCCGTCGTGCACCTCCACCAGCACCGCGAGCCCCAGGCTGCGGGCCGCCTTGAGCAGGTAGGACAGGTCCTGGTCGGAGAGGATGGCGGCGATCAGCAGGGCCGCATCGGCGCCAGCGGCGCGGGCTTGATAGAGCTGGTAGGGGCTGAGGATGAAGTCCTTGCACAGCAGCGGCAGCTCCACCACCTGGCGCACCTGCACCAGCACCTCGAAACCGCCCTGGAAGAACTGTTTGTCGGTGAGCACCGAGAGGCAGCTGGCCCCACCGGCGGCGTAACCCCGGGCAATGGCCTCGGGGTCGAAGTCCTCCCGGATCACGCCCTTGCTGGGGCTGGCCTTCTTCACCTCGGCGATCACCGCCGGCTTGCGGCAGCTGGCCCGCAGGGCCGCCACGAAATCCCGCGTCGCGGGCAGCTCCGCCACCTGCTGCTGGAGCTTCTGCAGGCTCACCCGCTCCCGGGCCGCCGTCACCTCCCGGTCCTTCTCCCAGACGATCCGCTCGAGGATGTGGCGGGGCTCAGCATCCTCATGGGGGATGCCGTACTCCAGGTGCGCCACTTTCACGGGGGGATTGGGGGGGCGGCGACGGATCTCCAAGGGCCACGGGGGGCAGGGCCCTTGATCGTAGGAGTGGCCCGGATCAGGGCCCTACAGCGCCGCAGCCGCCTGCTTGTAGGCCACCTCCACCACTTCGCTGAGGGTGGGGTGGGTGTGCACCTCGGTGGCCAGCTGGCGCACGCTCTGGCGGCGGGCCACGGCGTTGGCGATCTCCTGGATCAGATCGGCGGCGTGCAGGCCGTAGATGTGGGCCCCGAGCACCTCGCCGGTGGCCTTGTTGAACAGCAGCTTCATCAGGCCGTCGCCCTCCAGCTCCGCCAGGGCCTTGGAGTTGGCCTTGAAGTAGCTGCGCACCGAGCCCAGCTCGAAGCCTTCCTGGGCCGCCAGGGCCTTGGCATCGACTTCGCTCAGGCCCACCGAGCTGATCTCGGGGTGGGTGAAGGTGGCTGCCGGTATCGAGCGGTAGTCGATCTGGCGCGGGTGGCCCAGGATGTTGTCCACAGCCACGGTGCCCTGGGCGGCGGCGGTGTGGGCCAGCATCATCTTGCCGGTCACATCGCCCACGGCCCAGAGGTGGGGCACGGGGGCACCATCCACCAGCACCCGCAGCTGGTCATCCACCGGGATGAAGCCGCGGTTGGTCGCCACGCCGACGGCTTCGAGATTCAGCTCCTTGCTGGTGGGGATTCGGCCGGTCGCCACCAGCACCGCGTCCACCTCCAGGGTCTCCACCAGCTCCTTGGTGGCCATGGCGGCGAGCTCGATCCGCACCGGTGCGCCGGGGGTGATCTTGCGGGCGAGCACACCGGCGCGGGCGTCGATATCGCGGCCGTCGATCAGGTTGCGGGCAGCGATCTTGGCGATGTCGGGATCGAAGGTGGGCAGCACCCGATCCAGGGCCTCGATCATCGTGACCTCACAGCCCAGGGCGGTGTAGACGTCGGCGAATTCCAGGCCGATGTAGCCGCTGCCGATGATGGCGATCCAGCGGGGCAGCCACTCCAGGCTGATGGCCTCGTCGCTGGTGAACACGGTGCGGCCATCGGTCTCGATGCCGGGGGGTACGAAGGGATCGGAGCCGGTGGCGATGATCACGTCGCGGGCGCTGAGCACCCGATCCACCCCGTTGATCTCGCGCACCCCCACCCGCTGGGCGCCCTCGAGACGGCCCTTGCCGCGAATGATCGTGACGCCGGCGCGCTCCAGGGTCTTGGTGAGGTTGGAACGGATCGTGGCCACCAGCTGGTTGGCGTGGTCGGCGATCTTCTGGCGCTCGAAGCGCACCGGGGCGGCGTGGATGCCGAAGCCCTTGAGGTGCTCGGCGTCCGCCAGCTCCCGCACCCGGCCGCTGGCGGCCAACAAGGCCTTGGAGGGCACGCAGCCGCGGTTCACGCAGGTACCGCCCATGTCGCGGCTCTCGATGATCGCGGTGCGCAGGCCGTGGTCGGCGGCGTGCTTGGCCGCGTCGAAGCCGCCGTAACCGGCACCGATGACGATCACATCGAAGTCGAAGGAGGCGTCGCTCACCGGGGCCCTGCTCAGTTGGCGGGCATTCTCCCCTGCCGCCAGCGCTCCAGCAGCAGGGGACCCGCCGCCACCGCCACATTGAGTGATTCCACAGCGGCGCTGTGGGGGATGGTGACGCGATGGCTGGCCAGCGCCGCCAGCTCGCTGTCCAGGCCGGCGCCCTCGTTGCCGAGCAGCACCACGGTGGGCAGGTTCCAGTCCAGCTGCCAGTAGGGCTGGGCCGTCGATGCGCCACCGCTGGCTCCACCGCCGCCAGCCACCACGGTGGCCACCACCTGCTGGCCGGCTGCGCGGGCCCCGTGCAGGCGCTCCGCCAGCCCCTCGCGGCCGGCATCCCGCAGCAACGGCAGGGCCAGGGCCGCGCCGGCGGAGGCCCGCAGCACCTTGGGCTGCAACGGATCGGCACCGCCCCCCAGCCACACCTGCTGCACCCCGGCGGCCAGGGCGGTGCGCAGCAGTGTGCCGAGGTTGCCCGGATCCTGGAGCTGATCAAGGGCCAGGACGAACTGCGGCGCCGGGCCGGCCACCGGCAGGGCCGTCAGGGGCAGGGTCAGCACCACCCCATCGGGGTGTTCGGTGGTGGCCACGGCCGCCAGTACCTCCTCCCCCACGGGCTGCCGCCGCGTGACGGCCGGCAGGGCCGCCAGCAGGGGGCCGTGGGCCTCGCCCCAGCGCGGCGTGGACAGCACCAGCTCGGGCGCCAGGCCCAGGCGCAGCACCTCCTGCAGCAGGTGGGTTCCCTCCA
This sequence comes from Vulcanococcus limneticus LL, assembly GCF_002252705.1. Classification (GTDB taxonomy): domain Bacteria; phylum Cyanobacteriota; class Cyanobacteriia; order PCC-6307; family Cyanobiaceae; genus Vulcanococcus; species Vulcanococcus limneticus. The sequence continues at coordinate 171,474 of NZ_NQLA01000003.1, forward strand.
GCAGCAGCAGCCCCTGCTCGCGCCGGCCCCGGCCCTGCTGCAGCGCCCGCAGCCTGGCCACCAGGGGGTTGCGGCGGCTGGTGATCAGCTCGACGGGCCGCTCGCCGCCGGGGGCGACGGACTCGACGCGTCGCACTGCGGTGGGATCAGAAGGGGTGGGATCAGAAGGATTGATGGCGGCGCACCTGCAGGGTCTCGCTGATCACCAGCTTGGAGCCCTCCAGATCCAGACCCTTGACGGAGGCCACCTCTCCCTTGAGGCCCTCACTGGCGAGGTTTTTGATCAGCTCCTTGAGCAGGATGTCCTCCACCGTGGCCTGGTCGAGGCCGTCGGGGGTGAGCGATTCGAGGAACTTGCCCAGCTTCGCCGCCACCAGCTCGGAGGCATTGCTGATCTTGAGCACGATCATGGGGGAACACCAGCCTCCAGCGACCCTACGCAGGGGACCTACCCAGGACCGGACCGCTTCGATACCAACAAAAAACCCTCCCGATGGTCTCGGGAGGGTTGATGGAACCAAAGAAAAGTGCGGATGGGGAGACTTGAACTCCCACGACATTGCTGCCACTAGTACCTGAAACTAGCGCGTCTACCAATTCCGCCACATCCGCGTGGCTGGTCGCCAGAACGAATTCTGAACGACTAACGCTGCTGCCGCAAGGGCGACTGCCGCGGCCGCCGATGGCGACTCCGAAAATGTACCGCATGGCCGAACCGCGTCCCCCGGCCACCTGAGCGCCCAAACCAGACACCAGACCCACAGGCAAGCAAGCCAGTTCAGGCGCCGGCCGTCTAGACGGTCTCAGGCTTCATTGTCAAGATGGGCCCCCACAGACGGGACACCCGTACCATGACCGTCACTGTTGTCCCGTCTCAACAGGTTCTCAATCCGCAACTGGAAATCGCCGGTGGCCGGCGTCTCTCCGGAGAGGTACGGGTCAGCGGCGCCAAGAATTCAGCCCTGGTGCTGATGGCCGCCAGCCTGCTCACCGAGGACACCCTGCGGCTGCGCAACGTGCCGCCGCTCACCGACATTGCCGGCATGGGCGAGATCCTCGCCTCGCTCGGGGTGGGGGTGCGCCGCGGCAGCGACAGCATCGAGATGGACGGCAGCGGCCTGAACCAGTCCGCACCGCCCTATGAGCTGGTCAACAGCCTGCGGGCCAGCTTCTTCTGCATTGGCCCTCTACTGGCCAAGCTGGGCATCGCCCGGGTGCCCCTGCCCGGCGGCTGCCAGATCGGCACCCGCCCGGTCGTGGAGCACGTGAAGGGGCTCAAGGCTCTGGGCGCCCAGGTGACGATCGAGCATGGGGTTGTCTCGGCGGTGGTGCCGGGCCGCGGCCATCGCCTCAAGGGCGGCCGCATCCACCTGGACTGTCCGAGCGTCGGCGCCACCGAGACGCTGATGATGGCCGCGGCCCTCGCCGATGGCGAGACCGTGATCGAGAACGCCGCCCTCGAGCCTGAGGTGGTGGATCTGGCGGGCCTGCTGATCGCCATGGGCGCCCGGGTGCGCGGCGCCGGCACGCCCACCATCAGGATCGTCGGGGTCGAGCGCCTGCACGGCGCCGACTACGCCGTGATCCCCGACCGCATCGAGGCCGGCACCCTGCTGCTGGCCGCCGCGATCACCCGCTCCACCCTCACCGTCGGCCCGGTGATCACCGACCACCTGGGCGCGGTGCTGACCAAGCTGGAGGAGGTGGGCTGCCGCCTGGACATCGACGGCACCTGCGTCACGATCTCCGCCGACCAGATCAGGGCGGTGGACCTGCGCACCCAGCCCTTCCCCGGCTTCCCCACCGACCTGCAGGCCCCGTTCATGAGCCTGCTGGCCACGGCCCAGGGCACCAGCGTGATCACCGAGCACATCTTCGAGAACCGGCTCCAGCACGTGGGCGAGCTGCAGCGCATGGGGGCCGCCATCCGCATGCAGGGCAACACCGCCTTCATCGAGGGGGTGCATCGGCTCAGTGGCGCACCGGTGAAGGGCAGCGACCTGCGGGCCTCAGCGGCCATGGTGCTCGCTGGCCTGGCGGCCGATGGCATCACCACCGTGCAGGGCCTGGAGTACCTCGATCGTGGCTATGCCGATCTGGAGGGCAAGCTCAATGCCGTGGGCGCCACGATCCGTCGCGTCGGCTGAGGCCCGTCCCTGCGGCTCGATAGAGTCGGGGTCGCGGGAGCGTGCCGGAATTGGTAGACGGACTCGACTCAAAATCGAGCGCCTTCGGGCATGTGGGTTCGAGTCCCACCGCTCCCATCAGTCCACCGCCGGCCCAGGCGCCTGCCGAGACCTCGGTGATGGCCACCTACGGCCGCTTCCCGATCGAGCTGGTGCGCGGCCGGGGTGTCTGGGTGTGGGACAGCACCGGTAAGCGCTACCTCGACTGCGTTGCCGGCATCGCCGTCTGCACCCTCGGCCACAGCAGCCGGGCCCTGCGCCGCGGCCTCACGGACCAGCTGCGCAAGCTGCAGCACGTCTCGAACCTCTACCGGATCCCGGAGCAGGAGCGGTTGGCGGCCTGGATCACGGCCAACAGCTGCGCCGACAAGGTCTTCTTCTGCAACTCCGGCGCCGAGGCCAACGAGGCCGCCATCAAGCTGGCCCGCAAGCACGGCCACGCGGTGCGCGGGATCGAAAACCCGGTGATCCTCACGGCCCAGGCCAGCTTCCACGGCCGCACCCTGGCCGCCGTGACCGCCACGGGCCAGCCCAAGTACCACGAGGGCTTCGAGCCGATGGTGCAGGGCTTCCGCTACTTCCCCTACAACGACACGGCCGCCTTCGAGGCCCTGCTGGCCGAGTGTGAGGCCGAGGGGCCGCGGGTGGCCGCCGTGCTGCTCGAACCCCTGCAGGGCGAGGGCGGCGTCAACCCCGGCAACCCGGCCTTCTTCAAGCGCGTCCGCGAGCTCTGCAGTGAGCGCAGCATCCTGCTGATCTTTGATGAGGTGCAGGTGGGCGTGGGCCGCAGCGGCTGCCTGTGGGGCTATCAGAAGCTGGGGGTGGAGCCCGACGCCCTCACCCTGGCCAAGGGCCTGGGCGGCGGCGTGCCGATCGGCGCCCTCGCGGTGAAGGCCACGGCCGATCAGCTGCGGGCGGGCGAACACGCCAGCACCTTCGGCGGCAACCCGCTGTCCTGCCGCGCCGGCCTGGTGGTGGCCGAGGAGCTGGCGCGCCGCAACCTGCCGGCCCACGCGGAGGCCATGGGGGTGCTGCTGCAGAACCAGCTGGCAGACCTGGCCACCCGGCACCCGGAGCTGGCCGAGGGGGCCCGGGGCTGGGGCCTGCTGCAGGGCCTGGTGCTGCAGCCAGGTGGTCCCAGCGCCATCGAGGTGGTCAAGGCGGCCATGGCCGAGGGCCTGCTGCTGGTGCCGGCCGGCGCCCAGGTGGTGCGCTTCGTGCCGCCGCTCACGATCAAGCCCCGCCACATCCGCGAAGCGATCCGGCGCCTGGAGCGCGCCCTGCTGGCGTGCCGCACCACGACCCCTTCGGCGACCTGATCGCCCCCTTCAGCCGCCGGGGGGTGGACCTCGGCCTGGGGCGGCTGCAGCGGGCCCTGGCGGAGCTGGGCCATCCCGAGCGCCGCTTTGCGGCCGTGCAGGTGGCCGGCACCAACGGCAAGGGCTCGATCAGCACGATGCTGGAACGGATCGCCACGGCCGCCGGGATCCGCTGCGGCCTCTACACCTCGCCCCACCTGCTGAGCTGGTGTGAGCGGATCCGGCTGCCCTCGGGGCCGATCACGGAGGTGGCGCTGCGCCGCCAGCTGGAGGCCCTGCAGGGGCTGGGCCAGCGCCACGACCTCACCCCCTTCGAGCTGATCACCGCCGCCGGCTTCGTCGCCTTTGCCGAGGCGGGGGTGGAGCTGGCGGTGCTGGAGGTGGGCCTGGGGGGGCGGCTCGATGCCACCACCACCCACCCGGATCGGTCCGTGCTGGCGATCGGCAGCATCGGCATGGATCACACCGAACACCTGGGCCCGACCCTGGCGGCGATCGCCGCTGAGAAGGCCGGCGTGTTCAGCAGGGGGGCCATCGCCGTGAGTGGGGCCCAGGATCCGGCCGTGGCGCGGGTGCTGGAGCGGCAGGCGGCCACGCACGGCACGGAGCTGCGCTGGGTGGCCCCCCTGGCACCGGAGGCCGAGGGCGGCCCGGTGCTGGGGCTGCGGGGCGATCTGCAACGCCACAACGCCGCGGTGGCGGTGGGGGCGGCCCAGGCCCTGGCGGAGCGGGGCTGGCCGATCGATGGGGCCGCCATCCGCCGCGGCCTGGCCGAAGCCCGCTGGCCGGGCCGGCTGGAGCGGCGCAGCGTCCGGGGCCGGCCCCTGCTGGTGGATGGGGCCCACAATCCCCCGGCCGCGGTGGCGCTTCGGCAGGAACTGGATGGGGCTGGGCGGGCCGCCGCGGGTCCCGCTCCCGGCGAGGGCGGAAGCACCAGAGCCCCTGACCCGCGGCGCTGGCTGATCGGCATCCAGCGCCACAAGGACGCGCCGGCGCTGCTGCGCACGCTGCTGCGGCCCGGCGATGCCGTGCGGGTGGTGGCCCTGCCGGAGCATCGCAGCTGGAGCGCCGCCGAACTGGGCGAGGCCCTCGAGGCCGCTGGCCCCGACCCCGGACGGAGCCCTGAATCCTGGAGCGGACCGGCTCCGGTGCTGGAAGCGGGCAGCGGCAGCCTGGAGGGCGACCTGGCCTGGCTAGCGGACTCGACCGCCCTGCCGGTGGTGGCCGGCTCCCTCTACCTGGTAGCGGCGGTGCTGCCGCTGCTTGATCCCTGACCGGCACGCCCGCCCTGGCCGCACCAGACTGGAACCGGTACCGCAGGCACCCCGGCATGGCCCACTCCCCCAGCGCCCCCCCGATCCCGATGCCCGCGGGGAGGCGGCGGCGCTGGAGGCCCCTGGTGCTGGCACCCGTGCTCGCCGCGGTGCTGGGCCTGGCGCTCTGGCTGCTGCCCGCCGCAACGCTGGCCCTGGACACCAGCACCGGTGTGGGTCTGCAGGAACGGGCCCTGTTCCAGGACACGGTGGACTACACCCTTACCAACCAGAGCGGCAAGGACTTCAGCGGCCAGCAGCTGGCCAACGCCTCCTTCGCCGGCGCCACCGGCAAGGGAGCCAGCTTCTCCGGCGCCAACCTGCACGGCGCGATCCTCACCCAGGGCGCATTCCCCGATGCCGACTTCAGCGGCGCCGACCTCTCCGAAGCCCTGCTGGATCGCGTGGACCTCAGCGGCACCGACCTGCGCGGCGCCGTGCTGAGCGGCGTGATCGCCACCGGCGCCAACTTCAGCGGCGCCCAGATCGAGGCCGCCGATTTCACGGGCGCCCTGCTCGATCGCTTCGACCAGCGCCAGCTCTGCCAGCGGGCCAGCGGCACCAACCCCGTCACCGGCGCCGATACCCGCACCAGCCTGGAGTGCTGACCGCAGCAGCCGAGCGGCTGCTCCATCGGGCTCAGCCCGTCCAGCCCCGCAACTTGCCGGGATTGAGCAGGCCGGCCGGGTCATAGGCGCGCTTGGCGGCCACCTGGTCGGCATCCACCACCCCGAGTCCCCCATCCTCCACAGTCAGCACGTGGGGGTTGAAGAGCACGGCTCCCAGCTCTCGGCATTGATCGATCAGGGCCTGCAGGGCCTCCGGACCGCGCCAGCGCACCAGCGGGATCGCCGCCAGCCGCTGGGCACCGAAGCTGCGCACCGCCTCCAGATGCCAGAGCAGGTCGTCGCCCCAGGCCTGGCGCAGGGCCGCCAGGGCCGGAGGTTCGGGCTGGGGCAGCAGAAGCTGCAGGTAGGTCCAGCCGGGCTCGCGGCCACGCACGTGCAGGGTGGTGTGGTTCCAGCACAGCTCCCGCAGCGGAATGCCGCGACTCTCCCCCTGGGGCGCCTGCCAGATCAGCTGGCCTCCCAGGCCAGGCAGCAGCCCGGCGATCACCTCCGCGGCCGCCGGTGCCGCCAGCAGCAGCAGCCGGTGGGAGCGACCGTCGGCCTCGGGGCAGCCGGAGGGCCAGGGCAGCAGGGCCCCCACCGGGGCCTCGAGCAGCGCCAGCTGGTTGAGCTCCAGGGCCATGGCGGGAAGCTGCTGGGCCGCCGCCAGGGCCTGCTCCCAGGCATCAAAGCCCAGCACCAGCTGCTGCCACGGCACGGCGGCGGCGGTGGCCAGGCGGATGGCCGTGAGGATGCCGTTGCTGCCGTAGGCGTGGTTGAGGGGCTGGGCCTCCAGGGCATCGAGCTGCAGCAGCCGCGGCTCGGCCTCGAGCGTCACCACCTCGAGGCCGAGCAGGTGGCCCGGATCCCGCAGGAAGCCCCAGCGCAGCGAGCCGATGCCGCCCGAGCCCCCGGCGATGAAGCCGCCGAGGGTGGCGCTGCGCACGGTGCTGGGCATCAGCCGCAGGGCGCGGCCGTGGGCCGCCAGCTGGCGCTCCAGCTCCGCCAGCAGGATGCCGGGCTCGGCGGTGACCACACCGCTGGCCGGATCGAAGCTGCGCAGGCGGTTCAGGCCGGTGCCATCGAGCACCACCCCACCCGCCAGGGGTACGGACTGGCCGTAGTTGCCGGTGCCGGCCCCGCGGGGGGTGAGGGCGACGCCGTGGCGGGCGCAGGCCGCCGCCACCGCCCGCACCTGCTCGGCGCTGCGGGGCCGCACCCCGAGCTGGGCCCGGCGCCCCAGCAGCAGGGGCTCCAGCACCGGCGAGTACACGAAGGCATCGGCCGAGAGAACATCCAGCTGCTCCGGCCGCTCCAGCAGCTCCACCCCGGCGGCGGCCAGCTCGGCGCCCAGGGCCGCCAGCTGCTCGGCGCTGGCGGGAGCCGGCAGGCCTGTGGGCAGGGCCGTGGGCAGCGCTGAGGGCAAGGCCATGGGGGCAGGGGGGCAAGGAGCTGAGGCCGTGGCGAAACCATGGCCCGACCGTGCCTGGGCCATCCCCATGCTGGCGGGGGGACCCGGCCCGCGTCACCCCCAGGCGCGCCCTCAGGCGAAGGGCTCCAACCGCGGATCGGGGGCCTGGTCCGGGGCGGAGGGAAGCCATTGGCCGGCACGCAGCACCCGCCGCTGCGGGGGCCGCGCCAGCAGCTCGCTCCAGCTGCTGGCGCCGAGCACCAGCAGATCGGCGGGGGATCCAGGCCGCAGCACCCCATCCCAGGCCAGATCCAGCAGCCGCGACGGCACCGTGGTGAAGGGCATCAGCCCCTGGCGCTGCCAGGGGGGCAGCTGCACCGCCCGAACACTCAGCCGCAGCAGCTCCAGGGGGTCGAAGTCACCGCCGGGATACCAGGGGTCCTGCACGTTGTCGGCACCGAGGGCCACGGCCACGCCGGCCTGCTGCAGCAGCCGGACCGGCGCCAGGGGCCGTTCGGGGGTGGTGAGGCCGTGGCGGCGGCCCAGCAGCCAGGCGTTGGTGGTGGGCAGGGCCACCACCGCCAGGCCCACGGCGGCCATCCGCTCCGCGAGCCGCCAGCGGGGTCCCTCCGCCAGCAATCCCAGGCTGCTGCTGTGACTGCAGGTGATCGACAGCCGCCAGCCCTCGCGCTCCAGCAGCCGAGTCACCAGGGCCACGCCAACGCCGGGCTGGCCCGCCCCCTCATCCACGTGCAGGTCCACAGCGCAGCCGAGCCGGTCCGCCAGCTTCAGCAGGGCCCGCAGATCCTCGACCTGGCCGCTGGAGCGCGGATAGGGGGGACCGAGCACGCCCCCCAGCAGCCCCCCCGCCGCGGCCACCCGCTGGGCCAGGGCACCCCCCTCGGCCGTCGTCCAGAACGCCAGGGGCACCAGCGCCACCAGTTGAAGGTCCACACGCCCCCGCCAGCGCTCGCGCAGGGCCAGCAGGGCCGTCCAGCTGGGCGCAGCCGCCGGCCCGCCGCTGTCCACATGGCTGCGCAGGGCCCGCAGGCCGTAGCGCCAGGCCCGGTCCAGGGCCCGCTCCCCCCGCTCCAGCACCTGCTCGACGCTGCGATGCGCGCCCTCGCGCAGGTTGGCCGCCAGCGCCCCAGCCATGGCACCGCCGCGGTTGGGGTAGGCCGCCCAGGTGAAGGCCTTGTCGAGGTGGACATGGGGCTCCACCGGCGGGGTGATCGCCAGCGACGGGGCCGGGATCTCGCCGCCGCCGGAGGCACGCGCTGGGCCCGCATCCAGGCCAGCGGCCCCGGAAGCGTCGCAGGGGTGAATCCGGGCCACGCACCCCCCGTCCAGCTCCAGCTGGACCGTCAGCAGCCCATCGGCGTCGCCGCAGCCCAGGTCGCTCTGGCCGGGGTCAAGCAGGGCGCGGGGCAGGCGCAGCGGGGGCAGCAGCCGACGCTGGCCCTGGGGCTGCGCTGGCGGCGCGCTGGCGGACAGCCCAGGCGCACCCACCCCGCTCACTTCTGCTCCACGCCGGCGTCGCTCTCGGCCCGGAGCACCAGCAGCTGGCCGGCCAGCCCCAGGGTGAGGGCGTGGTAGCGGGGCACCGCCAGCCCGGGCATCAGCTCCTGGCCCCCCACCTCCGTGGCGTAGACGCTGAACAGGCCGGCGTTGTAGCGGTGGGTGGCCTGGGCGGCGAGGGCCCCAAGGGCCCGGCGCTGGCTCTGGATCAGGCCGTGGCAGTCGCGCACCACCAGGCGGAGCAGCATCGGCAGCCCCTCCTCACCGCACACCTCATCGGCGGCCAGCTCCACCAGTCGCTCGCCGGCGAAGCTCTCGAACTCGGCGGGGCCGGGGTTGGTCCAGGCCAGGGCCGTGGCCAGGCCGGCCAGCAGCAGCGACCAGCCCAGCCACGGCCGCCAGCAGCGTGGGGGGTGGGAGGCCGCTGGGCTCGGGGTCTCTCGACTCGACGTCTCTGAACTCGACGACTCGACGCTCACGGGGACCGGCCGAAGCTTGGGGATGCCTTGATCTAAGATGACTGGGCCCTGGCGGGCGTAGCCAAGTGGTTAAGGCAGCGGATTGTGATTCCGCCATTCGGGGGTTCAAGTCCCCTCGCTCGCCCTGAAACCCCTGCGGTGATGGCTTCGGCCGTCACCGTTTTTTTTGCTCCGGAAGCGGCACCTCGCGATCAGCCCTCCGCCAGCAACGCCGCCAGGAGTTCCGCAGCCTCCTGACGCACCGGGTCGGCGCAGGGCAGGCCGGTGGCGCTCCGGGCCGCGGCGATCGCCGCGGCGGCCTCGGCCTCCCCCAACAGGGCTGTGTTGAGCGCGACGGCCCGCACCCGCGGCCTGCGGCCATCAGGGCGGCCCAGGGCCGCCAGCGCCTCGGCGGCGGCGATCAGCTCCGCCAGCGGCGGAATCGCCACGGCGGCAACCCCCTCCCGGGGGCGCACCTGCCGCTGGCCGGCGCGGTGCACCAGCAGCAGATCCGTGGGCTGGCTGCCCCGCAGCAGCGGCAGGGTGGCGGTGGAGCCCGGGTGGCAGAGGGAGCCCTGGCCCTCCACCAGCACCAGCGCCCCGGCCCCGGCCCCGGCGGCCGCCTGCAGCACCGCCTGCTCCACGGCTCCGGCGGCGTAGTCCACCCGCACGGCATCGAGGGCCACCCCCTGGCCGCTGATCAGGATCCCCGCCTGGCCGGTGCCCACGAAGCGGGCCTCCAGCCCCTGGCGGCGGGCCTCGACCAGCAGCTCCAGGCAGGCGCTCATCTTGCCCACGGCCATGTCCGTGCCGATGGCCAGCAGCCGCCGGCAGGGCAGGGCGGCGCAGCGGGCCGCGGCCACCTCCAGATCCGCCGGCTCCCGGCGCAGGTCCCAGATCCACTGGCCCGGCCGCAGCGCCACGGCGGCGAACTCCGGATCCTCCGCCAGCTGGCTGTGCAGGCCGCTGGCCAGGCTCAGTCCCGCCCGCAAACCCGCCACCACGTCGGCGCGCATCTCCGCCGGCAGCCGGCCGCCCGAGGGCGCCAGACCCACCACCGCCACCTGCGGGCCGTAGGCCAGGGCCTCCGCCATGGAGCCCACCACCGGCACAGTCCGCGCGATGCCCGTGATCGCCTCCAGGGAGCGGCCGGCATGGGCGGGATCGATGACCGCCACGATCGGACCCTGGCGGTAGCGCAGCATCGCCAGACCGGTCTTGCCCGAGAGGTTGTCGAGGCCGCCGTGCTGCAGCAGCACCAGCGGGGCATCGGCCGTGAGCATCAGGGCACCTCCTGAGGAAGTACTCGAAGCGGAAGCTGGCCACGCACCCCCAGCCCCGGGCGATCGCTGGGCCGCAGGATGTCGCCCACCAGCTCAGCGCCTGTGAAGGGATCGTCCACCAGGTTGAGGTGACTGTCGAGATCAGGCCAGCGCACCAGCGGCAGCAGCTGGGCGGCGGCGCCGTTGAGCAGGGCGCTGTCGGAGTAGCAGCCGAGCATCACCCCCAGCCCCAGCCGCCGGGCCGTGCGCGCCATCAGCAGCGCCTCGGCCAGGCCGCCGCACTTGACCAGCTTGATGTTGACCCCATCCACGTGGGGCGCGAGCCGCAGCAGATCAACCAGATCCCAGCAGCTCTCATCGGCCACCACCGGGATCGGCGCCAGGCCCCGCAGGGCCGCAAAGCCCGCCGCATCGGCGGCGGGGTCGCGCAGCGGCGCCAGGGGCTGCTCCACCAGCACCACCCCCCGCTCCGCCAGCCAGGGGAGCATCCGCTGGGCGGTGGCCAGATCCCAGCCGCCGTTGGCATCCACCTGCAGCTCCGAGCCCTGGCCAGCGGCATCGGCCCGCCGGGCCAGGGCCGCCAGCACCGCCAGCACCAGGGCGCGGTCGTGAGCCGGGCCATCGGGACTGCCCAGCTTGAGCTTGATGCGGGTGGCGGGCAGCTGCAGCCACCAGCGCTCGAGCCGCGCCAGCACAGCCTCGGGCTCCCCCAGCCCGAGGGTCACGCTGGTGGCGACACAGGCCCCCGGATCCAGGCTCCAGAGCCGGTGCAAGGGCTGAGCCAGCCGCTGGCCCCACCAGTCGTGCAGGGCCAGATCGAGGCCGCAGCGGGCCGGTGGCGAGAGCCGGGCCAGCAGCGGCTCCAGCGCCTGCAGCGGCTCGGGGGCCCAGGGCTCCAGCGCGGGGGCGAGCGCGTCGAGCTCGGCGGCGATCGCCTCCGTGGTGTAGGCGCGGTGGCCGGTGTCGAAGCCTCCGGTCTCGCCGAGGCCCGTGAGGCCGTCGTGCTCGACCGTCACCAGCAGGTGCTCCACGGCGGCGGTGCTGCCGCGGCTGATGGCCAGCGGCACGGCCTTGGTGAGCCGAAAGCGACGCAGGCGAAGGCGCATGGACACGGGCCGTGACCCTCAAGCTGGCACGGATCAGCGCAGGCTGCTGGCACCCCCGATGGCGGACACTGGGACCATGACGGCGACACCACTCACCCCAGCGGCCCCGCGACCGGCCCCCGCGGCTCCGACCTCCCCAGCCCCCCCCCAGGCCGGGCGCGGCAGCTACTGGATCACCACCTTCGGGTGCCAGATGAACAAGGCCGATTCCGAGCGCATGGCCGGAATCCTGGAGTCGATGGGCTACCGGGAGGCCCCGGCGGAGCTGGAGGCCGACCTGGTGCTCTACAACACCTGCACGATCCGCGACAACGCGGAGCAGAAGGTGTACAGCTACCTGGGCCGCCAGGCCCAGCGCAAGCGCGCCAACCCCCATCTCACCCTGGTGGTGGCCGGCTGTGTGGCCCAGCAGGAGGGCGAGTCCCTGCTGCGGCGCGTGCCCGAGCTCGATCTGGTGATGGGGCCCCAGCACGCCAACCGGCTCGATGTGCTGCTGGCCCAGGTGGAGCAGGGCCAGCAGGTGGTGGCCACCGAGGAGCACCACATCCTCGAAGACATCACCACCGCCCGCCGCGACAGCACGATCTGCGGCTGGGTGAATGTGATCTACGGCTGCAACGAGCGCTGCACCTACTGCGTGGTGCCTTCGGTGCGCGGCCAGGAACAGTCGCGCCTGCCGGAGGCCATCAGGCTGGAGATGGAGGGCCTCGCAGCCCAGGGCTTCAAGGAGATCACCCTGCTGGGCCAGAACATCGATGCCTACGGCCGCGACCTGCCCGGCATTACCCCCGAAGGCCGCCGCTCCCACACCCTCACCGATCTGCTCCAGTTCGTGCACGACGTGGAGGGGATCGAGCGGATCCGCTTCGCCACCAGCCACCCGCGCTATTTCACCGAGCGGCTGATCGATGCCTGCGCCGATCTGCCCAAGGTATGCGAGCACTTCCACGTGCCTTTCCAGAGCGGCGACGACGCCGTGCTCAAGGCGATGGCCCGCGGCTACACGGTGGATCGCTACCGCCGCATCGTCGAGCGGATCCGGGAGCGCATGCCCGATGCCTCGATCAGCGCCGATGTGATCGTGGCCTTCCCCGGCGAAACCGATGCCCAGTACCGCCGCACCCTCGATCTGATCGATGAGCTCGGCTTCGATGCGGTGAACACCGCCGCCTACTCGCCCCGCCCGAACACCCCCGCCGCCGACTGGCCAGGTCAGCTCAGCGAGGAGGTGAAGGTGGAGCGGCTGAGGGAACTCAACGTCCTGGTGGAGCGCAAGGCCAAGGAGCGCAGCGCCCGCTACGCCGGCCGGATTGAGCAGATCCTGGTGGAAGGACCCAACCCCAAGGATCCGACACAGGTGATGGGACGCACCCGCACCAACCGCCTCAGCTTCTTCCCGGCGGCGAAGGCAGCGGGCGGGGTCTGGCGGGCGGGCGATCTGGTGGACGTGCGCATCGAGGAGGTGCGCGCCTTCTCCCTGAGCGGCACTGCCCTGGCCTGAGCCGATCAGCGCCTGGCCTGAGCCGAACAGCCCCTGCCGGAGGCGTACAGCACCTGGCCGGAGGCCAACAGCCTGGCCTGAGCCCAGCGGCGCTGGACGCAGCAAAACAGCCTGGCGGCCTGGTTCGAGCCCGGATCGCTGATACGTTTGGCCCCTCTCCTCCACCGGCGCATGACCCCAGCCCCCCTCCACCTCGGCCTGGTGTTCGGGGGGGTCTCCGGGGAGCACGGGATCTCGATCCGCTCGGCCAACACCGTGGCCGCCGCCCTGCGCCGGGGCGCCAACGCCGAGCGCTACCGGCTGAGCTGCTTCTACATCGACCGCAAGGGCCACTGGTGGCCGCCGACCGTGGCCGAGGCGGTGCTGGCCAAAGGCTCCCCCGCCGAGCCGGCCGATCTTGCCGGAGCCCCCAGCCGCCCCGGATTCCAGGGCTTCCCCGCCGGCGCCCTGGATGTGCAGGTGTGGGTGCCGGTGCTGCATGGCCCCAATGGCGAGGACGGCACGATCCAGGGCCTGTTCGCCCTGATGCAGGTGCCCTTCGTGGGCTCGGGCGTGCTCGGCTCGGCCGTGGGCATGGACAAGCAGGCGATGAAGGCCGCCTTCGCCGCCGCCGGCCTGCCCCAGGTGGCCTACGCCTGCGTCGATGCCGCCGAGTTGCAGCACCCCGAACCCCTGCTGGACCGGCTGGAGCAGCAGCTGGGCTACCCCGCCTTCGTGAAGCCGGCCAACCTGGGCTCATCGGTGGGGATCAGCAAGGCCACGACCCGCGCCGAGCTGCTGGCCGGCCTGATCGAAGCCGCCCGCCACGACCCGCGCCTGGTGGTGGAGCAGGGGGTCACGGCCCGGGAGCTGGAGTGCGCCGTGCTCGGCAACCGGCAGCTCAAGGCCTCGGTGCTGGGCGAGATCCGCTTCGATGCCGACTGGTACGACTACACCACCAAGTACAGCGAGGGGCTCAGCCACACCGTGATCCCCGCCGACGTGCCGGCCTCCCTGGCCGAGCGGGCCCGCCAGCTGGCGATCGCCGCCTGCCGGGCCGTGGGGGCCGCCGGCCTGGCCCGCGTCGACTTCTTCTACGAGCAAGCCACAGACCAGCTCTGGCTCAACGAGATCAACACCCTGCCAGGCTTCACCAGCCAGAGCATGTATCCGATGCTCTGGGAGGCCAGCGGCCTGCCGCTCGAGGAGCTGGTGCACGAACTGGTGGAACTGGCGCAAGAATCGGACGCACCGCACCGCGGGGGAGTGGACGCCGCATGAGTCATGGCCTGCTGTGGCTGCCGCTGCTGGTGGTCTTTCCCCTGCTGACGGCCCTGGGCTGGCTGGAGCGCCGCCGCCAGCGCCTGTTCCGCGACTGGGCGGCCGGTGCCGAGCTGGCCAAGCTGGACGGCTGCGGCGGCGCCCGCCTGGTGGAGGGCGTGCTGAGCTGGAGCACCTTCGAGGCCGGCCAGCTCAAGACGGTCGACAGCTTCACGATCAAGTCGCTGGAGCTGGTGGAACTGCTGGCCCTGGGCTCCGGTGAGGCGCCCCTCACCGAGGAATCCCAGGGGGCCTGCCGGCTGCGGCTGGTGGGGGGCGGAGTGCAGAAGGATCTGCCGTTTTCGGACGCTGAGCGGGCCCGGCGCTGGATGGATCAGCTGATGGCCCGCTCACGCTGCGACCTTTGAATCGCCGCCGCGCCGATCGCGCCGCCCAGGCCGGCACCCTCCAGGCCAGGCCCAGGGGCGCCGCTGCGGGCCCCGGGGCCGATCGGCGCCGGGAGCTGCGCCAGCAGCGCCGCCAGGAGCGCCTGCGCAACCTCTGGCGGGTGCTGGTGCTCAGCGCGGCGGCCGCGGGTCTGGGCTATGGCCTGCTGCGCGAGGGCTGGACCCTGCGCAGCCCCGAGCAGGTGGAGGTGAGCGGCAGCCGCCAGGTGAGCCGCGAGCAGGTGATCCGCGAGGGCCGGCTGCGCTTCCCTTTGCAGCTGCTGAGCGTGCAGCCCCGCAGCCTGGCCGCCAGCCTGGCGGCGGCCCTGCCGGTGGAAAAAGTGCAGGTGAGCCGGCTGATGCTGCCGCCGCGCCTGCGGGTCGACCTGGTGGATCGGGAGGCGGTGGCCCGGGCTGAGCGCCGCACCGGCAGGGGCCTGGAACAGGGCTTCGTGGATCGCCTGGGCAACTGGATGAGCAGCCGCCAGCAGCTGGGCACGGTTGCCCCCCAGCGGCCGTTGGTGTGGGTGCGGGGCTGGCAGGAGCGGCTGCGGCCTGCCCTGGCCCTGGTGCTGGCCCGCCGCAACGAGCTGGGCAGCCCCCTGCAGGAGGTACGTTTCGAACCCGACGGCAGCCTCTGGCTGGTCACGGTGGCCCTGGGGGAGGTGCGGCTCGGGCCACCGGATGCCCGGCTGAATCAGCGCCTCGACGTGCTGGAGCACCTCTCCAGCCGCCTGCCGGGCCGGGTGCGGGGCACAACGGTGCGCTCGATCGACCTCAGCGATCCCGACAAGCCGGAACTGGGCCTGTTGGCCCCAGGCCCAGCGGCCCAGCGGGGAGCCGGCGGTACCGGGGCCGACTGAAGTCCAGCCCTGATTTGGGCTACAGCGCCCAAGGCAGGGCTGGCAACCGCCGGCAAACCAAGACACGCCGTTGCGGGGTGAGCGGATCCACGCAAATGAGTGTCATCCGACAGGGCTGAGCGAGGCCCACCGCCGACATAATGCTCGCCAGGATGAATGGGTTGGGTCCCTCCATGGAGATTGCCCCCGAAGGCCTCAGCGCGGCTAGCAGCAACGGCAGCGGTGGCATCGTCCCCAGCCAGTCGGCCAGAATTGAGGTGATCGGCGTCGGGGGCGGGGGAAGCAACGCCGTCAACCGCATGATTGCCTCCGATCTTCAGGGGGTGGGCTATCGGGTTCTCAATACCGATTCCCAGGCCCTGCTGCAGTCGGCGGCGAAACAGCGGATCCAACTGGGCCAGAAACTCACCCGCGGCCTGGGGGCCGGCGGCAACCCCGCCATCGGCCAGAAGGCGGCCGAGGAATCCCGGGCCGACCTCGCCCAGAGCCTGCAGGGGGTGGATCTGGTGTTCATCGCCGCTGGCATGGGCGGCGGCACCGGCACCGGTGCAGCACCGATCGTGGCCGAGGTGGCCAAGGAGGTCGGCGCCCTCACCGTGGGCATCGTCACCAAGCCCTTCGGGTTTGAGGGCCGGCGCCGCATGCGCCAGGCCGAGGAGGGCATCGCCCGCCTCAGCGAGCACGTGGACACCCTGATCGTGATCCCCAACGACCGCCTGCGCGACGCCATCGCCGGAGCCCCGCTGCAGGAGGCCTTCCGGGCCGCCGACGACGTGCTGCGCAGCGGCGTCAAGGGCATCAGCGACATCATTACGCGCCCCGGGCTGGTGAACGTCGACTTCGCCGACGTGCGTTCCGTGATGACCGAAGCCGGCACCGCCCTGCTGGGCCTGGGGGTGGGCTCAGGCCGCTCCCGCGCCATCGAGGCCGCCCAGGCCGCCATCGCCAGCCCCCTGCTGGAGGCCGCCCGTATCGACGGCGCCAAGGGCTGCGTGATCAACATCAGCGGCGGCAAGGACATGACCCTCGAGGACATGACCACCGCCTCGGAGGTGATCTACGACGTGGTGGATCCCGAGGCCAACATCATCGTGGGGGCCGTGGTGGACGAGCGCCTCGAAGGCGAGATCCACGTGACCGTGATCGCCACCGGCTTTGAGGGCGGCGGCAGCTACAGGCCCGAGCGCTCCATCGCCAGCTTCGCCTCGGGCCTGAATCCCGGCAGCTCCGAAGCCAGCGGCGCGGCAATCCCTTCGTTCCTGCTCAACCGCCAGCAGGGCAACAGCTGAAGGCCGGAAGCATTGAACAGGTTCAGACCGGAACTGCTGATCCTTTCGAGCCACTGGCCCTGAGGTGCCGCTGGCCATGAAAATGGGGTGACCCGGAGTCCACGCCTGCTCGAAGCATCCCGTGTGGCTGCTCCCTTCCGGTCCTGACCAGATTTAGGCGTCCGGGCCGCGTGGGTCCGAGTCGACCAGATGCTAGCAATGGGAATTCGCCTGCCGAGGATCCGTGCCGCTGCGTCCCGGGGATCTGCTCAGCCACAAGCAGGCCGGCAGACCGATCGCCGTACTCACCGCCTGGGATGCCCTCTCGGCAGCCCTGGTGGAGGAGGCCGGCGCCGAGGTGATCCTGGTGGGCGATTCGCTCGCCATGGTGGTGCTGGGCCATGCCACCACCCTGCCGGTGAGCCTGGAGGAGATGATCCTGCACACCCAGGCGGTGGGGCGGGGTCTGCGGCGTCCGCCGGCCAGCCAGCCCCTGGTGGTGACCGATCTGCCCTTCCTCAGCTATCAGTGCGGCCTCGACGATGCCGTGGCCGCCGCGGGCCAGGTGCTCAAAGCCACCCCTGCCGCCGCCGTGAAGCTGGAGGGGGGCGAGCCGGAAACCGTGGCGGTGGTGGACCGACTTGTACGCAGCGGCATCCCGGTGATGGGCCACCTGGGCCTGACCCCGCAGTCGGTGCACCGGCTCGGCTACCGGCGCCAGGCCAACGATCCGATCAGCCAGGAACGGCTGCGGCGCGCCGCCCTCGATCTGGAGGCCGCCGGCTGCTTTTCGCTGGTGCTGGAGCACGTGCCTGCGGAGCTGGCCGGCAGCCTGCGGCGCGAGCTCACGATCCCGGTGATCGGTATCGGCGCCGGTGACGACTGCGACGGCCAGGTGCGCGTCACCGCCGACCTGCTGGGGCTGACCGAGCGCCAGCCCCCCTTCTGCCCGCCGCTGCTGAACGGGCGCCAGCTCAGCATCACGGCGCTGCGGGGCTGGGTGGAGGGAGTGGGGCAGGCCAAGCCCCCTGCCCTCACTCCCCCGGCCGGTCCAGGCCATCCCGCTCCTCCCACCACTCCAGCAGCTCCCGCAACACCGCATTGCTGAGGGCCAGGCCCTCGGGATCGCTGAGGCGCCAGCGACCCCCCTCGGCCCGCAGCAGCCCCCGCTCGCGGTAAGGCCGCCAGCGCTCCAGCAGCGGCGCCAGCTCGGCCGCCCCCAGCCCCGCCGCCGCGGCCAACCGCTCCAGCCTCACCCCCTCACGGCGACGCAGACCCACCAGCACCCGCTCGTCGAAGGGCATGCCGGGGGAGGCTGAATCCCCGGCGGCAAAGGGGGCTTCCGCCAGCCAGGCGCCGTAGGCCTCGCGGGTGCGGGGGCGGGCCAGCCGCTCGCCCCAGGGGGCCGAGGTGGCCCCAAGCCCGAAGCCCCACCAGCCGGCCCCGCTCCAGTAGACGCGGTTGTGGCGGGAGGCGTGGCCCGGCCAGGCGTAGTTGGAGATCTCGTAGTGGCCGTAGCCCGCCGCCCCCAGGCGCCGGCCGGTGTGCTCCATCAGGTCGGCGGCGAGGTCGACATCGGGCAGATCGAGCTGGCCACGGCGCTCCAGCCGTTCGAACACGGTGCCGGGCTCCACGATCAGGTCGTAGACCGACAGATGGGGCGGCGCCAGGGCGATGGCCTGGGCCAGCTGGGTGTCCCAGCCGGCCAGGTCCTGGCCCGGCAGGCCCTGGATCAGATCCAGACTCCAGCTGGCCAGATCGCCGCGGCACCGGGCCGCCGCCAGCCAGGTCGCCGCCTGCAGCAGATCGGCGCGGCGGTGGCGCCGGCCCAGCCGCTCCAGCACGGCGTCATCGAAGCTCTGGCCCCCCAGGCTCACCCGGTTCACCCCGGCGGCCAGATAGCCGGCGAGACGATCCTGATCGAAGCTGGCCGGATCCATCTCCAGACTCAGCTCCGCCCCGGGGGCAAGGCCGAAGCGGGCCCGCAGCGCCGCCAGCAGCTGCCCCAGCTGGGCCGGCGTCAGCATTGAGGGGGTACCGCCGCCCACGTAGACCGTGGACAGCGGCGGCCCATCCGGGGCGGCGGCGATCTCCGCCAGCAGCTGCTCCAGGTAGCGGGCGATCGAGCCCGAGCTGGCGCCATCGGCCCGATCACCCAGGGGCACCACGGCGAAGTCGCAGTAGAAGCAGCGGCGGTGGCAGAAGGGAATGTGCAGGTAGGCGCTGCGCGGCGGCCAGGGGCCTGCGGGGACGGCCTCCTGGCCGGTGGGCCGTGGCGATTCACTCAAGGCCGGTTACCTCCCTCGGCCAAAGCACCCGGGATCGGGCATGCTGCCTTTTCGACGTCCTGGGCAGCCACAGCACCGGCCATGCTCGACACCCTCATCCTGGTGCTGTTCGCGATCTCCGGCGCCGCCACGGGGTGGCTGGGGGTGGACCTGCTGCCGGAGGACCTGCTGATCCAGGTCACCAACCTGGATGGGCTGCGCTGGGTTCTGGGGGGCTTCGGTGCCTTCTTCGGCCTGGTGGCGGGCCTGTTCTTCCAGCAGCTGCGCCGCCGGCTGATGCAGCAGGTGCGCACCATGCCCACCGACCTGCTGGTGAGCCGCGCCGTGGGCCTGATCCTGGGCCTGCTGGTGGCAAACCTGCTGCTGGCACCGATCCTTCTGTTGCCCCTGCCCTGGGAGGTGGTGTTCGTCAAGCCGCTGGCGGCGGTGATGAGCAACGTGTTCTTCGGCATCTCGGGCTACAACCTGGCCGAGGTGCACGGCCGCACCCTGCTGCGCCTGTTCAACCCCACCAGCACCGAGGCCCTGCTGGTGGCCGACGGGGTGCTGATGCCCGCCAGCGCCAAGATCCTCGACACCAGCGTTGTGATCGACGGCCGCATCCGCGGCCTGCTGGATTCGGGCCTGCTGGAGGGCCAGGTGATCGTGGCCCAGGCCGTGATCGACGAGCTGCAGCAGCTGGCCGATTCGGGCAACGCCGAGAAGCGCGGCAAGGGCCGCCGCGGCCTCAAGCTGCTGGCGGAGCTGCGCGAGCAGTACGGCCGCCGGTTGGTGGTGAACACCACGCGCTACGAGGGCACCGGCGCCGACGACAAGCTGCTGCGCCTCACCGCCGACACCGGCGGCACTCTGCTCACCGCCGACTACAACCTGGCCAAGGTGGCCCAGGTGCAGGAGCTCAAGGTGCTCAACCTGAGCGAGCTGGTGATCGCCCTGCGGCCGGAGGTGCAGCCCGGTGACGAGCTGCAGCTCAAGATCGTGCGCGACGGCAAGGAGGCCGACCAGGGCGTGGGCTACCTGGAGGACGGAACGATGGTGGTGGTGGAAGGGGGCCACGGCCGCAGCAGCGAGCGCCTGGGGGTGATCGTCACCGGCGCGCTGCAGACTCCCACCGGCCGCATGGTGTTTGCCCGCCTGGCCGGCAGCGCCCAGGCCGAACCGCCAGGGTCAGCCGGCGCCGGCGCCAGCCCCGCGACCCAGTTGGTGGAGCCCAACGGCAACGCCCAGGCCCCGGCAGGCGAGGCCGCAACCGCGCCCCTGCAGCAGCCCCGCCGCGGCGGCAAGGGGAAATCCGCCCCGAAACGGTCCGGCCGGGGAGATCAGGACGCCGCGAACCCCCGCTAGGCTCCGGCCTGAGCCTGCAGTGATCCGCGGATGTCGGTGTCAGCCCCCTACTACGGCGATTCCGCCGTGCTGCGCACCCCGCCGCCGGATCTGCCGTCGCTGCTGCTGAAGGAGCGCATCGTCTACCTGGGCCTGCCGCTGTTCAGCGACGACGACGCCAAACGGCAGATGGGCGTGGATGTGACCGAGCTGATCATCGCCCAGCTGCTCTATCTGGAATTCGACAATCCAGATAAGCCGATCTTCTTTTACATCAACTCCACGGGCACCAGCTGGTACTCGGGCGATGCCATCGGCTTCGAAACGGAGGCCTTCGCCATCGCCGACACGATCCGCTACGTCAAGCCGCCGGTGCACACCATCTGCATCGGCCAGGCCATGGGCACCGCCGCGATGATCCTCTCGGCCGGCACCAAGGGCCAGCGGGCGGCCCTGCCCCACGCCTCGATCGTGCTGCACCAGCCCCGCAGCGGCGCCCGCGGCCAGGCCAGCGACATCCAGATCCGGGCCAAGGAAGTGCTGCACAACAAGCACACCCTGCTGGAGATGCTCTCGGCCAACACCGGCAAGAGCGTGGAGCAGCTCTCGAAGGACTCGGACCGCATGACCTACCTCACGGCCCAGGAGGCCCTGGAGTACGGCCTGATCGACCGGGTGCTCACCAGCCAGAAACAGCTGCCGAGCCCGCTGCCCGCCGGCGCGGGCGTCAGCCCCGGCAACCCCGGCATCGGCTGAGGCCCTGGCCGGGGCACGCCCCCGGCCTTCAGCCCCCGCCGCCGCCACCACCAGCCCCACCGGGCACCCTCCACCACCACCGGCCTTTCGCCATGCCCATCGGCACACCCAGCGTTCCCTACCGCCTGCCCGGCAGCCAGTACGAGCGCTGGGTCGACATCTACACGCGCCTGGGCGTGGAACGGATCCTGTTTCTGGGGTCCGAGGTGAACGACAGCATCGCCAACAGCCTGGTGGCCCAGATGCTGTACCTCGACTCGGAGGACAACTCCAAGCCCATCTACCTCTACATCAACTCCCCGGGCGGCTCGGTGACCGCCGGCCTGGCGATCTACGACACGATCCAGTACGTCAAATCCGACGTGGTGACGATCTGCGTGGGCCTGGCGGCCTCGATGGGTGCCTTCCTGCTGGCGGCCGGCACCAAAGGCAAGCGCCTGGCCCTGCCCCACAGTCGGATCATGATCCACCAGCCCCTGGGCGGCACCAGCCAGCGCCAGGCCTCGGACATCGAGATCGAGGCCCGCGAGATCCTGCGCATCAAGGACATGCTCAACCAGAGCCTGGCGGACATGACCGGCCAGAGCCTGGAGAAGATCGCCAAGGACACTGACCGCGACTACTTCCTCAGCGCCGCCGAGGCCAAGGACTACGGCCTGATCGACCGCGTCATCTCCCATCCGACGGAGGCGTGAGCTGATCCGGACGGACATCCACGCCACCACGATCTTCCGCAAGGAAGCTGGCGAATGGCGCGTGGTGCATCACCACACGGATCGCTTCTAGGGCCTGGCTCCTGCCAGGGACCCGGCCCACGCCCTGCCGCAGCCCTGATCTGGAGACTCAGCCCTTGCCGGTGGCGGCCAGCAGGAGCGCGGCGGTGTCGATCCCGATCGGCAGCCCGGTTGGATCCAGCAGGCCCAGCTGGACCAGAAGTCCGGCCTGGTCCCAGTAGATGTGCTCGTAGGCCACCTTGCCGCCGCTCACCCCCACGATCACCACCAGTGCCATCTCCACGCGGCGGCCGGTGGGCGCCACGCCGGGCAACAGATGGCCAATCGGTTCGGTGTGGGTGAAGCGGATCACCAGCTCATCCACCAGCTGCTCACCATCCACCGTGCGCGAGATCGGGATGAACTCCACATCGGGAGGAAAGAACTGGCCGATCAGCTGGTTGGCGTAGAACTCGCGCACCGCTTCGGCCCCAACGCCGCCGGTACCGGAGGCCAGGTTGATCAGGTGGGGAGTGGCCACCATCGTGGCCATGGTGGCGTCGAGATCGGCCTTGAGCTCGGCCTGCATGTGGGCCTCGAACAGGGCTGCGGGCGAGGCCGGCGCCGCGGCGGCGGCGGGAACGTCAGCGATGGCGCTACAGGCAGAGTCCCGACCGTAGGGATGAACGCTGCCCCTGTCAGCGGGCTGGGGCCTGGGGGCCTGGGCGGGAGCAACGCCCGTGGGCCTGGGGGCCGTGTCAGGCGCTTTCGTAAGCTCGACCCTTGCCCTGCCAAGACCGACGCCCTGATGGCCAAGCTCTACTACGACACCGACGCCGACCTCAGCCTGCTGAACGGCAAGACGGTCGCCATCATCGGCTACGGCTCCCAGGGCCACGCCCACGCCCTCAACCTCAAGGACAGCGGCGTCAACGTGGTGGTGGGGCTCTATGAGGGCAGCCGTTCCGCCGAAAAGGCCAAGGCCGACGGCCTCGAGGTGCTGAGCGTGGCCGAGGCCTCGGCCAAGGCCGACTGGATCATGGTGCTGCTGCCCGATGAATTCCAGAAGGCCGTCTACGACAAGGAGATCGCGCCCCACCTCAGCGCCGGCAAGGTGCTGAGCTTCGCCCACGGCTTCAACATCCGCTTCGAGCTGATCAAGCCCCCCGCCGATGTGGACGTGGTGATGATCGCCCCCAAGGGCCCCGGCCACACCGTGCGCTGGGAATACCAGAACGGCATGGGCGTTCCCGCCCTGTTCGCCATCCACCAGGACGCCAGCGGCCAGGCCCGTGAACTGGCCATGGCCTATGCCAAGGGCATCGGTGGCACCCGCGCCGGCATCCTCGAAACCAACTTCAAGGAAGAGACCGAAACCGACCTGTTCGGTGAGCAGGCCGTGCTCTGCGGCGGTCTCTCCGAGCTGGTGAAGGCCGGCTTCGAGACGCTGGTGGAAGCCGGCTATCAGCCCGAGCTGGCCTACTTCGAGTGCCTGCACGAGGTGAAGCTGATCGTGGATCTGATGGTGAAGGGTGGCCTCACCGCCATGCGCGATTCGATCTCCAACACCGCCGAATACGGCGACTACGTGAGCGGTCCGCGCCTGATCACCGCCGACACCAAGGCGGAGATGAAGCGCATCCTCGCCGACATCCAGGACGGCACCTTCGCCAAGAACTTCGTGGCCGAGTGCGATGCCGGCAAGCCCGAGATGGCCAAGATCCGTGAGCGGGATGCCCAGCACCCGATCGAACAGGTGGGCAAGGGCCTGCGTTCGATGTTCAGCTGGCTGAAGGCCGCCTGAGGCACCAGCCAATCGGGTGCCATCGGGTCACACTGGGGAGGTGAAGCGTACGCTCCCTTCCCTGGCCTGGGGCAGTGCCCAGGCCGGCATGGCCCTGACCCTGGCCTCCACCGGCTGGCTGGTGAGTGGCCTCAGCCCCTCGCCGCTGGTCAATAGCCTGCTGCCGGCCCTGGGCGCCCTGCCCGCCCTGCTGCCGCTGCCCGCCCAGGCCGGCCGCGGCTATGGGCTCCAGCTGGCCAGTGCCCTGATTCTGCTGGGCGTCAGCCTCAAACTCACGGGCGCCTCGGTGATCTGGCCACTGCTGGCCGTGCTGCTGTTCGGGATCGGCGGCCAGATGAGCCGGCTGCCACTGCAACTGCAGCTGCTGGAGGCCGAGCGTGCCTCCCTGCAGACCCTGCGGCTGGGCGACTCCATCGGCCAGCTGCTGGGCAACCTGCTCACCGGCCTGCTCTTTCCGCTCGGCAAAGCCGTACTGCAATACGCCAACAGCCTGGTGCTGCTTCTGCCCCTGCTGCCCATGGCCCTGGCGTCAGGCCAGGCCCAGAAGGCCGGATCGGCCCCACAGCGGAAGCCCACAGCGCCGCCGGCTGCCGCCCCCATCCCCCTGGAGTGGCGCAGCACGATCCAGGGCCTGCTGTTCGGCAGCCTGTTCAGCCTGCTGGCGCTCTGGGTCCGCAAGGTTGGCGCGGGGAGCTGCCTGGATTTCGGCATGGTGCTCACGGCCTACGGCCTCGGCCGCGCCCTGGGCGGCACGGGCTTCGGCCCCCGATTGCCTCAGGCCACCCCCTATCTGCTGATCGCCGCCCTGTTGGCGATCACCCAGGCCCCCGGCCTGCCCGGCTGGGGGGCCGTGTTGGTGTTTCTGCCGATGGGAGTGCTGGCCGCCCGCAGCGATGGCCAGTTGGTTGCCAGTTTGAAATCCCTGGGCGATGAGCCGTTGCGCTGGCAGATCCTGGAGCGCTCGGGCGCGATTGGGGGCCTGGCCGGCGCCCTGGCGATCGGCGCGGTAGCCCAGGTGCTGGGGCTCACCTGGGCCCTGCCGATCCAGGTCGGAGCCTTTGCCATGGCGGCCCTGTTGCTGCCCTCCCGCGACGGCCGGCCCATCAGCTCTTGAGCAGTCTGGCGCTGAACGTGGGGCTGGAGGCTGGGCTGGGCTCTGGGCCGGCCGGGCTACTGCTGGTGGTGGCGGCCTGCGGCCTGGACCGGCTCGTGGGCGATCCCTGCGGCCTGCTCCACCCCGTGCAGGTGATGGGCTGGTGCATCGCCCGGCTGCGCGGGGCCGCCGAGGCCATCGCCGGAGAGTCCCCCCTGGCCCTGCGCCTGGCCGGGGGGGCGATCACCCTGGCCCTGGTGGGGGGCAGCGGCCTGGCGGGCTGGAGCCTGGAACGGATCTGCCTCCCCGGGGGCCCGCTACCAGCGGCGCTGGGCCTGCCGCTGCTGGTGGTGGCCTTGGCCAGTGCCCTGGCGGGCCGCAGCCTGGAGCAGGCGGTACAGCAGGTGCTGGCCGCCCTACCGGAGGCGCCGGACGGTGATCTGGAGCCGGCGCGCCGACAGCTGGCCTGGATCGTGGGCCGCGACACCGAGGACCTCAGCGCGGCGGACGTGCTGCGGGCCCTGGCCGAAACCGCCAGCGAGAACGCGGTGGATGGACTGTTCGCGCCCCTGTTCTGGATGCTGGCGGGCGCGCTGCTGTGGGGCTGGAGCGGCCTGGGCGGTGCGGCCGGCAGCGATGGCACCGGGCCCGCCGCCGGCTGGCCCCCCGGCCCCCTGGCCCTGGCCTGGGGCTTCAAGGCGGCCAGCACCCTCGATTCGATGCTGGGCTACCGCCGCGGCCGGCTGCGTTGGCTTGGCACCGCCGGCGCCCGCCTCGACGACCTGCTCACCTGGCTGCCCTGCCGGCTTGTGGCCCTCAGCCTGCCGCTGGCGGCCGGCCGACTGCGCGAGGCGCTACGGCTGTTCCGGCGGGCCCTGGTGGAGGGGGCTCCCGATCCCTCCCCCAATGCGGGCGTATCCCAGGCCATCTATGCCCTGGTGGTGGGCTGCCGTCTGGGCGGGCTGAACCACTACGGGGGCGAGCCCAGGCCCAAGCCGATCCTGGCCTCTGGAGCACCACCACCTGATCGAGCCGCGGTGGAGCGGATGCTGGGCTTGAGCTACCGCCTGGAACTGCTGTGGCTGCTCACAGGTGGACTGGCGGCTGGGCTGGCGGCGGTGGCGCTCCAGGCTCAGTAGGCGCCGCGGTCCCGCGGAAACAGCACCACACCGATGGTGCGCAGCACGATGCCCAGATCCATCCAGAAGCTGCGGTTGCTGGTGTAGTAGAGGTCGAGCTGCACCCGCTGCTGATAAGACAGGTTGTTGCGGCCCGACACCTGCCACAGGCCGGTCATGCCAGGGCGAACGGACAGCACGTTGTCCATGTTCTGGCCGTAGCGATCCAGCTCGTCCCGCACGATCGGGCGGGGGCCCACCACGCTCATCTCGCCACGCAGCACATTGATGAACTGGGGCAGCTCATCCAGGCTGGAGCGGCGCAGGAAGGCGCCGATCGGCGTGATGCGCGGATCGCGCTTGAGCTTGAAATCCCGCTTGAACTCGGCCTGCAGCTCCGGGGAGGCCGCCAGCACCGAGGCCAGCACGCGGTCGGCGTCGCGGCGCATGGTGCGGAACTTGATGCAGCCAAAGCTGCGGTAGCCGCGGCCGATACGGCGCTGCACATAGAACACCGAACCGCGGGAGCTGAACTTCACCGCCACGGCGATGGCCAGCAGCACCGGGAACCCCAGCCCCAGCACGGCCAACGAAAACACGATGTCGCCCGTGCGCTTGAGCACCCGCCCCCGCTTCGACTGGGCGTCCAGCAGCGCCGCTGCTCCCGAGGCGGTCGGCAGCGGGGTGCTGGGCAGCGGGGCGATGGCGACCAATCCGTACGGGGCAGGGTTGATCCATTTAAGGGGCCGTCCTGGCTGGGCTCCAGGGGCCGGAGTCACTCACCGCAGAGGCACAGACAGGGGGCGGCTGCGGCCGTGCAGCCGGCGCTGGTGCCCCTCCCAGGCCCGCTCCAGCAGCCCCGCCATCCGCTCCCGGAAGCGTGCGGGGGAAAACTGCTCGGCCCACTGGCGCTGCCCCTCGGCCGGCAGATGACGCCAGAGGCCCTGCTGCTCGAAGTGCTCCAGCGCGGCCACCAGGGCCTCCACGCTCTGCTCGGGGAATAACAGGCCCGTGGGGCCCTGAGCCCCTGCCGCGATGCAACGCACCGTATCGAGAAGCCCCCCCTGGCCCAGGCCGATCACGGGAGCACCGGCCGCCATCGCCTCCACCGGCGCGATGCCGAAATCCTCCAGGCCGGCATACACGTAGGCGCGGCAGGAGGCCATCAGCGCGTCCACCCGCTCGGCGCTCACCCGCCCGAGCAGGCTCACGTTGGGGCGGGCCAGGGCCCGCAGCCGATGCAGCTCAGGGCCATCGCCCACCACCAGCAGCGGCAGGCCGGTGCGGTTGAACGCCTCGATCACCAGGTCCACGCGCTTGTAGGGCACCAGCCGGCAGAGGCAGAGGTAGAAGCCATCGCGCTCCTGAGTCCAGTCAAAGCGCTCCACCGCCACGGGCGGATGCACCACCGCGGCCGCCCGGCCCCAGTAGCGGCGGATGCGCTCGGCGGTGAAGCGGGAGTTGGCCACGAGCACATCGGGGCGCTGGCCGCTGGCCCGGTCCCACTGGCGCAGGGCATGGAGCTGCCAACGGATCAGGGGGCCGAGGGGACTGCGGGCCAGGGCCGAGCGCCGCAGGTAGGGGTGCATCTGGTCCCAGGCGTAGCGCACGGGGGTGTGCACGTAGCTCACGTGCAACTGCTCCGGACCGGTCAGCACCCCCTTGGCCACCAGGTGGCTGCTGCTGAGCACCAGGGGGAAGGCCTCCAGATCGAGCTGCTCGATCGCCAGGGGCAACAGCGGCAGGTACTGCTGCACATGGCTCGGGCCAAAGGGGAGCCGCTGGATGAAGGAGGTGCGGATCGAGCGCCCCGCCAGCCAGCTGTCCGCTCGAGCGCTCTCCCCATCCACCAGCGCATGGAGCTGGGGCCGCTCCAGCAGGTCATCCAGCTCCCGCACCACCAGCTCAGAACCGCCGACGGAGCGGGGCGTGAACCACTCATGAACCAGGGCAACGGGGCCGGGGAGGGATGCCATGGGCCGAACCGTAGGGGCAGGGCCACGGCGCGGCCAGGCAACCGGTGAGCTTGAAGGACTGTTGCCGCCCAGGTCACAAAAACTCTCAGCTGATTGCCCCAGCGCGGGCGGCTCCCGAAGCTTGGAGCCGGTCCTGGGAACGCATGCCGATCCGCGAGCTTCTGGAAGACGCCCTGGAGGAACCGTCGATCGGGCAGACCGCGCTGTTCAGCTGGCATGCCACCCCGGTGGGCATTGCCGCCCTCTGGCGCGAGGGCAAGCCGCCCACGCCCCCTCCCTACGCCGACGCCCTCAAGGAGGGCCTGGAGGTGGGGCTGGATCTGAGCCGGGAGGAGCGGGAGTTCCACCAGGTCAGCAAGGGCCTGGTGCTGCTCTTCCACAGCTGAGGCTGGCCAGGGGTGCAGGCCAGGGGAGGCCCACAACAAAGCCCGGAGCATGGCCCCCGGGCTTTGTCTGCCCAGCTGTTCTGACGCCCATAGGACGAGACACAGCTGGGCACTGGATTGTGCTGAATCGAGGCTGATTCGTTCTCCAATGGGTGTGCTGAACCACAGCCGTGATCCCTGGGAGATGATCCGCGGAACCTGGCCAACGACAACAGATCTGTGCAATCTGATCAGCGAACTCTGGCGTTGGGTTGGCGTTGGGTGGCTGTGATGTTGAGGAAGGGACAGGCGATGGCGGAGCTGCCGGCGTTGGCACCTGGGGCCAGGTGACAAGAGGGGCTTCCCTTCAGATCCGGGGCACCTGGGACCGGGCGGGGGCCAGGTCGTGGGCGGCGCAGTGGACGGCGATCCTGCAGGGCCGTAGCCCAGGGACGCCAGGGAAACCAGAGATCCGTCGAGAGTGTTGGAGCAGGGGCCGGATCGTCAGCGCGCTCCTGGCCTCTGGTCCGGGGGGGTGTCGTCCATCAATGGAGCCTCCGAATCCCGATGCCAACACGATCGGCCCGCCGGCCGGATTCAGGCAACGGGGATCGCCACACTCGACACCGCTCGTCATCGAGGGACACAGGTCTTGATGAACTGCTCGACACAGCACCGGGCCGCCACCAACGGGCCTCCGGCGCCGCCAGGCTGGAGCTGGTCTGGGGCAAAGGTGTGATCGCAGCCGTCGTGATCCTGCTGGTGATGGGGGCCGTGGGCTGGGCCCTGAATCCCAGCCGCGACGACTTCGCCTGGTTTCTGCGCCTGCGGCGCCCCGCCTGGCTCACCTTTGAGGCCCTGATTCCGCTGATCTGGATCGGGATCTACGCCTGCTTCTACGCCTCGGCGCTGCTGAGCTGGAGCGCCACCAGCAGCTGGGGCCTGATGGCGGGCTATCTGGGGCTGCTGCTGCTGGTGCAGAGCTACACCTGGCTGATCTGCAGAACCCGCTGCCTGCGCAACGGCACCCGGATCGGCTTTGCTGGCTGGGCCTGGGGGGTGGCCCTGGCGGTGGTGGTGGCACCCCAGTCCCAACCGGCCTGGCTGCTGCTGATTCCCTACCTGCTCTGGAGCCCGGTGGGCACGGCCGTCACCTGGCAGATGCAGCGGCTCAACCGCTGAAGGCCCAGGCAGGTGGGGGCAGCGCGATGGGAGCGAGCGCATCGGATTCCGCAGCCACCGATCGACTGGTGACGCCGACTCCGGTGGCACCAAGGGCATGGAGGAAGCGCTTGAACCCACGGTGCCCCAACGGGCTCAGCCACCACGGGCAACAGCCGCACTCAACGCAGAACCGACGCCTCAGCAAACACATGCACATCATCAAGGCCCAGAGAGACGGCACGGAGATGGTGCAGCAACGCGTCAACAAGACCCAGCGTCCGACGATGGCCAGCCAAGTCCGATCGGACGACAAGGACATCGCCGACAACAACAGGAAGCGTCAGGGGCAGAGCAACAGAACCTGACCTGTGCCCTGCAAAGGCGAGAGGCGATGTGATGCCAACCTGCAGATCAGCAAGGGGCAGTGATGGGGCGGCAGCATCCCGGATGTCCTCCATAGGCAAACCCATCGACCCAAGAGTCGACTCAAGCACCGGCATCACACCAGCGGGCCACGGGGCCACGGGATAACGGCGAACATCATTGAACGACACAGATGATCCGAGATCGAGCAGGGGGTGGCTCGGCTTGACCACCAGGTAACCGGGCGTCGAGCAGAGCTGAAAGCAGGAAAACTCAGGGTCCCTGGGATGATCAGGGAAGGAGCACAACCAGGCATCAATCACACGATCCCGCAGCAGTGAAAGCGGACGCAAGCCTTCCAGATAGTCGAGATTTCCCTTGATCCACCCATCGAGGAGAACAGGTGAATAGGTTCCTCCCAACCAGTTCTGACAGTCGAGACGGAGTGGGCGATCGGTGTCCCAGCGGTATTGCTGATGCACCCGCCGCTCCATGCCAAGCAGAAAGCCGTCGCCAGAGAGACACCACTCAGAAGAGCTTTTCCTCAGATTGACCCGGAACGACTTCTGACACTTCCCCGCATTGCGACTCACCCGAGACTGACTGCAGTTCAGCACTTCGGCGGCGCGAGAGCCGGTCCGCAACCATTGCAGGCAATCCAGGGCAGCAAGGCATTCCAGCTCGACCAAACACGCAACAACGCCTTGGCGCATTATCAGCCTCGAATCGAGCTCGCAACAAGACACATCCGGCTGATATCAAGAGATATTGCATCCAATTCAGGATCTGCATAGGCGGCAGCGCCCCGCCAGACATCACCCGTAGACAACGGCAATCTCAGGACACTCAAGTGCCAGATCACGAATCCGAGAAAGCAGGAAGTCAGTCAAGCCATTGAACAGAGGGTGCAACAGCAAATCACGATGCACAATCAGGGAATACCCAGAATCTAAAGGAAGATTCAGCGGAAGCCGGTAAAGCCGACCACCACAAGCCCCCAGACTCAGCGGAGTTCCATACCCAACCATGAGTCCTGACTCCGCCATTCCCTCCCATTGATCGCGGCGATGCCTCGCCACGGGAACGCCAGCATTCCAGAGGCCGATCAACTTCAGTGAGCTTTCGATTCGCGGATAGAATCCGGCAGGCAGGGGCAGCATGGGGAATGGGGCGATATCACGAAAGTCGAGATGGCGACGCTGCAGCAGAGGATGCCCTGGGGCGCAAGTAAAAAAGACAGGCATCCGAGCCAGCTGGATGGAAACCAGATCAGCCTGCACGGATGCAGGCAGATCGGGAAGACCAGCAAGCCAACAATCAACAACACGATCCTTCAGCAACTGCAGGTTGCGCTTGACACCGACACTCTCCGAGAGGCCAAGCATCCAGCCTGGCGCCAGGTCTGCACAGAGGGCAGCAGCGCTCCAGCAGGTCGCTTCCAAGCGAAGAGGGCGATACCCCGCTCCCCTCGCCAACTGATGCACCTCCCTCTCAAGCCGCAACAGGTCCTGGTCGCCAAGAAGCTCCCACTCACCAGCCTGACGATCAAGAGAGAGGCTAAACAGATCCAGCGCCTTGCGGCAGTAACGACTCACCGTTGGCTGGCTGATGGAGAACCTCTTCGAGACTTCCTCACCGGACCCGAACCACAGGAGTCCATCCAATACCTCAAGAACTTCAAGCCTGATCAACAGCAGATATGGAGCGATATACCAGGCTATTCTATAGCCACATAGGGCCTCCTGAGAAAGTCGGAGCCGCTGCCGCCAATACAGATTCTGGCAGTCAGGTGCCTTGCTGAGTGATTATCAAGCAGCAGCTGTCTCAACGCTTGATGGCAGTTTGTTGCGCCTCAGAGCTACAAGCTGGCTGCTCAGAATCTGCAGCCAGAAGGCAAACAAGGCAAAAAGAAGCTGGAG
>NZ_NQLA01000004.1 GCF_002252705.1 Vulcanococcus limneticus LL
TCCGCGCCGCTGAGGATCCCGAGTTCGAGACCTTCTACACCAAGAACATTCTGCTGAATGAAGGTCTGCGCGCCTGGATGGCGCCGGCTGACCAGCCGCACGAAAACTTCGTCTTCCCTGAAGAGGTTCTGCCCCGTGGTAACGCTCTCTAATCCCTCCCTCTCCGGGATCGGCGGGAAGGATCTCGACTCCACCGGCTATGCCTGGTGGTCGGGTAACGCCCGTCTGATCAACCTCTCCGGCCGCCTGCTCGGCGCCCACGTGGCCCACGCTGGCCTGATGGTGTTCTGGGCCGGCGCCATGATGCTGTTCGAGGTGAGCCACTTCACCTTCGACAAGCCGATGTACGAACAGGGTCTGATCCTGTTTCCCCACGTGGCCACCCTTGGCTATGGCGTTGGTCCCGGCGGTGAAGTCACCGACCTCTACCCCTTCTTCGTGGTGGGGGTGCTGCACCTGATCAGCTCCGCCGTGCTCGGCCTCGGCGGTCTGTATCACGCCATCCGCGGCCCCGAGATTCTGGAGAATTACTCCGCCTTCTTCTCGCAGGATTGGCGCGATAAGAACCAGATGACCAACATCATTGGTTACCACCTGATCCTGCTGGGTGTGGGTGCGCTGCTGCTGGTGTTCAAGGCCATGTTCTTCGGCGGTGTCTACGACACCTGGGCCCCTGGTGGCGGCGATGTGCGCCTGATCACCAACCCCACCCTGGATCCCGGCGTGATCTTCGGCTATCTCACCCGCGCCCCCTTCGGTGGCGAGGGCTGGATCATCGGGGTGAACTCGATGGAAGACATCATCGGCGGCCACATCTGGCTGGGTCTGACCCTGATCTTCGGTGGCATCTGGCACGTGATCACCAAGCCCTTCGGCTGGGTGCGTCGTGCCTTCATCTGGAACGGTGAGGCCTACCTGAGCTACAGCCTGGGCGCCCTGAGCTTCATGAGCTTCATCGCCTCGGCCTACATCTGGTTCAACAACACCGCCTATCCCTCTGAGTTCTACGGCCCCACCAACGCCGAGTCCTCCCAGGCCCAGAGCTTCACCTTCCTGGTGCGTGACCAGCGCCTCGGCGCCAACATCGGTTCGGCCATGGGCCCCACCGGTCTGGGCAAGTACCTGATGCGCTCCCCTACCGGCGAAATCATCTTCGGTGGTGAAACCATGCGCTTCTGGGACTTCCGCGGTCCCTGGCTCGAGCCCCTGCGTGGTCCCAACGGTCTGAGCCTCGACAAGCTCCAGAACGATATTCAGCCCTGGCAAGTGCGCCGCGCGGCTGACTATATGACCCACGCCCCCAACGCCTCCCTCAACTCCGTGGGCGGCATCATCACCGAGCCCAACTCGGTGAACTTCGTGAACATCCGCCAATGGCTGGCGTCCACGCAGTTCGTGCTCGCCTTCTTCTTCCTGGTGGGCCACCTCTGGCACGCTGGCCGCGCCCGCGCTGCCGCCGCTGGTTTCGAGAAGGGCATCGACCGTAAGGCCGAGCCCACCCTGGCAATGCCAGACCTCGACTGATTCAGTGCGTTTCCCCGCCTGACTGGGCTGGGATCATCACAACCTGCCCCCGCCAACAGCGGGGGCTTTTTTGTTGTCAGCCACCGCAAGCAGAAGAGAAGGCTGGCCAGGGGAAAACCTGCTCAGAAAGAGTTGGTCATCACTGCACGGCCCGCAGATGGATTCGGGACGCATCGGCAGCCTCGATGCTGCCTAGGTTGACGGCACCCCATTGGAGACCGCCATGGCGTTCCCGGCCCTGCATCAACCGCCCCGTCTGCTGCGCTGGATGGCCGCCGGCGTTGTTGCCCTGCCCCTGGCCGCCACAGCTCCCGTTCAGGCCGAGGGCCAGGGCCTCAAATTCCCACGAAACGGTGTGATCTGTGATCGGGGCACCAACATCTGCTACGACCGGAACGGGGTTTCCTATTCCCAGACCCGCCGTGAATTCGGCTCCCGCGCAGAGCAGAATCTGCGCCGCCAGCTCTCCGGCCGCCCCTGGCCCAACCAGCTGGTCTTCAGCAGCGGCGAGCTGTGCGAACTGCAGCGCCAGGTCTGCTGGGATGACGGCGGGCAGCGACGCAACGTGAGCAAACGTCTGAGCCGCCAGCTGTTCGGCAGCAGCTGGAACAGCAACGCCTGGACCAACGGCAACAACAACTGGCAGAACGGTAATAACAACTGGAACAATGGCAATAACAACTGGAATAACGGCAATAACAACTGGCAGAACGGCAACACGCGTCCCGGCCAGCAACTCAGCCGCTGTGAGCTGAGCCAGCGGGGCCAGCAACTGTTTTCAGGGGAGTGCGGTCTGCGCCAGCGGGCTACGGGCGATGGCACCGCCTATGTGGTGGAACTCAGCGATGGTCGGCGCTATGCCTTCCGCAACCGCCAGGGCCAGCTGGTGCTAAACGACGCCGCCAATCTCTGGCCGGCGCAGTTCTATAGCCGCGGCAACGATCTGATCTTCCGCTGGGCGGATCTGCAGCTGGTGACCCGCCCCACCTACGACTACGGCTACGGCACAGGCCCCAGCCAGCGACCGTTGCCCTGGAACCAGGCCCCCACCGGCCAGTTCATCCAGGATCTGTTCAACAACCTGTTCCGCTGAGGCCTTCGGCCGGCTGGCTTCAGCCGAGGGGCTGGAGCCAGCGCCGCAGCAGCGGCAGGCTCAGGCCGATCACATTGCTGAAGCAGCCCTCGATCCGCTCCACCGTGAGCCCGCCGATCCCCTCCAGGGCAAAGCCTCCGGCGCAGTGCAGCGGCTCACCCGTGGCGACATAGGCCTCGATCTGGGCCGGGGTGAGCGGTGCGAACTGCACCCGGGTGGTGACCGTGGCCAACCGCGGGGCCAGGTCCGCTTGCGGAGAGATCAGACAGTGGCCGGTGTGCAGCTCCCCCCAGGCCCCGGCCATGCGCCGCCAGCGCGCCATGGCCTCGTCCGGATCAAGGGGTTTGCCGAACACCTCCCCCCCAAACACCAGCAGGGAGTCGCAGCCGAGCACGGGCATGCCGGCTGCGGAGCCGGGCACCCCGGGGCCGACGCCCCCAGCCTCCTGGCGTTCCAGATCGGCCACCACACCTGCCTTGATCTGGGCCAGCCGCTGCACCAGCAGGGTCGGGTCGGTCTCCTGAATCGCGTCCTCATCGACGCCGCTCACCCGCACCCGATGGGGAATGGCCGCCTGCTCCAGCAGGCGGCGGCGGGCGGGGGAGGCGGAGGCGAGCAGCAGCACGGCCGGCAGGGTGTGAACGGTGCGGCCAGCCTGGGGTGAGCCGGGCAGCCAAGGATCTCGATCCTGGCCCCTGGCGGAGGCGGAGGTCAGCGCCCGCTCCAGCCGCGCTGGGGGGCAGCCGTCCGGGAGAATCGACCCATGGATGGCAGCCTCACCGATCCCCGTTCCCTGGCCCGGGCCGCGTCGGCGCTGCGCTGCCTGCCCCTGCGGCGCGCCTTCTACGAACGGGTCGCCGTCGAAGCGATCAGCAGCGGCAGCCTGTGCGAGCACCCCGACCGCAGCCGCTACTGGTTCCGCCCGCTCACGCCGAAGCGCGCCGAGGACCACCTGATCTGGCTGATCCGCCTGGGGGTGCTGCGCCGCGAGGTCGATGGCCAGGGCCTGACCGAACGGGTGCGGCTCACCCCCATGGGCCGGCAACTGCTCGGCCGCTGGCCGGGCGAGCTGCCACGGGCAGACCTGGGGGAACGGCTGCTGCACGGCCTGCGCCGCCGCCGGCCGCGTCTGTGAACGCCACCCCTGGACAGCCCCCAGAGCCACCCGCCACCCGGCCCACGCCGTTGATGGTGCTCGGCACCAGCAGCGGCGCCGGAAAATCGCTGATGACGGCGGCCCTGTGCCGGGTGCTGCGCCGCCGCGGCGAGACACCTCTGCCCTTCAAGGGGCAGAACATGAGCAACAACGCCTGGGTGGATGGGGCCGGCGGTGAGATGGCCTACAGCCAGGCCCTGCAGGCCTGGTCGGCGGGCCTGGAACCCGTGGCGGCCATGAACCCGGTGCTGCTCAAGCCCCAGGGCGATTCCACCAGCGAGGTGATCCACCTGGGCCACTCGGTGGGCAGTGCCCGTGCCGAGCACTACTACCGCGACTGGTTCCGGCCCGGCTGGCGGGCGATCCGCACCGGGCTGGCCGAGCTGCAGGCCGCCCATCCCCAGGGGCGCCTGGTGCTTGAGGGAGCGGGCAGTCCGGTGGAAGTGAATCTGCAGGCGCGCGACCTGACCAACCTGCGCCTGGCCCAGTTCCTGCGCGCCCGCTGCCTGCTGGTGGCGGACATCGAGCGCGGCGGCGTGTTCGCCCAGCTGGTGGGCACCCTGGCGCTACTGCGGCCGGTGGAGCGGCCCCTGATCCGCGGCCTGCTGATCAACCGTTTCCGTGGCCGGCGCGAGCTGTTTGATGCCGGTCGCGACTGGCTGGAACGCCAGACAGGGGTGCCGGTGCTGGGGGTGATGCCCTGGCTCGACGAGCTCTTCCCGCCGGAGGACTCGCTGGATCTGCTGGAGCGCCGCGGTCGCAAGCGCGAGGCGGAGCTGGAGATCGCCGTGCTGCGCCTGCCCTCCCTCAGCAACTTCTCCGACCTCGATCCCCTGGAGGCCGAGCCCAGCGTGCAGCTGCGCTGGATCCGTCCCGGCGAGCGCCTCGGGCGTCCCGATGCGGTGATCGTGCCCGGCAGCAAGCAGACCCTGCGGGACCTGGCTGCCCTGCAGGCCAGGGACTTGGCATCTGAGCTGCAGGCCTACCTGGTGGAGGGCGGCCACGTGTTCGGGATCTGCGGCGGCCTGCAGATGCTGGGGGTAGCGCTCGAGGATCCCGATGGCCTGGAGGGTGATGGAGGCCCCGCCAGCCGGGCAGGCCTGGGGCTGCTGCCGCTGCGCACGCGCTTCGGCGCGACCAAGGCCCTGCGCCATCGGCGCAGCCAAGCGCTCTGGCCCCCGCCTGGGGAGGGGGGCAGGCTGCCACTGGAGGGGTTCGAGCTGCATCGCGGCACGACCCAGCTGCTCGATGGCACGGCCCCCTGCCAGCCACTGGCCGCCGACGCCGAGCTGGGCTGGTGGCGTCTCGCCGACGGCGGGCGGGGCGGGCTGGTGGCCGGCACCTACCTGCATGGGGTGTTCGAAGACGGACCCTGGCGGCGCCGCTGGCTGAACCTGCTGCGGCAGCGGCGGGGTCTGGCCGCCCTGCCGGAAGCCGTGCCCCACCACAGCCGCCAGCGCGAGGCGCTGCTCGACCGCCTGGCGGATGCCTTCGAGGCCCATGTGGATCTGGGGCCGCTGCTGGGCTGAGCCATCCCCGCTGGCCGGTGCCGGAGACTGGCGCCTATCGCGCGGGACTTAGCCGATGCCGGAACGGCGCAGCCTGGAGGTGATCTGGCCGGACGGAAGACGCAGCCAGGCCCAGAGCGGGGAGGACTGGCTGCAGGCCGCCGCCGTGGCCGGCTACGCCATCCCCACCGGCTGCCTGGGGGGCAGCTGCGGGGCCTGTGAAATTGAGGTGAACGGCCAGCTGGTACGCGCCTGCATCGCCACGGTGCCGGCCAGTGCCAGCGGCCAGCTGGTGCTGGAGATCGCCGTGGATCCCCACTGGTAGGGCGCGGGCTGTCATCGCCGCCGGCACGCTTCGGGGCCCGGCCCGAGGGCCAGCCTCAGGCCTGAATCAAGCCCCCCCCGAGCAGCACCTCACCCGCATAGAAAACGGCCGCCTGCCCAGGCGTGATTGAGAACTGGGACTCGGCAAACTCCAGCCGGCAGCGGTGGGGACGCTCGGCGGCGTAGTCGGCGTCCGTGGGGGCCAGGGGGGTGAGCAGGGCACGCTCGGGGCCGCTGCGGTAGCGCACCTGCACCTCCAGCTCAAGCGGGGCGGTGGGCGGCTCGATCGACACCCAGTTGATTGCACCCACCACACAGGTGGAGCGGGCGGCCTCGGAGCGGGGGGCCACCACCACCCGGTTCATGGCGCCATCGAGACGAACCACGTGCAGCGGCTCGCTCCAGGCCACCCCCAGGCCCTTGCGCTGCCCGATCGTGAAGTGCTCGATGCCGTCGTGCTGGCCCACCACGCGGCCATCGCCGAGCACGATCTCCCCCTGGCGCGGCGGCAGATAGGCATCGAGGAAGGCCTTCATCGAGCCATGGTGATCCGCCAGACAGAGGTCCTGGCTCTCGGGCTTTTGGGCGGTGCGCAGGCCATGGCGCTCGGCCTCGGCGCGGGTGTCGGGCTTGGTGAGCTCGCCCAGGGGGAACACCAGCCGGCCCAGCACCTGCTGGGGCAGGTCGTAGAGGAAGTAGCTCTGGTCCTTGCGGGCATCGAGCCCGCGCAGCAGTTGGTGGCGGCCGCGCCCCTCACCCGGCACCGGCAGGGGGTCGCCGGCCTCGGCGTGGCGCACCCGGGCGTAATGGCCGGTGGCAAGCCGCTCGATGCCCCGCTCCGCCGCCGCCCAGCGCAGCATCGGGCCGAACTTCACCTCCCGGTTGCAGCGGGAGCAGGGCAGGGGCGTGACGCCCGCCCCATAGCCCTGCACCAGGAAATCCACGATCTGCTCGCGGAAGTGCTCGCGGAAATCCACCACGTGGTGGGGCACCCCCAGCTGCTCACAGATGCCGGCCGCATCCACCAGTCCCTCGGCGCAGCAGGCACCCTTGCCGCTCATCAGCCACAGGGTGAGCCCCTCCACCGTCCAGCCGGCCTCCACCAGCAGGGCGGCCGTGAGCGAACTGTCCACCCCGCCGGAGAGGCCCACCACCACACGATGCTCACCCGGCCAGGCGCGCAGCCGCTCGATCGCCGCGGCGCCGGCCGGGGTGGCCGCCACGGAAGCTCCGGCGGTGGCGGGCAGTGGCGGGGCGGAGAAGCGGGCCAACGGCGGCAGGGTGCTGGCCCCGGAGGGTCAGGGCGGAGATTCTCCCCATCATGGAGGCGGGGTGTGGGCACCTGGTTCACCCCTCGGCTCCACAACCCAGCTCGACGGTGCGGTTCCGCGCCCGGGCCCGGGTCCAGCACCCCCGCTCCTGCCGCTGCGGCCCCGCCTGCCCATGCCCAACCCCACGGCCTCCCTGCTCCCACCGCCGCCTTGGCCCGCCCGCGACGCCGCCCACCTGTTGGTGAGTTCCCGCCAGATGGCGGGGCTGGAGGAGCAGATCTTCGCGTCCGGCCTGCCGGTGGAGGCCCTGATGGAGAAGGCGGCCCTGGCCGTGGGCCGGCGCCTGCTGGAGCAGCACGGTGGCCTGCTGCGTCAGTGCGGCGCCCTGGTGCTGGTGGGGCCTGGCCACAACGGCGGCGATGGCCTGGTGATCGCCCGCGAACTGCACCTGGCCGGAGTGGCCACGGCGATCTGGAGCCCCTTTGAACGCCACAAGCCGCTCACGGCGGCCCACCTGCGCCACTGCCTCTGGCTGGGAATCCCGCGGCTGCAGCGACCACCCGATGCCAACGGCCCCGAACTCTGGATCGATGCCCTGCTGGGCATCGGCCAGGAGCGGTCCGCGGGTGACGCGATCGAGAGCCTGCTGGCGGAGCGGCAACGGGAACGGCCCCAGCGGCTGGTGGCGGTGGATGTACCAACCGGCCTCTGCGCCGACAGCGGCCTGCCCACAGGGAACCAGCCGGCCTGCGCCGACACGACCTACTGCATCGGCCTGCTCAAGCAGGGGCTGATCCAGGACCCGGCCCTGGCCTGGGTAGGCCGGCTGGAGCGGATCGAGCTGGGCCTGCCCGCCACCCTGCTGCAGACCCTGCCGGCCGACCAGCCCCTCGCCCTGGGCGCCGAAGACCTCGCCACGGCCCCCAGGCCCCAGCCGGCGCCGCAGGCGGCCAAGTACGGCAGGGGCCGGCTGCTGGTGCTGGCGGGCAGCGAGGCCTACCGGGGAGCGGCCCAGCTGGCGCTGCTGGGGGCCAGCGCCAGCGGCTGCGGCAGCCTGCGGGCGGGCCTGCCGCAGGCCGTGGCCGCCGGGCTGTGGGTGGTCCAGCCTCACGTGGTGGTGGCGGCCAACCTGGGCCGCAACGGCCAGGGCGGACTGGATCTGGCGGAACTGGACCTGGAAGCCCTGGGCCTGGTGGCGCCGGCGCGCTCGAGTGCCGGGTCGCAGCGGCTGGATGCACTGCTGCTGGGCCCGGGAATCGGCCCGGGAACCGGGCCGGCAGCAGCAGCCGCGGCGCCTGGAGGCGGGGAGCGCCAAGCCGGCGAGGCCCGCACATGGACGGCGCTGCAGCAGTTCCCGGGCCTGCTGGTGCTCGATGCCGATGGTCTCAACCGGCTGGCGGCCGGCGGCGGAGCCGGTGGAGCTGACGCGGCCCTGCACTGGCTGCAGCGGCGGGCCGGGGCCACCTGGCTCACCCCCCACGCCGGCGAATTCACGCGCCTCTTCCCCGACCTCGCGGACCTGCCGCCCCCCGAGGCGGCCCGCTCCGCAGCCCAACGCAGCGGCGCGGCCGTACTGCTGAAGGGGGCCCGCAGCGTGGTGGCAGCCCCCGATGGCCGCAGCTGGCAACTGCTCCGGGCCAGCCCTGCGGCGGCCAGGGCCGGTCTGGGGGACGTGCTGGCGGGCTACGCCGCCGGCCGAGGCGCCCTGGCCCTGGCGGCCGGCTGGTCCGCGGATGGATCCCTGTTGGCCGCCGCGGCCCTGGACCACGCCGAGGCGGGCCTGGCGGCGATCGGGGAGCAGGGGGCGGGAGGAGCCACGCCGATGGCCGTTGCCCACGCCCTGGCACAGATAGACCCAGACCAGCCCAGGGAATCAGCCATCCCCAGGCCGTTCGAGTAGCGCAGGCCACCCACAGGCAAGACCTCGGTAGTCACTGACACACGGGCTCAGATTATAGCGTGAGTCTCAACACAAAGCGTGTGGTTTTAGGGATAAAAGCTGAAGGGTTGCTGAAGCAACAGCGCGCCAGCAGCAATCCATAGGAGATTTCCCAAACTTCCCCGGTGCGGACTCATGACGGCATCCAGCCTCTCCGCCAGCTCCAGCACGCGGCGCCGCAGCAGTGACCCGATCAGTTGGTATCTCGCCACGATCGGCCGTGTGCCCCTGCTCACCCCCTCCGAGGAAATCGAACTCGGCAACCAGGTGCAGGCGATGATGCGGCTGGTCGAAGAGCAGCGCAGCGAGGCTGACTACAGCGAAAAGGAACAGAAAACCATCCGGGTGGGCCGCCGCTCCAAGCAGCGGATGATGAAGGCGAATCTGCGCCTGGTCGTGAGCGTTGCCAAGAAGTACCAAGGCAAAGGGCTGGAGTTGCTCGATCTCATTCAGGAGGGCTCCCTGGGGCTGGAGCGGGCGGTGGAGAAGTTCGATCCCACCCGTGGCTACAAGTTCTCGACCTATGCCTTCTGGTGGATCCGCCAGAGCATGACGCGGGCGATCGCCTGCCAGTCGCGCACGATCCGACTGCCAGTGCATCTCTCCGAGCGGCTCGGCGCCATCCGCAAAGTGAGCCTGGAGCTGGCCCACAAGCTCGGCGCCATGCCCAGCCGCCGCGAGATCGCCGAGGAGATGGACATCCCCCTCGATGAGCTGGACGGCCTGCTGCGTCAGGCCCTCACCACCTCCAGCCTCGATGCGCCCGTGAACGGCGAAGAGGGCCGCAGCTTCCTCGGCGATCTGATCGCCGACACCAACGGCGCCGAACCCCTCGAGCAGGTGGAGCGCGGCATCCACCAGGAGCAGCTGGGTCGCTGGCTCACCTACCTCACCGACCAGGAGCGCCAGGTGCTGGAGCTGCGCTTCGGGCTGGAGGGCGAGGAGCGCCACACCCTGGCCGAGATTGGCCGGCTGCTGGATGTGTCGCGGGAGCGGGTGCGCCAGGTGGAACTCAAGGCCCTGCGCAAACTGCGCCACCTCACCCGCAAGATGCCGAGCAGCCTCTGAGCGGCACCCAGGTCGCGCCAGCCTGGGTGCCGCCGCGCCGCGACTCCTGAGACCTCCGCTCATCTACCACCCGGCCTATTCGGCACCGCTACCAAGCAGCCATCGTTTCCCGATGGCGAAATTCCGCCTGCTACTCGCTCTGCTGCGCCGCCAGGGCCTGGCCAGCGAGGAACAGCTGCACCAGCCACTCCCGGCACCCAGGCGCTGGCTGGAGCTGGTGCATGGGCGCCGCTACCACCAGGCCTTCGCCCGGGGCCAGCTGTCGGCGGCGGAGAAGCGCCGCATCGGCCTGCCGGCCACCGCCCCCCTGGTGCGCCGCACCTGGCTGGCCGTGGGGGGCACGGTGCTCACGGCACGGCTCGCTCTGCGCCATGGGCTGGCCTGCCACCTGGCCGGCGGCACCCACCACGCCTTCCCCGACCACGGCAGCGGCTTCTGCATCTTCAACGACGCGGCCGTAGCGGCCCGGGTGCTGCTGGACGAGGGGCTGGTGCGGCGCCTGATGGTGGTGGACCTGGACGTGCACCAGGGCGATGCCACCGCGGCGATCTTCGCGGGCGAGCCGCGGGTGTTCACCTTCTCGGCCCACTGCGCCAGCAACTTCCCGCTCCGCAAGCAGCGCAGCGACCTGGATCTGCCCCTGGCCGATGGCCTGGAGGACCAGGCCTACCTGGCGGCCGTTGGGGATGTGCTGCCCGATCTGCTGGATCAGCAGCGGCCCGAGCTGGTGCTGTACAACGCCGGCGTGGATCCCCACCGGGGCGATCGCCTGGGGCGGCTGGCCCTGAGCAGCGAAGGGCTGCTCAATCGCGACCGGCTGGTGCTCGATGCCTGCCTGCGGCGCGGCATCCCGGTGGCCACGCTGATCGGCGGTGGCTACGACGAGCTGACCCCCCTGGTGGAGCGCCACGGCCTGGTGTTCCGGGCGGCGGCGGAGCAGGCCCGCTTGCACGGTCTCTAGCGGAGAGGCCTGTGAATGCGAAGGGGCGCCATCAGCCGGAGGATCAGTCTTCCGCCCAGATGTAGCGGGTGAGCTCCTCGGGCTTGGGCTCGGGGGCCGCCAGGGCGAACTCCACGCAGTCGGCCACCTCGGCATCGATCTCCTTTTCGATCGCCTTAAGCTCCTCGGCCGTGGCCAGGTTCTGCTCGATCAGGTGGGCGCCGAGGCGCTTGATCGGGTCACGCTGGGCCCAGAACTCCTTCTCAGCCTCGGCCCGCAGCTCGTCGGGGTCAGCCAGGGAGTGGCC
This sequence comes from Vulcanococcus limneticus LL, assembly GCF_002252705.1. Classification (GTDB taxonomy): domain Bacteria; phylum Cyanobacteriota; class Cyanobacteriia; order PCC-6307; family Cyanobiaceae; genus Vulcanococcus; species Vulcanococcus limneticus. The sequence continues at coordinate 11,131 of NZ_NQLA01000004.1, forward strand.
GCGGAAGCGGTAGGTGAGGCATTCCAGCAGGGTGGGACCTTCGCCGGCGCGGGCCCGCTCGATGGCCCGCTGGGCGGCACCGCGCACGGCCAGCACGTCCATGCCGTCCACCTCTTCGCCGTGCATGCCGAAGGCGGCCGCCTTGCGCCAGATCTCCGGATCGCTGGTGGCGCGGTTGTGATCCATGCCGATGGCCCACTTGTTGTTTTCGACCACAAACAGGATCGGCAGTTTCCAGAGGGCCGCCATGTTCAGGCACTCATAGAACTGGCCAATGTTGCAGGTGCCGTCGCCGAAGAAGGCGGCCGTGACGGCATCACTGCTGGCATCACCCAGGGCATCGCGCTTGTAGCGGCTGGTGAAGGCGGCGCCGAGGGCCACCGGGATGCCCTCACCGATGAAGGCATAGCCACCCAGCAGGTGGTGTTCCTTGGAGAACAGGTGCATCGAGCCGCCGCGGCCCTTGCTGCAGCCGGTCTCCTTGCCGAAGAGTTCGCTCATCACCTCACGGGCCGGCACGCCGCAGCTGAGGGCATGCACGTGGTCGCGGTAGGTGCTGCAGAACCAGTCGTGCTGCAACTTCATCGCCTGGATCACGCCCGTGCTCACGGCCTCCTGGCCGTTGTAGAGATGCACGAAGCCGAACATCTTGCCCCGGTAGTACATCTCGGCGCACTTGTCCTCAAAGCGCCGACCCAGGGTCATGTCGCGATAGAGGAGCAGCCCCTCATCCCGCGACACAGTGGCCGGGGTGGAGGGGTAAAGGTTGAGCAGGCGCTCGGCGTGCAGGCCCACGGCGTTGGCGTCGCCTGAGCAGGCGGGGGCGCCACTGGCCGCGAGGACGTCTCCGGGGCCAACGCCGGCGGCGGCCTGACTGGTCTTGGCCTGGCTCATGTCTGCCTGGGTCATGTCGGCCGTCCTGTCGCGGGAGCCTGATGCTGGGACCGACTGTACGGGGTCCAGCCACCGAAAGCGGCGGCGGCGGCAGTCAAAACCGCAGACCCTGCCTACAGTCACGCCGCAGAGAAGGGCCCGGATTGGAACTGCCGATCGACCATTTCCGACTGCTCGGGGTGAGCCCGGCCACCGATGGTCAGACGGTGCTTCGCACTCTGCAGCAGCGCCTGGACCGGGCCCCCGACCAGGGCTTCACCCACGAGACGCTCCAGGCCCGGGCCGATCTACTGCGCAACAGCGCCGACCTGCTCAGCGACGACCGGCACCGCACCGCCTACGAGGCGGAGCTGACGGCCCTCAGCGCCGAGGGCGAGGGCGGTCAGTCGGCGATCCCGGCCCTGGAGATCCCCAATTCCAAGGAGGTGGGCGGCCTGCTGCTGCTGCTGGAGGCGGGCCAGGCCCAGGAGGCCTTCGAGAAGGCCAGCCGCGGCCTGCAGCCGCCCCAGGCGCCGGCCCTGGGCAGCAGCCGCGAGGCCGACCTGGCGCTGCTGGCGGGGCTGGCCTGCCAGGGCGCCGCGGAGGACTACCGCCAGCAGCGCCGCTACGAGGCCGCCGCCCGCGTGCTGCAGCAGGGCCTGCAGCTGCTGCAGCGCATGGGCCAGCAACCGGAGCAGCGCCGCCGTCTGGATCTGGCCCTCGACGCCCTGCTGCCCTACCGGGTGCTGGACCTGCTGAGCCGCGACCTCTCCGCCAGCCTGGAGCGCAACGAGGGTCTGCAGCTGCTGGATCAGCTGGTGCGCCGCCGCGGCGGCCTGGAGGGGGAGTCCGACGCGGCCTTCCCGGCGAGCGAGTTCCAGCCCTTCTTCAAACAGATCCGCCAGTTCCTCACCGCCCAGGAGCAGGTGGACCTGTTCAGTCGCTGGGCGGAGGCCGGCTCCCCCCTGGCAGATTTCCTGGCCAGCATCGCCCTGACGGCGTCCGGCTTCGCCCAGCGCAAACCCGAGCGCCTGCAGGCGGCCTACGGGCGCCTTGCGGGCAGCGGCCAGGCCGGGGTGGAGCCCTTCCTGGCCTGTCAGCTGCTGCTGCTGGGCCAGATCGAACCGGCCCAGGCCCTGTTCGAGCAGGGGGCCGACCCGGCCCTGCGCCAGTGGGCAAACGAGCAGGGTGAAGAGCCCCTGGCAGGCCTCTGCGCCTACTGCCGCGACTGGCTGGAGCGCGAAGTGCTGCCCGGCTTCCGCGACATCGAGGCCGATCCGGACCTGGAGGCCTGGTTCGCCGACCGGGACGTGCAGGCCTACGTGGAGCAGCAGGACCGCAAGCGGGCCCGCAGCGCCCCGCTCCACCCGCCGGAGGCGGCCGCGGGGGCCGGTGCAGGCACCCCGTCGACGCAGAGCAGCCTCGACGCGATGCCCCTGTGGCCGGGAGACCCCCTGGCCAGCGGCCTGGCAGCGCCGAGCCAACCAGGCCAATCCGGGGCCCTGTCCGAGCCCCTGCAGCCGGAAGAGGACGAGGACGACTGGCCAGACCTGGCCCTGGGCTGGCCGAACCTGCACTGGCAGGACCTGCAGCTGGCCGAGCGGTGGGCCCAGCTGCGGACTTCGGCCGCTGAGCTGCTGGCCCAGCCTCCCAGCTGGGTCCTGCCCCTGGCTGTGGCGGTGACCCTGGGCGGCGTCGGCGTCGGCGGCTGGCTGGCCCTGCGGCCGAAACCCGAGCGGGGCCAACCGATCCCGGTGCTGCCCGCCCCAGACGGCACCGTTCAGACAGGAGCCAAGCCATCCCCAGCCGCGACGGGCGCCCCCAAGGCGGCCGCCAGCCCAGGAGCCGGTGCTCCAGGAGCCCCAGCGCCAACCCCGGCGCCGCCCGCGCCCCGGAACCTGCCACTCACGGTGGCGGAGCCCAGCTCAGCCCAGCTACGGAGCCTGCTGGAGGCCTGGCTGGCCGCCAAGGCCGCCGTGCTGGCGGGCGCCACGCCGGAGCATCCGCTCGAGCAGCTGGCGCGCAGCGCCCTGGTGGGCAACGTCGAGAGTCAGCGGAGGGAGAACGCCAGCCGCGGCGAGAGCGAAACCGTCACGGCCGAGGTGCGCGACTTCAGCGTCACCAGCCAGACACCGCAGCGGATCGAAGCGGAGGTGACCCTGCGCTACAGCGACGCCCGCAAGGACGCCAACGGCAAGCTGATCGCCTCCACCCCCGAGGGCGAGCGGCGCAACACCTACGTGTTTGCCCGCGATGGCCAGACCTGGCACCTGGCCGCCTTCCGCGCCAGCCGCTGAGCCCGGCACCCCGCCTTTTTACGATCGCGCCACGCGGGGCCCTGAGCCCCACCCAAGCGCGCGCGCCCCACACCCATGTTCGACGAGCTTTCCCAGCGGTTTGAAGACGCCGTCAAGAACCTGAGGGGCCAGGGCGCCATCTCGGAGACCAACATCGAGGGGGCCCTCAAGGAGGTGCGCCGCGCCCTGCTGGAGGCCGACGTGAGCCTGCCGGTCGTCAAGGAGTTCGTCGACGAGGTGCGCCGGAAAGCCCTCGGCACCGAGGTGGTACGCGGCATCAGCCCGGATCAGAAGTTCATCCAGGTGGTGCACGAGCAGCTGGTGGACACCATGGGCGGCGAGAACGCCCCCCTGGCTGCCGGCGGCAAGGCCGGTGAGCCATCGGTGGTGCTGATGGCGGGCCTGCAGGGCGCCGGCAAGACCACCGCCACCGCCAAGCTCGGCCTGCACCTCAAGGAACAGGGGCGCAAGGCGCTGCTGGTGGGCGCGGACGTGTACCGCCCGGCGGCCATCGACCAGCTGCAGACGCTGGGGCGGCAGATCGGCGTGGAGGTGTTCAGCCTCGGCACCGAGGCCAAGCCTGAGGACATCGCCGCCGCCGGCATCGCCAAGGCCAGGGCCGAGGGCTTCGACACGGTGCTGGTCGATACCGCCGGCCGGCTCCAGATCGACACCTCGATGATGGAGGAGATGGTGCGGATCCGTGAGGCCGTGCAGCCCGACGAGGTGCTGCTGGTGGTGGATTCGATGATCGGCCAGGAGGCCGCCGAACTCACCCGCGCCTTCCACGAGCAGGTGGGCATCACCGGCGCGGTGCTCACGAAGCTCGACGGTGACTCCCGCGGCGGCGCTGCCCTCTCGATCCGCAAGGTGAGCGGTGCGCCGATCAAGTTCATCGGCACCGGCGAGAAGGTGGAGGCGCTTCAGCCCTTCCACCCCGAGCGGATGGCCAGCCGCATCCTGGGCATGGGCGACGTGCTCACCCTGGTGGAGAAGGCCCAGAAGGAGGTGGAGCTGGCCGATGTGGCGCGCATGCAGCAGAAGCTCCAGGAGGCCAGCTTCGACTTCTCCGACTTCCTGCAGCAGATGCGCCTGATCAAGCGCATGGGCTCCCTGGGCGGCCTGATGAAGCTGATCCCAGGCATGAACAAGATTGACGACGGCATGCTCAAGCAGGGCGAGCAGCAGCTCAAGAAGATCGAGGCGATGATCGGCTCGATGACCGAGGCTGAGCGTCAGCAGCCGGAACTGCTGGCCTCCCAGCCGTCACGGCGGCGGCGCATCGCCGCCGGCAGCGGCCACAGCTCTGCCGATGTGGACAAGGTGCTGGCCGACTTTCAGAAGATGCGCGGCTTCATGCAGCAGATGACCCGCGGCGGCATGCCTGGGATGCCGGGCATGGGTGGCGGCTTTCCCGGCATGGGCGGGATGCCCGGGATGGGGGGCTTCCCCGGGGGCGGCATGCCCGCGGGCCGTCCTGGCCGCGGTGGTGGGGCGATACCCCGAGCCCCTAAGCCCGCCAAGAAGCGCAAGGGCTTCGGCGAGCTCTGAGCCTGCGGCTCCAACGAGCTGTGAGCCTGCGGCTCTGTCCCAGCAGCGGGAGGGGGCCCCGTTCGGTCACAGGGTATTCTTGTCGTTTGGCGCGTGATTCCACACCGCCCGATCGGTCTCACCCGCAGGGGCGTCCCCAAGGCCGCCCCCAAAGGCTGTTGATCCAACCCACCCTCCAGTCAAGTAAGGCAAGGCCACGATGATCAAGCTCCGCCTGAAGCGGTTCGGCAAGAAGCGGGAAGCGAGCTTCCGCCTGGTGGCCACCAACAGCACGTCCCGTCGGGACGGACGTCCCCTGGAGGAGCTGGGCTTCTACAACCCCCGCACCAAGGAGACTCGCCTGAACACCGAGGCCATCCGTGCCCGCCTGGCCCAGGGTGCCCAGCCCACCGACAGCGTTCTGACCCTGCTGGAGCGGGGCGGCCTGATCGAGAAGACCGTTCGCGCCTCGGTGACCGTGGGCCAGGCCAAGCAGGCCGCTGCCCGCGAAGCCGCTGCCAAACAGGCCGCCAAGGAAGCAGCGGAAGCTGCCGCCAAGGCCGCCGAGGAAGCCGCCGCCGCTGAAGCCGCTGCTGAAGCCTGAGGTCCGGCCCCATGTCCGGGGCTGACACCCTCCAGACCTTCACGATCGATCTCCCCGACCAGGACGCCGCGCTGGCGCTGGCCGGGGCGGCGGAAGCGACCCTGCATCGCCTTGAGGCCCTGACTGGTGTCTCGCTGGTTCTGCGGGGTCTTTCGCTGCGGCTGAGGGGTCGACCCAGCCAGCTGGAGCGGGCCTCCGGCCTGGTGGAACTGCTGCGGCCGATCTGGCAGGAGGGCCAGCCCGTCACCCAGGTGGACGTGCAGACCGCCCTGGCGGCCCTGGACACCGGCCGCGGCGCCGAGCACCAGCAATTGGGTCAGCAGGTGCTGGCCAAGAGCCAGACCGGCCGTCTGCTCCGCCCCCGTACCCTCAAGCAGAAGAGCTACGTCGAGGCGATCGAGCGCCACGACCTCACCCTGGCCCTGGGCCCTGCCGGCACCGGCAAGACGTTCCTGGCCACCGTGCAGGCGGTGCGGATGCTGCAGGAGCGCAGGGTGGAGCGACTGATCCTCACCCGCCCGGCGGTGGAGGCCGGCGAGCGGCTGGGCTTCCTGCCCGGCGATCTGCAGCAGAAGGTGGATCCCTACCTGCGGCCCCTCTACGACGCCCTGCACACCCTGCTGGGCCAGGAGCGCACCGCTGCCCTGCTGGAGAAAAATGTGATCGAGGTGGCGCCCCTGGCTTACATGCGCGGCCGCACCCTGGCCGATGCCTTCGTGATCCTCGATGAGGCCCAGAACACCACCACCGCCCAGATGCGCATGGTGCTCACCCGCCTGGGGGAGAACTCGCGCATGGTGGTGACCGGCGATCCCACCCAGATCGACCTGCCAAGCGGCCAGCTCAGCGGGCTGATCGAGGCTGCCCAGGTGCTGGAGGGCGTGGAGGGCGTGGCCATCTGCCGGCTCACGGCGGCCGATGTGGTGCGCCATCCCCTCGTGCAGCGGCTGGTGACGGCCTATGCCGCCCGCGATGCCAACCGGCTGGCGCCGGCCGGCACCAGGCGAATGGATGGCAGCCACGCCAACCGCAGACCCTCCTCCAGCGATGAACAGCGCTGAGCGCCTGCGCATCCCCGCCGAAATCGCCCTGTCGGCCCTGGTGGCCTACCTGGTCGGCTTCTGGTTCACCAGCCTGTTCCCGGGCTACCTGCCCAAGATCGGCGGCCTCTGGTCAGCGCTCTCGGCCATCGTGGTGACCCAGGCCACCCGCAGGGAGACCACCTCCACGGCCTCGCTGCGGATTCTCGGGTCGGCGATCGGCGCGCTCACCAGCGCGGCCTACCTGACCCTGCTGCCCTTTCACCCGCTTGGCATGGCCCTGGCGATCTTCGCCACGGTGGTGCTCTGCGCGGCCGTCAACATCCCCAGCCACGGCCGCCTGGCGGCGATCACGGTGATCGTGGTGATGGTCACCGGCAGCCTGGATCCGAAGCTGAGCCCGGGCCTGAACGCCCTGCTGCGCTTTGTGGAATCCTGCATCGGCACGGGCGTTGCCGTGCTGGGCGTCCGACTCTGGAGTGGATCACGGTCCGAGCCGGACGACGCCGCCTGAAGCCGCCACCCCCATACGGACGCCCGGTCCGGATAGGGAGATCCGCACCAGCACCACTGACACATCCACGCCGCTGCCTGGCCGGCGCTGGCAGGATGAGGGGAGTTGAAATCCCTGTGCCATGCCGGCCAGCAGCAATTTTCAGGAGGCCATCCGCGAGGCGCAATCCAGCGCCCTGGTGGGCCCCAATGTGGTGAACAAGGCCCTGCCCTACGTGGGCGGGGGCATGGTGCTCACCGCCGGCGGGGTGCTCGGCGGTCTGGCCCTGCTGGGCAGCAACCCCGCCGGCTTCATGCCGCTGTTCTGGGTGGCCCTGATCGGCAACTTCATCCTGTTCTTCGTGGCCCAGAACGCGGCCCTGAAGGGCAACAACGGCACGGCCCTGCCGATCCTCACGGCCTACAGCCTGCTCACCGGCTTCACCCTGAGCGGCATCGTGGCCATGGCCATCGGCACCGCCGGCATCGGCGCCATCGGCACCGCAGCCCTGGCCACCGGCATCACCTTCGTGATCGCCTCGGTGGTGGGCCGGCGCATGAGTGACAGCGTCGGTCAGGCGCTGAGCGGCGTGGTGGGCCTCGGCATCCTCGGCCTGCTGATCGCCATGGTGGTTCAGATCGTGGGCGGCATCTTCGTGCCGGGCTTCGGCATGGGCGGCATGGAGCTGCTGATCGCCGGCTTCGGCACCGTGCTGTTCGTAGGCGCCGCCTTCGTGGACTTCTACACGATGCCCCGCACCTACAGCGACGACCAGTACCTGGCCGGCGCCCTTGGGATGTACCTCACCTACATCAACCTCTTCATCTTCATCCTGCGCCTGATCATCGCCCTCAACGGCGGTGGCCGCCGCGACTGAAGTCGGCGGAGCGCGGACCTGCGTCCTGTTGTGCAACAACAGCTGCTTACAGACCATGTCCCCGCACCCTGCACCCCCCACATCGGGGGTGCTTTTTTATGGTCTGCACCTGCACCTCGTTCGAAGTCTGGCCCTCAGCCCTGCGCCACCGCCAGCACCGCCTCGGCGATGGCCGCCCGCTGCTCGGCGTCGTAGCCCCAGCGCTCCAGGAAGGCCACGTCCTCGCCCTGGCCAGAGGTGGCCGCCAGCAGGGTCTCCAGCCGCGCCTTCACCTGCGCAGGCTCCAGCAGCCGCAGCAGCTCGGTGCAGCGCAGCTGCACCCGCTCCGAGCCCGCCTGCTGACTGCCATCACCATTGCGGCAGTGGTGCAGGGCCATGGCCGTGCTCATCGCCAGGTTGCGGGCACTGAGGTCAACCACGCCCTCGCCGGCGCCGCGCAGGGCCAGCGCCACCGGATCGGGCAGCCGGTCCATCAGCGGGCAGTCGCCGGCCAGGGCCACCACGAAGAAGCCGCGGGCGCCGTCGCGGCTCAGCACCAGCTCACCGACGCGATCTGCCAGAACCTCGTCGCTCAGTTCACCGCCCTCCCACAGGCCCAGCCACTGGGCCGTGATCTCGAGGGCCTGCTGGAAGGTGGGCTCAAGCAGGGCGGAGGAGCCGGTGGCATCGGTCATGGCGCAAGGACGGCCGCAGAGATCGGGCCGGCGAACTGTCAGTGTTGAGGTTATGGAGCCAAGTCACCCGAGCGAGCCGCTGCCCCCCAGCACGAAGCGCCGCCCCATGCCCGGCGCCGCACGGCCCGCCGCATCCCCACCCACCGAAGGGCACCCCGGCGAGGCCTGGTCAGACGAGGGGGTGACCGGCACCCTGCTGCCGATCCCTGCCCCCCCCAGCGGAGGCGGCCTGGGGCTGGGACTGAGCCCCGCGGGCTTCCGTTCCGGCTTCGTAGCGCTGGTGGGCCGTCCCAATGTGGGCAAATCCACCCTGCTCAACCAGCTGGTGGGCGAGAAGGTGGCGATCACCTCCCCCATCGCCCAGACCACCCGCAACCGGCTGCGGGCAATCCTCACCACCCCTGAGGCCCAGCTGGTGCTGGTGGACACGCCCGGCATCCACAAGCCCCACCACCTGCTGGGTCAGCGGCTGGTCCAGAGCGCCCGCGGCGCCATCGGCGAGGTGGATGTGGTGCTGCTGCTCGTGGACGGCAGCCAGCCAGCCGGCCGCGGCGACGGCTTCATCGTGGAGCTGCTGCGCCACAGCCGGGTTCCGGTGCACGTGGCCCTGAACAAGCACGACCTGGTGGATCCCGAGCGGGCCGAGGAGCTGGCCGCCAGCTACCGCGCCCTGCTGGCCGGCCCTGACCGGGAAACCTCCTCCACCGAGACCGGCGACGCGACATCCCACGCCGGCGCCGCACTGGCCTGGCCCCTGCACCCGGTGAGCGCACTCACCGGCGAGGGCACCGAGGCACTGGTGGCAGCGCTGGCGGCCGATCTGCCCGAGGGGCCGCACCTCTACCCCCCCGAGGCGGTGAGCGACCAGCCGGAGCAGCTACTGCTGGCCGAGCTGATTCGCGAGCAGGTACTGACCCACACCCGCGAGGAAGTGCCCCACTCGGTGGCCGTCCAGATCGAGCGGATCGTGGAGGACGGGCCGCGCACGGCGGTGCTGGCCACGGTGCTGGTGGAGCGCAGCAGCCAGAAGGGGATCCTGATCGGCAAGGGCGGCCAGATGTTGCGGGAGATCGGCAAGGGCGCCCGGCTGCAGATGCAGAAGCTGATCGATGGGCCGGTGTATCTGGAGCTGTTCGTGAAGGTGGTGCCCAACTGGCGCCGCAACCCCAGCCGCCTGGCGGAACTGGGCTACCGGGGCGACTGACCCCCGGCTGAGAGGATGGACCGATCGCGCCCCCCGTCTCCGCGCGCGCCCCTGCCCGTGACCGCCGCCCCCAGCGCTGCCCCGGCCGAGCTTCCCTTTCCCCCAGCTGACCTGCCAGCCTTCCTGCAGTGCTGCGCCGGCGAGTGGATGAGCCTGCGCAGCCGCTTCGATCTGGAGGCCGTGGGCGACGACGACAGCTGGCACGCCAGCGAGCGGGGTGAGCTGCTGATCGAACTGCTCCCCGGGGGTGAGCACGGTGACGTCGGCGGCCTGGCGGTGACCAGCAAGGACCAGCCCGGCCGCCGCAGCGCCCTGCACTTCAACGCTGACGGCCGCTTCCAGGCTGAGCGGGTGGACGGCCGCGGCGGCCACTGGACCCTCTGGCCCGACGGCAGCCTGGAGCTGGTGATCGAGACGGACGAGCGGGAGCTGCGCGAGCGGATCTGGTTCACCAAGCCCAACCTGCGGCTGCGCAGCACCGTGGACCAACCCAGGGGCGGAGCTCCGGGGCGGGCCAGCTTCAGCTCCGAGATCCGCCGGGTGCAGCGCCCCGCCCCCACCCAGGCCCCGGGCGCCGACACCTGACGCCATGCGCCTCGACGTCGTGAGCCTTGCCCCGGAAGCCTTCGCTCCCCTGCGGGGGCTGGGGGTGATCGGCCGGGCCTTCGCGGCGGGTCGCGCCGAGCTGCACCTCCATAACCCGCGTGATTACGCCAGCGACCGCTACCGAAAGGTCGACGATGAGCCCTATGGCGGCGGCGCCGGCATGGTGCTCAAGCCCGAGCCCGTGTTCGCGGCCGTGGAGGCGATCCCCGTGCTGCCGCGGCGGCGGGTGCTGCTGATGAGCCCCCAGGGCCAGCCGCTGCGCCAGGCCGATCTGCGCCGCTGGGCCAGCAGCTACGACCAGCTGGTATTCCTCTGCGGCCACTACGAGGGCTTCGATGAGCGCATCCGCTGCCTCGCCGATGAAGAAGTTTCGATCGGCGACTTCGTTCTCACCGGTGGAGAGCTGCCCGCCATGACGATCATCAACGGCGTCGTGCGACTGCTGCCGGGCACCGTGGGCACCGAGGCCTGCCTGGAGGAGGAGAGCCACAGTGCCCTGCTGCTGGAGCACCCCCACTACACCCGCCCCGCCTGCTTCCGGGAGATGGAGGTGCCGGCCGTGTTGCGCAGCGGCGACCATGGCGCCATCTCCCGCTGGCGCGCCGAGCAGCAGGAGCAGCGCACCCGCGAGCGCCGGCCCGACCTCTACGCCTGCTGGCTCAGCCAGCAGGCGGCAGAGTGAGTGCCATGCAACTGCGCATCGGCAACGGCTACGACATTCACCGCCTGGTGCCGGGGCGGCCGCTGATCCTGGGGGGCCAGCAACTGGACCACCCCGAGGGCCTCGGCCTCGATGGCCACAGCGATGCCGACGTGCTGGTGCACGCGATCATGGATGCCCTGCTGGGCGCCCTGTCCCTGGGCGACATCGGCAAGTACTTCCCCCCGGACGACCCGCGGTGGAAGGGGGCCGACAGCCTGGTGCTGCTGGAGCAGGTGGTGGCCCTGGTGGCCGAGCGGGGCTGGAGCATCACCAACGTGGACTCAGTGGTGGTGGCCGAGCGTCCCAAGCTCAAGCCCCACATCGCAGCCATGCGGGCCGCCATCGCCCAGCGGATGGGCCTGGATCCCGATCAGGTGGGCGTCAAGGCCACCACCAATGAACAGCTCGGTGCCGAGGGCCGCGAGGAGGGCATCTCCTGCCACGCGGTGGCGCTGCTGCACCGCCCCTGAAACAGTCGGCCGCGCTCCAGAATGGGGCCATGGCCGAGCCCTGCTCCCCGACCACGACCAGCCCGTTGGCGCGGCGGCTGGGGGGGCTGCTCCTGGCGGCTCTGCTGCTGATCGCACCGGCCCTGGTGCCACCCGTTGCGATGGCCACGGGCTCGCTGGCCACCGTCAAGTTGGCCCCGGGCTCGATGGCCATGGGCCTGTTCCGTCCCGCACCCGCCATGGCCGCCACCGCCCCATCCGGCTACGACGTTGTGGTGGTGGAGCACCTACGGCTCAAGGTCCCCGCGGCCGGCGTCGAGGCCTGGCTGCAGGCGGAGCGGAGCAGCTGGGAGCCCTGGCTGGCCCAACAGCCGGGCTTTTTGGAACGCCAGCTGCTCTGGGACCCCAAGCGCGAGGAGGGCACCCTGTTGATCCACTGGGCCAGCCGCGAGCAGTGGGAGGCGATCCCCCCCGCAGCGGTGGCCCAGGTGCAGAACCGCTTCGAGGCGCTCGCCCGCCAGGCCATGGGGATGCCCCAGGGCAACCCCTTCCCGCTGGTGTTTGAAGGTGAACTCCACCCCCTTTGAACCCGGGACTCTCCCCGCGGCTGAGACCCTCCACGCCGGTCCCCCTGCCCAGGCCGGGAACACCTCCCCTGCCAGCCCCCCCCACGCCCGGCTCGACCTGGACCGCCGCCGCCGGATCGGCATGGTGGAGGCTGTCTGGGGCGAGAACAAGAGCGCCGAGCAGATCGCGGCGATCCTGAAACAGCTGGAGGCGGCCGGCGAGCTGGGCCTGGTGACCCGGGTGGACGCGGCCAAGGCGGAGACCGTGGCGCAGCTGCTCGGCGATGGGCGCGCGCGGCTGGAGCACCACCGCCAGTCCCGCTGCCTCATCTGGGGGGAGCTGCCCCGCCCAGATCCAGGCCTGGGCCAGGTGGCGGTGCTCTGCGGCGGCACCAGCGACCTAGCGGTGGCGCAGGAGGCGGAGCTGGCGCTCCAGGCCCACGGCGTGGCCACCCGGCTGCTGGTCGACGTGGGGGTCGCGGGGCTGCACCGGCTACTGGGGGAGCTGGAGAGCCTGGCCCAGGCACGGGTGCTGATCGCCTGCGCCGGCATGGAGGGGGCCCTGCCCACGGTGCTGGCCGGCCTGGCACCCCAGCCGGTGATCGGCGTGCCGGTGAGCGTGGGCTACGGCGTCAGCGCCGGCGGCACAGCGGCCCTGCACGGGATGCTGGCCAGCTGCGCTCCGGGCCTCACCGTGGTGAATATCGACAACGGCTATGGCGCCGCCATGGCGGCCCTGCGGATCCTCAGGAGTGGCCCGAGCCACCATGACCCTGGCCGCAGCGGGACCTGAGCGATCGGGCTGGCGCTTCTGCAGATCGCGCCGCTGGATCAGGCCCATCGAGCTCCAGAAGCTGGAGCAGCCACAGCGCCATCGGGTAGGAGAGCCGGCCCTGTTCGTAGCGCTCCAGGGCCTCCAGTAGAACCGGCGTGTTCACCCACTGGGGCGAGCGCGGGGCCATGGGGTAGGGATCAGCTGGTCCGCAGTGTGCGGCCCGTATCAGGGCCCGGCAACCCCACCGGCAGCGGCCTCGGCGCTCAGTCAGCCCTGGGGGTAGCGGTGGCCGAGGCGCCAGAGCTCATGGCGGCGCTCCTCGGTTTCCACCCGCTCCAGCTCACAGACCAAGGCAAAGAGGTCACTGCCGGCCAGCTCGCCGTTCGCCTGCCACTTCATGGAACGGGGCTCAGGTTTGCGAACGGACTGCCTCACTAAGCCGGCCAGCGAATGGATCCGTCACCATAAACAGACGCAAGCGTTTGAGTGAACCCTCACGAACACCTTGAGCCCGAAGAGTTTCTTAAGTTCTTCAATGGCGCCACCCGGAGCTGCAAATCCAAAGGAAATGCGAAGGATTCGCAACAGCAGCTATGGCAAAAGTGCGGCCGCCCGGCGGATCCGCGTCAGTGCGTGCTGCCAGGCCGATCAGCACGCTGGAAGCCCGGCAGCTGCTCAGAGGTGCTTCAGATCCGGATAGGCCGTGATCAGCTCCTCGGTGCTGAGCACCTCACCGGCGCCATCGGGCTGCCAGATCACCTCCAGGGCCAGCAGGTCGTCGGAGGGAACCGAACCCACCAGCCGCAGGGCCTCGCGCAGCTCTTCAGAGCCGCTCACGGGCTTGAGGGGCAGGCGGCGGCGGCTGGCGACCAGCAGGGTCACGGCGAGGAAGTCGCTGGTGGCATCGGCGGCGCCCACCGCAGCGGCCGAAGCTGCTGAGCGGCGGCCGCCCACGTTGGTGGTGAGTTCGCTGCGCAGCTTGCTGCGCTCCGTCATCGAGAGGCGGTTGAAGGTGGATTCAGCCGCCACGAAGGGCACCTCACCCACCTCGGCATTGGCGTACACCCAGAGGTCGGGGTGGCGCAGCAGGGCCAGGGTGGTGTCCTGCAGCACACGCTGCAGGCCCGTGCTGCTGGACGTGTCGGCGCTGGTGGCCAGGCTGCGCAGGTCGTCCTGAAGCTCCCGGGCCGAAGCCAGCAGACCCACCTGAAGCTGGGTGATCGACACGGGTCCGTCGGGCCGGCTGGGGCGGATCTGGCCACCGCCCTCACCGGCCGCCAGGGAGCCGCCACCGCCGCGCAGGGCGTTGACCACCACCCCCACCACGGCCATCAGGATCAGGAAGCCGAACAGGCCGCCGCCGCCGAAGCCGAAGAAGGGCACGATGAAGGGGAAGCCGATGCCGCCGCCGTAGCCGCGCTGGACGCCGCCGCCGTAGCCACCCCGATAGCCGCCGCCCCCGTAGCTGCGCGGCACCGAGGGTGCGGAGCGGAAGCTGCCGCCGCCGATGCGACCTCCGCTGGCCGCCCAGCTGGGCTCGGGCACCGCCAGCAGTACCGCCAGAAAGGCCGGCACGAGGAGCAGGCTGCAGACACGGCGGAGCCGCAGGGTGAGCAGCAGGGGCGGACGGTTGGGGGACAAGGCCGTGACCCGGGGATCGCTGGAATCTAGGAACCGCCTCCCACGATGGTGACCACCTCGAGGTTGTCGGCTTCCCGAACCGGCTGCGCGAGCCAGCGGGAGCGGGGCAGGATCTCGCCGTTGAACTCCACCACCACCAGCTGGGGCCGGTAGCCGACGTGCTCCAGGAGCTCCTGCAGGTTCAGCCCAGCCGGACAGCGGCGCTCCTCGCCGTTGAGCCGCACCGTGATGGTGGCCGCGGCGTCGGGGGCGTCGGGGCTGCTCATCGGCTGGCCTCCGTGCTGGTGGCCGGGTTGGGCACCGCCCCGCAGCCCAGCAACGCCACCAGCTCGGCAGCCGCAGCCCGGGGATCGGCGGCGCCGGTGATGGCCCGCACGACTGCCACCCGGCTGGCCCCCGCAGTCTGGACGGCCGGCAGGTTCGCGGCCTCGATGCCGCCGATCGCGAAGAAGGGAATCGGGCTCTCAGCGGCGGCCTGGCGCACGTAGTCGAGCCCCACCGGCTCCCGGCCCGGCTTGGTGGGGGTGGCATTCACCGGTCCCACACCCACGTAGTCGCAGCCATCGGCCACGGCCTGGCGCAGCTGGGTGACGGCATGGGTGCTGCGGCCGATCAGGCGCTCGGGCCCCAGCAGCTGGCGGGCGATGGCGGGGGGCAGGTCCCCCTGGCCCAGATGCACCCCATCGGCATCCACCGCCAGGGCCAGGTCGATGCGGTCGTTCACCAGGAACAGGGCGCCATGGCGGGCGCAGAGCTGGCGCAGGGCTCGGGCTTCCAGCAGGCGCTGCTGGTCGGTGAGGGGCTGGCCGTCGCTGCCGGTGCCTCCCTCCTTGGCCCGGTACTGCACCAGCCGCACGCCGCCCTCCAGGGCCCGCCCCACCGTGGCCTCCAGGCCGGGCCCCGGGCTGGTGACCAGATAGAGCCGGCAGCGCTGCAGCAGCGCCTGACGCCATCCGGGGCCGGCGGCGGCCCGCAGCAGCTCCACCTCCAGGTCGTAGAGCGCATACCGGATCGCAGCGGCCTCGGCGGCCAACCCAGGGTCGGGGTCGCGGCCGAATTCTTCCAGGACCCGCAGGGCCTCCTGCACCCGCCCGCAGTTGGCGGCCACCACGGCGGCGGCGGCCGTGCGCTCCGCCTGGGCGGGATGGCTCAGGCCAGCGCCCACATCCGTGGCGGTGTGGCGGGCCAGCTTGTAGGCCTTGCGGTGGCAACGCCCCAGTCGCTGGCGCATGTCCTTGGTGCGCGCCACCAGATCAGCCCGGTCGAGCCCAAAGCGGCACCAGTCCTCGATCACCCGCAGGCCCTCCCGGGCCCGATCGAGGTTGGCGTCGAGCAGGCGCTCCACGGCGCGGCGCTCCAGGGCCGGAGGCTCTGGAGCTTGCTGTGCTGCGGGCGTCGGCGGGGCCGACGCCTGGGGATCCGGGCCGGCGGCACTGGCGGAGGACGGGGTGGGCATCGTCACGGGCGGGGGGATCGGGGAACGGCAGGGGGCGACAGCGTGCCTAGGGTGGCGCCAACCAACGACAGGCCTGAAGCGATGGACCAGGGCGGATCCGACAGCCCGATGCTGGTGCTGATCTCCGGGATTCTGCTGCTGGGCGGCATCGCCGCCTTCATCGGCTGGGGTCTGACCAACGCCTACCCGGCTGGCTGAATGTCCCCTGCGGTGCCAGCTGCGGAGGCGACCATGGGCAAACTTCCGGCCTCCGGAGACCTTGCCGCCAGCAGTTCGCCGGCCCGCTGGGCATCGGCGGCGATCTGGGCACAGAGGGCCTCCAGGCTCCCAAACTTCTGCTGGCGGCGCAGCAGCGCCACCGGCTGCACGCTCAGCTCACTGCCCTCCAGCTCGAGCTGCTGCCCCAGCAGGTGCACCTCCAGGGCGGAGGGGGCGGTGGGATCCACGGTGGGCTGGGGGCCCAGGTTCATCACCGCCGCCAGCGGTTCGCCGCCGTTGACGCGGGCCCAGGCGGCGTAGACCCCCTCCAGGGGGAGAAGCTTGCGGCCATCCACCTGGAGGTTGGCGGTCGGCCAGCCCAGTTCGCGGCCCAGGCCCCGGCCCCGCACCACACGGCCGCCGAAGCGGTACGGACGCTGCAGCAGGGCCTCGGCCGCCGCCAGATCCCCGGCCGCCAGGGCCCGGCGGATCCGGCTGCTGCTCAGCCGTCCCTCGCCGTCGCGCAGGGTCGGCAGCACCTGCACCTCAAGGCCGTGGCGCGCCCCGAGCTCCTGCAGCAGGGCCGTGTCGCCGCTGCGGCCGGCGCCGAAGCGGAAGTTCTCCCCCACCGCCACCAGGCCGGCCTGGAGCTGGCCCACGAGCACCTCGGTCACGAAGGCCTCCGGGCTTAGGGCAGCCAGCTGGGGGGTGAACGGCACCAGCACCAACTGGCGGATGCCCAGGGGCTCCAGCAGCTCCAGTTTCTCGGAGGGCATGTCGAGCCGCAGGCGGGTGTCGCCGAACAGCACCTCGCGGGGATGGGGCCAGAAGCTGACCACCGTGGGCACCAGCTCGCCCCCTGGCTCCATACCGTGGCCCCGCTGCCCTGGGCCATCGCTCCCAGCCACAGCCGCGATGACCCGGCGGTGCCCCGCGTGCAGGCCATCGAAGCTGCCGAGGGCCACGGCGGTGGGCCGCTGGGCCTCCTCGGGCGCGCGCAGCGGAATCAAAGCGCCCCCGGGGTCAGGGGAAGCCAGCGGCCGGGGCTCGGACTTCCGGAAACGATGCCGCCGGCCCGGTCATCCCCGCGCCATCCCTGGACCTGGGCCTGGACCTGGGCCTTGGCCTGCTGCCGTGGGGAGAGTGCCGTCCTGATCACCGTGCGTCGCAACCGTCGCCCTCGCCGGGGCGATCCTCCCATGGCAAGTTTGGGGCCCGCCCCGCCGCGCCCCGGCGCCTCTCTCCTCTTTTCCCGATGGCCGACCGCCTGGACCTGCAGCTGATCTCCGCCGCCCTGCGCCGCATGGGCTGGATCCGCTTCTGGACCCAGGTGGTGCTGGCGGTGGTGGTGGTGGGGGTGCTGGTGTTCAACAACATCGGTGGGCGCCTGGCGGCCAATTCCTCCCGCGCCCTTGGCCTGGGGCCCGGGATCTCGCTCACCACCCTGTCGTTTCTGGTGCTGCTCTGGTGCCTGTGGCAGAGCTGGCTGATCGTGCGCTGCGGCCGGGCCCTGAACAGCCCGGTGCGGCCCAGCAAGGGGGAGACGGCCCGGCTGATCAAGCGGGGGCTGCTGGCCGACCTGGGCGGCCTGGTGCTGGCCGTGCTCGGCTACCAGTCGCTGGCGGGCAGCCTGTTCGTACAGGCCTCCCAGCAGGTGCCGGGGTTCTTCGGGGCCCAGATCCAGATGCCGGCCGGAACCCAGGGCCGTGTGGTGGGCCTGCCGATCACGTCGATCGAGATGTTCTCGGTGCTGGGCAACACCCAGGTGCTGTTCGCCCACCTGATCGGTCTGGTGATCAGCCTGTGGCTGCTGCAGCGCATGTATCGGCCCCGCTGACGCGGCGACCAGTCAGCCCAGGTCGGGCAGCTGCTTCAGGCCCCCGCGCCAGAACAGCTCCGGCTGCAGGGGCGTAACCGCCGCTCCGCCTGCATGCACCTGAGCGACGTCCGTGGGCCACTCAAGCGGACCGGCTCCGGCGGATTCCAGATCGGTCACCACCTCGCCGGCCAGCCAGTAGTAAGTACGGCCGCGGGGGTCGCTGCGGCGATCGAACTGATCCACGTAGCGGCGCAGGCCGGGGCGGCACCAACGGGGCGGACCGATCTCTCCTGCCGGCAGGGCCGGCACGTTGAGGTTCAGCAGCAGCCCCTCGGGCCAGCCGGCGGCCAGGCTGCGCTCGGCCAGGTCGAGGGCGATCACGGCCGCGGGGGCGAAGTCACGCCACTGGAAGCAGCCGCTGCTCACCGCCAGGGAAGGCAGCCCCTCCAGGGTGCCCTCCATCGCCGCCGACACCGTGCCGGAATAGAACACATCGCTGCCCAGGTTGGGGCCGTGATTGATGCCCGAGAGCACCAGGTCCGGCGGGGCCTCCAGCAGCGAGAACAGGGCGAGCTTGACGCAGTCGCTGGGGGTGCCGCTGCAGGCCCAGGCCGTCACCCCCTCGGCGAACAGGGCGTCGGCCCGCTCGGCCCGCAGCGGGGTCTGCAGGGTGAGGCCATGGCCGGTGGCGGAGCGCTCCTGGTCCGGGCAGACCACCGTCACGGCATGGCCGCGGCGGGCGGCCTCGGCCGCCAGGGCCTGGATGCCGGCCGCGAACACCCCGTCGTCGTTGCTGATCAGGATGCGCAGGGGAACCATCGGCGCCAGGCGAGGTGCACTGGCCGCAAGCTAGGGGGAGCCCCCGTGGGCAGCGCGTGTCGTCCGTGCCATGGGCGAGTGGCGCCGCCAGCGGGTCGGCGCGCCAGCGGGGCAGGGGCAGCCAGCAGGACAGGGCAGCCAGGCGCCGCTGCCTAGAGTCGGCGGTCGCCGTGTTCCCGCCGTGAGCGCCACCGTCAGCCTGCAGCAGCTCACTGACCAGCTCGATCAGCTGGAAGCGCAGGCCGCCGCCGCCATCGCCGCTGCCGCCAGCGCCGCTGATCTGGAGGAGCTGCGGGTCGGCCTGCTGGGCAAGAAGGGCAAGCTCTCGGGGGTGCTCGGCGCCATGGGCAAGCTGCCCGGCGAGGAGCGGCCGCTGGTGGGCCAACGGGCCAACGTGCTCAAGGAGCAGGTGCAAGGACTGCTGGCGGAGCGTCTGGCGTGGGTGAAGTCGGCGGCGCTGGCGGAGCGGATCGCCGCGGAATCCCTCGATGTGACCATGCCGGCCAGCACGATCCCGGCCGGCCATCGCCACCCCCTGATCAGCACGATCGAGGAGATCGTGGACATCTTCGCGGGCCTGGGTTACCGGGTGGAGGAGGGCCCCGAGATCGAGACCGACCACTACAACTTCACCGCCCTGAACATCCCGCCCCACCACCCGGCGAGGGACATGCAGGACACCTTCTATCTCTCGGAGCACGAGCTGTTGCGCACCCACACCTCGCCGGTGCAGATCCGCCATCTGGAGAACAACCCCCCACCGGTGCGGATCGTGGCCCCGGGCAGGGTGTATCGCCGCGACGCGGTGGATGCCACCCACTCGCCGGTGTTCCACCAGGTGGAGGTGCTGGCCATCGATGAAGGACTGGATTTCAGCCACCTGCGCGGCACCGTGACGGCCTTCCTGCAGCAGTTCTTCGGGGATCTGCCGGTGCGCTTCCGTGCCAGCTACTTCCCTTTCACCGAGCCCAGCGCCGAGGTGGACGTGCAGTGGCGCGGCCGCTGGCTGGAGGTGATGGGCTGCGGCATGGTCGATCCGGCGGTGCTGGAGGGCCTCGGCATCGACCCCACCCGCTACAGCGGCTTTGCCGCCGGGCTGGGGGTGGAGCGCTTCTGCATGGTGCGCCACGGCATCGACGACATCCGCCGCCTGTTCACCAGCGATCTGCGCTTCCTCGAACAGTTCTGAAGCCTGGCCCGCCAGGCCGTACGGGGCCCCTCATAAACTCCTTCAGCCCCCCGCCCGCGATCGGTGCCCTGCGTTGGACTGATCGTGAATGATGGCAAGGACCTGGCCCTCAGAACAGCCGACGCCATCGAAGACCGCTTCGTTCAGGCCGGCTACGAGGTGATGCGGGTGAGCAGCGCCGGCGGCATGGTGGGCTTCGCCAACCCCGACCAGCACCTGCGCACCCTGGGGCACACCGCCTGCGTGCCGGCGAGTTTCCGGCGCGGCATGGAGCTGGCGCTGGTGCTCGGCGGCGACGGCACCGTGCTCTCGGCCGCCCGCCAGACGGCGCCGATTGACGTGCCGATCCTCACGATCAACACAGGCCACCTGGGCTTCCTGGCCGAGACCTACCTGCCCAAGCTCGACGCGGCCCTCGAGCAGGTGATCGCAGGCGAATGGACGGTGGAGGAGCGCACCATGCTGGTGGTGAGCGTGCTGCGAGGCGAGCAGCGGCGCTGGGAGGTGCTCTGCCTCAACGAGATGGCGCTGCACCGCGAGCCGCTCACCTCGATGTGCCACTTCGAAATCGCCATCGGCCGCCACGCCCCCGTGGACATCGCCGCCGACGGCGTGATCCTCTCGACCCCCACCGGCTCCACCGCCTACGCCCTCAGCGCCGGCGGCCCGGTGATCACGCCCGACTGCCCGGTGCTGCAGCTCACGCCGATCGCGCCCCACTCCCTGGCCTCGCGGGCCCTGGTCTTCAGCGACCGGGAGCCGGTAACCGTGTTTCCCGCCACGCCCGAGCGGCTGATGATGGTGGTGGATGGCAGCGCCGGCTGTTACATCTGGCCCGAAGACCGGGTGCTGATCCGCCGCAGCGAGCACCCCGTTCGCTTCGTGCGCCTGGCGGACCACGAGTTCTTCCAGGTGCTGCGCAACAAGCTGGGCTGGGGCTTACCGCACGTGGCCAAACCGGGCAACGGAGGCGCGGCATGAGCGGCGCCACAGGGAGCCCCCTGCTGCTGCTGGGTGCGGCGTCCATTGCCCAGGCCCCCCGGCTTGAGGCCAGCGGCTACCCAGTGCAGCTGGGCGATCCCCTGGATCCCGCCAGCTGGACAGCCGCTGGAACCCCCGATCTGGTGGTACTGGCGGCTGATGCCGTCGCCGCCATCCCTGGCCTGCACCAGGCCCTGCCCGGCGCCGTGCTGCTGCTCGACATCGGCAGCGACAGCGTGGCGGCCCGGGCCCGCTGCCTCTGTGCCGGCGCCCACGACTTCTGGCTCTCCAGCAACGGGGCCAGTGATCTGCTGCAGCGGCTGCGGCTGCACGCCAAGGCGGCCGCCAAGGCCGCGCCGCCGCCCAACCGGCTCACCCTGGCGGACCTGAGCCTGGTGCCCAGCCGCCACGAGGTGCGGCGCGGCCAGCGCAGCCTGGCGCTCACGGCCCGGGAGTACGCCCTGCTTCTCTACCTGATGCAGCACAGCGGGGCCGTGCTGAGCCGCGAGCAGATCCTGCGGGAGGTGTGGCACGACCAGCAGGGGGCCGCCAGCAACGTGATCGAGGTGTATGTGCGCTACCTGCGCCAGAAGCTGGAGGAGGGGGGCGAAAGGCGGCTGATCCACACCGTGCGCGGGCAGGGTTACTGCCTCAGCGACGGGCCGCCGCCCATCCACCCTCCCGGAGGTGCCCGGTGATCGCACCGCTGTTCGCCATGGCTGTGCCCCCGTCAGCCGGGCCACCCCAATATCTGCCCGTCACGGCCGAGTGGTGTTTGGAGGCACCGGCGGCCGCCACAGCCGGTGCCTCAGCGAATCCCCATGGCTGCATCCAGTTGGAGGTGCCGGCCACACCGCGCCAGTACACCTGGGGGCTGATGGGCCGGCCGCCGCTGGCGCCGTACACCGGGATGTGGTTCCGTTTCCAACCCGCTGAACCGGTGAAGTTCTGGATGCACCGCACCCCTTCCCCGCTCGACATGCTCTTCATCCGCGACGGCAAGGTGATCGCGATCGAAGCCGGCGCCGCACCCTGCCCGCGGCTCCCATGCCGCAGCTATGGACCGGCTGAGCCCAGTGATGGCGTGGTGGAACTGGCGGCGGGGGAGGCGGCGAGGCTGGGGATTCGGGTGGGGAGCCCGGCGCCGATCCGTCCGATACAGCTGAAACGGCCGCCCGCGCGCACGGCGCCCATGCAGCCGGCGCCCTAGCGGGTTTGTCCTCGACCAGCAGGACGACGTCGGTGTCGCGGCTGCGCCGCTCCTGAAGGAGCGCTGCTGGCCCGGGCTGAGCTCCACGACCCACGCTGATCGCCCGCTGGGGGGCCGATCAGGCATTGGCATGACCTTGGCCTCCAGGGGGCGGGCTGGACTTCAACGCCCCCCTGCGCCGGCCAACTCCTGGAGGCGTCTCCCGTAGACCCCCACCAGCAGCGCCAGAACCAGGGCGATGGCCAGCAGGGCCGTCGCCAGTGGCAGGAGCCGGGCGGCCGGCAGCATGGCCCCCAGGGCCACGAACAGACCGGATCCCTCCTGCTGCAGGAAGCCAGTGAGCGCCGAGGCGGCTCCAGCCCGTTCGGGGAACGCCTGCATCGGCATCGCCAGGCCAATGGGGATCATCAGGCCACCACCCACCACCACGGGGAGCATCGGCAGCAGGACGGAGGCCACGCTGAACCATCCCGCCAGGGCAGCGAGGAGCATCAGCACAGGGCCCACGAGCGCGCAGACGGCCCCCAGAGCCAGCAGCCTGAGCTGGCCGAGCCGCACCACCCCGCGGTTCACGACGATCGCGCCCACGAGATAGGCGCCGGTGAGGCTCAGGGAGAGGTTGCCGAAGGCGGTGCGGCTGAGCCCCAGCCCACTCTCCAGATCGAACGGGCTCACCGCGTCGTAGAGGGCGATCATGCCGGTGGCGAGCGCACAGATGGCCGCCGGGAGCAGGAAACGCGGATCGACCAGCAGCCGGACGTAGTCGGCGACGATCCGTGCCGGGCGTGGTTTCTTAGGCCGCTGTCCAGCCTCGGCCGGACGGGTCTCCGGCAGGGCGATGGCCAGGAAGGCGGCCGTCGCCGCCGCCACCGCCGCCAGCAGGAGGAAGTCCGCTCGCCAGGGGGCGATCTGCGCGATCTGTCCCCCCACGAAGGGGGCAAAGCCGAGGGCGCCCGCGAAGCAGACGCTCACCCATGACATCGCCTGGGCGAGGCGCCGGTCGCTGAACACGTCGCGGAGGGTCGCCCGCGAGACCGAGGTGCCACAGCCGGCCCCCACCCCCTGCAGCAGGCGCAGGGCCTGGAAGGATGCGAACCCGGTCACGACGCAGAGCGCGAGGCTGGCGACGGCGAAGAGGAGCATGCCCACCAGCGCCACGGGACGCCGACCACAGCGGTCAGCGAGGGCTCCCCAGAGCAGCTGGGAGAGGCCATACCCCAGGGCATAGCTGGCGATCGTGGCCTGGGCGCCCGCGCCGCCGATCCGGAAATCGGCGGCCAGGTCAGGAAGGGAGGGCAGGTCGATGAACATCCCGCTCTGCCCCAGAACCGCGCCGAGGCAGGCGAAAAGGATCACTGTCCAGCTGCCCATGGCCATGCCCTGATGCGCCCCATCCTGCCGGCTTCGGATCGGAGTGACGATGAGTCTCAGAAATGGCAGGAGTAATGAGAGGCAAAGCGCGGCGATAGGAAGCCGTGCCTGATGTCGAATCCTTTCACAAGGAGTCTCTCCCCAGTCCATCGCTAGGGTTCAAAGGTGCCTTCGGCGTTTCAGTGCGTTGTCGTTGATACGAATCAAGCTTCCGACGTCAGTTCGGCGCCTCTGGTTGCTGGTCCTGGCCCCGATCCTTGCCCTGGCGGTTATCGCTCTCGCCGCCTGGGCCCCCCCGGCTCTGGCGCAGAGTTCAGCATGGCGGTCTCTCTCCAGCGTGGTCTGGGGTGCGGGCCTGCCGGCCTTCAGCTATCCCTTCCACAAGAAGCCCCTCATTCTGTATGACGGAGGCACAACCAAGCAGGTGGGAACGTACAACTTCCCAGTGAGCAAGGGAATGGCCGGCGTCTACATGACGCTTGAGCCCGGGGCCATTCGCGAGCTTCACTGGCATGCCAATGCCGCTGAATGGGCCTACGTCATTGAGGGGAGAACCCGGATCACCCTCACCAGTCCGGAAGGGAAGGTTGAAATCTCCGACGTGGATGCCGGCGGACTGTGGTATTTCCCGCGGGGCTGGGGCCATAGCATCGAAGGCCTTGGCCCTGGCAACGCCAAGTTTCTGCTGGTCTTCAACGACGGCACCTTCTCAGAAGGCGCGACCTTCAGCATCACCGACTGGATCTCACACACGCCAGTGTCCTGGGTGGCTCAGAATCTCGGCATCAGCCCCGAGCAGGTGAATCGCTTCCCCAAGAAGGAGGTCTACATCTCGCGGCGCCCCCCCGCCCCCGGCCCCCTGGCCACCACCAAACCACGTGGCCTGGGGATTCAGCCACTCTCCATCTCCCACGTCTATGCGCTGGGCAGTCAGAAGCCGATCGCAGCCAAGGCCGGCAGCACCATCCGGCTGGCCACAGCGCGGGAGTTTCCAGCCAGCTTCAACATGGCCGGTGGCCTGATACACCTGGAACCGGGGGCCATGCGCCAGCTCCACTGGCACCCCAATGCTGATGAGTGGCAATACGTGCTCAACGGTGAGATGGAGCTCAGTGTGTTCGCCTCAGAGGGCAAGGCGAGCATGAGCAAATTGGTGGCGGGAGATGTGGGGTATGTACCCAAGGGCTATGGCCATGCCTTGCGCAACGATTCCTCCAAGCCTGTCGACATCCTCGTGGTCTTCAACGACGGCGATTACCAGAGCATCGATCTGGATGGCTGGATCGCCACAAACCCAGACAGCGTGCTCGGCAACACCTTCCAGGTGCCTGCCGGGATCGTTGAGGCACTGCCGCGCCGCAGCAGCATCTTCTCGGTCCGTTGAGACAGCCCCAAGGGCCTGACCATCACCCCCGTGCCACTGCCGCCCCGCCCTGACCGAGCCAGGCAGCCCTGGCCTTTCCGCCCATCCGGGTGGCGAAGGCTGATCGTTCTCAGCTGCCTGGTGCTACCGCTGCTGTGGGGGCCATCGCCCTGGCCGGCCAGTCCCGGGGCGAGCGCCGATTGGAGGCCCCTGAGCTACCCGCCGTCTGCGGCGCTCGCTTGCAAGCGCCACGCCTCAGTTGGGAGCTCCCCCAGGATGTGGAAGGTGGTCTGCGCCAGCCGAATCGCAATGTCGCCCAGCGGGCCACCGATCTCTTCGCCTGGCAGCAGTTCATTGCCCTGAACTGGCCAGCTGCCCCCGCAGCCAGAGGTGAGCCCGACCATGGCCGCTCCCTGGAAGCCAAGGGCCCACGGGTATGGGAAACCTGGATGGAGGCCTCGGAGGTCTACCGGGCCGATGGTTCAGCGCCCCCCCCCTGGAGGGATCCGGCCCGAGCCGGAGACGTCGTGACCAGGGCTGCAGCGCGGAGCGGCCCTGTGAAGCAGCTGTTCCGCCTCAGCAAGGTTCACCATCCGCTGGATGACGCGTTCCAGCCCACGAAGGCCAGCGGTGCCTTCCCGGGCACGCTCACCGACCAACGCGGGCGTCTGGTGCACTACGAGATCCGGATGAACCGGACCCTCTACGACTATGTGGTGACGCACGGACTGTTCCAGGCCGACCGCCAGGCGGCCCTGGAGCACATCTCCGCGCCGGAGGGATCGATCCTGATCAAGGCCGCCTGGCGTGAACTCGAGCCGGGTGAGCAGTCGCGCTTCTACACCAGGACAGCCGATATCTGGGACCCCGACGACCCGGCAGGGTCCACACCGCGGCGACGCCTGGTGGGCCTCGTCGGCCTGCACGCGATGCAGAAGACCGCAAGCGCACCGCAGTGGATCTGGACCACCTACGAACAGATCGACAATGTGGAGGGTGCGGACCCGTCCTTTCGCAATCCCCACTGCAGCGACTGTCTGACCAATCGGCAGGGCCCCCCGGGGTTTCCGAATCAGGTCACCCGGCTCACACCGATCCCCTCCAGGGAACCCGACTGTGCCCGCGCCGACGAGTCCAATGACAACCTCCAGGAGCTGAATCGACAGATCCAGGCGTCGCTGCCGGCCTCGGTGTGGCGGAACTACGAACTGGTCGGGGCCCAGTGGCCCCTGCCTCCGGCTGCGGCGCTGTCCGAAACCTCGGCCCGGCAGCCCACAACGGTCTTCTCCGTGCGTCCGGGCCTACTGGCCAACACCACGATGGAGACCTACATCCAGACCAGCTCTTCCTGCATGGGCTGCCACGCCATGGCACGCAGCAGCAAGAGAGAACGGTATGTGTCCTCAGACTTCAGCTTCACCTTCTCCGAGGCCTACCCTCGCCGTCCCGACCCAAGGGTCGTGCCGCCGCCTGCGGCCCCACGCACCAGGTGGGACAGGCAGAACTGGGACAGCATCCTGCGCGGCTACACGCTCAGCACGGCGACCTATGAGGAGCTGCCGGCGCAGGTGCCCACGGCTCGGCTGCACTGCGCCAGTTGCCATCTCGATGCCGGTGGCAACACCCAGGCCTCCCCCTGGCTGGGCATGACCCGAAAATACAACTATCCCCAGACTCAGGATCTACAGCGACGTATCAACCTGTGCTTTTCCCACAGCCTCAATGGGCACCCCTTGCCACTGGAGGCAGGCGAGCCCACGATGCAGGCCTTCATCGTCTACATGCAATGGCTCGATGAGCAGGCGAAAGCTCGGGGCCTCCAAACTCCTGCCACGGCCTTCCCGCCGATTGCACTCCTCAGCGGCAATGCAGCACGGGGGCAGGAGATCTTCCGGCAGAAATGCGCCTTCTGCCACAACGTCCAGGGCCAGGGACGCTACGACGATGGTCGCTACTACCGCCCGGCACTCTGGGGCCCCCACTCCTTCAACCGACAGGCTGGACTGGCGGAGTCGGCCAAGATGGCTCCCTTCCTGCGGGCGAACATGCCCCGTGGCTTCGGTGGAAATCTCACCGATCAGGAGGCCTGGGACCTGGCGTCCTTCATCGATGGCCAGGAGCGCCCGGCCGGTCCAGTGACAACTGGGGAAGGGCGCCGTTCCGGAGGAGTGACTCAGTAGCTGCTCGGCCAGAGATCAGGTTGATCGATCATGGGTCGCCGCAGTGGCAGGACATGAAACTGGCGGCGAATCTCCCGCAGCGGTTGCGCAGCGATGGCCAGATGATCCAGCTGGCTGAAGTCCCCCGAACAGGCGGATCCCCGCACGAGAGCCTCTGCGAGGAGCTCCGGCGAGCCCGGAAGATCGAGGGCCCCGCAGCGGCCATCAACTCCATGATACGGCTCTCCACCACCACCATAGGGGATGAATTGCAGGTTAGTTCCGTGCTTAAAGAGACCCACTTCATGGATGAGGAAATTCGTGAGCGAGGCCATCCAGTTGGCATCGCTGTTATTGAGTGCCAGCTTGAATGCACCCAGAGCGATCTCACCGGGGCCCGTGGGCTCATAACCCGTAATCACGTGATTCATATCATGGCAAACGTAGTAACCGGGATTCGGAGTGCTTCGACTCGGCACAGTCATGCCATTGCGTTCGTAGAGCTGAATGAAGGCCCAGCCCAAGCTGCCTTCTGGCATCTCAGCCAATCGCTCAACAGCCTCAAAAAATGAATCATCGTAATTTTGCCTGCCCTCTCCAGGCTGATGACGATAGTTCTCTGAGAGCTCCGGCATGTAATTTTCATAGAGGCGAACGAATCGATTCGTTGCCTCAACCGCGGAGAGATGGGCAAAATCACGGACGATCTTGAGCTGCGGCGGATCGACTTGGAGGGCCTCCGCATAGGCTTCCAGATTCTTCAGCTGCGCTTCGCTCTTGGGATGTCGACAGAGATCCAGAATGATGGCGACCTGAAGGAACAAGCGGCGCCAACAGGGATCAACGAGCTCCTCTGCCAGCCGATCGGGACCAAGAGGAGACAGCACCGCCAGCGCCGTCGACTCCTGCCCCAGGAGGTGGGTGGCCAAGGCCGTGAAGACACGCCGCTGCTCAGCGGTGGCCCCGCCATCAACCTCCATCAATCCGCTCAGACCCCGGGAGAGAGCCTGGGCCGCCATCGGCGCAACAGGGAAGGGAATGGATGCGAGGGTCACATGCACAGCTCGATCTGAGAACCATTCTATAGATCTGAACCGAAAGCGACACTGACGCGACGAATCAATGAAGGCTAGGGCTGGATCTGCACGTAGTCCTCGCCGACCAGCTGCAGGATTCGCAGATTCGCAGATGTCACGATCGCCACACCAGGCAGGAAATCACCATTCACCCAGCCATTGGCCCGGGCAGTAACGGCACATTCCTCAAATTTAACCCCTTGCTGCTGAAGATTGAGAATGATGTTCTTGTATGGATTGCCCCGGCTGGTGCGCCGCACCTGATTGTAGCGGACATCATCGAGAAGAAGGTAGCCAAGCTCTCCATGGGCAATGGCAATAACACGTGATCTCGTGCCAGCCGCACGAAAATCTCGCATGATCTGATCCAGGAAGTTAAGGCCGGTTGGATTGTCGCCTTCAAAGGCTGCATGATCGAGATTCATGACGACGCGAGCCTCGCGCAGGATCACCGGACGGGTGACGGTGAGGACACCCGAGGCCATGACCGGGGAAACGGCCAAGGCCAAGCCCGCCAGACAAGCCACTGGGAGCATGTGACTGACTTTTCCGATCTTCATGCCTTTCGCCCAAGCACAATCTTGATAATCATAAGCCAATAGCCATAAAGGGAAGCACGATGCGATACATTCACGGTCACTAGCGACGCGAGAATTAACCAGGCAGACTCACCGAGCAGGCCAGGGAAAAGTTAATCCCCCCGTTGCACCTCGTCAGACAGAATCAATACAGTTCAATGAGCTGGCCAGTCACTGATTTAAGCCACTATCCACTGGCTGTTCATTGATATCACCTAAGCAGATCACTTACGCGCCAACCGCAGCATCGGCTCACCTGACAAATAGGCGAGGCCCCAGCAGGCCAACCGCAGCGGGCCCCGCTCCTCCGGAGCCCGCAGAACCAGGCCGATCCGCCCCACTGCCGGCCGCTTCAGGCCCGACTCCCCTTCAACACCAACACCGGGTTGAGCGGCGCCAGGCGTGTTCCGTCGGCCAGCGGCGCCCCGCGCCAGGCCTGGTGCTGACTCACCACCACCCGGCAGCCAGCCAGCTCCAACTGCGGCCGCAGCTCCGCCAACGCCTCCACCGTGGCTAGGGGGATCACCACCACCCCGCCGGGCAGCAGCCGCTCCAGCACCGCCGCCAGCACCACCGCACGCGCGCGGCCGCCGCCGCCGATCAGCACCCGATCGGGGTCCGGCAGGGCAGCGAGGGCCTCGGGAGCCCGGCCCTCCAAGATCCCCGCCGGCCGCACCCCCAGCCGCTCGGCATTGGTGGCGATGAGCGGCGCCGATCCACCCCGTTGCTCCAGGAACCAGCCCGCCAGGCCCGGCCGCAGCCGCAGGGCCTCCAGCCCCACCGAGCCCACGCCAGCGCCGATATCCCAGAGCACGCCGCGCTCGGGTAGCTCCAGATCCGCCAGCAGCTGAATGCGCACCTCCCGCTTGGTCATCAGACCGGGGCGGTCGTCGTGCTGGAGGAACAGGCCGTCGTCGAGGCCGAACAGGGGCAGGGCGGCGGGATCGACGAGGGGCGCGGCTGGCTCGGCAATCAGCAGCACCAGGTGCAGGGGATCGCAATCGGCCGGCAGGGGGTCGCCGGGGTCAAGCCGCTGCACCCGCTCCTCGGGGTGCCCCAGCCGCTCGCACAGCCAAACGGCATAGGCCATCTCCAGGCCCGAGGCCGCCAGGATCCGGCGCACCTCCTCAGCACCGCCGCGGCTGGGGTCGGTGAGCACCGCCAGGGCGGGGGGGCGCTTCTGCAGGGCTGCCGCCAGGGGCTCGGGGTCGCGGCCGTGCAGGCTGATCCAGCTGGCGTCCTGCCAGGGGCGACCGAGGCGGGCGAAGGCGAGCTGCAGGGAGCTCGGGGCCGGGTGGAAGCGCAGCCGTTCCGGGCCGAAGCGCTGCAGCAGCAGCCGGCCGATGCCGAACCAGAGCGGATCGCCGCTCGCCAGCAGCACCGCCGGCCGACCGTCGGCGAGGGCCACCTCCAGGGCCGGCCAGGCCGCCTCCGGGCGATCGGTGGGTACCAGCTCGGGGCAGGTCGCCTGGGGAGGCAGCAGCCCCGCGGCGGCCTGCGCGGCCCACCAGGGCTGCAGCTCGCCGAGCAGCCGCCGCGGACCCGCCACCAGGGCCGCCGAGCGGATCAGCGCCTGCGCCGCCAGCGGAAGTGCAGCGAGGCCACCGGCATCGTTGCCGACCACCTCCAGCACGCCGGGCCTGCCCGCCATCGCCTCGCTGCCCAGGGCCTTCCCCGCCACTGGCGCCATGATGCTCAGCCGCCCGCTCCCCTGCCCCGATGAGCGATCGCCGCCAGCGCATCCACGAGCTGGTGCTGGCCCTGCTGGCCCAGCAGAAGGAGCTGGAGCTGCTCGCCGGCGACAGCAACGGCCTGGGCGGCGGGGATGCCGGCAACTGGATCGAGCGCAACCGCCGCGTGGTGCAGCGCTACCAGGCCCTGGTGCGCTCCGCCGTCACCCTCGACGCCCTGGTGGACCAGGAGCTGGGTGGCGGCTTCCAGGGCCCGAGCGCTGAGCCTGAGTCGGGCTGACCCACCGCCAGCCCGCCCCACCAGCCAGCTCTGACAAGCTGGGCGCACTTTTCGTGGCCCCATGGCGCGCTTCGGCCTCTCCGCCCTGAGATCGCTGCTGCGGGGCCAGGGCTCCGGCCGCTCGGCCGGCTCCAGCTGGCAGGCGCCGGCCGCGAGCTGGAGCCGGCCCTTCGGCCTGGGCTGGGAACGGCCCTACACCGTCCGCTACGCCAGCAACCTCGACGACGGCCCCAACCACGGCGCTCCCCTGGGGGGCTTCGGTGCCGGCTGCATCGGCCGAGGCCCCGACGGCAGCTTCAACCTCTGGCACCTCGACGGCGGCGAGCACTGGTTCGGCACCCTGCCCGACTGCCAGTTCGCCCTGTTTGAGAGCGATGGGGAGCACAGCCGCGCCCACGCCCTGGCGGTGAAGCCGGAGCGGGATGCCAGCCGCCCCGAGGCGGGAGAGCCCCTGGGCGCCTGGAGCTGGTACCCGGCCAGCAGCGCCGAACAGCGCACCGGCACCTACGCCGCCCGGTATCCCCTCACCTGGACCAGCTACGAGGGCGTGTTCGACGCCGACGTGGCCTGCGAGGCCTTCAGCCCGATCCTGCCCGGCGACTACCAGCGCAGCAGCTACCCGGTGGTGGTGTTCCGCTGGAGCCTCACCAACCCCACCGACCAGCCCCTCGATCTCTCGCTGCTGCTGAGCTGGCGCAACACCACGGGCTGGTTCACCAACACCGACGCCTCGGCGGCCGTCCACTTCCGCGACGACGGCAGCCCCGAACACAACTACCTGCCCGCCGTCGGCCGCAGCGCCGGCCAGCGCAACCGCTGGATCGACCAGCCGGGCCTGCGGGGCGTGCTGCTGGAGGGCGAACTCTCCAGCCCGATCGGGGAAGGCGAGGGCCAGTGGTGCCTGGCGCTGCCCGAGGGGACGGAGCTGGCCGGGGCGGGGGTCAGCGGTCCACTCGGGGTGGGAGCACCCCAGATCCAGCGCTGCAGCCGCTGGAACCCCGCCGGCACGGGCGCCGAACTCTGGGAGCCCTTCGCGCGGGACGGCTCAATCCCCGACAGCAACAACGACCGCCGCAGCGGCGACGCCGATCCGGCCAGCGCCGCCCTGGCCGTGCGGCTGCGGCTGGCGCCGGGCGCCAGCGTGGAGATCCCGGTGGTGATCGCCTGGGACCTGCCCGTGACCGCCTTCGCCAGCGGCGTGCGCGACCTGCGCCGCTACACCGACTTCTACGGCGCCGGCGGCGACAACGCCGCGGCAATTGCCGCCGAGGCCCTGCGCGACTGGCGCGACTGGCGCACCCAGATCGACGCCTGGCAGCAGCCGGTGCTGGAGCGGACCGACATCCCTGAACCGCTGCGGATGGCACTGTTCAACGAGCTCTACGACCTCGCCTCCGGCGGCAGCCTCTGGAGTGCCGCCAGCCCCAGCGATCCCGTGGGCCGCTTCGGCGTGCTCGAGTGCCTCGACTACGCCTGGTACGAGAGCCTCGATGTGCGTCTCTACGGCTCCTTCGCCCTGCTGCAGCTCTGGCCTGAGCTCGACAAGGCGGTGCTGCGCAGCTTCGCCCGCACCATCCCCGCCGCAGACCCCACACCACGGCCGATCGGCTGGTATTTCACCCAGGGCAAGGGCCGCGTCGAGGCCGCCCGCAAAGTGGCCGGCGCCACCCCCCACGACCTGGGCGCCCCCAACGAGCGCCCCTGGGATGCCAGCAACTACACCGCCTACCAGGACTGCAACCTCTGGAAGGACCTGGCCAGTGACTACGTGCTGCAGGTGTGGCGCACCTTCAAGCTGGCCCCCGGCGGCGAGGACCTGCGCTTCCTGGCGGACTGCTGGCCCGCGGCGGTACAGGCCCTGCGCTACCTGAAGACCTTTGACGCCAATGGCGACGGCCTGCCCGACAACGGCGGCGCCCCCGACCAGACCTTCGACGACTGGCCCCTCAAGGGGGTGAGCGCCTACTGCGGGGCGCTGTGGATCGCCGCCCTGGAGGCGGCACTGGCGATGGCCCAGCAACTCCAGCTCGCCATGGGGCTGGACACGTCGAGCGAACAGCGGGAATTCAGCGGCTGGCTGGAGCAGTCCCGTGCCAACTTCGACCGCCTGCTCTGGAACGGCGAGTACTACAACATCGATGCCGAGAGCGGCACGCCGGTGGTGATGGCCGACCAGCTCTGCGGCGACTTCTACGCCCGCCTGCTGGGGCTTCCGCCCGTGGTGGCCGGCGAGCGAGCCCAGAGTTCGCTGAAGGCCGTGAAGGAGGCCTGCTTCGAGGGCTTCCAGGGCGGACAGCTGGGCGTGGCCAACGGCCTGCGCCGCGACGGCACGCCCCTCGATCCCAACGGCACCCATCCCCTGGAGGTGTGGACCGGCATCAACTTCGGCCTGGCCTCCTACTACCGGCTGATGGGCGACACCAGCACCGCCTTCGCCATTACCGGCGCCGTGGTGGAGCAGGTGTACGCGGGCGGCCTGCAGTTCCGCACCCCGGAGGCCATCACCGGCGTCAACACCTTCCGCGCCTGCCACTACCTGCGGGCCATGGCGATCTGGGGACTGTGGGCCACCCACACGGGCTGGCAGCCCATCCCCGGCGCCGAACGGGAAGCCTGACGGCCCCCAGGCAGGCTGGCCCCATGGTCCTCACCGCAAGCCCCATCGCTCCATGACCCTGTCCACCCCCAGGCCGCAGACGTCGCCAGGGCCGCTGCGGCCCCTGCTGGCCCTGGCGATCGCGCTGCTGGCCTGGCTGGCTGCGCCACCTGCGGCCGTCGCCCAGGTGCACGCCCACCCGGATGAGAACGGCGCGCCGGTGGTGCGCAGCCTCGAGAGCCTGCGGGACCTCGACTACCGAAGCTGGCAGGTGGTGGCCTACCGGCAGGGCCAGCCCGGTGGGCCGGTGACCCTGCGGATCGTGGGCTACCCGGGCAAGGTGCGCCTCGATCACCCCACAGCACTTCTGGTGCGGTCCGGCCGCCAGAGCTGGCAACTGGACGACATCACCACCGCCAACCCCAAGTTGGCGCTCGACGGCCGCGATGCCGCCGCCGAGTTCGACCTGGCGCCGCTGCTGGCGGACCTGCAACAGAACCGCCCCCTGCGGCTGGCGCTGCCCGGTGTGTTCGTGGAGCTGCCCGTGCCGCCCTACGTGGTGGGCGAGTGGCGCAGCCTGCCCGACTGGCGGGAGGCCGGCGCGTCATGACGGTGACCCAGCCCGCGGCCACGGCGCCACCCAGCACCTGGTTGCCTTGGATGCGGCGGGCGCTGCAACTGGCGGCCCTCGGGGCCGGCCGCACCAGCCCCAACCCCCAGGTGGGCTGCGTGGTGCTCGATGCCGCCGGCCAGCTGGTGGGCGAGGGCTACCACGCCCGCACCGGCGAGCCCCACGCCGAGGTGGGGGCCCTGCGCCAGGCCGGCACACGGGCCCGGGGCGGCACCGCCGTGGTGACCCTGGAGCCCTGCTGCCACCACGGCCGCACGCCCCCCTGCAGCCAGGCCCTGGTAGCCGCCGGGGTGGCCCGGGTGGTGGTGGCCATGACCGACCCAGACCCGCGCGTGGCCGGCCAGGGACTGGCGGAGCTGCGGGCCGCCGGCATCGAGGTGGTGGAGGGGGTCGGCGAGACCGAGGCCCGGGCCCTGAACCGTGCCTTCGTGCACAGGGTGAGCAGAGGCCGGCCCCTGGGGATCCTCAAGTGGGCGATGAGCCTGGATGGCCGCACGGCCCTGCCCAACGGCTCCAGCCAGTGGATCAGCGGCCCGGCCGCCCGCGCCTGGGTGCACCGGCTGCGGGCCAGCTGCGATGCGGTGATCGTGGGAGGTGGCACCGTGCGCGCTGACGACCCCCTGCTCACCAGCCGCGGCGGGCGCCAACCGGAACCGCTGCGGGTGGTGCTGAGCCGCCGCCTCGATCTGCCCGATGGCGCCCGCCTCTGGGAGCAGACCGCGGCTCCCACCCTGGTGGCCCACGGCTACGGCGCCCCCGGGCGGTTCCGCTTCCACCTCGATGGCCTGGGGGTGGAGCGGCTGTTGCTGGAGCCCTGCGAGCCCGACACCCTGATGCAGGCCCTGGCCGAGCGGGGCTGCAACCAGGTGCTGTGGGAGTGCGGTCCGGAGCTGGCCGCCGCAGCCCTGCGCCAGGGCTGCATCCAGCAGCTGGCCGCCGTGGTGGCCCCGAAGCTGCTGGGGGGCGACGCAGCCCGCACGCCCCTGGGCGATCTGGAGCTGGTGGATGTGAACGCGGCCGCATCGCTGGGCGACCTGCGGCTGCAGCGTCTGGATCGCGACCTGCTCTGGGAGCTCACGCTCTAGATCCCATCGCCATCGCTCCCCGGCGGGCCGCGACGCGGGCCCGCCGACTCCTGCACCGTGAGCCGGCTGATCAGCAGCGCCATCACCACCGCCACATAGACGGTGCCCACCAGGGCCAGCGCCATGCTGGCCATCTGGGCCTGGGGGGTCACCGGCAGGATGTCGCCGTAACCCGTGGTGGTGAGCGTCACCAGGGCGTAGTAGTGGAAGCGAACCATGTCCACCTGGTACACGAGGGGGTCGTGGTCCAGGCTCAGGGCCCAGGGCGCCACCAGCTGTCCACCGGCGTGGTGCACGCTGGTGAAGCTGCCGGGATGCAGGGTTTCCAGGGCAGCGAACAGCAGACCGGCGGTCATGCCGAGCAGCAGATAGCCGGCCATGGCCCCCTGCAGGACCGGCCCGTTGACCAGAGGCTCACGGGCCAGCCCCTTCACCAGCCGGACGCTGCTCCAGCCGACGAA
Organism: Vulcanococcus limneticus LL; assembly: GCF_002252705.1. Classification (GTDB taxonomy): domain Bacteria; phylum Cyanobacteriota; class Cyanobacteriia; order PCC-6307; family Cyanobiaceae; genus Vulcanococcus; species Vulcanococcus limneticus. The sequence goes on from NZ_NQLA01000004.1 coordinate 46,426, forward strand.
CAGGGTCCAGAGCACCAGCACCGGCAGCCCGCTGTGGCGCAGCCCCAGCGGGGTGAAGGTCCAGAACAGGAAGGCCAGGAGGCTCAGCAGGCCCAGCACGCGGTAGCCGCGGCGAGCCCAGGGCTGCAACGGCAGGGCGGGGCTGCCATGGCCGATTCCCCGCAGCAGCACCAGCGGCATCAAGGTGAAACACGCCATCACCACCAGCCGGTTCAGGCCCGCGGGCAGGGCATAGGCGCCGATCAGCACCACGCAGAGCACCAACAGCTGGTTGTAGCTGCGATGGAGCCGCCGCAGGACCTGGGCAGAGGCGGATGGCAGCGGTGAGGCGGGCGGCGGGGGCGCGGGGGACAGGGAACCAGGCTCCAGCCGATCTGGCTCGATTGTGGGCCCCTCAGCGGAACAGATCCAACTGGGCGGCCCCGGGCCCTGCGACCTCGCCAGAGGCAGCCGGCGTGCCCGCCGACCGCGCGCGCCGGGGGTGATCCCGCCTTACCGCGGGCTCCAGCAGCTCCCAGCCCATCGGATCCCAGCCCTCCAGCAGTGGCTGCAGGGCCCGCAGCTGCGGCCCATCGGCGGGCGCCAGCCAGGCCTGCTCAAGACCGTCGGGAAGGATCACGGGCATCCGATCGTGCAAGGGGCGGATCAGGCCGTTGGCGGCGGTGGTGAGCACACAGCAGCTCTCGACCTCGCTGCCCTCCGGTCCGATCCAGCGGTCCCAGAGACCCGCCAGCCAGAAAGGGGCCCGGTCGCGGCGGCGGATCAGGCGGCCCTTCTCCAGAAAGCCATCGGAAGGCAGCAGGCAGCGGCGGTGGCGCCAGGGGCCCCGGAAGCTGGCCTTCTCGGCCACCGTCTCACTGCGGGCGTTGAAGGGGCGCGGTCCAGCCAGGGGATCGCGGCTCCACTCGGGCAGGAGGCCCCAGAGCATCAACGCCGTGCCGATCCGCCCATGCTCCTGGCGCAGCACCAGCACCGGCTCGCCGGGGGCGATCCGCTGCCGCGGCGCATAGTGCTCCAGCAGCCCCTCGGGCAGGGACGTCCCCAGGCGCGGCAGCAGCCGGTCGATGGCGGTGGTGAGCGAGAAGCGGCCGCACATCGCAGGCGGGGAAAAGGAGGGACGGGACCCTGGCGGGATGCCTGGGGGGACGGTGGGGGTCTGCTGCGTTCGGTTCTCACCCCTGACGGTGCAGGCGCCAGGTGAGGGGGGCCACCTAGTTTGGTGCCATCGAATCGCCAGCCCGCGAGCCCATGGCCATCCGCCAGGACGACACCCCACCCAACAGGCGCTTCGGCATCATCAACCTGGTGCTGATCGGCTTCGGCGTGTTGCTGCTGTTCAGCAGCTTCCTGCCAAACCAGGGCGCCCAGCAGGTGCCCCGAGTGCCCTACTCCCTGTTCATCAACCAGGTGGATGATGGCAATGTCAAGCGGGCCTACATCACCCAGGATCAGATCCGCTACGAACTGAAGGAGGCACCGGCGGAAGGAGCACCCACGGTGCTCGCCACCACGCCGATCTTCGACATGGAGCTGCCGCAGCGCCTGGAGCAGAAAGGCGTTGAGTTCGCCGCCGCCCCGCCCCAGAAGCCCAGCTTCTTCACCACACTGCTGAGCTGGGTGGTGCCGCCGCTGATCTTCATCCTGGTGCTGCAGTTCTTCGCCCGCCGCCAGATGGGTGGGGCCCAGGGGGCCCTGAGCTTCACCAAGAGCAAGGCCAAGGTGTATGTGCCCGATGAGGAATCCCGGGTGACCTTCGCCGACGTGGCCGGCGTCGATGAGGCCAAGGCCGAGCTCACCGAGATCGTCGACTTCCTCAAGACTCCCGAGCGCTACACGGCCATCGGCGCCCGCATCCCCAAGGGCGTGCTGCTGGTGGGTCCCCCCGGCACCGGCAAGACCCTGCTGTCCAAGGCGGTGGCCGGTGAGGCGGGCGTGCCGTTCTTCATCATTTCCGGCTCCGAGTTCGTGGAGCTGTTCGTGGGCGCCGGCGCAGCCCGGGTGCGCGATCTGTTTGAAGAGGCCAAGAAGAAGGCTCCCTGCATCATCTTCATCGACGAACTCGATGCCATTGGCAAGAGCCGCTCCGGCTCCATGGGCGTGGTCGGCGGCAACGACGAGCGGGAGCAGACCCTTAACCAACTGCTCACCGAGATGGACGGCTTCGCCGCCCAGGACAAGCCGGTGATCGTGCTGGCGGCCACCAACCAGCCTGAAACCCTCGACGCCGCCCTGCTGCGCCCCGGTCGCTTCGATCGGCAGGTGCTCGTCGACCGGCCCGATCTCTCGGGTCGCAAGAAGATCCTCGACATCTATGCCAAGAAGGTGAAGCTCTCGGCCGGTGTCGATCTCGACAAGATCGCCCAGGCCACCAGTGGCTTCGCCGGCGCCGACCTGGCCAACCTGGTGAACGAGGCCGCGCTGCTGGCAGCCCGGGCCTACCGCACCAGTGTCGAACAGGCGGATCTCAACGAGGCTATCGAGCGCGTGGTGGCGGGCCTGGAGAAGAAGAGCCGGGTGCTGCAGCCCGACGAGAAGAAGGTGGTGGCCTACCACGAAGTGGGGCACGCCATCGTTGGGCACCTCATGCCCGGCGGGGCCAAGGTGGCCAAGATCTCGATCGTTCCCCGCGGCATGAGTGCCCTGGGCTACACCCTGCAGCTGCCCACCGAAGAGCGCTTCCTCAACTCCAAGGAAGACCTCGAAGGCCAGATCGCCACCCTGCTGGGGGGCCGCAGCGCCGAGGAGATCGTGTTCGGAGAGGTGACCACCGGAGCCGCTAACGACCTGCAGCGCGCCACCGACATCGCCGAGCAGATGGTGGGCACCTACGGCATGAGCGACACGCTCGGCCCCCTTGCCTACGACAAGCAGGGCGGCAGCCGCTTCCTCGGCGGCGGCTCCAATCCCCGCCGGGTGGTGAGCGACTCCACGGCCCAGGCGATCGACAAGGAAGTGCGCGGTCTGGTGGATCGAGCCCACGATCGGGCCCTCTCGATCCTTCACCACAACCGCGAGCTGCTCGAATCGATTTCGCAGCAGATCCTCGAGAAGGAGGTGATTGAGGGCGACGATCTCAAGAATCTGCTCGCCAGCAGCGTCCTCCCGGAAGCCGCAGCCGTAGGCGGCTGAGGCCATCCACCCCGGTCCGGCCGGATCGCATCCAGAGGGGCCCAAGGGCCCCTTTTTGTATGGGCTCCTGATCGCACCTGGCCTGGGCCTGCCGTGGCGGCCTCCCCCCCTTGACGGACAGCCCTCCGATCCCGGATAAGGGTTCTTTGAGACGGGTCCATGGCTGTTCCGAGCGCCGCCACCTCCCCCCGCGCCAGCCATCCGGTGCTCGCCGGCCTGAAGGGCCGCGACCTGCTCTCCTCCGCCGACCTCAGCCCCGCCGAGACCGAGGCACTGCTGCTGTTGGCCGCAGACCTCAAAACTGGCCGCACCCACCTGGATCTGGGCGGCCGCAGCCTCGGCCTGATCTTCAGCAAGGCCTCCACCCGCACCCGGGTGAGCTTCACCGTGGCGATGGCACGGCTGGGCGGCCAGACGATTGATCTCAACCCCAGCGTCACGCAGGTGGGACGTGGGGAACCCGTGGCCGATACGGCGAGGGTGCTGAGCCGCTATGTGGACGCCCTGGCGATCCGCACCTTTGCCCAGGCCGAGCTGGCGGAGTACGCCCACTGGGCCACGGTTCCGGTGGTCAATGCCCTCACCGACCTGGAGCACCCCTGCCAGGCCCTGGCCGACTACCTCACCCTGGCGGAACACTTCGCCGCCGCCCCGGACGGCAGCCTGGAGCTGGAGCGGCTGCGGGGCCTGACCCTCGCCTACGTGGGCGACGGCAACAACGTGGCCCACTCGCTGATGCTCGGCGGCGCCCTGCTCGGGGTGAACGTGCGCATCGGCTGCCCCGAGGGCTTCGCCCCCAGTCCCACGGTGCTGGAGCAGGCCCGCAACCTTGCCCAGGGCCGGTGCAGCATCGAGGTGCTGCATGAGCCGGTGGCGGCGGTACGGGGTGCCCACGGCCTCTACACCGATGTGTGGGCGTCAATGGGGCAGGAGCAAGAACAGGCGGAACGGGAACGGGCCTTCGCCGGCTGGTGCCTGGATGAGGCCCTGATCGCCGAGGCCGACAGCCGCGCCATCGTGCTGCATTGCCTGCCCGCCCACCGGGGCGAGGAGATAAGCGCCGGCGCGATCGAGGGCAGCGCCAGCCGTGTGTTCGACCAGGCCGAGAACCGCCTGCACGCCCAGCAGGCCCTGCTCGCCGCCCTGCTGGGGGACTGAAGCCGGCTCACCGCCCCCCGGTGCCAGGGGTCACAGGGAGGCCCAATCCCTCGCCAGTACTGGACAAGCGCGCCGATCTCTGCCATGAATGGCAGATAGTTCATCCGTATTGCCGGTGATCGCCAGGTCCGCGGGCTCCCTCGCCACCACCCCCGACCAGCCGCAGCCCCTCACCACCGCCCAGCAGGAGCTCTACGACTGGCTGGTGGCCTACATCGGCGATCACCGGCACAGCCCCTCGATCCGCCAGATGATGGAGGCGATGGGGTTGCGCTCGCCCGCCCCGATCCAGAGCCGACTGCGCCATCTGCAGCAGAAGGGCTGGATCACCTGGCAGGAGGGCCAGGCCCGCACCCTGCAATTGCTGGGCAGCCTCAGCCGCGGCATCCCCGTGCTGGGCGCCGTGGCCGCCGGCGGGCTGATCGAGGCCTTCGACGACGTGCGCGAACGTCTCGACCTGGCGCCGGTGCTGGAGACCCGCGGCCTGTTCGCCCTCAGCGTGAACGGAGATTCGATGGTGGATGCCCACATCGCCGATGGCGACGTGGTGTTGCTGGAGCCGGTGGGCGAGCCCAGCCGCCTCAAGGAGGGCACGATCGTGAGTGCCCTGGTGCCTGGCAGCGGCACCACCCTCAAGCACTTCCACCGTGACGGCCGCCGGGTACGTCTGGAAGCCGCGAACCCGGCCTACGCCCCGATCCTGGTGGACGCCGACCAGGTGACGATCCAGGGCAAGCTCGTGGCGGTCTGGCGCCAGGTGTGAGGGGGCTGGACCCGCTGCCGTGTAAGCTCTTCCCATCGGCAGCGGGGCCAACGGCCCACTCGGAGCGACCAGTGCTCCGCGAGCTCACCGATACCTACGGGGCCATAGCTCAGCTGGTAGAGCACCTGCATGGCATGCAGGGGGTCAGCGGTTCGAGTCCGCTTGGCTCCATTCTGAGAAAAACCCCACCTGTCTCCTGGCCAGGTGGGGTTTTTTTCACGACGCGTTCGGTACCTGACTGGGGGCGGAACTGGACTTAGTCTCGTCCTGGCAGCCGCCCGCTCCCCCCCTCCTGGGGTGCCAACGGCTCGGGAGATCGCCAAAGCAGCCGACGGCTGGCGATCACTGCCGAAACCGGACGGCAGCCCAACACACATCACACAACACGCAGTCCCCCAGAGCTGACCGTGCTGGAGAACTGCGATGGCAATCCCCAGGACTGCGCCGTAATCGAGGGATTGAAGACGATCTCTCCCATCCCGATGACGCGTTGGGCCGTGTGTCGCGCATCCGCTGCCAGGCGGACCCAATCCGTTCAGGATTGCGCCACTGGCTCGCTGCGCGTTCGCCTTGACTGAACCCAGTTCCGCCGTTGTGGCACCCCTGGGCAGCTGGCTGCTTCTGGGCCTGTTGTTTGGGGTGCTGCTGTGGCCCTACCAGGCCCTCTCGGAACTCGGCTTCCGCCTGCAACGGGGCCTCTGGCTGGCGCCCCAGCCCCAGCCGCTGCTGGGCTGTCTGCTGGTGTTTGGGGCCACCAGCCTTCTGGTGCTGCTGGCCTGGGGCCCGCTGGCCGGCGGCCGGGGTGGTGGCACAGCTTCGCTGCTCGCCCTCGATCGCGCGCCCGACTCCGAGCGGGCCGGACGTGAGGAGCGCTGGTTGCAGCAGCTGAGCCTGGCCACCCAGCTGCGGCGGCTGCCCCTGATGCTTCTCACCCATCTGGGTGGACTGGCGGTGGGCGTGGAGTCGCCGTCGGTGGCGCTCGGGGCCAGCGTGCTGCTGGCGATCCGCCGCCGCTGGCCGGGGCTACAGCTGCTGGCCTCCCTCTCCCCGCAGCTGGTGGCGGTGATCGGTGGCGCGGCCGGCCTCGGAGCGGCGTTTCGCTCGCCCCTGCTGGCCGTCACCTACGGGCTGGAAGAGCTTGGCCAGCACCGTGGCCTGCCACTGGTGTTGCCGGCGCTACTGCTGGCGGGCAGCGGCACCCTGGTGGCCACGACCATGGGCCAGCCGGCGCGGCTGCCGGGCCTTGAGCTCGGGCCGTTGCCGCCGGAGGTGTGGGGCTGGGCCACCGTGCTCACCCTGGTGGGCGCTGCCGCGGGCGCCCTGCTTGTACGGCTGCTGCTGCCGGCAGCGGCGGCGGTGAAACGGCTGCTGGCGAAGCGCCGGCTGGTAGGCACGGTGCTGCTGGCGAGCTCACTCACCCTGCTGGCGCTGGCCAGTGGCGGCCTGAGCCTCAACGACGGCTCCCTGTCGCTGGCTGCGGCTCTCTCCGGCGACGCCGTGGGGCCTCCGGCGATCTGGCTCTGGCGCCTGCTGTCCAGTGTGCTCAGCCTGGCGCTGGGGGCCCCAGGCGGCCTGATGCACGACAGCATGACCCTCGGTGCCCTGCTGATCAGCCCGCTGCAGGGGCTGCCGGCGCTCGACAGCAATGCGCTCGCCCAGCTGGCGGCGGTGGGGGCCACCGCCCTGTTTGCCGGTGCCCATGGCTGCCCGCTGTTCTGCGCCGCCTTCGTGTTCACCCTCCAGGGCGATCCGGGCCTCCTGCCACTGCTGTTGCTCGTGAGTGCAGTGGCCGCTGCTCTCGGCGAGCGCTGGCGCGGCGAGGGCTGGAATGACCACCAGGTGCTGGGCCTGCTGGATCAGAATCCCAGCGCCACGCCGTCGAGCCGGTGATCCACGCCGGCTTCCAGGCTGGTGCACAGGCCGTCGCCAGCGCGACGAGGGGCAGGCCCTCAAGGCCGCCAAGGGCATCGCCGGCTCCCTCGGCCGCGCCAACGACTGCGTGCCGAAGTGCTCCAGCAGCGCGCGCCAATGGTCCACGGCTCCAGAGATCGTCACCGAGGCCGCGCCGTGCTCGGGCATCACGGTGTCTGGCCCGATGGGATCGAAACTGGCCGCGCTCGGGGCCATGCCGCTGCCATTGAGGCCCAGCACCCGCAGCGGTTGGTGAGGTGCTCGCCAGGGGCGATCAGGCCCTGGTGCCTGAACAGTGGCAGGTCATGCCGACCTTCCGGCTGGATGCAGAGGCGCGATCAGCTGCCGCCCTGGTTGAAGTGGCTCCGCGAGCACCCGTCCTGGCCGTGGGTCGCCGGCATCGGCCTGATCATCGGCCTGTCGCTGCGGCATGGCAATCCGATTGGCGTTGGCCTTGCTCCTGGTGGTCTTGGCCTTCCAAGGCGGGCCATGGCCAGATCCGATCGGAAGCGGCCTGGCCCCAGGCCGCCGGGGAAGGCACCCTTAGGGCCATGGAGGATCCCTTTTACAATCGGCAGCCTGAAGTGGTGGTGGTGCACCCCCTCTCCTTCGAAGCAGGCTGCGATGCGCTGCTGCACGTTCGCGATCAGAAAACCCTGCTGGTGGATCTCTCCGGCCTGGAGCCGGCCATCGGCCAGCGAGTGGTGGACTTCCTCACGGGCGCGATCTACGCCCTCGATGGCACAGCCGCCCGGATCGGGGAGCAAGTGTTCCTGTTTGCGCCCGAAAGCACCAGCTTCAGCCGGGACTGATCCCTACGGCCCTGCCCCGAGCCGAAACCAGAGCCGAAACCAGAGCCGAGCCCCACGGAGAGTCTCCGCTCAGTGGCGCCAACGCCAGCGCAGCAGCCCCCCCGCCAGGGCCAGCAGCAGCAGGGGCAGCTCCCCCAAACGGGCATAGGCGGTGAGACCCAGCAGGGGCTGGACGCGGAGCAGGGCCGTGGCCGGCCGGCCGGCCGGCAGCTGCTGGCGCACCGCACCGGCGGCATCCACCACCAGGCTCGGGCCGGTGTTGGCGGAGCTCACCAGCCAGCGGCCCGCCTCGATCGCCCTCAGCTGGGCCAGCGCGGCGAACTGGCGCTGCAGCAGCAACGGATAGGGATCGAGGTTGGCGCTGGCCAGGAGCCAACGGGCCCCGCCGCGGCTGGCGGCCGCCAGGGCGCTGCCGTCGGAGATCTCGTAGCAGATGGCCACGCCGATGGGGCCCGCGGGTCTGTTCAGCAGGCGCGAGGGCGCACCGGAGCTGAGCCCGCCAACCGCCGAGAGCCCTGACCAGCGCAGCAGCCCCCCCAGGGGCACCCACTCCCCCAGCGGCACCAGGCGGTGCTTATCGAGCCAACCCGCAGGGGCGAGCGCTTCTGGGGGAAAGCGCAGCAGGGCACTGCGCTGCTCGACGCCCTGCTGGCGGAAGCCGCCGCTGAGCACCTCCACAGGCGCCTGCAACGGCAGGCCCTGGCCCAGGGCCAGGGCCCCCTCCGGCAGCAGCACCGCCTCCGCCTGTTGCTGGCTGGCCTCCCGCTGGGCCGCCGCCAAGCGGCCCAGCAGGCGCTCCTGCTGGAGGGCGCTGAACTTCTCGCGGGTGGGAATCGCCGGCTGCACCACCAGCAAGGGCACGGGGGGCAGGGGCACGCCAGGCTGGGGCGCGCCGGATAGGGCCAGACCGGCCCCCAAGGCAGGGTTGCCCGTCCCCCGCAGCCGTACGAGCGGCGCTGCAGCTCCCGGGGCCTCCCCTGAGTGCAACAACCCCCACCCCAGCAGGTGCAGGGCCGCCAGCGCGGTAAGCCAGCCAGCCAGGAGCCGGCGCCAGCCCCGACGCTCGGCCAGCAGCAACGCCAGGACGCGCCACAGGCCCCAGCCGAGCAGCAGCTGCAGCGCCGCCAGCCCACCGGCCCCCACCAACCGCGCCAGGCCCGCCAGGGCCCGATCGCCCGGCAGGGCCGCCGCCCCCAGGCCGATCCAGAACAGGGGGCCCTTGGCCAGCAGCACCTCGGCCAGGCCCCACAGGGCCGCCCCCAGCAGGGCCGTGCTCCAGCGCTCGGGCCCGAGCCCCTCCATCAGCGCGCGCCAGCCCGCCACCAGCGCGCCGCCCAGCAGGGCGATCAGCAGCAACAGCAGCCAGCAGAGGGGCAGGCTGAGGGGCAGCGGCACCCCGATCCAATCGAGGGGATGGAGCCCCAACAGCCAACGGTGGCTCACCAGCACCGCCACCAGACCCCACAGGCCGCCCCACCTGGGGCCTTGGCTCCAGAGCGGCACCAGGGCCAGCCACAGCAGCGGCGGCCAGCCCAGGGACGGCAGCGCCAACCCGGCCAGGGCGCCGGCCAGCCCCCCCACCAGGGGGGCGGAGATCCACCAACGGCGCCGGTTCTCTGCCATGGCCACGACGCTACGGAAGCGCCAAGGTCGGAGGCAGCTGATCAGCGGCCACCGCGGCATGGACCCCTCCAACCCCCTCCAGCAGCTCTTGCTGCGCGGCCTTGGCACCACCTCGCTGATGGCCGATCGGCTGCGATCGGTCACCCAGGCCTGGGTGAGCAGCGGCCGCCTCGATCCCGCCCAGGCCAGTGCCCTGGTGGACGATGTGCTGGCCAGCTTGCGCGGTGAGAACCCGGAACTGGAACGGCAGACCGAGCGCCAGTTGGAGCGCAACCTCGACCAGCTGCTGCAGGACGTGGGTCTGGCCCGCCAGCGGGAGGTGGACGAGCTGCGGGGCCGCATCGATCGGCTCGAGCAGGCCCTGCGCCAGCTGCGCACCACCGGGAGTACCGGCGGTGGCGCGGGCAGCGGTGAGACCAGCGGCGGCAGCCAGCACGGCAGTGGTGGTGAAGGGATCCCGGCCTGAGGCCACAACCCCGGAGGGCAGGCGCTGGCAGAATCGCGGGCTCACGGCGCCACGTGCCCTGCCATGCGCGACATCCTGATCAGTTCGGCGGTCTGCGTGGCCTGCCTGCTCCTCGCCTTGGTGAGCCAGCTGGTGGCCCCCTCCACCGTGGCCGCCGCCACCACAGCCAGCCCCCCGGCTGCCGCTGTGGCCCCGGCCGTGGTGAGCGCCACCCGCGGTTTCGAGCTCGACCCCGACGACCCCAATCCCACCCTCTTTGCCATGGCAAGCGACAGCCCAGACCCCCAGATCGCCAGCACCGGCGCGAGTGCCCTCGGCGGCGAACTCGTGGCCGCCAAGGAGCGCACCACCCCCAGCGGCCTGCGCATCACCGACCTGGTGATCGGCGACGGTCCCGAAGCCAGTTCCGGCCAGACCGTCTCGGTGAACTACCGCGGCACCCTGGAGAGCGGCAAGGAATTCGACAGCAGCTACGGCCGCGGCCCCTTCTCCTTCCCCCTCGGCGGCGGTCGGGTGATCAAGGGCTGGGATGAGGGCGTCGCCGGCATGAAGGTCGGCGGCAAGCGCAAGCTGGTGATCCCCGCCGATCTGGCCTACGGCGAGCGCGGCGCCGGCGGCGTGATTCCCCCCAACGCCACCCTGATCTTTGAGGTGGAGCTGCTCCAGGTCGGCAACTGACCAGGCGGCAACTGACCAACCGGTCATGGGGTCGGGGGCCGATTCGCCACCGATTCGCCGACCGAACGCCCGCGCTGCCCTAGCAGCAGCGGGCGGTTTTTTCGACACAGTGGGCGACCCTCGCAACCGGACGTGATCCCTAAGATCACGGCTCCCGGCCCCGCCAGCGGCGGTACGCCGATCGGATCAGCGCCTTGCCCCGGCGAGGTCCAGCCCACTCGATTCCAGCCCAAGCCCGCCCCGGCGGGTTGTCCCCCAAGCTTTCCCACCCCATGGCTCACACGCTGCCCGCGCTGCCCTACGGCCTCGATGCGCTCGAGCCCCACATCTCCCGCCAGACCCTGGAGTTCCACCACGGCAAGCACCACAACGCTTACGTGACCAACCTCAACAACCTGGTGGCCGGCACCGAACTGGAGGGCAAGAGCCTGGAAGACACCATCACGGCCGTGGCCGGTGACACCAGCAAGGCCGGCATCTTCAACAACGCCGCCCAGGTGTGGAACCACAGCTTCTACTGGCAGGGCATCAAACCCAATGGAGGCGGCACCCCCACGGGCGCCCTGCTCGACAAGATCAACGCCGACTTCGGCAGCTTCGAGAAGCTGGTGGAAGAACTGAAGGCCGCCGGCGCCACCCAGTTCGGCAGCGGCTGGGCCTGGCTGGTGCTCGACAACGGCAGCCTCAAGGTCACCAAGACCGGCAACGCCGATCTGCCCCTGGCCCACGGCCAGAAGGCCCTGCTCACCATCGACGTGTGGGAGCACGCCTACTACCTCGACTACCAGAACCGCCGTCCCGACTACATCAGCACCTTCCTCGACAAGCTGGTGAACTGGGACTTCGTGGCCGCCAACCTGGCGGCCGCCTGATCAAGGCCTGCGTTCTGCCCATCTCCCATGGCCCCTGTCCACTGGACGGGGGCTTTTTATTTCGCAACGATCTCGCGCAGCCTGGGTTTGACCTTGATGATCAACAAAACCCAGCCGTCAGGGGCCAGATGAACAACCCCCTGAGCCTGGACGATCCAAGCCTGGCGATCCTGCCCGACCCGCCATGCCTGCCAAGGAATGCCAGTCTGCGGGAAGCCCTGACCCTGGTCCGCGGCAGTCTCGACTGCCAGATTCCTGCCGCTGCCGAAGGTCAAGCCCCATCATCGACGTCGAAAGCACCGGTGTTGGCGGAGAACACGGGCTGCGTGCTGGTGGTGGAGGGAGGCCGGCTTGAGGGCATCGTCACGACCCGGGACCTGGTGCGCCTGGCCTCTGGCTCCCTCGATCTGGATACCACCCGCCTGGCCGCGGTGATGACCAGCCCGGTGCTGAGTCTGCGCCAACTGGAACTCACAAACATCTTCGCCACCATCCATCTTCTGCGGCGCCACCGCATCCGCCATCTTCCGATCGTCGACGAGGGGGGAGCCCCCCTCGGACTGGTGACAATTTCCAGCCTGAGGCGCCTCCTCAAGCAGACGTTCTTCCTGCGCTTCCGGCAGGTGGCAGAGGTGATGACCACCAGGGTGGTCACCATCGAGCCCCAGGCAATGGTGCAGGAAGCGGTAAAAAAAATCGGCGACCACTCGATCAGCTGCGTGGTGGTGGTGGAGGGCCTCGACAACGGCGTGGGGCACCATGGCGATGGGGTCTCCGGAGAAGCAGATCATCTGAAACCCGTGGGGATTCTCACCGAGAATGACCTGCTTCAGTTGCAGGCCCTGGGACAGGACCTCGGCAACCTGCTGGTGGAGCAGGTGATGAGTGGCCCACCGATCTGTGTGAAACCCGACGACGAGTTGGGAGCTGTGCAGGATCTGATGAACCGCAAATGGGTGGGCCACCTGGTGGTGACCAACGCGATGGGCCACCTGGCCGGCGTGGTCACCGAAACCGACCTCACCGATGTGCTCGACCCTCTTGATCTCTACGGCATCAACGAGATCCTCCAGAAGCAGGTGAACTCCCTGAAGGACGACCGCGATCGGCTGCTTGCCAGACGGCACTTAGACCTGAAGAAGGGTTTCAGTCGCGGTGAGTTCCGCCTGGTGTACCAGCCCCAGCTCCACCTACCGATTGGGCGTGTGCACAGTGCCGAAGCCCTGCTGCGCTGGCGCTCGCCGGAGCATGGCAACGTACTACCGGCCGAATTCATTCCCCTTGCGGAACAGAGCGGCTTCATCCTTGAGCTGGGGGACTGGATCCTGGAGAGGGCTTGTCAACAGGTTCTGACGTTTCAGAACAGCCCTTACGGTCCGATCAGCGTGGCGGTGAATGTCTCCGGATTGCAGCTGAATCAACCGGATTTCGTGACGCGCACCTGCAGAACCATCGACCGGCTTGGGGTGGATCCTTCCCTGATCCACCTGGAGCTGACCGAAAGCGTACTGGTGGAGAACTTCTCCACCACGTCGGAGGCCTTCCGCCAACTCCAGCAACATGGAATCCGCATCGCCATCGACGACTTCGGCACCGGCTACGCCTCCCTCTCCTACCTGCAGCACTTCAGCTTCGACATCCTCAAGATCGATCGCTCCTTCATCAGCGAACTCCACCAGCAACCTCGCAATCAAGCGATCGTGGACTCGATCATGCGGCTCTCCGAACACCTCGATTTCGATCTGGTGGCAGAGGGTGTGGAGAGCCAGCTCGAACTGGACCTGCTTGAGGGAATGGTCCGCCCCATTTACATTCAGGGCTATTACGTGAGCCCACCGCTCGAAACGGAGGCTTGGCCTGCCTTCCTGGCGGGCCGAGCCTCCGCTGACTCCACCACCCGATGGCTCCCCTTGCCTTCTCCTAAGGAGATGTAGCAATGGCGCCGGTCGATCCGATCGGCTCCCCGACGGTCAGGATCTACGTTGATTTCGGCGGCTTCGAGGAGCTGGTGGAGGAGCTCAAGGCCACTGGCGCCACCCGGTTTGGCAGCTGCTGAGCCTGGCGAGTGCTTGAGAACGGCTCCCTCAAGGTGACCAGGACCGGCAACGCCGATCGGCCCGTGGCCCACGGAGCGACGGCCCTGCAGACCATCGACGTGGGAAGGCACGCCGACGGCATCAACTACCACACCCCCCGCCAGGACGGCATCAGCACCTCCCTCGACCAGCTGATCAACGGGGACTTCGCCGCCGCCAACCCGGTCGCCACCGAACGAGCGATCAGCGGCGAGGCCGCCCTACGCGCTGGCCTAGCTGCCCAGACCAGCGCAGCAGGAGCTGGTCCTCGCTAAGCCCGATCCAGTGTTCAGCCTGTTCGCGAAGGTGGGGCGGCTGAGCTGAGCACCGCCTGGGGCGGAATCCACATCGCGTCGCCATAGGAGAAGAAGCGGTACTGGCGCTCGATCGCCTCGGCGTAGAGGGCCAACAGACGCTCGCGGCCGATCAGGGCACTCACCAGCAGCAGCAGGGAGCTCTTGGGCAGGTGGAAGTTGGTGAGCAGGCCCTGCACCACGGCAAAGCGGTAGCCGGGCTGGATCACCAGATTCACGGGGCCGGTGTGGGGGTGCAGCTCGCCCCCGTGCAGCTGGGCCACCGCCTCCAGGCTGCGCACCGAGGTGGTGCCGATGGCGATCACGCGGCCGCCGCGCTCGCGGCAGGCGGCCACCGCCGCCACCAGCTGCGGGCTCACCTCCACCCACTCGCTGTGCAGCTGCAGCTGGCTGAGGTCTTCCGTCTCCACCGGCCTGAAGGTGCCCAGGCCCACGTGCAGGGTGGTGGTGGCGAGCTCCACACCCCGCGCGCGGATCGCCGCCAGCAGCTCGTCGCTGAGGTGCAGACCCGCCGTCGGCGCGGCCACGGCTCCTGGCCGGGAGGCGTAGCGGGTCTGGTAGCGGTCGTTATCGCTGGCGTCGTGCTCGTGGATGTAGGGCGGCAGGGGGATGGCGCCGTAGCGCACGAGCAGCGGCTCCAGAGCCGCCGCATCCGTGCACTCGGGCGGAAACTGCACGATGCGGCCGCCCGTTTCAGGATCGCTGCCCAGCACCTGCAACGGCAGGGGCGGCTGGCCGTCAGCCACCACCTCGAGCCAGTCACCGGGCCTGAGCTTCTTGGCCGGCTTGGCCAGGCAGAGCCACTGGCCGGGGGCCGGCGCCACCCCATCGGCAGCCGAGGAGCCCGGCAGGGGCTGCCAGGGCTCCAACACCAGCAGCTCCACCGCACCGCCACTGGGCCGGCGCGCCTCCAGCCGGGCCCGCAGCACCCGGGTGTCGTTCACCACCAGCAGATCGCCGGGCTGGAGCAACTGCTGCAGCTCCCACACGCTCAGGTGGCGGGAATGGGGCATAGGGCCCGTCCCGACTGGATCCACCACCAGCAGCCGGGCGGCGTGGCGGGGTTCCGCCGGCCGCTGGGCGATGCGCGCCTCCGGCAGGTCGAAGTCGTAGCTGGAGAGCCGCAGATCAGCGGGATCCATCGGGAGCATCGAGCGCGAAGGCGAGATGGCGGAGGGCATCAGCACCCCGCTGCACTCAGAGTGCAAGGCTCTCAGGGTTGGTCTCGATCAGCTGGGCCAGGTCCTTGAGGAAGGCGGCGGCATGGGTGCCGTAGATCACGCGGTGGTCGGCGGTGAGGTTCACCTGCATCTGGTTCCTCACGCTGATCGAGCCGTCCTTGCCGGCCA
Organism: Vulcanococcus limneticus LL; assembly: GCF_002252705.1. Lineage (GTDB taxonomy): Bacteria > Cyanobacteriota > Cyanobacteriia > PCC-6307 > Cyanobiaceae > Vulcanococcus > Vulcanococcus limneticus. Next base: position 61,576 of record NZ_NQLA01000004.1, read on the forward strand.
CCACCGTGGGGCGGGAAGCAGCCACCGCCAGGATCGCGCCGGTGCCCGGCGGCAGGATCGCGTCGAAGCGATCCACCCCGAACATGCCCAGGTTGGAGAGGGTGAAGGTGCCGGTGCTGTACTCCTCGGGCTTGAGCTGCTTGCTGCGAGAGCGGGCCACCAGGTCGGCCCAGTTGCGGGCAAGGGAGTAGAGATCTGTGCGGTCGGCATTGGCCAGCACCGGCGTGATCAGGCCACCGTCGTCCATGGCCACGGCCACGGCCACGTTCACGGCGCCGGGGTAGGTCATGGCGGTGTCGCTCGCCGCGGCGTTCACTTGGGGATGGCGGGCCAGCACCACGCCCACGGCCTTGGCCAGCAGCGCCGTCATCGTGACGCCCTTGCCCTTCACCTGCTTGTAGAAAGCGTCGAGCCGGTCGGTGGTGATCGTGTACCCCACGTGGAAGGTGGGCACCGCCAGGCTGGCGTTCATGTTGCGCACCACCGCCGCCTGCAGGGTGTTGAAGGCCACGCTCTCGCCGGGGCGCCCGAAGCTCTGGCCAGCGGGGGCGGCCGCCGGGGCAGCGGCGCCAGGGGCGGCGGCCCCGTTCCCGGCAGCAGCTGCCACAGCCGGGCCCGAGCCCTCGGCCACCCGCGGCACGGCCACGGTCAGCCCCAGGGCCCGCTCCACGTCCTCCGCCTGGATGCGGCCGTGGGGGCCGCTGCCCCGCAGGGTGTCCAGGGCCACGCCGTGCTGACTAGCCAGTTTCTTGGCGCGGGGCGAGGCCACCACCCGGCCTGAGGCCACCGGGGCGGGGGCGACCGCCACGGCAGCGGGCACTGGAACGGGAGCTGCTGGGGCCACCGGAGCCGGCGTGGTCGCCGCAGGAGAGGCAGGGGCTGGGGCCGCAGCGGGCACCGCCGCCGATCCAGCGGCCGGAGCCTTGGCCGCCGCCTCAGCGATCTCCGCCTCGGTTTCCACGATCAGGCCGATCGTCTCGCCCACCGGAGCCGTGCCGCCGGCGGGCATCAGCACGGCCGCCAGGAAGCCCTCATTGAACGACTCCACGTCCATGTCGGCCTTGTCCGACTCCACCACCAGCACCGACTCGCCACGGGCGACCTTGTCGCCGGGCTTCTTCAGCCATTCCACGATCTTGCCCTCCGTCATGGTGGAGGAGAGGGCCGGCATGAAGATTTCGTGGGTGGCCAACGGAGGTCTGCCGCGCAATTGGGGCGGATTTTACGTGGCTTGCGGGCGCCACCCGCTGGTCAGAGGGCGCGGCCCGGCGGGGGGATGGAGCCGCGTAGCGCCCGCTTCGGCCGGGCTCAGGCGCCCTCGATCGCCTCGATCACGCCGTCGCGCACCACCACCGCCACCTGCAGCTTCTCCACCAGGTTGTCGCCCACGCGCACGTCGGTGAAGCTCTCCAGCTGGCCCTGCTCCACGATCTGCTCCAGCTCCAGCTCGCGCACTTGGCGCTGCTGCTCCAGCAGCTGGCGCTTCTGCTCCTCCAGCTCGGCCCGCTTGGCGGCCACCTGCTCCTGCACGGAGGCCACCTGCTCCGACACGCGGGGATCGAGGGGGTTGGCGCTCTGGCTGCGGATCGCATCCACCACCTGCTGGCCCTCCTGCTCCAGCTGGGCCAGCTGGCCATCGCTGCCGGCGATGGCGTTGCTCAGCTCGCGCTCGGCGTCCTCCTTCCAGCGGGGAGTCACCACGGCCCGCACCGTGATCGTGCGCTTGATCGAAAGGGAGCCGTCGGCCATGGAAACAAAAAATCAGCATCCAGGCTCTCAGCCCGGACCCGGAGGGTCAACGGCCGGATCGCCGCACCGGGGCCAGCGGTGGCTCAGCGCCCGTAGATCGCCTCGATCGCCGCGGCATCCCGCTGGGTGATGCGGTCGCGCTTCTGCTTGAGGGTCTGGGTGAGCAGGCCGTTCTCGATGCTGAAGGGCGCCACCAGGGCCACCCCCCCCAGGCGCTCGTCCGGCCGGGAGCCGGGCCGGGCCGCCAGACGGCGGTTGAGCCGGCCGGTGAGCGCCTTGAGCAGCGCCGCCTCGGCGCCGGCGGGGGAGCCATCGGGGAAGACCGGCGGCGGGGTGAGCCCCTGCTCACGGGCGAAGGCCGCCAGGGGCTCGGGGCGCGGCACGATCAGGGCGCCGAGCTGGCGCCGGTCCTGGCCCACCAGCATCACCTGCTCCACCAGGGCGCAGGCGGCCAGCTCCTCCTCCAGCGGGCCGGGCTCGATGTTCTCGCCGCTGCTGAGCACGATCGTGTCCTTGGCCCGGCCGGTGAGCACCAGGGAGCCGTCGGGCAGCAGGTGGCCCAGGTCGCCGGTGTCAAACCAGCCCTCGGCGTCGATCACCTTGGCGGTGGCCTCGGGCTTGCCGAAGTAGCCGGCCATCACCTGGGGGCCCCGGGCGAGCACCCGGCCCCGCTCGCCCCAGCCCAGGGTGGCCGTGCCCTCCAGGTCCACGATCTTGAGGGCCGTGCCCGGCAGGGGCTGGCCGGCGCTGCCGCGGCGGTTGGCCCATGGGCGGCGACAGGTGAGCACGGGCGCCGTCTCGGTGAGGCCGTAGCCCACCAGCAGCTCGATGCCGATCGCCTCAAAGAAGCCATCCACGTGGGGGGCCAGGGCGCCGCCGCCACTGATCGCCGTCCCCAGGCGACCGCCGGCCAGCTGGGCCCGCACCTTGGGCCAGAACAGGCGCGCCGCCAGGGCGTGCAGGGGCCAGCTGGCCCCTGCCAGGACCGCACCCGCCAGCCGGTCCACGGGGCCATGGGGGCTGAGGGTGAGGTCGCGGGCACGGCGCTTCTGGGCGCTGTGGAAACGGCTGATGGCCAGGGCCCGGCCCAGCAGGCGCTGGCGGCCCGGCGGCATGGCGGCCACGGCATCCTCGAAGCCGGCCAGCAGGGCCTCCCACAGCCGGGGCACGCTGATCAGGTACTGGGGCCGGACCCGCTGCAGGTCGGCCTTGAGGTGCCGCAGGGTCGTGTAGGTCTGGCGGCAGCCGCAGCTGAGCAGCAGGTATTCGGCCGTGCGCTCGTAGGCGTGCCAGATCGGCAGCACGCTGAGCACGTGGTCGCCGGGCCGGGGCGCCACCGCCACGCCCAGGGTGCGGATCTGGTGCAGCAGGTTGGCGTGGCTGAGGGGCACGCCCTTGGGCTGGCCGGTGGTGCCGGAGGTGTAGAGCAGGGTCGCCAGGCGCTGCTCGCCGCCGGTGGGCCAGGGCGGCACGGGCACCTGGGCGCCACGGGCCAGGAAGTCGGCCCAGCTGAGGCAGGGCACCACCGGCGCCTCGGCGCCCCCCTCCCCCTCCAGCACCAGCACGAAGCGGAGCCGCCCCAGCGCCTCCGAGCCCAGAGCCAGCTGCCCCAGCAGCGCCGCCGACTCCACCACCAGGCCGACGGCACCGGAATCCCCGAGGATGTAGCCCAGCTCCTCGGCCGGTGCGGCACTGCCGCGCACCGCGTCCGCGGCACCGGCACGCATCAGCCCCTGGTCGGCCACCAGCCAGCGGGGGCCGTTCTCGGCGAACAGGGCCACCACGTCGCCCGGCCGCACCCCCAGGGCCGCGAAGGCCGCCGCGGCCTGCTCGATGTGCTGCTGGAGCTCGCGGTAGCTCAGGGTTTCCGGCGGCTTGGCGTGGGGGGCTTCCACGGCCACGGCGTCGCCGTAGCGCTCGGCCAACACCGGCCAGAGCTGTTCGATCCCGCTGATGCCGCTCCAGTCATCCCGCAGGGCCAGGGCACGGCGGTCGCGCCGATCGGCACTCCAGTGGATTTCTGCGCGGCTGGTGCTCCGGGTGGTTGGGGCCATCTCGGTGGGCGCGCTCGGCGCGGCGGCGGACTGAGGAGCATGGTTACAACCCCTGCAGGATTTCGGGGGGCCGAGGGGGACGGAGCGCCAGGTTGAAACGCCGGGCGAAGGCCGCCAGCAGCCGGGGCCGCAGCTGCGCCGCCGTGAGTTCCGGCCGCCAATCCACCAGGCGCCCCACGGGCCGATCGGCGATGCCACAGGGCACGATCGCGCTGAAGCCGGCCAGGTCACAGTCCACGTTGAGGGCCAGGCCGTGCTGGCTGATCCAGCGCCGCGCCCCCACGCCGATGGCCGCCAGCTTGCGGCCCTCCAACCAGACGCCGGTGAGTCCAGCCAACCGCTCCCCCTCCAGATCCAGCTCCGCCAGCAGATCCAGCACCACCCCCTCCAGCTCGCGCAGATAGCGGTGCAGGTCGGCGCCGTGGCGCTGCAGGTTGAGCACCGGGTAGAGCACCAGCTGGCCTGGGACGTGGTGGGTCACCTCACCGCCACGGTCGATCCGGAACAGGGGCGCCGGCGGCGCGGCCGGATCGAAGCCCAGGAAGGCCTCACTGGCGCCACGGCCGAGGGTGTAGCAGGGCTCGTGCTCCAGCAGCAGCACCGCGTCGGGGCCGGCCGGATCCGTGAGCAACCGCTCCTGCAGCTGCCGCTGCCACCGCCACCCCGTGGCGTAGGCCACCGGTCCAGGCGATTGGAAACAGATTGCGTCAGCGGCTGGGTGTTTCACCCACCGTTCCTAGCGTTGGGGCGTCCCCAAGCCTGGGAGCACTGGGATGAAGCTTCTGATCCACGGCCGCAATCTGGACGTGACGCCGGCCATTCACGACTACACGGAGGAGAAGCTGACGCGCGCGATCGGCAACTTCAACGGTCTGGTCAAGGAGGCCGATGTGCACCTCTCGGTGGCCCGCAACCCGCGGGTGCCGCAGCAGACCGCGGAAGTGACGGTCTTCGCCAACGGCACCGTGATCCGGGCCCAGGAGCGCAGCGAGAACCTCTACGCCAGCATCGATCTGGTGGCCGACAAGCTGACCCGCCAGCTGCGGCGCTTCAAGGACCGCCTGCAGGAGCAGCACCAGGGTCCGGTGCACCGCTCCGCCCGCGACGAGGAGGCCGGTGCCGCCACCCTGCCGCCCCCCGGCGCCAGCCTCACCGACGGCAAGGAGGCGGAACTGCCCAGCCCCGGCGTGCGCCGGAAGTATTTCGCCATGCCGGCGATGAGCCTGGACGACGCCCTGCACCAGCTGGAGCTGATTGACCACGACTTCTACCTGTTCCGCGACGCGGACAGCGGTGAGCTGCAGGTGGTGTACCACCGAAACCACGGCGGTTTCGGCGTGATCCAGGCGCGGGAATCCTGAGCCGGCCGGGGGAGACTGCCCCCATCGATCCGAGGTTGTCCCTGGGGGCAACCTCGGTCTCAGCCGGCCTCCGGCCGCTTTCCTGACCCCGTGGCCCGCGACCTCCCCGATCTCGCCCCCCTGATCGACCACGCCCTGCTGGATCCCCACGTGGGCAGCGAGGCGATCCAGCGCTGCTGCGACGAGGCCCGCCACTTCGGCTTTGCCGGCGTGTGCGTGGCTTCGCGCTGGCTGCCGGTGGCCCGCGAGCGCCTCGGCAGCAGCGGCTCCCGCACCCGGTTGGTGGGGGTCGTGGGCTTCCCTTTCGGCGCCATCCCGGCGGCGATCAAGTGGGCCGAGGCGGAATGGGCCGCCGCCGCCGGTGCCGACGAGCTGGATGTGGTGCCTGATTTCGGGGCCCTGGCCGATGGCGACAGCGGCGCCTTCTGCCAGGACCTGGCCCCGATCGTGGAACTGGGCCTGCCGGTGAAGGTGATCCTGGAGGTGGGTCGCCTGGCACCCGAGGCCCTGGAACTGGCGGTGGCCGCGGCGATCGACGTCGGCGCCAGTTTCCTCAAGACCGGCAGCGGCTTCGGCCCGGCCGCCAGCGTGGAGCAGGTGCAGCGGCTGCGGGAGCTGGCCCGGGGTAGGGCCGGGATCAAGGCCTCCGGCGGCATCGCCGATCTGGAGCAGGCCCTGGCCCTGGTGGAGGCCGGCGCCAGCCGCCTGGGTACCAGCCGCGGCGTGGCGCTGATGCAGGCCCTGCGCCAGGGCGGTAGCCGGACGGCGGGCGCCGAATCCGCCGAGCCCCCCGCACCGTGAGCGGTGACAGCCGCCTGGAGGGGCTGGTGCTCAAGGCCGGCCCCCTGGGTGAGAGCGATCGCCTGCTCACCCTGCTCAGCGCCAGCGACGGACTGGTCCGTCTGGCCGTGCCAGGCGCCCGCAAGCCGAAGAGCTCCCTGGCGGCGGCGGTGCCCCTAGCGGTGCTGCATCTGCAGGTGGGCAGCGGCCGCGGCCTGCGGCGGGTGCGCCAGCTGGAGGTGCGGCGCAACTTCGCCGCCCTGGCCCAGCGGCTGGAGACCCTGGCGGCGGCCCAGGGCCTGGCGGAGCTGAGTCTGCAGCTGGTGCCCGAAGGCGCCGCCGTGCCGGGGGTGCTCGACGACCTGCTGCTGCAGCTGGCGCGGCTGGACCTGGTGGTGCAAGAGCGCAGCGAAGGCGTGGAGGCCCTGGCCCTGGCGGTGCAGGGCAGCGTGCACCTGCTGGCCCTGGGGGGCTACGCCCTGCCCCTGGCCCACTGCGCCCGCAGCGGCGCCCGGCTGGAGCCCCCCCTGGGCGACTGGAGCTGGCGCTGCAGCCTGATCCCCGCCGAAGGCCTGGTGCTGGGGGCGGTGGCGGGGGCCCAGCTGGTGCTGAACGCCTCGGAGCTGGCCCTGCTGCAGCGGCTGCCGCGGCCGGCCCTGCCCCGCAAGCGCGACGGCAGCCTGATGGGGCCCTTACCGGTGTGGCTGCGGCTGCTGCAGCTGGTGGAGATCTGGAGCCGCGAGCACCTGGCCCGTTCGCCCCGGGCCTGGCGCCTTGTGCGCGAGGCGCTCGTGCCGCGGGGGCCTGCTGCGGCATCATCGGGGTCCGGCAACCGATGGAGCCCTTGAGCGGAACCGCCAGACCGTCCGGCATCCAGGGGGTTCTGGCGCTGCCCGAGTTCCGCAAGCTGTGGCTCGGCCAGGTGTTCAGCCAGCTGGCGGACAAGTTCTACATCGTGTTGATGGTGTTCCTGATCGCCCAGTACTGGGTGAGCAGCACGCCCCCGGCCGGCGGCGCCCTGGCGGAGGCCGCCGGCCACTTCAAGCTCGACATCGAGAGCCGCGCCCAGCTGATCACCCTGCTGGCCACAGGGATCTACGTAGCCAACACGATCCCGGCCATGCTGCTGGGCCTGGTGGCGGGGGTCTGGGCCGACCGCTGGCGCAAGCGCGAGGTGATGGTGGCCTCCAACGGCATCCGCGCCGGCCTGGCGATGCTCGTGCCCCTCTGCCTGCTGGAGGGGCCCTACTGGCTGGGGCTGAGCTGGGGCTACTGGGGCCTGCTGCTGATCACCTTTCTCGAATCGGTGCTGACCCAGTTCTTCGCCCCGGCGGAACAGGCGGCGATCCCGATGCTGGTGCCGGCCCCCCAGCTGCTCGCGGCCAATTCGCTCTACCAGGCCACCAGCATGGGCGCCACGATCGTGGGCTTCGCCCTCGGCGATCCGGTGCTGCGGCTGCTGCAGAACGGCCTGGCGCAGCTGGGAATCGCCAACGGCGAATTCGTGCTGCTGCCGATCTGCTACGGCCTGGCCGCCCTGTTCATCGCCTGGATCCGGGTGGAGGAGGAGGTGAAGCCCGCCAGCACCAGCAGCGTCTGGCGGGAGATCGGCGAGGGGATGCAGGTGCTGCGCGACCTGCCCAGCGTGCGCAGCTCGATGATCCATCTGGTGCTGCTCTACAGCCTGCTGGCGGCCCTCTACGTGATGTCGATCAGCCTGGCCTCGGCGATCCAGGGGCTGGGGCCCACCCGCTTCGGCACCCTGCTGGCCATGAGCGGCGCCGGCCTGGCGGTGGGGGCCGTGACCGTGGCCCAGGTGGGCCATGGCTTCAACCGGCGCGTGCTGGCCTCCGCCGGCCTGGGCACCATCGCCTGGAGCCTGGTGCTGCTGGGCCAGCTGCGGGGCAGCCTGCTGCTCACCCTCACCCTCTGCGGCGTGCTCGGCGTCGGGGCTGCCCTGCTGGCGATCCCCGCCCAGACCACCATCCAGGAGGAGACCCCCGAGAGCCAGCGCGGCAAGGTGTTCGGCCTGCAGAACAACCTGATCAACATCGCCCTGAGCCTGCCCCTGGTGCTGGCGGGCACCCTGGTGAGCCGCTTCGGCCTGCTGCCGGTGCTGTGGGCCCTGGCGGCCCTGGCCCTGGTGGCGGCGCTGCTCGAGCGGCCCTGGAAACGCTGCTAGCCTGACCCTTCGAGCGAGGCGCGGCGGCGTGGTTCACATTGCCTGGCTGGGCAAGAAATCGCCCTTCTGCGGCAACGTCACCTACGGCCTGACCATCACCGAGGCCCTCCGGCGCCGCGGCCACGGCATCAGCTTCATCCACTTCGACACCCCCACCGGCTTCCCGCTGCGCCGCGACGAGCACGAGCCGGAGCAGCACCCCAGCCAGGGCTCGAGTCAGGTCCACCCCGTCGGCAGTGCCGAGGCTCCGGAGGTGACCCTGCCCTACCTGGTGAAGTCCCAGGTGTACACGATCCCTTCGCCGGGGGCCCAGCGGGAGCTGCGCGAATCGCTGGAGCGGTTGCGGCCGGATCTGGTGCACGCCAGCCTCACCCTCTCGCCGCTGGACTTCCTGCTGCCGGATCTGTGCCAGCAGCTGGGACTGCCGCTGGTGGCCACCTTCCACCCCGCCTTCGACGCCAGCCTGCGCAACCTCAGTGCCGGCACCCAGCAGCTCACCTACCAGCTCTACGCCCCATCGCTGGCCCGCTTCGACCGGGTGATCGTGTTCTCCGAGCTGCAGGCCGAGGTGCTGGCCCGGCTGGGGGTGAAGCGCAGCCGCCTGGCGGTGATCCCCAACGGCGTGGATCCCCAGCAGTGGGCCCCGGCCGGCCAGGAGCCCCCGGACAGCGGCGTGAAGGCGGAACTGGCGACGCTGCGGCAGCGCTTTTCCGGCCGGCGGGTGTTCCTCTACATGGGCCGCATCGCCACCGAGAAGAACGTGGAGGCGCTGCTGCGGGCCTGGCGCCTCGTGCAGCCGGAGAACTGTGTGCTGGTGGTCGTGGGCGACGGCCCGCTGCGCTCCTCGCTGCAGCAGGCGATCGGCGCGGAGGCCCAGGTGGTCTGGTGGGGCTACGAACCCGAGCGGGCCAGGCGGCTGGCGCTGCTGCAGCTGGCCGAGGTCTTCCTGCTGCCCTCCCTGGTGGAGGGCCTCAGCCTGGCGCTGCTGGAGGCGATGGCCAGCGGCACCGCCTGCGTGGCCACCGATGCCGGCGCCGACGGCGAAGTGCTGGAGGGCGGTGCCGGCATCGTGATCAGCACCCAGGGGGTCACCACCCAGCTGCGCACCCTGCTGCCGGTGCTGCGCGACCAGCCGGTGCTGACCGCCGAGCTGGGGCGCCGCGCCCGCGCGCGGGTGCTGGAGCGCTACACCCTGGAGCGCAACATCGACGCCCTCGAACAGCTCTACGCCGAGCTGGTACCGAGGGTCACGGTCGCGGCCTGAGTCCTCAGCCGCCGCGGCGCTCCATTCCCTCCAGCAGCCTCAGGGCCAGCCGGCCCCACCGGCCACTCCCCGCCAGTTGGCGGCGCAGCCGCTCGAGTTCCTGCTGCCTTGCGGCCAGGCGCTCGTCGGCGGACGGTACCGCGTCTTCGAAGGGGATGCCGGTGCGGTGGGCCAACCACTGACCCAGGGCCCGGGGCTCCTGGGGATCGCCCATGACCTGCAGGATCGGTCGGCCAGCCCCGTCGGGGCTCGCCAGGATGTACCAGGCATCGCCATCGCTGTCGAGGTGCTCCCGCAGCTGCAGGGCGCGCAGCTCCGCCAGCTCCCGCAGCCCTGACCCGAAGCGCCGCTGCAGCACCAGGCGCCGGGCCTCGAGCCGCCACTCCAGGCGACCGAGCCAGAGCCACGCGCTGGCCCAGGCAACGCCGAGAGTCAATGCCAGCAGCATCAGGCCGAGCGGCCAGACACTGGGTTCGAAGCGGGCCTGCTGCAGGGTCAGGGCCAGGATGGCGGCCAGCGTCAGGGCGATCGCACTGATCGCCACGGCCTGGCGGCGGCGGCGGCGGCGCTCCGGCACCAGCAGGGCGCTGCCGAAGCTGGGCTCCAGGCAGTCCCAGCCCCGGGGCAGCGCCCCCGCCGAGGCCCTCCCCACGGTCGGGACATCCGGCAGGGCCAGCGCCACCTGGAGGGCAGCGGCGGCCTCCGCCCGCTGCTGCGGAGTTCCCAGATCCGTCAGGGTCACCACCTGCCCATCCCTCCGTTCCGCCACCAGGGGCCCCAGGGCAGGGGCAGCACCGCGGCCGCTGCGGACCATCACCTGCCGGATCGTGCGGTCCGCGAGGCGCTGGCGGGTGCGAAACGGCCCCAGCCGGCGGCTGAGCGAGAGGGTGCCATCCTCCAGGCTGAGCCGGTCTTCGGCCCAGAGGCAGCGCAACAACTGGCGCAGGGCGAGCACCCCACCCACCGTCCAGAGGGAGAGCCACACCACCAGGAAGCCCCCGATCGCCAGGGCCGGCCCCGGCGATGCCGGCAAACTGGAGCCCGCCAGGGGAAGACCCAGCAGCAGCGACCTGGCCCCGGCACCCAGGAGCCCCAGGACAATGGTCTCGGCCAGCAGCCAGCCCACCAGCCAGACGCCGAGGAACGCCGCTTCGGCGTAGCGGCCCGCACCGCAGGGCCGGAAGCGAAAGCTCAGGCCCATGGCTCATCCAGGGGGGGCAGCGTGCCATCGGCAGCGGTGGGTGCCAGCCCGATGCTGGCCTCCAGGCGAGCCCCCAGCGCAGCCGTCAACCGCTCCACCGCCCTGCGGCGATTGTGCTGGTAGTCGGCGAAGTGCTCCGACACGGCGATTGGCGGCCCCACCGTGATGCAGGCCTGCAGGGGCCCCAGGTCGGGCAGAGGGGCACCGCCAGGCCCCTGAATCCAGGCCACCGCCCGCCAGAGGATCTGCAGCACCTCGGCGTAGCGATCCGGGCTGGGGTTCTCTGCCACGTAGGAGCCGCTCAGCGAGGCGAAGTGCTCCACCAGCCGCATGTGCCCCATGCGCAGGGCCGCCTCGCTGGCACTCCAGTCCGCCAGGCTGCGGGCCACGGGCGAGAGCCCAGCGAGGTCGGCGCGGTAGATGCGCTCCCAGCCGGCCTGCTCGATGCGGCGGCAACGCTCCTGCAGGTTGCCCTTCGCCAGCAGGCCGAACTGGGCCTCGGCCACCGCCAGGGCGGCGTGACGCAGGCGATCGATCCGCTCCAGGAACGGCCGCTCCCGTTCGGGACGCACGCCGTGGGCCTCCTGGTAGAAGTCCTCCAGCAAGGCCAGCAGGCGCTCGGCGATGGCGATCAGACGGCGATAGCGCAGATCACCGAGCCCCGTGGCCGGTGCGGCGGAGGTGTCCACGCCACCAACCCGCGCCAGATCCAGCTGCTCCTCCAGACCCACCAGCAGGGCATCGATCCCCTGCCAGCGGGGCCGGAGCAGGCTGTAGCGCAGCCCCACCGGCACGATCCACACCTGCTCCTCGGTGCGCCCCTCGGCGGCCAGGTCCTCGCAGCACCAGAAGGCCATCTGGGCCAGGCCGGGCTCCAGGGGGCTGAGCAGTTCGCCGTGGTGGTTGGTGGCCCCCTCGGGCGCGATCGCCAGGGGGAAGGGACCGTGGGCGAACAGATCGCGGGCGGTCTTGAGGGCGAGGCGATCCAGCTTGCCTCGCTGGATCGGAATGCCGCCGAGGTGGCTGAGCAGCCAGCCGGCCAGGGGACCGGCCCAGAGGGGAATGCCGCGGTCGTAGAGGAACTGGCTGTGGACGGTGCCCGGCAGGCGGATGCCGGCCCGGCGGGCGGCCCGCGGCACGCCACACCAGAGCAGCTGGGCCATCAGCAGCGGATCCAGGGTGCTGGGGTGGCGGAAGGCCAGCAGCAGGCGGGCCCGGCCGGCCTGCTGGTCGGCCAGCAGGGCCGCCAGGCGCTCGGCACCGCGGCTCTCGGTGCGGTGGATGCGGCGAAGGCGCAGCAGCAGCGGCAACGACCACTGCGCCAGGCGCCGCAGCCAGGGGGTGTAGGCCGGCGGAATGAACCGGAGCGGGGGCTGGGCCGTCTGGATCGGCAGGCTGGGCATCGCGGCGCGGCGACAGAGCTGCCTACAGCTTCTTCACGAATTCCGATTTGAGCGACATCGCACCGATGCCCGGGATCTTGCAGTCGAAGTCGTGGTCGGCGTTGGCCTGGCGCTCCACCAGCCGGATGCCCTTCTCCTTGGTACCGGCCTTGACCACCAGCGACGTGCCCTTCAGCGTCAAATCCTTGATCACGCACACGGCATCGCCACTGGCCAGCTCGTTGCCGTTGGCATCCCGCACAACGGGCTCGCCAGGGGCTTCGACCGGGTCGGCGACGGCTGGCCATGCGTGGGCACACTCGGGACACACCACCAGGGCATCGCTCAGCCCTCCAGCTCGGCGCAACAGGCCGCAAAGGCCGCCGCTGGATCCGCCTCCGCCGTGATCGGTCGCCCGATCACCAGCTGGCTGGAGCCCGCCGCCACGGCCTCGGCGGGGGTGAGCACCCGCTGCTGATCGCCGCGATCGGCCCCCGCCGGCCGGATGCCCGGCGTCACCAGGGCAAAGGGATGGGGATGGGCAGCGCGCAGGGCCGCCACCTCCAGGGGCGAGCACACGGCCCCGCCGATCCCGGAGGCCGCCGCCAGCTGCGCCAGGCGGGGTACGTAGGCCTGCAGCGGCTCCTCGATCGCCAGCTCGGCGGCGAAGCGGAGCGGATCCCAGCTGGTGAGCACCGTCACCGCCAGCAGGGTGGGCGCCGGCAGGCCGGAGTCCGCAGCCGCCTGCACCGCTGCGCTCTGGGCTGCCGCGAGGGCCTCGCTCCCCGCACTGGCATGCACCGTGATCAGCTCGGCCCCGAGCCGGGTCGCGCTGCGGCAGGCCCCGGCCATGGTGGCGGGGATGTCGTGGAACTTGAGATCCAGGAACACCCGCAGGCCCCGCTGGCGCAGCCGCTCCACCACGGCCGGCCCCCCCGCTACGAATAGCTCCAGTCCCACCTTCACCCAGCGCAGATCCGACACAGTCGCCGCGAAGGTCAGCGCCTGATCCGGGGCCATGCCATCGAGGGCCACGATGATCCGATCGGCGGGTGTGGCGGTCACGGGCGTAGGGACGACGCACAACCCGCAGGCTAGGGAGCGGTGCCCTTGCCAACGCCATCGCGGCGACCCAGCATGCGCGCTGTGAACCGCCGTTCCGGCTGCGTCCGTTGCTCCCGCGCATCCTTCGGCCCGAACAGCTCCAGGGCTTTCGCTTCAGCGACAGCGACCACTGCCGCCTGTCGCTGCTGCACGATCCGGAGCAGGCAACGGCGGCAACGGTCTTCCTGGAGATTCACGACCCCAGCGACCGGGTTCCGCCCCACGCCCACCACCACGCCGCCGAACTGTTCTTCGTGCTGCGCGGGCAGGTGCTGTTCCACGTGGGGGAGGCCTGCATCCGCGCCCGAGGCGGCGACGTGGTGGTGGTGCCGGAGGACGCCTTCCACGATCTGGAGAATCCGGGGCCGGGTCGGCTCTATCTGCTCACAGTGCTGAGCGGCGATGCCGACTTCGCGGAGGTGCTGCGCCACGGCATCCCCACCCCCCTCGACGCCGAGGATCTGGCGGTGCTGCGCAGCCTCTGACAGGCCCCTTCTGCCACCGCCCCGGGACCGCCGCCGGCAGCGGCAGCCGTTCCTAGCGTGACGCCACTGGCTGGGGGGCAATGGTCGCAGACGACTCCGGCAGACCCCGCAACCGGGCGGCAGCAAACCCGGCGGCGAGGAACCGGGCGGCCCGGCCGGCGCTCCGGGCCGGGATCCTTCTGCTGGTCAGCTGGGGCGGTCTCGGCCCGGCCAGGCTTGCCGTCCCGGCCGCCCGCGCCGCCGAGGGGCCGCCAGCGCCGGCAAGCCAGGTGACCCCAACGCGGCTACGCAACGCCCTGGCCCAGCTGGACGGCCTGGCGGCAGACCTGATGCGGCGCAGTGGCGTGCCGGGGATGTCGGTGGTCGTGGTCCACGACGACCGGGTGGTGTATCTGCGGGGCTTCGGTGTGCTGGAGGCGGGCCAGCCGGCACGCGTGGACGGCGACACGGTGTTCCAGCTGGCCTCCCTCTCCAAGCCCATCGCCAGCACGGTGGTGGCGGCCGTGGTTGGCGACGGGCGCGTGGGCTTTGACGACCCGGTGCTGCGCACCCTGCCGGAAGCCCGCATCGGCCCTCCAGCGATCGCCAGCAGCGTGACCCTGCGGGATCTGCTCTCCCACCGCAGCGGCCTGCCGGACCACGCCGGCGACCACCTGGAAGACATCGGCTTCGATCGCGAGACGATCCTGCGGCGACTGCGCCTGATCCCGATCGAGAATCGCTTCCGCGCCGTTTACAACTACACCAACTTCGGCTTCACCGCCGGCGCCGTGGCCGCCGCCCGGGCCGCAGGCCAGGACTGGGAGACGCTCTCGGCCCAGCGGCTCTACCGGCCCCTGGGCATGGCCCGCACCACCTCCCGCTTCAGCGAGTGGATGGCGATGGCCAACCGCGCCCGGCCCCACGTCCCCGACGGCGGCCGCTGGGTGGACCGCTATCAGCGCGATCCCCAGGCCCAGGCACCGGCCGGTGGGGTGAGCTCGTCGGCTCGCGACCTGGGCCAGTGGCTGCGGCTGCAGCTCGCCGGCGGCAGGGTTGATGGCCGTCAGCTGGTGGCGGCGACCGCCCTGGCCGAGACCCATCGCCCCCAGATGATCAGCACCCCGCCGAAGAATCCCAGCCAGGACCATGCCGGGCTCTACGGCCTCGGCTGGGGTGTGGGGTACACCAACCGGGGCGAGGTGCAGCTGAGCCATTCGGGCGCCTTCAACCTCGGAGCCGCCACCGCCGTGTACCTGTTGCCGGAAGAGAAGCTGGGGATCGTGGCGCTCACCAACGCCCAACCGGTTGGCCTGCCCGAGAGCCTGGCGCTGAGCTTCCTGGATCTGGCCAGCCGCGGTGCGATCCAGCAGGACTACCTCCCGGCCCTGAACAGGGTGTTCCAGGCTATGGGCAGCCAGGATTATCCCCAGGTCGTGGCGCCCGCCGCACCGACTCCGGCCCTGGCGCCGCAGGCCTATGCGGGCCGCTACCGCAACGCCTACGTAGGCCCGATCGCCGTGCGGCACCAGGAGGGGCAGGGCCTGATGCTGGAGCTGGGTCCGGCGCCGCTGCGCTTCCCCCTGACCCACGTCAGCGGCCACACCTTCCGCTACCAGCCGATAGGCGAGAACGCCTACGGACCCAGCGCCGTGGTGTTCTCGATCGGCTCGGGCGGCAGTGCCGAGGCGTTGCGCATTGACAACCTCAACCTCAACGGGCTGGGGACGTTCCGGCGGGAGTGAGGCAGCTGCCACCTGCCACGGCCTCAAGCCTCACCTGGGGAGATGGTCTCGCTCAGAATGGTCTCGCTCAGAACTGATGCCGCGATCCGGGCCACCACCGCAGCCTGCTGGCGCAACTCCGGCACGGCGGTGCTCTCCCAGGCCAATGGTTTATGCAATGTGCCGACCACCAGCAAATCGTTCTGGATGGAACCGGCCGCATCGAGAACCCGGCCATCAGGGGTACTGGCAAGTCCCAACCCCAGCGAATCAACCTGCAGGGCGCCGGAACGCAGGAGGGAATCCAGCAGGGGATCCACGCTGAGGCGATCGATGGGGGCAGGGCCTGTGCAGTTGATGACCCATCCCAGCTCGAGCTGGCGCTCCCGGCGCTCCCCGCGGGTCTCCCGCAGCGTCAGGGCGACGCCCTGGTCGGTAGCGCTGGCGGAGTCCAGCCTGCAGGGCAGGATCCGCAGCAGACCCGCGGCGATCAACTGATCAATCCGGGCGGCGATCTCCGGGGCCATCCGGTGACGATGCACCTCCCAGTGTGGCCTGAGATGACGAAGCCAGCGGGCGCGCTGCGGCTGCGGCAGGGCTGCCCAGATCCGGTTCGTGAAGGGTCTGAGCCCATCGATCGCCTGTCGCCAATCCCGGCAGTCCTCTCGCCTCAGCAGGGTTCGAAACCAGCGCAGCAGCCGTGATGTGGAGAGCGAGGGGTCGGCCAGCAGCTCGGACACCGCATCCCCCAGATCCAGCGGCGGCAAGGGGTTGGAGGCATGGGCCCCGCAGAGCCAGCCGCGCCGTGACAGCAGCCAGACCGGGGCGGTGCGCTGCGGCAGCGCCTGATCACACAGGCTGAGGGCAATGTCGATGGCCGAAAGCCCCGTTCCCACGACGGCGACCGGTTCGTGGGGCTCGATATCCGTCACGACGTAGGGGCGCCAGGGATTGCCGATCCAGCGCTGACGCGATCCATGCCAGCGGTGCTGGAGAGGATCCCCAGGCGGACGATGACCGGTGGCAAGCACCACCGCATCGGCACTGATCGAGTCCTGACGGGCCAGATGCACCTGCCATCCCCTCGGAGAACACGATTCGACCCGGCGGGCTTCATCGAGATGGATCACGAGGTCATGGTCCCGCCACCTGGATTGGCTCAATTCGGCATCGAGGATGTCCCGGATATAGCGCCCGTAATGGAGGCGGAGCGCATAGGTGGAGGGCAAGGCCTCAAGCCCCTGAGACTGCAGCCATTCGAGAAAATGATCAGGCTCATCGGCAAAGGCACTCATGTTGCGTGCTGGCACATTGAGCCGGTGGTTCGCATCCTGAGTTCCATAGGCAGCCCCCTCGCCAAGCCGCCCCTCCCGCTCCACCAGATGGACGGTCAACGGCCTTCGGGCCCGGCGTGCCTCACGCAGCAGCTGCACGGCCGTGATCACACCGGAGTAGCCACCACCGATCACACAGACACTGGCCGAAGCTGGTGCTGCCCTCTGGGGGCGCACCTTGAAGCGGCGGAAGTGATTCAGGGGCGGGGCGTACACATGAAGCGTCACCAGCATCTGCTCGTCGCGGTTGTCGATGCTGTGGATGCCGGCATCGTGAAAGCCCGTGATACTGCCTGCCGGCAGATCAAGATGCAGGCAGGGGTCCAGATAACCATCACGGGCCAATTGGTACGTGCGCTGCGTGGCCGTTCCCGCCAGAACGTGCATCGCCTCCACGGAGGTGCCGCGGTCATGGGGATCACCGCTCTGACCTGGCAACCAGGTCATGACCCGCAGTTCATAGGCCTCCCGGCGGATCACGCGGGCGCGGGAGAAGCGGCGTGGATTGGGACGCACCCAGGGCCTGACGTCCTCCAGGGTGAGGGGAGACCTCTCCAGAAGATCCAGCAGGCTGCCCAGGCAAGGCTGAGGCCCGAGCCTGTCCAGCGTCTCGATCAACTGGCAGAGATGGGAACTGACAGTCAGCGATCGGCCATCACCCACGAGGATCGACGCTGCCATGCCAGGGTTGCTCGGGTCGGGTGAAGTTAGGGACAGGGCTCTGGCCTGTCCAGCCAACGGCGACACACAGCCCCCCATGCCAGGGATGCACGGCTGTCAGCCGTTAATCAACCGCCGGAAGGTCTTCTTGCCGAGCTGCAGCACCTTGCCCTCCAGGTCGGCCGCCGAGGCGAACTCCTGGTTGGGATCGGTGAGCTTCTCGCCATCGAGCTTGACGCCACCGCCCTGGATCTGGCGGCGGGCCTCGCTGCTGCTGGCGCAGATCCCCACGGCACTGAGCAGATAGAAGGCCTTGGCGGGGAAGTTCACCGCCGCCAGGGAGGCCTCAGGCACCGACGCCGCGCGGAGATCAGCCTCCCCGCCTGAGACAGCGAAGTGGCCCGTGCCTGCGCCAAGTCGCACCAGCTTCGCCGCATCGGCCTGGGCCGCCCCAGCCGCCGCCGCGCCATGGCGCTGGCGGGTGATCTCCAGGGCCATCGCCTTCTGACGCTCCCGCGGGTTCTCAGGCAGAGCCGCCAACTCCAGGTTGGTCAGCAGCGTGAGGTACTCCTCCACCGCCGCATCGGGCACCTTCTCGAGCTTGGAGTACATCGAGAGGGGGTCGTCGGACAGGCCCACGGTGTTGCCCAGGCTCTTGCTCATCTTCTGCACGCCATCGAGGCCCGGCAGGATCGGCAGCAGCATCCCGAACTGGGGGCGCTGGCCGAAGTGGCGCTGCAGGTCGCGCCCCATGGCCACGTTGAACTTCTGGTCGGTGCCGCCCAGTTCCACATCGGCGCGCACCTGCACCGAGTCGTAGCCCTGCAGCAGCGGGTAGAGGAACTCGTGCAGGGAGATCGGCGTGCCGGAGCCGTAGCGATTGGCGAAGTCCTCCTTGGCCAGCATCTGACCCACGGTGCTGGTGCCCAGCAGCTCGATCACCTGGGGCAGATCCAGGGTGGCCAGCCACTCGCTGTTGCGGCGCACCTCCAGGCGGCCGGGGGTCTCGAAATCCAGCAGGGCGCGCTCCGGATCCTGGCCCAGGCCCAGCTGCACCAGATAGGTCTCGGCGTTGGTCTCCACCTCGGCGGCACTGAGCTGCACCCGGGTGGCGCTCTTGCCTGTGGGATCGCCGATGCGGGCGGTGAAGTCGCCGATGATCAGCACCGCGGTGTGCCCCGCATCCTGGAAGGCCCGCAGCTTGCGGAACAGGATCGAGTGGCCCAGGTGGATATCGGAGCCGGTGGGATCGATGCCGAGCTTCACCCGCAGGGGCCGGCCCACGCGCTCGGCCTCCGCCAGCCGAGCCGCGAGCCGCTGGTCGGGATCCGCCGCCGCCTCCGCTCCAGCAGCGGCCGGGAACAGGTCAGCGACGCCCCGTTCGAGCCAGTCCGGTAGCGCCCACGTGCCCTTGGCCATCTCCTGCGCCGCGTCTGCCAATCGCTGCGGATCGTACGCAGAGACCCTCCCGTGGGAGGTCCAGCCAGGTCCGGCCGCGCCCCTCAGCCCTGCTTCTCCAGCTCGGCCTTCATCCGATCCAGGGTGCGGTGCATCTGCTCGAACATCTGCTCGGGCGTCATGCCGAACTGGCTGAGCTGGGTGCGCAGCTGCTCCACCGTGAGCTTGGCCTGGAAGTCGTCGGAGAGCTCGAAGCGCTTCATGAACACGCGGTAGCGGTCCATCAGCTCCTCCATCCGGTCGATGAAGAGCTTCTTGCCCTCGCGATCGAACTTGCCGTACTCGCCGCCCAGCTGCATCAGCTGCTGGTAATCAGTGAACAGCCGCTTGGCCTCGTCCTGAACGATCTCGGATTCGAAGAAGGCCATCGCAGCCGGGCGGCGCGCAGGGGCGCCTGGGGATTGGCCTCGATTGTGCTGGCCGCAACGGGGGCCTGGCGAGTGCGGAGGCCCGTATTGACCGGCCTGGGATGCCCCACCGCCACGGCTGGTCGCCCTCGCTGTTGTGCCCATCCAGTGGCACCCAGGCCGTCCAGTGGACAGGCTGGGGACTGCGATGACGCTGACGAGCAGGATCGGCATGGACTACACCCCGTTGCTGGAGCAGCTGCACCGCAACACCCTGGAGAGTCAGGCGCTGCTGGGGGACAGCCGCCTGGTGCTCTGCCTGGGCAGTCGCCTCAGCCTCAGCATCATCAGCAGCAACTTTGCCCGCCCCGGCCAGGTGCTCGGGGCCGGCACCACCGAGGCCGAGGGACTGGACCAGGTGATGCGGCACCGGCCCGATGTGCTGATCTGCAGCGACCAGCTGGAGCGGGGCTGCGGCATGGCGCTGGTGCTGGCCATCAAGGAGCACAGTCCCGAGCAGCGCACCCTGCTGATCGTGAGCAACCCGCGGCGTCGGGCGCGGATCCGGGCCGCCATCCGCGCCGGCTGCGAGGGGATCTGCCTGGAATCGCGCCTCGGACTCGGCGACGGTGCCGCCGCGGTGCGGGCGGTGTGCAACGGCGGGCTCTACCTGGACCGGGGCCTGCGCAGCCTGTTCACCCATCCTGAGCTGGACGGCCTGCACCAGGACGGCCCCTGCGAGGAGCTCAGCCCACGGGAACTGGCCGTGCTGGCCCAGGCCGCCGACGGCCACAGCAACGCTGAGATCGCCAGCCAGCTCTACGTGACGGCCGAGACGGTCAAGAGCCACATGGGCCGGGTGATGACGAAGCTGGGCGCCCGCAACCGCACCCATGCCGCCGTGCTGGGGATCCGGCTGGGATTGGTGGAGTGAGGCCGCCCTCGGTAAGGTCGGGCGACCCTGAGCGCGCCCCAGCCGCCATGGCCAAGGGCCACTGGTTGGATCCCCTCGCCCGCAGCCTGCTGGAGGCCGCGGGGCAACTGCCGCCGCGGGCCCCATCCGGGGGGCCGGCCGGCGCCCGAAGCGCAGATGCACGTCAGCAGGACGCCGCGGAGCGGCGGAACACCGACCTGGGGCAGGCCGGACAGGACCAGGCCGGACAGGACCAGGTCGAACAGGAGACGATCGAGCAGGAGCTCCTGGCCCTCAAGCTGCGCCAGAACCCGGCCCTTCGCCTCGCCTCCGCCGAGGAGGTGCGCCATGCAGCCGCCCTGGGCTGGCGCCTCGACGTGAACCGCGCCACCGCCGCCGACTGGCTGCGGCTACCCGGCATCCAGCCGGCCCAGGTGGATCTGCTGCTGCGGCTTCAGGCCGGCGGCGTCCAGCTCAGCGGCCTGGACGACCTGCAGCGCCTGCTGGAGCTGGATGGCGCCCAACTGCGCGGCTGGGAGCCGCTGCTGCTGTTCCGCTGGTATGGCGATGGGGTTCCTTCCGCCTCCCGGCCCCAGGCGGTGGATCTGAACCGGGCCAGCGCAGCGGAGCTGCAGCAACGGCTGCCGGAGCTGGCGGGGCCCCGCTGCCAGCGGCTGCTGCGCGAGCGCCAGCGGGAACCCTTCGCCCATCTGGCGGACCTGCAGGAGCGGCTTCAGCTGCCACCAGCGGTGGTGGAGAAGCTGATCGGGCGGGTGCGGTTCGGCAAGGGCCCCGCCGGTCCCGAGCTGCCGCGCCCCGCCTGAAGACCGATGGCACCCGCTCGCCAGCCCCGCCAGCCCCGCCAGCCCCGCCAGGGCAGTCTGTTCGGCCCGGACCTGGGCGTCGACCCGGAGCTGGGCCTGGCCCGCGGCCCGGGCGCGCCGCGTCAGGGGGCGGGAGCCGAGGGGCTGCCGCTGCAACAGAGGCAGCTGTGCGAGTGGCAGCAGCGGCTCGCCGGTTTCCAGGCACCCCTCTTCGCGGCGGCCACCGGGACGGCGGATGCCGGCCCTGCCAGCCAGGGCAGCCTCTGGCCCTCCGGGTCGCACGCGCCCGACGACGCCTCCAGGGACGACCTCGTGCACCGGGCCGCCGGCCTAGACCCCTTGGCCCTGGCGGCCCAGCACCTGCAGTTCTGGCGCTGGCCCAGCGCCCCCCAGGCGGGCGCCGCCCTCTATTTCGTGCTGGATCGGCCGCCCCACCTGGAGGCGCAGCCACTGCTGCTGTATGTGGGTGAAACGGGCCGGGCTGACCGTCGCTGGAAGGGCGAGCACGACTGCAAGAGCTACCTGGCGGCCTACGGAGAGGCCCTGCAGCGGGCCGAACTGGGCAGTCAGCTGTCGATCCGCTTCTGGGGCGATGCCCCGGAGTCCGTGAAGCGCCGCCGCGCCCTGGAGCAGCTGCTGATCCAGCGCTGGCTGCCCCCCTTCAACAAGGAGACCCGGGCCCGCTGGGCCACCCCCTTCACCGCCGACCTCGACTGAGCCACAGCGCCCGGCTCCCAGGCCCATCCCGACAGGCGCCGCCCCAGCCAGCAGCCCTACGATCGCGCCCACCCGCCAGGTCCCGATGGAGTTCCGCTGCAGCCCGTCAACCGCCCGCGACTGGAGCGGCGACGTTCTGGCGGTAGGCCTGTTCGGCGGCGACGGAGCCCTGGCCACGGCCCAGCGGGGCGAGCTGGACGCACGCTTCGGGGCGGCCCTGGGCGAGCGGCTGCAGCAGCGCACGTTCAAGGCCAAATCCGGCGAGAGCCTGAGCTTCGAGCTGCTGGGCCAGAGCCCCCGCACCCTGGTGCTGGTGGGCCTGGGCGATCCGGCCGACCTCAACCTCGATGGCCTGCGCACCGCGGCCGCGGCCGCCGCGAGGGCCAGCCTGGCCGCCGGTGGTGGGGAGCTGGGGCTGGCCCTGCCGCTTGAGGGCCTGGAGGCCGGCGCCGCGGCGGCCGCCATCGCCGAGGCCGTGCGCCTCAGCCTGTTCGCCGACCAGCGGTTCAAGAGCGAGAGCGAACCCCGCCAGCTGCCGAGCGGCGTGACCCTGCTGGGGCAGCCGGAGGCCAGGGTGGCGGCCCTCAACGGGGTGGCGGCGGTGTGCGCCGGCGTGGAGCTGGCCCGCGAGCTGGTGGCCGCTCCCCCCAACGTGGTGACCCCCCAGGGCCTGGCCGACACGGCCGCCGCCATCGCCCGGGACTTTGGCCTGGAGTTGCAGGTGCTGGAGCGGGCCGACTGCGAAGCGCTGGGCATGGGTGCCTATCTGGCGGTGGCCCAGGGCTCGGACCTGCCCCCCAAATTCATCCACCTCACCTACCGACCGGCCGCCGGCGCGGAGCGGCGCCTGGTGCTGGTGGGCAAGGGGCTCACCTTCGATTCGGGCGGCTACAACCTCAAGACCGCCGGCTCCCAGATCGAGATGATGAAGTACGACATGGGCGGCAGCGCGGCGGTGCTGGGCGCCATGCGGGCCATCGCCCAACTGCAGCCAGCGGGGGTGGAAGTGCACGCGATCGTGGCCGCCTGCGAAAACATGATCAGCGGTAACGCCATCCACCCTGGCGCCATCGTCACCGCCTCCAACGGCAAGACGATCGAGATCAACAACACCGACGCCGAGGGGCGCCTCACCCTGGCCGATGCCCTGGTGTACGCCAGCAAACTCGAGCCCGATGCCCTGGTGGACCTGGCCACCCTCACAGGCGCCTGCGTGATTGCCCTGGGCGAGGAGATCGCTGGCCTCTGGTCGCCCAGCGACGGCCTGGCCGAGGCCCTGCTGGCCGCCGGCGAGCAAGGCGGTGAGGCCCTGTGGCGCATGCCCCTGCGGGCCTCCTACAAAGACGGCCTCAAGAGCGGCGTGGCCGACCTCAAGAACACCGGTCCCCGCCCCGGCGGCTCAATCACCGCGGCCCTCTTCCTGCGGGACTTCGTGGCCAAGGACATCCCCTGGGCCCACCTGGACATCGCCGGCACCGTCTGGAGCGACAAGGGCCGCGGCCTGGATCCGGCCGGCGCCACCGGCTTCGGGGTGCGAACGCTGGTGAACTGGGTGCTTCAGGGTGGCCCCGCCTAGGGTGGGCGCGCCCCGACGCCCGACCCGACGCCATGGCCGCTCGCAAGATCCGCTGGTACGTCAAGGCCCAGGCTGGGGTCCTGCTGCTGCCCGCGGGCCTGTGCCTGATCGGTGAGGCGATCACCCGGCGCACGATCCACACCTGGGCCCAGTCGGCCCAGTCTTCAGCCCTGATCAAGGAACCGGGCCCCTGGTTCTGGTATGGCACCTTCGGCCTGATCGCCGTGGTGGCCGGCGTGGGCCTCATGATTGAGAGCGGCCTACTGCGGGGCTACCCCGGCCAGAAGAAGCAGCTGCCCAACTGAGGATTCAGGCTGCACCAGCCCGCAGGCAACCGGAACTCGCTCAAGCCGCCACTCCTCAGGCAGCCAGCTGGGCGCGGCCGAACACGTGCTCCGGCGACTCCAGCGCGTGGATCTGCCAGCGGGCCCGTTCTCCGAACTGGCGCAGCAGCCGGTCCAGGTCGTCGGCAGCCAGCTTTGGGCTGGCGTAGGGGCCCACGTGACGGGTGACCAGGCCATCGCGGATGGTCAGCAGATACATACGGACCCTGGCTGGTGGACCAGGACAACGTAGGCGCTGGGACTCGATGCCAACAGGCGCCAAATCCGCTTCAACACTGAAGGGTTGCCCTCAGGAGCGGCCAGGGCCTTCAGCTTTTCAACAGAAAGTGCCGCCGCGAATCCCCCAGCCGGGAGATGGCCAAGCAATCAGCGGTCAGCACCCCATGACCGACTGGTGCGGGCCCGGGAGCCCCAGAGCTCGTCGAGGCGCCGGTCCCGGCCGCAGGCCCAGCGGTAGTAGCGGTACTTCACCGCGTTGGTCTCGGCGTAGTTCTGGTGGTAGGCCTCCGCCGGCCAGAAGGTCTGCAGCGGCCTGATCGCCACCTTCAGGGCCGCGGCGGGCCGGCCCAGCTCGCGGGCGGCGGCCTGGAGGCTCTCGCGGGCCTGCCGGGCCTGCTGCTCCCCCTTCGGGAAGATCACGGGCCGATAGGAGCTGCCGCGGTCACAGAACTGGCCACCGCCATCAAGGGCATCGACGTTGCGCCAATAGGCCCGAAGCAGGGTGGGATAACTGATGCGGGCATTGTCGAAGCGCACGCGCACCACCTCCTGGTGGCCCGTACCGCCGGCGGACACCTGACGGTAGGTGGGGTTGGCCAGGGAGCCGCCGCTGTAGCCGCTCACCGCCTCCAGCACCCCGGGCAGCACCTCCAGGTCGTGCTCCAGGCACCAGAAGCAGCCACCGGCCAGCACCGCCTCCTCCACGGCCGCCTGGGCCGGCGCCGCCAGGGCGGTGAGCAGCACGAGCACAAGGGCCAGGCCACAGCATCGCCGCCACCGATCGCGCAGGCCATCCAGGCGGGCTGGAAGGGAGCGGGCTGGGGGGGGAACCAGGCGCATCAGGCGGGCACCACGGCGGGGGTGGCGGCGGGCAGGCCATCCAGGATGGCGGCCGCCGCCCGCTGGGTGACGCCCTGCTCCCCCAGGGCCCGGCGCAGACGCCCGTAGCCCTCCAGCATCCGCTCCCGGCCGGCGCCGGCCTCCAGAAGCGGCAGGGCCTCGGCCACGATCGCCGCCGCCGTCAGGTCGTCCTGGAGCAACTCGGGCACCAGCCGCTCCCCCAACACCAGATTCACCGGCGAGATGTGGTCCACCTGGAAGCGCAGCAGGTGCCTGGCCACCCAGGCGGTGGGCCGGCTGACCCGGTAGCCCACCACCTGCGGCACTCCCCGCAGGGCCAGTTCCAGGTTCACCGTGCCGGACTTGGTGAGGGCCAGATCAGCGGCGGCGCAGAGCACGGGCCGCAACCGGTCGGCTTCGGCCGCCGGCACCACCTCGGCCCGCAGCCCCGCAGCGGCCAGGGCACGAGCCAGGGGTGCCTCAAAACTGGCCTGGCCCGCGGGCACCAGCACCCGCAGCCCCGGCCGTCGCCGCTGCAATTCGGCGGCTGCCGCGGCCAGCGGCGGCACCAGGTAGCGCAGCTCCTGGCTGCGGGAGGCCGGCAGCAGCAGCAGCAACTGTTCGTCCGGCGCCAGGCCCAGCTCGACGCGGGCAACCTGGCGCGAGGGCAGCTGCTGCAGGGTGTCGAGCAGCGGATGGCCCACCCAGGTCACCTGGGCGCCGCGGGCGCCGTAGAAGCGGGCCTCCTCGGGAAAGATCGCCAGGATCCTGTCGGTGAAGCTGATCAGCCGGGTGGTGCCCCCCTCGCCAAAGCTGAAGGCCCACTCCTGGGGGGCGATGTAGTAGGTGATCGGCACCGTCGGCAACTTGTGCTTGAGCCGCCGGCCCAGGCTCACGTTGGCCCCCATGTAGTCGATCAGCACCACCCCATCGGGGGGGGTGCGCTTCAGCCAGCGGTTGACGCGCCGCTGCAGCCGCAGGGTGGGCAGGATCAACGGGATCGCTTCCCACAGGCCGATTGCCCCCATCGGTGCCGTGTCCGCCAGCAGACGGGCGCCGGCCCGCTGCATGCGCGGTCCACCCAGGGCCACGATCTCCAGATCCAACCCGCGCCGCCCAGCCTCCTGGCGCAGGGCCGTGACCAGCAGGCCCCCCTGCAGGTCACCGGACACCTCCCCGGTGCTGATCAGCAGACGGGTCATGGACGCTGGGCAGGCAGGGGGCCGCGGCGGCCCGGACCGATCGAGGCCTCCAGGAAGCTCACCAGGGTCTCGGCCGGCGGATAGAGATCCCAGGAGCGCACCAGCTTCAGGGCCTCGGCCAGCACCGCCTCGCCGCGATAGAGCTGGGCCCATACCTCCTGGAGCTGCTTGGCCTGGGCACCGCCGTCCAGCTCACCCAGGCCACTGCGCTTGATGCCGATGCGGTTCAGGCCCCGCAGCCGGCCAGGGTGCCCCTCAACGATCGCGAAGGGGGGCACATCGCGGTCGATGCGGCTCATGCCGCCCAGCATGGCCATGGTGCCGATGTGCACGAACTGGTGGATGCCGAGCACCCCGCCGATCACGGCCCGATCGCCGATGACCACGTGGCCGGCCACCGCCACACCGTTGGCGATCACGATGCGATCGCCCAGGTGGCAGTTGTGGCCCAGGTGGCTGTAGGCCATCAGCAGGTTGCCGTTGCCGATGCGGGTCTGTTCGCCGTCATGGGTGGCGCGGTTGATGGTGACGCACTCGCGGATCGAGTTGTCGTCGCCGATCACCACCTCGGTGGGGGCGCCGTTGTACTTGAGATCCTGGGGTTCGGCGCCGATGCAGGCCCCGGGGAAGATCCGATTGCGGCTGCCCAGGGTGACGCGCCCATCCAGCACGACATGGGGGCCGATGCGGCTGCCGGCGCCGATGCGCACCTCCGGACCGACCACGGCGAAGGGGCCGATCTCCACCCCCAGATCGAGCTGGGCGGCGGGATCCACCACCGCCGTGGGGTGGATGCGCGTCTGCCCGTCGACCGGGGCCTGACTACTGGTCGCTGCGCTGCTCATCGCCTCAGTCCACCAGGGAAAACATCAGCTCGCCGGAGCAGACCAGCTCGCCATCCACCCGGGCCTCGGCCTTCACCTTGCCGAAGCGCCGGCGCTTGAGGCTGAGCAGCTCGCAGGTGATACGGAGTTGATCACCGGGCACCACGGGCCGACGGAAGCGCACCCCGTCGATGCCGGCGAACACGAACAGCCCCTTCGGCAGCTCCGGCATCTGGGTCACGATCAGGCCACCCACCTGGGCCATCGCCTCCACGATCAGCACGCCCGGCATCAGCGGTCGCCCGGGGAAATGGCCCTGGAACTGGGGCTCGTTGAAGGTCACGTTCTTGAGGGCCACGGCGCGCTTGCCGGGCTCGTGCTCAATCACCCGATCCACCAGGGCGAAGGGGTAGCGGTGGGGCAGCAGCCCCAGGATCTGCTCGCTGGTGAGCACCGGAGCGGCGGTCGCCTGGGGGGCGGGAGCGGCAGCCGTGGCGGTGGAGTCGGACAAGAGTGTCAGGCAGGGAAGGGAGCGGCCGGGGTGCAGGCTCAGGCCGGCACGGGACTGGAGAGGGACGCCAGCCTCGCGGCCAGGGCGGTGTGGAGGCCGTGGGAACCGCGGAACGCGAAGACCTGGGCACGGGGCAGACCAACCAGGGCCAGATCCCCCAGCAGATCCAGGAGCTTATGGCGCACCGGTTCGTCGGGGTAGCGCAGGGGTGGGTTGAGCCAGCCGTCCCCGTCGCAGACCAGCGCGTTGTCAAGGGCGCCGCCGCGGATCAGGCCGGCGGCCCGCAGCTGCTCCACCTGGTCGCGGAAGCCGAAGGTGCGGGCCGGGGCGATCTGCTCCACAAAGGCCTGGGGAGTGAGCTCGAGCGAGTAGAGCTGGCGGCCGATGGCGGCCTGGGGAAACTCGATCGCAGCTCCGATCCGCAGACACTCGCTGGGCAGGGCTGTGGCGAAGCTCTGGCCCTGCTGGAGGACGATCGGCTGCTCCAGGCCCAGGGCGGCGGGACGCTCGCCGAGCGGCCGCAGTCCCGCCTCGGCGATGGCCTCCACCCAGGGCTGGGCCGAGCCGTCCAGCAGGGGCACCTCGGCCCCCTCCACGAGGATCAGGGCCGCCGTGATGCCCAGCCCGGCCAGGGCCGCCAGCAGGTGCTCCACCGTCGCCAGCCGGCGCGGGCCCAGGGCCAGGACGGTGCACAGCTGGGTCTCGCACACCTGATCCGGGTGCAGGGCCGTCAGGCCCAGCTGGGGGGCATCCAGCCAGCCCACCCGGAAGCCCGGCAGCTCCGAGGGCTCCAGCCGCAGCCGGGCCTGACCGCCGCTGTGCAGACCCACCCCGGTGCGCTCCACCGGAGCGGCCAGGGTCCAGGCCTGGGAATAGTCGCTGGGCCAGAGGGTCATGGCTAGGGCACCTCGGGGGGATGAATCGCTTCTGCTGAGTTCAGAACCGGGTCTCGCAACGGGGTCTCAGAACTTCCAGCCCACGCCAAGGTTGAAGCGCCAGTCGCCGCTGAAGTCCCGGCTAGCCACCTCCAGGCGCAGCGGACCCACCGGGGTGGTGACGATCACGCCGGTACCCACGGAGAAGCCCTGGCCGGGCTTGTTGAGCAGGGTGCCGGGCGAACCGGGCACGTTCTTCTGGGAGCCGAAGGCGGTGCCGCCATCGATGAAGAGCTCGCCGCTGACGATGCTGAACAGGGGGAAGCGGTATTCGATCGTGGCCTCGCCGAAGCTGCGGCCCACGCCCAGGTCGCAGTCGTAGAAGCCGCGCACGGAGTTGGAGCCACCCAGGCAGAAGGCCTCGTAGGGAGGCAGCTGGCCCACGTTGGTGCCGGCGGTCACCTGGAAGGCCAGGGCCTGCTTGCAATCGGAGGGCTTCTGGCCGGGCTTGGCGCGGCAGCCCTTGTAGAACTTCAGCCAGTTCACCGGGATGTAGTGGGTGAAGCTGCCGCGCAGGCGGTTAAAGGTGGGCGAATCGGTGCCTACGGAGAAGAATTGTTCGGTGCCGAGGCTGAGGAAGTTACCGGAAGTGGGGTTGCGGGGATCGTTGAGCTTGTTCATGGTGGCCGCAAAGCGCAGGCCCACCAGCTGGTTTTTACTAGCGCAGTTGTAGGCAACACAGATCACGTTGCCAACGGTGGTGCGGCTGCCGTTGAAGTTGTTGGTGCTGACGCCGTAGGGCATCACGTCACCGGCAAAGTTCATCGGCGTCACCTCCTGGGCACTGAGGCCCACCACCACGCTCCAGGGTGCGCGCTTGAAGGGGTTGCCGCCGTTGAGGGGCCTCACGAACTGGAGGTTGCCGCCGAAGCGCTGCAGGGCGATCGAGTTGCCGTCGAGGTTGAACCAGTTGAGGCTGGGGTCGGCTTTTTCAGCCTTGCTGATGCTGCCGAAGGAGGTGCCTGTGGGATTGTTGTTGCTGTTGATGTTGTAGGCGTTCGCGGAGGAGGGCGCCTTGAAGAAGTCGTTGGAGACGTCGGAGACGGTATTGACGTTGCCGTTGTTCTGGCTCTGGAAGACCTGGGGCACTTCGCGGCTCAGGAACAGGCGGGCCCTGAAAGCCGTGCGGTACTTGTCGCCCTTGATCCAGGGATCGCTGAAGGTGAGATCCGCCAGGCCGCCGTACTGGCCGTAGGTGAAGTTGAGGGCCATGTCCCAGGCCCGGCCCAGCAGGTTGCTGTCCTGCAGCTGGATCTGGCCGAAGACCCCCTGGCTCTGGCTGTAGCCGAGGCCGCCGGAGAGCGAGCCGGTGGACTGCTCGGTCACCCCCAGCACGATCGTGACCTCTCCCGGCGTGGCCGCCACGGGCCTCAGCGTCACCTTGACGTCACTGAACAGGCCAGTGCCGTAGAGGCGCTTGATGTCGTCTTCGAGCTGGCGGCGGTTGAAGGTCTCGCCGGGCTTGATCGAGATTTCGCGGGTGATCACCCAGCTCTTGGTCTTGCCCTTGTAGGCCCGGCCCTTGTCGTCGGTGGCGGAGCCCTCCTTGTTGAGGAACTGCACGTCCACGCCGGCCACCCTGCCCTCCCGCACCTGCAGCTGCACCACCCCCTCGGGGCTGACGCGGCTGGGGCCAGTGACCCGGGCCAGGGAATAGCCCTGGTCGGAATACCACTTCTGCAGCTCGCCCAGGCGGGTCTGCAGGGTGTTGAGGTTGAGGGTCTTGCCGTAGTCCGCCGCGAAGGTGTCGGGGACCAGGGTGGCCGGCAGCTTGGTCTTGGCTCCGACGCCCTCCAGCTCCACCTTGGTCAGCACCGGGTTGGGGGCCACGGTCACCACCACCTGCACCCCCAGGGGGCTGTCGACGGGCTGGATGCGCACATCCGAGAACCATCCGGTGGCGTAGACAGCCGAGAGGTCGGTCTGGAGTTCGCTGCGGGTGGCGCGGGTGCCGGGGCGGGTGGCCATGGCGTCGTAGACGGCCAGCTCCAGGCGCTCGCGCTCGGGGTGCTGCTCCAGCCCCTTGACCACTACCTCACTGATCAGCACCCGTGGTTCGGCCGGCGCCGCCGGTGCCAGGCTACCTGGGCCCGCAGCGGGAACTTCAGCGGCCGGGGCCGGGGCAGCCTGCGGGGCAGGAGCCGGTGCGGGCGAGGCAGCTGGGGCGCTGCCGGCGGGGGCCGGTTGGGAGGTGGAGGGGGCGTCGGTTCGGGTGGAGGCCGGGGCGGCGAGGGCGCCCTGGAACCCGGCACCGATCACCAGCACCGGCAGGGTGGCGGCGACCCCCAGGGCCTCACGCAACCGGTGAGTGCGGTTCATGACGTTGCTTGGGCCAGCCATGGGCGTCCTGAGCACGCGGCCAAGCCGCAAATGCCGCTGACGTTACCCGTAAATGCGCGGCTCGGGGCAGGCCCCCTGGACCCGTTTGAGAACCTCCCCGTAGGCCTCGACCACGCCGCCGAGGTCCTGGCGGAACCGGTCCTTGTCCAGGATGCGGTCGCTGGCATCAGCCACCTGCAGGTCCCAGAGGCGGCAGGTGTCGGGGCTGATCTCATCGGCCACCACCAGCTCGCCGGCGGCGGTGAAGCCCAGCTCGATCTTGAAATCCACCAGCTGCAGGCCGATTGCGGCGAAAAAGGCACGCAGCACCGCATTGACCCGGAAGGCCAGGCGCTCCAGCTCCGCCCGCTGGTCGGCGTTCAGCAGACCGAGACGCGCAAGCCGGGCGTCGGTGAGCAGGGGGTCGCCGTAGGCGTCGTCCTTGTAATAGAGATCGAGCAGGGGCGGCTCCAGGGGCGTGCCGGCGGCGATCGGCATCTGCTTGCAGAGGGAGCCTGCGGCCACGTTGCGGATCACCACCTCCACCGGCACGATCGACACTGGCTTCACCACCTGCCAGCTGCGCCCCTGCAGGCCCAGGTAGTGGGTCGGTACGCCCTCGCGCTCCAGCAGCTCGAACAGCCGGGCAGAGATCTGGCAGTTCAGCTCCCCCTTGCCGGCCAGCTGGGCCTTCTTGAGGGCGTTGAAGGCCGTGGCGTCGTCCTTGAACTCCACCGCCACCAGCTCGGGCCGGTCGGTCTGGAAGACCCGCTTGGCCTTGCCTTCGTAGAGCAGGGAGCCGAGGGTGTAGGCGGCAGTCATGGCTGGGATCGGGCGTGGCCTCCGGGCTCCCGCGGCGAGCGCAGCTGGCGCTGCAGCTCCGCGCTGCGGGGTCCCTGCTGAGGATCCTGCCTCCTGATCTGCCACTCGCCGTAGGCATCATCGATGCGCTGGGCCAGCTTGAGGAAGCGCTCACTGGGCCGCTGGTCACTCAGGCCCGCGGCCTGGAGCAGGGCCCGCTGGTCCGCCAGCAGGGAGGCCGCCAGGCCCCAGGCGCCGGCGGCGGCAGCCTGGTCGAGGGCCGTCTCGAGCAGCTGGTTGCGCTGCTCCAGCGGCAGCTCCCGCAGCAGGGCCGCAGCCCGCTGCAGCCGCTCGGCCGCCGGCCGGCCGGGCAGTCGGCCCGCCAGCAGGGCTGCAGCGGCGTCAGCCTCCCGACCCAGCACCACCAGGTGCTCCGCGTAGACGTCCAGGGCCGGGCGAGTCGCCAGGCTGCCGTCCTGGCGCAGCTGCAGCGGCAGGGGGATGGTTTCGAGCGCGGCGAGACTGCCCTGGGACAGGCGCTCCAGGGCCTCGGCCGCCAGGCGGTGGTGCAGGCCGGCGTTGGCGGCCCGCCACTGCTGGATCAGCCACTGGTCCCGCTCGGACCCTGCCTGGGGCCCGTAGCGGTTCAGCACGGTGAGGGCGTCGTCGGGGGCGCGGCAGTTCAGCAGGGCATTGGCGTTGCGCAACACCAGCTCCAGGGAGCGGGGAGTGGGCTGCACCGCCAGCAGGGCATTGCGCAGCATCCGCAGCCGGCTCACCAGATCGAAGCGGGCGGCATCAAGGCAGGCGGCATCGAGGGAGGCCAGGTCGCCGCGCAGCAGCAGCGCCTCGAAGGCGGCCTGGGAGATCGTGGAGCCCGCGGGCTCCGCGGGCGAGGCGGCCGGTCCTGCCCCCGTGGCGGATCCGCTGGGACCGGGCGAGACGGCCGGAGCGGACTGGGCGGCCTGAGGCCCGGTGGGCCGAGCCGGGGCGGACTGGGCGATGACTGGCACGGCCGCCACGGCCGGCAGCGGCCCAGCGCCTGCGGCCAGCCCCCCCAGGACCAACCCCAGCGCCCTACTCAGCCCCAGCCGCACCGGCGTGTAAAGAAGGGATGGCACCGCGCAGCGTCCACTGGGCCACAACCTAGGGGACCCCGCCGGGCCCTCCCACCCGCTCCGCCTCCGGCCCTCCCGCCATGCCCACCCCCGCCGCCGCTGTGCCCAGTCCCGCCCGCGTGCTGGTGGTGGGGGGCGGCGGGCGTGAGAACGCCCTGGCCTGGGCCCTGGCCCGCTGCGGCGGTGTGGAGCAGGTGTGGGTGGCCCCCGGCAACGGCGGCACCCTGGAGCTGGCGGGCTGCCGGCAGCTGGCCATTCCCGAATCCGACCACGCCGCCCTGCTGGCCGCCTGCCGCGAGCACGCCATCGAACTGGTGGTGGTAGGCCCCGAAGCACCCCTGGCCGCCGGCCTGGCCGACCAGCTGCGGGCCGCCGGCCTGCCGGTGTTCGGCCCTGGCGCCGATGGCGCCCAGCTGGAGGCCAGCAAACAGTGGGCCAAGGCGCTGATGGTGGAGGCGGCCATCCCCACCGCCGGCTACTGGCCCGCCTGCAGCCGCGAGCAGGCCCTGGCCGCTCTGGAGGCCCAGGGCAAGCCCCTGGTAGTGAAGGCCGACGGCCTGGCGGCCGGCAAGGGCGTCACCGTGGCCGAAACGCTGGAGGAGGCGCGAGCCGCGATCGAGGAGGTGTTTGACGGCCGCTTCGGCAGCGCCGGCGCCTCCCTGGTGCTGGAGGAGCGCACCCACGGCCCCGAGGTGTCGGTGTTCGCCCTCAGCGATGGCCAACGGCTCGTCCTGCTCCCCCCAGCCCAGGACCACAAGCGCATCGGCGAGGGTGACACGGGCCCCAACACCGGCGGCATGGGGGCCTACGCGCCGGCGCCGCTGTTGGATGCCACCGGGCTGGAGCAGGTGCGGCAGCAGGTGCTGGAGCCCACCCTCAGGGCCCTGCAGGAGCGCGGCATCGACTACCGCGGTGTGATCTACGCCGGGCTGATGCTCACCGAGAGCGGCCCCAGCGTGATCGAGTTCAACTGCCGCTTCGGCGATCCGGAGTGCGAGACCCTGATGCCGCTGCTGGGCCCCGAGCTGGCTGCGGTGCTGCTGGCCTGCGCCCAGGGCCGCCTGGATCAGGCCCCGGAGCTGAGCATCGCCCCCCACTGCAGCGCCTGCGTGATCGCCGCCGCCGCGGGCTACCCCGGCGAGATCCGCAAGGGCGATCCGATCCGCAGCGGCCTGGTGCCCAGCGATGACCTGCAGCTGTTCCACGCCGGCACACGCCGCCAGGCCGATGGCACCTGCCTCACCAGCGGTGGCCGGGTCCTGGCGGTGGTGGCCCAGGCCGACGATTTCGATGCCGCCTTCACGCGGGCCTACGCCGGGCTGGACCAGGTGAGCTTCGAGGGGATCACCTTCCGCCGCGACATCGGTCACCAGGTGCGGAGCCGCTGAACCGGCCAGCGGAGCGGCCGAGCGGGCCGGGGAGCACGACCTGCCTAGGCTTCTGGGGAGCCCCGAGCGCCGTGACCAGCTCCGCCTCCCCCACCCCTGCGGCCAGCGCGACCCCCCAGGCCGTCCTGCCCGCCTCCCGGCCGCCCCAGTCGCTGTGGCTGCGGTTGAAGCTGTGGTGGGCCGAATTCAGCCTGCAGACCAAGCTGCTCGCCGCCGCCACCCTGGTGGTGAGCCTGGTGATGACGGCGATGACCTTCTTCGCACTCAACGGCATCCAGACCGATGTGCGGATGAGCGACACCCGCTTCGCCCGCGACCTGGGGCTGCTGCTGTCGGCGAACGTGACCCCGCTGGTGGCCGAGGGCAACGACCGGGAGCTGGCGGCGGTGGCCGAGCGCTTCTGGCGTTCGACCCGCAGCCTTCGCTACATCTTCTTCGCCGATCCCGAGGGGGTCATCTACCTGGGCATTCCGATCAGCGGTACCAGCGGCGGCAGCGAACTGCTGCTCAGCCGCCGCCTCGAACTCCCCCCCGATCTCGCCCGCCAGCCCCAGAGTCCGCTGATCCGCCAGCACCTCACCCCCGACGGGCAGGTCACTGACGTGTTCGTGCCTCTCGTCTCCGGGGGGCGGAATCTGGGCGTGCTGGCCCTGGGCATCAACCCCAACGAGGCCGTGCTCGCCAGCGCCGCCCTCAGCCGGGAGGTGACGGTGGCGGTGTTCATCTCAATCTGGGTGCTGGTGATCCTGGGGGCGGTGTTCAATGCGCTCACGATCATCCAGCCGGTGAAGGAGCTGCTGCGCGGTGTGCGCTCCATCGCCGACGGTGACTTCGCCACGCGGATCGCGCAGCCGGTGGGCGGCGAGTTAGGGGAGCTGCTGCAGGGCTTCAACGCCATGGCCTCCCAGCTGGAGGTCTACAAGGCGGCCAACATCGAGGAACTCACTGCCGCCCAGGTGAAGCAGCAGTCCCTGATCGCCACCATGGCCGATGGGGCTCTGCTGCTGGATGCCGAGGGCCGCATCGTGCTGGTCAATCCCACCGCCCGGCGCCTGTTCCGATGGGAGGGGCGCAAGCTGGAAGGCAGCCCCCTGGATGTCGAGCTGCCGGAGCGGATCGGAGTGGAACTGCACGCCCCGCTTGACAGCCTGCTGATCGATGGGCGCGACAGCAGCGACGTGCGCTGCAGCTTCGGGGAACCGCCGCGCACCCTGCGGATCGTGCTGCAGGCGGTACGCGATGCCAGCGGCGAAACCCTCAAGGGCATCGCTGTGACGGTGCAGGACCTCACCCGCGAGGTGGAACTCAACGCCGCCCAGAGCCGTTTCATCAGCAACGTCTCGCACGAGCTGCGGACGCCGCTCTTCAACATCAAGAGCTACGT
The DNA here is from genome assembly GCF_002252705.1 of Vulcanococcus limneticus LL. GTDB lineage: Bacteria > Cyanobacteriota > Cyanobacteriia > PCC-6307 > Cyanobiaceae > Vulcanococcus > Vulcanococcus limneticus. The sequence continues at coordinate 96,555 of NZ_NQLA01000004.1, forward strand.
GGAGACCCTCCATGACCTGGGCGACCAGCTCAGCGAGGAGGAGAAGAAGGAATTCCTGGGCATCGCCAACGCCGAAACCGATCGCCTCACCCGGCTCGTCAACGACGTGCTCGACCTCTCCCGGCTGGAGAGCGATCGGGTCTGGGCGCTGGAGCCGGTGGAGCTGCGGCCGGCCATGGAGCAGACCCTGCGCAACTACCGGCTCAACGCCGAGGACAAGGGCGTGGTGCTGGAACTCGATGTGGACAGCACCCTGCCCCGCATCCGCGGCAACTGGGATCTATTACTGCAGGTGTTCGACAACCTGGTGGGCAACGCCCTCAAGTTCACAGCCAGCGGCGGCCTCCTTGCCCTGCGGGCCTATCCCTGGCCCGACCAGTGCCCCCTGGATCCCAGTACTGCTCCGGACAGCGCCAACCCCTACTGTGAACTCACCTCGCCCCTGCCGCGGCTGCGGGTGGAGATCGCCGACACGGGCTCAGGCATCTCCCGCGAGGACCAGAGCCGCATCTTCGAGCGCTTCTATCGGGTGGAGAATGCCGTGCACACCGAAGTGGGCACGGGCCTGGGCCTCTCGATCGTGCGCGGCATCCTCGAGAAGCACGGCACGCGCATCCAGATGGTCAGCGAAGTGGGGGTGGGCACCACCTTCTGGTTTGACCTGCCGCTGGAGCAGGCCGACGGCGACGAACTGCTGGTGGAAGGCGAGCGGCGCCGCGAACGGCGGCTGCTGGAACAGGCCGGCCGGGTCTGATGGATGGGGCTGGCTAGTGCGGCACAAAGGCGGGCCGGGCCCCCCTCAGATTTTGTCCTCGCTGGCCACCCCCCGCACGATCCGGGCCAGATCGCTGCGCTCGTCGGCGTTGATGCGGTGGGGCACGCCGCTGATGATCCGCTCAAAATTGGAGAAGGAATCCTTGATCTCCGGGCCATTGCCGGTGATCACAAATTCCCGGATGCCCTTGTCATGCCAGGAGCCGCGCATCTTGAACACATTCAGGGCCCGGGCCATCTCGCCCCGGATCTCCACATACTGCAGCAGCAGGATCGTGTCGGTGATCGTGGAAATGTGGGAGTCTGTGATCGAGTGGCTGCCCATGAACTCCTCGGAGGTGTTCGTAAAGAAGCCGGCAATCTCCTCCTGCTTGGCATAGCCAGTCACGCCGATCACGAACTGGCGGAAGGCATTGTGGCTCACACCCCGGGCCAGGGCCGAGAGTGAGTCAATCGCCATCCGCGACGGCTTGAACTGACTGATCTCGGTCTTGATAATCTGTAAATGATCCTCCAGCCCCGTAGATTCAGGGTAGGCGCAGATGATTTTCAGCAGACCATCACGCTCCATCTGCTCAAAGTCGATACCCCAGCTGGTGGCATTGCGAAGCAACTGGGCGCGCGATTCCTCATAGGCGAACAGGATCGCCCGTTCCTTGTTGCTGCAGGCATTCTCAACAAACTTGGACACCAGCAGCGTCTTGCCGGTACCAGTTGCCCCGGTTGCCAGGATGATCGAATCCTTGAAGAAACCTCCACCACACATCTCATCGAGGCGGGGCACACCGGAGCTGACCCGCACGTTCGACGAGCGCTGGGTGAGACGCATCGCCCCAAGCGGGAAGATGCTGATGCCGTGCGCCCCCATCGTGAAGGGGAATTCACCCTTCATGTGGGTGGTGCCACGGAGCTTGAGAATCTCGACCGTGCGGCGGCGGCGCTCGCCCTCCAGCACATTGCGAAGGATCACCACGTTGTCGGAGACGAATTCCTCGACGCCGTAGCGGGCAATCGGGCCGTATTCATCAATGCGCTCGGTGGTCATCACCGTGGTGACACCGATCTCCTTGAGCCTGGCAATCAGCCGGAAGATCTCCCTCCGCACAACCGAAACCGCATCGTATTGCTGGAAGACGGCCGTGATCGAATCAATCGCGACCCGCCGGGCCTTGTACTTGCGGATCGCGTAGTTGATCCGCTCGATCAGACCGGAGAGATCGAAGCTGCCGACCACGTCCTGTCCCTCAGGGTCAGGCGAGGCATCGAGGATAAAGAGCTTATCCTGCTCCACCATTTCCTGCAGATTCCAGCCGAAACTGGAAGCATTGCGCAGAATATCGAGCGGCGACTCTTCGAAGGTTACAAAGATGCCAGGCTCATCAAACTGGCGAATGCCATTGCAGAGAAAATTGAGAGAGAGCACCGTCTTGCCGGTGCCGGAGGTGCCACTGATCAGCGTGGATCGACCGATCGGCAATCCCCCCTGACAGATGTCATCGAATCCCTCGATCCCCGTGGGGAGCTTCTGCACCTGAAGTAGGGCATGGTTGGGGGAGCTGGGGTCCTGCATCGATCGGGTGGTCCTGGGAGAATTCTAGGCAGTGTCAGGGTTTCGGCAGATTTCAGGAGCCGGCCTGGGTGGCCTGGCCCACTGGGGGCTCGGCACCAGCCGGATCCAGGGCCAAGGGAGCGCGCAGATCCTCCTCCGAGAGCTCGTCGTAGAGCAGATCGAGGCCGATCAGCACGCGCTCGCGATCGGAGAGATCACCGATGATTCGCCGCACCGGCGGCGGCAGGATCTTGGCCAGGGTTGGCGTCGCCAGGATCTTGTCCTCCTCGGCGAGCTGGGGATTCTTGAGCACATCAATCACCTTGAGCGCATACACACCCTGGAACTCAGTTTCGAGAATGTCGCGGAGGGTCTTGAGCGCGCGCATCGAGTTGGGCGTGTTGCCAGCCACGTACAGCTTGAGGATGTAGGTCTTGCGGGGGCTCATTCAGATCACCTGCTGGGGATTGGCGAGAAATCGGACCGAAAACGGGTTGACAGCGTGGCGGAGAGGGCTGGTGGGCTGAGCTCAGCCCCATGACGATGCACTGTCCATAGGGGTTGAAGCCTCAGCGATGGCGGCCCCCACCGGCAGATCAGGGGGCACGGAGCGGCGGTACATTTCACACAGGTGGGCCATGACGTCGATTAAAGCGAGGCGATAGTCCTGGAGGAAGTCGCTCTTGTGACCTTCCAGTCGCAGCTGCTTCGAGAAATCATCAATCAGGTTCATGTGAATCTCCACAGCCTTGGTGATCGGCAGATCGCTGAAGAAGGCAGTGTGCACAAAGCTCTCGATCGCCTGGTTGGCGGCGGCCGGATCCCTGAAATAGCTGAGCAGCAGATCACGGTAGGTACGCTCCAGGGACGCCAGCAGATCCTCGCGTTCCTGCTCGGGCAGGTTGCGCAGAAACAGCGAGGGATCCCGCTTGTAGAACACCCCCAGGTAGCCGAGCCGATCCTTGATGCGGCTGGGCAGTCCCCAGCCGGCCTGCGGGGCCAGAGCGGGGCTGGGCACGGAGGCCGGTGCGGGAGGAGCGCTGGAGAGGCCGCGCCGCAGAAAGCGCGAGACGGCCGCATCGACGCTGTAGCTGAGCTGCTCCAGCTGGTCCGGCGGCAGATGCACCTCCGCCTCGTGGTAGTCGGTGCGCCCATTCACCTCACCGATCACGACCGCCGGCAGCAGCAGCCCCTGGGCCACCAACTCGCCATAGGCCTCCCCGGGAAAAGCCCCCTGCTGGAGCAGCACCACATCGAAGCTGTCGCAGCGCCGCTCCAGCTCCCGCACCGGGTCGGGCGTCGCCCCCAGATACTCCAGGCGGTAGCGGCCACCGCGCAGCCACCTGTGGCAGGCCTGCTTCAGGCTGGGATCGGTGAGAAGGGAGGCGATGGTGAGTGCCGGCTGGGACATGGAGCCGAGCTGGGGCCCGGGGTGCTCGCAACAGTGTTGACGATAGGCAGATCGAAGGGTGAAGATCGTTGTTTGTCTTTCGATTGCCGTGCGGCAGGCCGAATGACGCCCCAAAAGCCAGGCCGCTTGCCCGGCTGAAGCCCCGGATTCCGTCAGCCTGTCCACGCCCCGGACCGCCATGAGCACCTCCCCCAACCCAGCCACAACCGGTCCCTACGCCATCGTCGAGACGTCGGGTACGCAGTTCTGGGTGCAGCCCAACCGCTACTACGACCTCGATCGGATCCACGCCGACGTCGACAGCACCGTGACCCTGGAGAACGTGCTCCTGGTGAACGACGGCACCGCCGCCACGGTGGGCCAGCCCTACGTCACGACCGCCACCGTCGAGCTGAAGGTGCTGGAGCACCGCCGCGGCCCGAAGGTGATCGTCTACAAGATGCGCCCCAAGAAGAAGACCCGCCGCAAGAACGGCCATCGCCAGGAGCTGACCCGCGTCCAGGTGCAGTCCATCACCGTCGGCGGCAAGGCCCTGGCCTGAGACCAGAACCAGATTCCCGATCCCACCTCTCACCCGTTCACCCGTCCCTTCTGAACCATGGCCCACAAGAAAGGCACCGGCTCCACCCGCAACGGCCGCGACTCCAACAGCAAGCGCCTCGGCGTCAAGCGCTACGGCGGTGAGACCGTGAGCGCCGGCTCGATCCTGATCCGCCAGCGGGGCACCTCCGTGCTGGCCGGCCAGAACGTGGGCCGCGGCTCCGACGACACCCTGTTCGCCCTGGCGGATGGCGTGGTGAGCTTCGACACGATCAAGCGCGGCCTGCGCAGCCGCAAGCGCATCAACATCGCCGCTGCCTGAAGCTTGGCGCGCTGAATCCCAGCGACCCGGGGTCCAGAGGGCCCCGCTCCCCCGGCCGGTGGTCCCCCACCGGCCCTTTTCGTGTGGCCACACAACAGGCCGGCCCAGCGCCAGCCTGGCTCAGGCCAGCAGCCGGTAGGCGCGGGTGGTGATCAGATACGGGTGGAACTGTTCCAGAAAGCGGCCCTGCAGGCTGCGGAAGAAGCGCTCCACCAGCGCGGGATCGTCGAAGTGGAAGGGGTACTCGCCCCCGAACCCCTTGAAGAAGTACCAGTTCATCAGGGCGATGGCCTGGGGCGCCATGCGGGCGGCGAAGGTCTCGAGCTGGCCGGCGGGGTCGGCCAGGTGCTCCAGCACATCCAGGCAGACGATCGTGTCGAACCGGGCGGGCAGCTCGGGATCGGCCAGATCGCGGAAGCAGCGCAGCCGATCCGCCAGCCCAAGCCGCTCGGCCCGCTGCTGCACAAAGGCGCGGTTGTGGGGATTGAGATCGACGAACCACACGGCCTCCACCTCGGGCAGGGCCGCCGCCGCCAGGGCGTGGCTGCCGATGCCGCCGCCGAAATCGAGCACCTGACCACGCGCGAAGCGAGCTTGCAGCCGCAGGGTGTCGGCGATGTAGTCGGCGCTTCCCAGGTGCCAGGCGGCCAGCTCCAGCAGGTGGCCAGTGCCCACGGTCTCCTCATAGAAGGCGCCGGCCCGCTCCGGGTCAAAGGCGCCGGGGTGGAGGGCCGCCAGATCCTCGGTGCCGAGGGGCAGGCGGTCGGCCAGCTCCTCAGTGCTGATCCCCAGGAAGACCGCCAGCTGGGCCGTGAGCTCGAAGCCATCCGCAAGGAAGCGCTCGGGATCGAGCAAGGGCAGGGTCAATCCCGGCGGAGCGGGTTCCGTGACGAAAACCGGTGTGGATGACATGTCAATCATAGGGGCCACGGTAAGGCCCCTCGGCCATCGGGCCTCCGCCGCTGGCGGCGAGTGTCACGCTGACTTCGCTCTAGATAGTCCAGAAGTTCCGCGAAGCGATCGAAGGCCTTGCCAACAGCCATCAGCTCGGGGAACTCATGGATGCCATCCCAGGAGGCACAGGCACCTGCAGCCTGCTTCGAGCCGAATTGAACAGATTCAGCCCACTGGTACAGGCACTTGAGATCGATGCCGCTGGGTCTCCATGACCCATCTCCAATCATCCTGCCATCGGTGTGAAGAACATCAATCTCGAGCTGATCCTTTAACGCAGCATCCACGAGATTCTGGCACTGGTCAGCCGGGAGAGGAATGCGATAACCAACCCTGCCATCTCGCAAACCTTCGATCTCCAGCTCGGATCGCCAGCAATCAGCAAGGGCCTCAGCCAAAAAAACATTATTCCACCATATCTGAACGGCAATGGGATCGGAATTACCAGGATCCCAAGCCCAACCTATGAGATCTCCTGTGGCGGTAAGATGCTGAAGGTGACCTGGCAGGCGCACAGGCTCAGGGGCAAGACTGGGCTCACTGCGCCTCAAGAGCAGGAAGTCAACCAGGGGATTCGGATGCAACAGACAATCAGCACGACGGTTGATCCAGCGAGTGGCATCGAAGATCGGCGAGGGCGCACGTCCCTCCACACCCCCGTGATGCAGATAGTGAAGGAACGGTTGCTGGATACCGGCCTCACGCAGATCAGGGTGGCTACTCAGATACCAGCACGGGTCAAACCAGGGATTGGGGCCGATCCGCTGCTGCTGCTCAGCAGATAGCTGCAGATAGCGCGCCAAGTATGACGCCGACAACCCATGGGCGGAGGAGGCCGAAGCGGCCGGCAGTTGAATCTCGAGCCAGGTGGGATCCACCAGCGGATGAGGGGAAGGCTGCGGCGCGAAAGCCTCCGCACAGGCCAGCAGATAGGCCAGTAGCGGGTTCAGGGGACTCTCCCAATCCTGCGGCAACTGGGGCAACAGCCAGGAAGCAAGGACGAGAGGTGTCGCGATCGGCCATCCCTGCGCGGAGGGGAGAGCGACCAGTAAATCCAGACATTGATCCAGAAGAGCCCCTGGCTGCCTGGCAAGCAAATCGGAACAAGGTTCACCATGGATGAACAGCAAGCCCGAATCAGCTAGAATTTGTAACTCAGAGGCCAGCCAATCACGAGGAAGATTGCGGGCCTGCATTTCAGGTAAAGCCATCAAAGGAGATTCAGACCAGCGGACGCTTCTCAAGCCTAAAGGCAGAGACGGGACTCCAAGATGCAGACAATCGAAGCTTAGTCAGTCCCTACTGATTGAGCTCCTTAGGCCGACCATCGCCACAGTCACGTGCACAGGCAGGAGGCCACCAAGGGTAGCCATTCTCAAGCCGGGTCTTCCAACGCCGTCTCATGATCTCGATGGCAGCCTTGAGCGTAGGGCTGGAGAAGGCGTCACGGCTCTGACTCTCCCGATGAATCAGCCGTGCTTCCGGCACAACGAGATGACGGTAGCCGACCGAGCCGAGCCTGAGGCAGAAATCAATATCGTTAAATTCGACAGGCAAAGCCTCATCAAATCCACCAATTCGCTCGAACAAGTTCCTGCGCACCGCCATGCAGGCACCCGTGACAGCTCCCCAGTTGCTGAGATAAGAGCTACGGGCCCGATGCACCCGATGCTCCAGGGGCAGACCACGATAGGCGTGGTCCGCAGCTCCGTGCATGCCGACGACCACACCAACGTGCTGAAGTGAGCCATCAGGATAGGTCAAAAGGGCGCCGGCACAACCAATGGCTGGCCGGAGGGCCTGGGCAACCATGGCCTCCAACCATCCCGGCGAGGGTGCCTCAACATCGTTGTTGAGGAAAACCAAGAGCTCAGCCTGACTAAGCTTGGCGGCACGGTTGTTGAGGCGACTCCAGTTGAAGGGGGCAGAATCAGTCAGCACAGTGAAGCGATCGGCAAGTCGGGTACGCCATCGCTCAAACAACGTGGCCGTCTCAGCTTCCTGAGATCCGTTATCAACAACCACGATTCGCACATCCAGGTCCGCGACACCAGGACCAGCCGTTCGCCAAAGGCTCTCCAGACAGGGGCTGAGCAGATCGGCCCGGTCTCGGGTGGGAATGATCAGCTCACAGCGTTTGGAGCGCGGCGCGGCCCAGATCAGTCGAAACCCCTCAGGACCGGTGGGCGTCACTTCAACAATGGCCTCCCCCTGCCGGCGCAGATGATCATGAAGGGCAGCGGCCCGATCCGAATGGAGCGCGGAGGAAGCGGGAGCTCCCGGATCCGCCAGCTGATGCACGAGAATCCTGGGCACATGGCCAATGACAGGGTCACGGGAGAGAGCGTCAAGAATCCAGCGAAAACGGGCACCAGACTCAGAGGGTGGCAAAGGCAAGCCTTGATCCCGCAACCAGGTCACACGCCAGAGGCTGAGCCGCTCCAGCCAGGGTGTGCTGAAGAAGCTGTCCGGGCACCACTGCGGCTTGAACCAGGGATCCAAGCGCTGGCCGTCAGGCGCTAGACGGTCTTCATCGCTGTAGAGCAGATGCGGCGTCCAAATGGACGGTTGATCAGCCAACCAGGCTTCGACCGCCTGCAGGGCACCCGCTCGCAGGCGGGATTGAGGATCCAGTAGGAGCATCCAGCCCTGACAGGGCCAGGGGGAGGACGCGTCATTCGAAGTCTCAACAGGGAGGGCATCGTGGTGAGCACTGCCATGCAATCCCTGCCAGCGGCCAGCCTGATCCAGCCACCACCAGGAATCGTTCAGCGCGGTAGCCGGCAAGCGGGGCTCATGGTGGTACAACCAATACTGATAAGCCGCTGGGCCAAGGCCCATGGTGAGATCTTCGCCACCACAGTGCTGCTGTAAACGGGCCTTCTGGACCCGGAGCCGGATCCAGGCCTCAGTGGGCAGAGCTGCCGCGGCCCTCTCAAAGCTAAGAACGGCTTCAGCCCAGGCCTGCTGGCGAAGGAGCAGCTCGCCCGTGGCAAACCAGTTCCAACCCAGCTCGGGATGAAGGCGGCAGCTCCGGCGCTGGTGATCAAGGGCTTCTCCCCAGGCCTCCCGCTCCGCCAGCACCTTGCCAAGCAAGTGGTGAGCGGCCCCATGGTGGGGCTGGAGATCAAGGAACTGTCGCAACAGTGACTCCGCCCTGGGAGCATCGCCGGCCGCGTAGACGCTCTCCGCCTGCCGGTAGAGAGCCTGAAGCTGAACAACCGCAGAATGGTCAGGCCCTGTCATGAACTCTGGTGCACCCCTCTATGCAGCCATCCCTACCCAAGATCAGCTTAAAACTCTGGGGACATCTGAGTGGGGCATTTGGACTGGGTGAAGGGGCCCGTTGCACGGTCCGGGCCTTGGAGGCAGCAGGCGTTCAGGTTCATGCTCAAGACATTCCCCTGGCGACCCACGTCAATGACCAGCCAGTGGCCGGAGAACAGCCAGGCGGGATGGCGACCATTGATCTGATCCATACCAATCCCAATATCCTCAACCAAACGGATGGACTGCGTGAACGGCTGAACCTCCAGGCTCCACTGCGGATCGGCTACTGGGCCTGGGAGTTGGATACATTTCCCAGAGGCTGGGATTCCGGCTTCAAAGGCCTCGATCAGCTCTGGTGTCCCTCCAACTTCTGCGCAAGCAGCCTAGGGCAACGCAGTCCGATTCCTGTTTCAGCCATTCCACACCTGATCGACTGGGAACGCGCAGATACCCTTTTTCATCAACGCAAGCTACTTGAGAATAAGCCCAATGGAGTGTTCACCTGTCTCTTCGCCTTTGATCTCTGGAGCACCACTGCCCGGAAAAACCCCGAGGCGGTGATCGACGCCTTCACGGAGGCCTTTCCCCGAAGGTCACTGGCGGGGACCGGTCAGCCAGAGGCACGGTTAATCTTGAAGGTTGGCAGTGCAGAGCAATTCCCCGAACTGCACGAGCAATTGCAGCTGCGTGTGACCTCCGATCCACGCATTAAACTCATCAGCAAGCATCTATCCCGTGCAGCTCTCGACCGCCTGTACCTAGAGGCCGATGTGCTTGTACATCTGCATCGATCAGAGGGATTCGGTCTATGCATGGCGGAAGCGATGGCATCGGGTCTGCCAGTCGTGGCTACCGCCTACTCGGGCAATCTCGACTTCATGCCCCTAGAGAGTGCTGTTCTGATACCGTTCACACTGACGAAGAACCCGCGTCAGGCTGGGGACTACCCAGCGGGCTGTACCTGGGCAGAACCAGACGTGAACTATGCGGCCGCAGCCCTTCGGCACCTGGCCGGCGATGCCGGCGCGCGGGAGCGGCTAGCCAAGCGTGGACGACAAGCAGCACGGACCTGGCTGGGGCGGAAGAGAATCACCTCCCTTGTGACCCAGCGGCTGGGATGCCTGCTAGCTCGTGCTGGCCGAGCCGAGCTGCTGGCCGCCCTGCCCGCCGGACATCCACTCCGACTGCTGGAGGGGTGAAGCCAATAACCCCTGTAGGCGAGAACGGAGGGCCGCAGCAGCTGGAAACACCTCACCATCGTCGACATAGCAGCCATCAAGGATCTCCAAAGTGGTCACAAGATCCAAGCTGGCGAGGGAGTCGCACCAAGCCTGACAGCGGATCTGAGGTTCCGGGCAACCATGCCGGCACAGCCATTGGATCATTGCCGGTGATCCGAGATTTCGGGCGGCAAGAATGGCTCCCTGCTGCCAGGGCAGGCAATCAGTCCAAGAGAGAGGACCTACTCCCCGAAAGCGTTGGAGACGCTCCAAGACATGGGCATCTCCCAACATCTGAAGCACATGCAAGAGATTTCTTACCGTTAGCGGGCTGTCACTGCCCCAAAGCAGAGCCTGCTCGTAGGCCTGCACGGCCTCATCAAGACGCTGTAGGCCGCGCAAGGCATCACCGAGCTTATGGGGTGTCCAGAAGTTGCGGCTGCCAGCAGTAATAGCGCGATGCAGAAATCTCTCCGCAAATCGATACTGCCCTTGCATCAGGAGAGTGAACGCCAGCAGATCGAGAATCTGAGGATGATGGGGAGAATCCTGAAGCAACCGACGCAGACCACCCTCAGCCACAGCCCACTCCTCGGCCTCGAGAGAACTGCGAACAAATTGCCACCAGGGACTGTGGCTGGGAAGAGCGAAACGGAGGCTAGACATCAGCCAAATCCAGGCTCCTCTCGATAGCGATGAGAAATCAGGCGCCCCCATTTATGCAGGAAGCGGCGCTCATTATCCCGCATAAGCTGTTGCCGCAGAGGACTGAGACGACCAAACGAGCCTCCCAGCTCATGATGAACAAACACATCATCACAGATCACTATCCGATAGCCTGCTTCCGCAACTCGCATGCAGTAGTCGTCGTCCTCAAAGAAGCCAAGACCATAGCCTTCATCAAGAAGGCCCACAGCATCAATAACCCGACGCGTTAGCAAAACACAGAAAAAGGCGAGCCCCTCAGCTTCATACAGCTGCCGACAGCGAGGCGCCATAAAGATCTCGCTACGAACAACCATTTCAACCATCGTGGAGTAGTTAACATGAATCTTCTGCTGATTGCCAATGTTATTGGTTAAAGGGCCACAAAGGCCAATGCTGGAATCACGAAGAGATGGTCGTATCAACTTGAAGAGCCATCCAGGTGTGACATGCGTATCATTATTCATCAAAACAACGGCATCTTTATCTGAAGATCGAATTCCACGATTACATGCAACTGGAAAGCCAAGGTTCTCGCCAAGAGGCAGGAAGCGGATGTGATCGTGCTCCGACTCCAGTTGACTCGCATAAGCATAGGTTCCATCAGTTGAGCCATTGTCAACCAGTATCAACTCATAGCGTGGATAGTTAGTATAGCTAAGGATGCTCTCTACGCAGCGGCGAGTAAGTGCAACCTGATTGTAGCAAATGATAACGATTGTTACTGATGGCAGAAGCGAAGCAAGAGTCTGTTCATAAGTATCTGCTCTGGCTTCCCATGTGTGGCCACTTGCGTAGTGAGAACGCTGTAGGGCCAGCTCTTGAGTATTCGTCTGACAAAGGGCGGAAATTGCATTGACAAATGAAACGGCATCCTCTGCTAGAGTACAAAAGTTAGATGAAAGACCAATCGCCTTAAGCTCTGGCAGTGGCGTAGCCACAACGGGCTTGCCAGCAGCCAGATACTCATAGATCTTCACCGGATTTGTTGCGCGAATCAGGTCGTTAATCTTAAAGGGAATAATACAAATGTCACAGCGCCTTAAAAAGGGGACGAGATCCTCATATGGAAGCTCTCCAAGAAAAAAGATATTGGAGCTATGAGAAGCCCTAGAAGTATCACACCCTTCAGTTGAACCTGCCAAGATGAAGAGATGATCCGGTAGTCGCTCCGCAACAGCCACGACGAGTTCAAGATCAAACCAAGTCGAGATTGCACCATAATAACCAACTACATGCGCAAAGTCGCGTGAGTCAGTGGGAAGCTGAGCCGAGGCCCCCTCAGAATGAAGGGCGGACGAGAAATATTTGTAATCACAAGCATTGCGGACCAGCACACGACGAGATGCCGTCACATGCTCATAGAGAAACTGAGAGGCAACAACAGCACAGTCACAGTCTTGGATCAAGCGACTCTCTTCCTCAAGCACTGCAGATGATGTCTCTGGAAACCCTGCAATATAATCCATGCAATCATAGATCAAAGGAAATTCTCGCAGTCCTTGTCTGCAGACAGCATGCCAAGAAGGATGCATAACGACAATCGTAGGACTAACCAGACACGCTTCATGGCAAACCTGGCGAATCTGCGCAGCTAGCCATAAAGACAATCCATGCGAAGGACGCTCGTAAATAACGTGACTATGATCAGAGCCAAGCAATGCAGGAACGGTGAGGCAGACCTCAGTCAGCGCAAGATCAATATCACGAAAACGAGGACGAAGTGCCTCGCCAGGATTGCGAGCCTCAACAGGAAGAAAGGTTGGATTAATGTAGAATACTCGATGTCCCCTCTTGCTGAGAGACAATGACAACTGCTGTGGGCGCTGAAAGCGGAAGTCCCAGTCAATAATAGAGAGGATAATCAGCGCGCCCTGGTCCGCAGCCTTGCTCAGAGTCTCTGAATTGACAGGAGTTGATCGACTGGCAGAATTAGACAGCCTCAGCACCAAATCATGTTGATGCAGAGTCCGAGCCTGCTCCTGAAGCTGTCGCTCAAGGCGTAGTATTCTGTGGAGTGATATATCAGCTTTGGCGATAGCCGTATGAATCTTGAGACTGTCTTCCTGGTCCCGTAAAACTACATCGAGTTGATCACGAGGCAGGATACTGGCTTGAACTCCACGGGAAGCCGGCAGCAGTACTCCTTCGACACGAGCCTGCAGATGGTCTGAATGCACCGGGGAAAACGGTAGGGCAATGCGAAATGCATATCGACCATCGCCAAATTCCATTCGTGAGAGATCTTCTCTTGGCTGATTGGCTAAACCATCAGCCAAGATCCTACCTGAACTGGCCTCAACGATTTCAACTCGGAGCTTCTGGTGTGGCAGAGACGGGCAGAATGCCCAGCCAAAGGCAACACGCCCAAGCACACCATCTAGACTACCTCGTATTTGCAACGAAGAGCCAGTCACAGCGAAGACAGCGGGTGATGCAATAATAGCCCAAGCATCTAGGGATCAATCCCACGACCACCATGCTTTTGGGATCTCAGGTCAGACTAAGATCCACTAGCAGCGAGTCACCGCTATCAGACAAGGTTAAATGGCGGTCCACCGAGTCCCGAAAGACTGCTCAAAGGAGAAGAATTAGCGATCGAAGCTATCTGACGACTCCATGAAGAACCACCCAAGCTACCGATCTCAATGAATGAAGGGCCTTGGGCACTGGCAGGATCAAAGGCAATGGCCAGTTGAGAGGAATCTTGCAAGCTACTGCTGCCCGAAAGCAGCTGGTCTAGAGGGGCAATTGGCAACAACCTGGTATCGCCAATCCCACTGATACCAGATGGCGTCAATTCCTGGACAATCGTTGTAACAGCGCCGCCAGCACCAACAACTGTTGTGCTTTTGGCTATACGGTCGGTGAGGCCAATACCACTTGCCGAGTTGACGAGCTTTAGATCGGCAAAGGTAGGTAGCCCACTCGATCCATTCCAAGACGGAGGAGGAACGGATGTATCAAGACCAGCAAAAACAAACAGATCTTGGCCCGCACCACCAAGGATCTTGACTCCCTGTGTGGCTGTAGTAGTCCAGGGATTCCAATTGAGAACCAGCAGATCATTGCCAGCTCCGCCATCTACCACCTGAGCAGAAGCAGAGAAGCTGATCTTATCATTGCCTTTACCTCCAAGGACCCCTTCAATACCGGCAATCCCACCAAGCACACCGGTGGCAGTGCCTGCATCCAGATCAACCATGACAGGAGTGGTAAAACTGGAGTAATCAATCAGGTCCTTTCCAGCACCTCCAACCAGCACACCATCCAACTTTGCCTGTTGGCCCATACGGACCTTGTCGTTCCCATCTCCCAGCACAAGGGATTCAACATTCTGCACTGTTACAGAGCCAACGGTGCTTGAATTAGCGCCTGTAACTGTGACGGCCAGCGGCTTAGCGGGATCAGTCGCAACCCTTAAGAGATCAGATCCAGAAGCACCATCAAGGTAGCCAGAGGTCGGGTCCTGCAGGAGGGTAATCAGATCAGATTTTGTTCCACCCTTCAATAACAGAGAGCCACTCATATCAAGTGACAATTGATTAGTATTGTCTCCAAGGACGACCGTGCTCAAGCCTTCACCGGCACGTACCACCGTGTCACCAGCAACCGAGCCTGCCAGTGACGCGAGGTTGTTGCCGTCGCCTAAGTCAATGAGGGTGTCTACCGTAGCACCCCCCACAGATAAGCGATCATTACCACTGCCAAGTAAGACTTCGGAGCGCAACAAGCCAATAGATACTAGATTAATATCAAAATCGAGACTTTGGAGCACCTCAGTTGGATTGGTGTCGACCAGTGAGGGGGATAGGATGGTGGAAATAACGACGGTATCGTTACCAGCTCCTGTATCCAGAAGGCTCTGATCAAGCCCGATGGCAGCAGCATTGAGGCTGACATGACCGGGTGACGGAACGGGGTCCCCATCCTTGGCAGCCGGTTCCGGGACTGAATCAATCAGCTGTAGATTTAGCGTCGGCTGAAGGGCCGGAACCTGAGCCTGATCCTCAGTGGCCGAGGGGACCTGGGCAAAACCACTGGTAATCTCGACAATATTATCATTGTCACCGGTAAAGATTGAGCTATTGTTAACTGCTTTGGTGATCAGATCAAAGCTCAGATCGGCTTTCTCTAAATCACCAATAGCTTGGAAACGGAGTCCACTCAGGGCTTGAACACGGAAAGACTCAAGGCCCGATCCACCGTTGACGGTGCTGTCCTGAAGGCCGACAGTGCGGGACACCAGCTGTGACACGAGACCAGCCTGGCTTTTCACGCTGATATCGATTAGGTCACGAACGTCAATGACGACAAGCTCTGTCTTGTCACCGGTGAACAACTGAGACCCATTGACACCAATACCCTCGGCTACCAAGTTGAGGGCTGCAGCCCCAAGCTCCGATATGGACGATGTCGTGATATGGCGATCAGACTGAATCTTCAGGTGATCGATATCTGAGCCGCGTAGGTCAAGCACGCTGTCGGTGATTGCCACCTGATTGAATGCGCTGACTGCAGACGCATCACCGATGGGTGACTGGGCGACAGCTCCCAACTCACTGCTCACCTGAACCAGCAGCACCTTCGGCGGCGGCGGTGGAACCTGAGGCAGCTCAGGCACCACAGGTAGCGTGGAATCGCTCAGCAGGAATTGCCGAGCCTGGGGTCCATCGATGACAGACGGTGAAGAGAACGCCAGAGGGCCGGGAGTACCCCTGATCACCGCGACTGGAGCCGGCTCAGTGGAAGGGCCACCAGCAAAGCCAAGGGATGACAAGGGCAGCGTGGGGCCAAGACCGAAATCCGTTGCCGTCCCACCACCGACATTCAGTGGCAAACTCTCCAGGCCCAGCAGGGGGGCAGACCCATCAGAAAGAGGCCCGGCCGCAACCGCAGCATCATCCACACCGCCCTCGGAAACACCGCCAGCAGCGAGGGGAGGGAGCGAGGCATCAACGGATTCTTGGCCCAGAATCGCTGCCCCGGCTTGATTGGAACCAGCACTGCTCCCGCCAAGTGTGACGAATGCAGGTCCCTGGGAGGAGATGCCACCACCCACCAGAGGCTGGATCGGAGCAGAGTCGGCTGGGATGAGCTTTGTGCTCTCGGTGACGGCAATGGGTCCCGATGGCTTGCCAGCGACAGGGGGTGCCAAGGCTGGGGCGGGACCACCGGTACCGCTGGGATGAGAACTCTCACCCCAGTCGAACAGCTGAGCAGCCTTCTCAAGGCTGTCTTCCGTGAGATAGACAAGAAAAAGACCAAGGGCCGAGCCCGTCAGCACGCCTTCCAGGGAAACGCGGCTGCCGTCACGCTTCAGAGTGATCGTCTCACGGACTTCACTGATACTGGCGTCCATGGCGGCCTCAGGCTCTACGGGTACGTATGGGCAGGTTAGCCACGGATCAGGCCCACGTCAGCAACGGAGTACAAAGAAACACTTAGACAGATCCCGGAATGTAACCGGGCACACAAGCGGCCGTCAACGAATGCTCTTGGTTGAATCCATGAACGAGCTGAAGCGATCACTTATGAGGGAGAGGGCAGGTCGGGTGCCCATCTGGATCAGTCCTGTCACAGCCATGCCGGCACGGAGTGGATAGGAACGACCATCCTTTGTGAGTTGATCAGTCTTGAGCTTGGCTATGGCAACGAAGAACTCCTGCGGATTCTGCGGATTCGCCGTACGCGCATCTGCACTGACGCGAACCAGTGTTGCCTTTACAGAGCCATACTCAGTGAAGGGGAAAGAGTTGACGCGGACATCCACTGGAGTGCCTGGCTGCAAGTGGCCAATGTCCTGATTGGAGATGGCGAGCTCAACCTCCAGATGATTATGAGGAACAATCTGAAGCAAGGGCTTGTCGGGCCTGGGTGTCTCACCTGCTTTGATGCTGAGGTCAAAGACCGTCCCCGACACAGGCGCAACAAGGCGGCCAAGACGAATCTTCTCATTGACCTCAATCAATCGGCTACTTACATCGGCCAATTGCTGGCGGGCACTGTCATACTGAGCATAGAGCTGTTTGAGATTGGCAACAGGAACCTGACGCTCACGCAAGTCGCTTTCCAGAACTTTTTGACGTGACGATTCCAGCTCCGATTCCGTACGCTCAATAGTGCTACGAAGCTCCACCTGCCGTTCCTGCTGGCGATCCATCTCCAGTTGAGACATTGCACCATTAGCAATCAGTGTCTGCATGCGATTAACGATGCCCTGATTGATGGCATACTTCTCTCGCAAGGCTGTGAGGCCACTCTGCTGCTGATCGAGGGAGAGACGTGCCCGCTCACGCTCGCTCTGGGCACTGCGGCGACGGAGTTCTACTTCGCTGGTGTCAATCGCAAGCTCGCGACTGCCTACGGCGCCCGCCGAGCCAGGGGAGGGGAGACCCAACTGAACCGCCAGTAGAGCGGTTTCCTTCTGCCAGAGAAGTTGCTGCGATTGAAGCTGGCTCTGCTGCGCCAACAGGCCAGCTTGATCGAAGAGAAGCAACGACTGGCCCGCCCGCACCACGTCACCTTCCCTCACCAGCACCTTCTGCACGAGGGCATTGACTGGTGTATTGACCGATGTCACTCCACCAACGGGGCGGAGCTTGCCAATGGCCGTGATTGAGGAATCAATCCGGGCCAGGGAACCGTAAACCACTCCAAAACCCGTGAGTCCGATCAGACTCCAAACGATGGCCCGACTCCAACCACGCGTGCTGCGGGGCAGTGTTGTACGGCGATGGCGGTAGCCACGCGGCTGGATCGCCGTTGACGTCGGGTTCGCCAGAGCCGCCTCCCTCTGCGGGTTCAGCAACAGGTCGGCACCATCCGACTCGGGCGAGAGGGTGACGGGTGTGCTGGTGGGGCTGAGGCCCGGCAGGATCTGAGGGTTGGAGCGGTCAACGCCGCGGCTGCCCTGGGGAGCAAAGCCGTCTGGGGTACCGCCGCGGGTGGAGGTCGTAGTCATTGGAGGCTCTGGATCAGAGGAAGACCGCCATAGGAGGCCTTGGACGCGGAGGACGAGGAGGAGCCAGTACGTCCCTGCTGGCAGAAGAGTGCGTAGTAGGGCCCGCGATTGGCCATGAGTACCTCGTGGGAACCCACCTCAAGAACAGCACCATTTCCCATGCAGACAATCATGTCAGCATTGACAATGGAAGAAAGGCGGTGGGTAATAAACAAGGTGGTGCAACCGCGCAGGTTTTGCATCAGGTTCTCACATACAACACGCTCAGTCTGATAATCGAGAGCGGAGGTAGCTTCGTCCATGATGAGCATTCGCGGCCTCTGCAGGATGGTGCGCGCTATGGCGATCCGCTGACGCTGACCACCGGATAGACTGCTACCCCGTTCACCCACATTGGTGGAATAACCTGCCGGTAGCGCCATGACGAAATCATGGGCTGCGGCAACGGTGGCCGCTTCAATGATCTCCTCACTGCTCGCCTCAGGATTGGTGAGGGTGATGTTCTCCTCAACAGAGCCATCAAACAGCACCGTATCCTGGGGAACGATACCCAACTGACGGCGCAGGGAGTATAGCTCGACCTTGCTGATATCGATATCATCAACCAACACCGTACCAGCCTCTGGCGCATAGAGACGAGCCAGGAGCTTGGTCAGCGTACTCTTGCCGGAGCCACTCGTACCAACAATGGCAACAAAATTACCCTCTTCCAGGACGAGATTGACGCCATTAAGCAGAAGAGGGGAGGAGCGCTGGTAACGGAAGTGAATATCACGAAACTCAACTTTACCCTTAATCTGCGGCATAACAATGCGGCTTGCATTGTCAGCTGGAGCCTCCTGTGGCGTATCAATTACATCACTTAGGCGCTCGAGAGATAGGGACGTCTCCTGAACGCTTTGCCAGATCGATGTCATCCTGAGCAAGGGAGCAGTGACATAGCCAGCAATGATCCGGAAAGCAATCAGCTCGCCCAGGCTCAACTCACCCTTGAGAACAAGGGCGGCACCTCCCCAGATCACCAGGAGGCTGGACAGTTTATTCAGGAAGGCGCTGAAGGTGCTAGCGGTTGTGCTCAGCAGAGTGTTATCAAAGCCGTCGGCTACATAATCTGTATAGAGGTCTTGCCACTTCCAGCGACTACGAAGCTCAATATTCTGGGCTTTGACCGTCATCATGCTACTGAGCACCTCGACCAGATGGCTCTGGGTGCGTGCGTTAGCAACGGCCCGACTTTGCAGCTGATTACGCACGATGGGCGACACCATCAAGGTAAGACCAACCAGGACAGGGATTACGGAAAGGGTAATGAGGGTCAGCTGCCAGCTATAGATCAGCATGACCACGATATAAAGCAAAGCAAATACCGCGTCCAAGATCGTGGTGAGGGCCGTACCCGTCAGGAACCCTCTCACTTTCTCGAGCTCACTGATGCGGTTGGTCACCTCACCAACCGGGCGCCGGTCAAAATAACTAAGGGGCAACCGCAGAAGATGGTCAATGATGCGACTGCCCAGGGAGAGATCAATGCGATTAGTGGTATCAATAAAAAGGAAAGTACGCAGAGCCAGAAGCAAGCCCTCAAAGACGGCAAACACCACCAGGAGGGTGCCCAACATGCCGAGGGCCGTGGGGCTGTTATTGATGATCACCTTATCGATGATCTGCTGAATCAACAAAGGGTTGACAAGCCCGAAGAGCTGCACAAAGAAGCTCGCCAGCAGCACCTCGATCAGTACGGCCCGATGCTGTTGCAGAGCGGGAAGGAACCAGCGGAAACCAAACTTGCGCTTGGGCGTGAATTCATTCACGCTCAAGGTGAGCACTTCCCCTTGGGCGCCCCACTGCTCCTTGAACTCCTCGAGGGTGAGCTCCTGGTTGCCCACAGCTGGAATGCCCAGCACGAGCTTG
The DNA here is from genome assembly GCF_002252705.1 of Vulcanococcus limneticus LL. Taxonomy (GTDB): domain Bacteria; phylum Cyanobacteriota; class Cyanobacteriia; order PCC-6307; family Cyanobiaceae; genus Vulcanococcus; species Vulcanococcus limneticus. Next base: position 116,175 of record NZ_NQLA01000004.1, read on the forward strand.
CGCGCCTGGACGCGATAGACCACGGCCATGCCGTTGCCCCAGCGCACCAGCAGAGGAGCCGTCAAGCGGGCAACGCGGTCGGCATCGATCTCCAGGAGCTGGGTCTGCAGGCCGATGGACTCGGCAACGGCGCCGGCCAGGGCAAGGGAGGCCTCACCGTGACGCTTCACCTGATCGGTGAAGATGCGTAGCAGCAATTCACGCCGGAACGGCAACCCGAGGTGGTCGCAGAGCATCCGGAAGGCCGCAATCGGTGAGTCGAGGGGGCCGATGCCACGGTGCCAGGGAAAGGCTTCGGGGGGCTGCCGATCGACATCCGCGGGCTCCGGAGGCTCAAAATCCTCCAGGTCCTGGGCCTGGGGAATGGCCTCGGGATCCTGGAGCTGAAGATGCTCCTGCCAGCGCAGCAGCTGCAGCGGTGAGGCGGGGACCAGGGCACCGCCGCCGCCACCGGAGGCAGGTTCGGCGCCATTGGCCGCGGGGGTCGGGGCGACCAGGCCATGGCCATTGCTGCTGGGCCCGTGACCGTTCGCACTGGGCTGGGACCCGGCGGCCGGACCCTCCAGCTGGGCGGCCAGACGCTGTCGATCGATGCCGAGCACCCGCAGGGGGCCCTCCCCCTGCAGCGGCAAGCGGGTGGGCAGCAGGGTGCCAACCGGCAGGGGGCCAGCGCTCACCAGCCAGAGCTTCTCGCCGTCCAGGGCCTCCAGCTGGTCCGCCTCAACCCACAGGGCTGTGCTGCTGTCCGCGAGCGCTACGGCCGCCTGGATCACCTCCCGGCCCAGGGCCCGAGGGTAGTCGCGGAGGTGCGCATCGAGGGCGGCAAACAGCTCGGCGACGTGGACACTGGCACTGAAGCGCCGGGCCAGGACCGTGTGCTGGGCAGCGGCCAGGCGCAGTTCGGCATGGGGCAGAGCCAGCACCACCACATCCGAGGAGGCAATCAGGGCCTCACAGGGCCGTCCACAACTGAGAGCGCTCCAGCCCATCACGGCACCAGGGCCCAGGCGCTGCAAGGTGCCGACCTTGCGCGGCAATCGGTCTGCCTGCACCACGGCGCGCACGGTGCCCTCCAGGAGCAGGTAGAGCTGATCCCCCGGCGAATCAGGGCGAGTGAGCACCTGCCCGAGGCGAAAGCGCAGCAGCTGGGCCTGCTCGGCGAGGCGATCCAGCAGGGCCTCCTCCTGGTCGGCCAGGAAGGGGAAACGACGGAGCAGATCCTTCATCGCCGTGGTGCTGGCCATGGATCAATTCTCTGCGGAGCCGACAAGTGTGGTGGGGGCTGAAACGCCGGTACCTGCGGTGGCGGGACTCGCGCTGGGCGAGGCCGGAGCGGTGGCGGTGGCCGGGGGGAGGAGAGACTCCGAGGGGGATTGGTCGGGCACGGGCTTCAGAGGAGTCGCGATTGCCAGCAGCCTGGGATAAACAGCCGCGATACACTCCTTGATGATAGGTTCAATCTGGCGCTCAAGAAGTTCCTGTAACAACTTCAAGCGGGTGTCGTCATCCAGCCGCGCCGGTTCACGGTGCTCCAGCTGCAGGAGCACGATGAGATCGTCAACCCGGGTGGGAGAAGAGATGTCGCCAACGGCCAGCTGGGCGAGGGCCGTCTGGATGGCCTGATGGGGCTGCTCGATGGGCATCGGCCCCACCAGCCCATAGGTGAAACGCTCATCACCGATTGAATACTGGCGAGCCAGCACACCAAAATCGGCCTCATCATCCATCAGGCGAAAGAAGATCTCTTCCGCCAAGCCCACTGAGCGTACGCACAACATGCGATAAACGACGCGCTCCAGGCTTGTTCGCCTCTCCAGGAAATAATTCTCGAGTTGGTCCTCGTAGGCGAGCTCCACCCACTGACGCAGTCGCAGCTGGTGCCAGCGTTGCGACAGCACGGGGCGAAACGATTCGGGAGCAGCCGACAGCCAGTCTCCCCTGAGCTCGCTGGGGGGAGGCGATGGCAGGCCTTGCCACAACTGCGCCAGCAGGGATGCCTCCTCGTCCTTGGCAATCTGCACGGAAGCCACCAGCTGACGGATCAGGTGGTCGCGGGTCAGTTGCTGAAGAACGCCACGCTCCTGCAGAAACTCAGCCAGGGGGCGTGAGGCGATACTTTCGGCGGCAGCGACCAGGTCGTGCTGCAGGGCGGCGGTATCGATCATGAACGCGGAGCCATGGAGGGATTCAAAGACACAGTCGGCATGGACTTGCCGACGTCACAACCCGAACAGAACCTTATTAGCCATGGGGTGAAAAGGAAAAGAGCCAGACCAGGACTGGTCTGGCTCCTGAGGGGGCAGCAGCGCGAACGATGCTGCCGGCGATCGATCAGGGGTTGTTGACGATCGACTGGGTGATACCACCCGCCGAGGCGTTGACAATGCCACTACCAATCAGATTGATGGAGTAGTTGTCAATACCAATGACATTGCTGGTGGCGGTAGCCGTAGCGGTGCCACTGGTGGAATTGGCGGTGACGATGTTCTCGAGGTAAGCCGTGCCCGACACATTGCCATTGACGGTGATCTTGTTGCCGGCGGCTCCACCACCGGAGAGGCCGAAGGCATCAATGGCACCGACAGCGTTCGCGTTGCCATTGTTGGCCGTCGCGGTGGTGCTGAACAGGCCGAAGGCATCACCGCTAACAAGGTTGAGGTTCGTGACAAGGCCGGCGGTCACGTTGGCATCGGAAATACCAACGAGGCCCAGGCCATTCGTGGTGGCCGTGGCATCGCCGGTGAGCGAGGTCGCCGTCGTACTTCCCAGGCCAGCGGCAGCGCCGAGCACATCGCCGGTGTTGCTGCCGGCCGTGAGCTGGGTGGTAGCCGCGCCGTTGCCATCGATACCCGCCAGACCAACAAGGAGGCCGGCACTGGCATCGCCACTGCTGGCGGTGGCGCTCACCCCATAGGGCGTGCCCGGGGCGGTAAAGCTACCGAGGATGGCCTGACCGGAGATGTCCCCCTTGGAACCAATCAGGATGGTCGAGCTTCCCTCCAGATCAATACCGGCTCCCAGCAGGCTGGCGGTGGCGCCGGCATTGCCAGCATTGCTGCTGGCGCTGCTGGAACCGACAGTCTGGGAGACACCCGAGACGTCGCCCTCCAGGCCGATCTTGATGTTGTTGACCACGCTGGCATCGGGAGGATTGATGCCATCCTGGTTGCCAAAGAAGTTGTTGGGATCAACCCCAAGGGAGATACCCGTGGAGAGCAGCTTGACTTCGGCGTCAGCGTTATCACCGGTAATCGGAGGGCCGGGCAGGAAGGGATCGGTGCCGTTGGAGGTGGCCGATGCCCCTGCATTCACAAATGATGTGCCCGTCACGCCGGAGGCGATCTTACCCGCACCAGGAGTCAGGGAACCGGTGCCAATGGTGATGTCACTGTTGTAGACACCGGAGCTGAGGTAGTACTGGTTCGCTCCGGTACTGTTGCCGACCCGGGCTGAAGCCGCACCGCTGTTGCTGCTGGCGGTGGCCCCAAGCTGCGACAAGTCGGCGGCATCCACCCGGCCGTTCAAGCCCACCGAGATGGGGGAGTTGTCGATGGCGATCGATGAGGAGCCCGCACCGGAGGTGGCAGTGGCGGCATCCCCCGTAACGCCTGTCACGGTGGCGGAGGATGAGATCTCAGACTGGGTGAAAGCTGAGATCGGACCTGGATTGAAAGCCGTCGTGTAGGGGTCAGCCGGGGGGAAGGCCGGAACGTAGGCGTTATCGGCGTTCAGCCCCACCGTCAGGGAGGAGTCCTTCAGGCCGGCGGTGTTGGATTGCACACCGGAGCTGGCCGTGGCGATGCCATTGACCGCCGCAGCCGTGGCGTCCACATCCAGCTGGCCCGTCGTCTGGAAGACGTTGATATTCTGGCCAACGACGATGTTGGTCAGGTAGGCGCCAAAGGTCTGATCCTGGAAGCCAGCCGAGGCCAGCGGATCGGCGTTGCTGGTATTGGTGGCCGACGCGTTGGCGTTCTGGGTGTTATCGGCGTAGAGGGTGAACGAACCATTACCGCCGATCGACACACCAGGCCCTGCAACAACAGGCCCAGGCACGGCAGGACCGTTGATGCCGCCCAGGGCCAGGCCGATCACAAAGGTGTTGTCCGTGGTCGCCGTGACATCGGCACCGCCGGTGGTGACCGACGAAGCCGTGGCATTACTGGTGACGGCGCCGCCAGCGGCAATGTTGCCATCCTGGCCAATCTTGATGGCGGACCCAGCATTGGGCACTGGGTTCGCGAAGCCCCGCAGCACGCTCTCATCACCGATACCCACGGTCTCATCGACCGAGGCCAGGGCATCGGCATCGCCATTCACGGAGCCGGCGGTGGCGTTGGTCTCGCCGTGGGCCTTGCCGCTGACGGTGCCAACCTGGCCGATCAGGATCTGCAGGCCGGATGCGCTGGTGGGGGGACCACCAAAAGTGGCGACACCATTCTGATAGATACCACCGAGCAGGTCGGCCTGGGCCGTGGCGTTGGCAGCGCCCGAGACGGTGTTGGCCGTGGCGCCGATCTGCACCAGGGCAGCCCCAGGGGTGGCTGGAACCCCCACTTCCGATCGGATGGTGGTGTTGCCGGCGCCGAAGGAGAGCACCAGGGGCTCCAGGCCACCGGAGTTGCCAGCGGCACCGGAGAAGCCGCTGTGCAGGATGCCGGCGTACTGGTTGCGGGCAAAGTCGTCGAGGCCGGCCCGGGCTGTTGCACTGCCGGTTGTCGTCGTGGCGGAGGCGTTGGTGACGCCGTCCAGCTGAACATTCACCAGATTCGCCTGGCCGGCAACGCCGCCCACCTTGATGCTGGTGTCGTAAATGCCGTAGGCATTGCCGGGATCGGCATTGGCCAGGGCATTACCAGTGGTGGTTGTCGCCGTGGAGCGAACGCCGTTGTCAACGAAGACATTGATAGCGCTCGAGCCACCAATCGCCAGCTGACCTGGGGTGTTGTCGCCCGCAACGGTGCCGTTGTTGCCCAGGTAAATGATGCCGCCACCGATGGGGCCGCTGCCGATAAAGGCACCGCCATTGGTGTTACCGGACAGCGCGAAACCATTGGTGGCCTGGGCCGTGGCATTGCTGTCCGCCGCCGTGGCCGAGGCTGTGGTGTTGGCGTACTGAGCGGCCAGGACCGAGCCGTTCAGGCCGATGGAGATGGGGGAGGTGCCCGCGTCACCAAACAGGAGGCCCACCTGGGCATTGTTCTGGGCGGTGGCTACGGCCGGAGTGCCAACGCCCTGAGTTTCAGTCGCGGAGGTGACGTTGAAGCCCGTGCCATTGGGATTCAGCGTCGAGAGCGCCTGGATCAGACCCGATCCCGCAATGGAGATCGGTACATTGTTAATAGCAATGTAAGTGGATTGCGCGAAAGCCATTTCGGGTAGTCGTGTGGTGTGGAGGCAGCGTCCACCGCCCCTGCGCAAAGGCTAGCCACGGAACCACGAGTTGCTCGACCCATTAGGAACGCTGATGCAATTCTATATCAAGATTTCCCAATGGTTCGGGCGATGACATACAGCCCGGCAGTGAAAAGTTATGTGTCCAGATTACCCCGATGATGTGTTCGGCTTTACCCCCAAGGGTCAGCAGCGCACCAAGGGGTGCCTGAGCCTGGCGACCCGACCGGCTTTCTATGGTCAGCCCAAAGAAGTGAGGTGGCAACAGCCACAACTCACTGCAAAGGGAGCCGAACCCGATAGAGGCTCAACTGTAAAGCCAGCGATCAGCCGATAAAATTGATATCAGTCAGGGCAAAGGCCTTGTCACCACTGACGATCGTCGTCACCTTGCCGTTGAAAGTGACCTGGAGGGTATTCGTGCCGATGCCAGCGAAATTGAAATCTCCCGGCTTGCCCTTAAAGGCCAACTTATCAATCCCGTTGGATCCGAAATCTTGGATCACGTCCTGATCACCACCCTGGAGGGCATCAGGAGTGAAGTAGGCCGTATCGTTACCACGCCCAAGACGAATCAAGTCGTTACCAGCACCGGGATTCACCAGGTCATTGCCAGCTGCAGCCTTGATGGTGTCGTTGCCGGCCTTGCCACGGATGAAATCGTTGCACTTCGACCCGATGATCGAGTCGTTGCCGGATCCACCGCCGAGGTAGTAACGGAATCCCCCGTCGGGAATTTGGTTGCCAGCAGCCTGGGCAATCGTGATGGCAGGCTGATCCTCGAAATCAGGGGAAACGAGCGTGTTGAGATCTACAAATGGGCCCTGGTCCGGCGGCAGGCAATAGGCCTTCTGAAAGTTATAGGTTTTATCGCCGGTGTCGCAGAAGAACGCGGCTTCGATCACGGCTCCGGCGCCACTATTTTGGGCACCGGTGACGGTGGTTTTGCCAAAGTTATAAATGGTGTTATTGGAGCCAGCGCTGTATATCTCTTCGCAGCAGAGGAAGTAGGTCTGATCGACAGTATCAATGACGCAGGACATGCCGGAATTTCTGCTGCCCGCACCCTAGCCGGACTCCCCTAGGGCCGGCCATCCCGCTTTAGGATTTCTTCAAGTTCACGGTTTCAGGTCGGCGTCCGGGGGGTGCTCCAGGTCGCGCCAGAGTTGATGGGCCTCGGCGAGCACACCCTCCCGCAGGCGCTCGGACAGATCTGCCGGGAGGTCCCCATAGGCCTCAGGAGCTGCATTGTGGCGCACCCTCCAGGCCCCCCGCTGACCCTCACTGGCCCAAGGCAGGGGCGGCAAGCCGAGGAAGGCCAACACCCGGGCCAGCACCGCCGGCGGATCCGCCGCCAGATCCTCCAGGCGCAGCACCAGCAGCTGGTCGGCAGGGAACTGGTGGCGCCAGCGCTGCAGCTGGGCTGGGTAGAGACTGCCCGTGAGGCAGTTGGGATGGTGCCAGCCCAGGGCGTTCCGCTGCTCCGGTGACAGGGCCGCGAGCTCGTCCGCCTCCTGCTCCAGCACCCGAGCCGCCTCCCCCTGCAACCCCTCCTGGCGCTGCATGTGATGGAACCAGCTCAGGGCTCGCTCGAGCGGTTCCCGCAGGAGCACGATCAGCCGGGCCTCCGGCATCAGGGTCGCCACCCGCTCCGGCCCACAGGGCAACTGCAGGTAGTTGGGCGTGGCTTCGATCCGCACGATGCCACTGCCGGGCCGGAACACCGGAAACTGGTTGCGGTACCAGGCCTCACCCCACTGCCAATAGCTGTCGAAGAAGTGCAGCTCCTTGCGGGGATGGGCCCAGATGCGCGGATGGCGGCTGAGGTAGGCGAGCAGGGAGGTGGTCCCACTCTTGGGGGCGCCAAGGATCAGGGCCTCGGGCAGCTGCGGTTCTGCCGCAGCGAGGAGGTGGGGCCGGTGCATGGGCCCGCAGCAGAGCTGGGCGGCGTGGTAGCTGCGCTGCAGCGCCGCTGCCTCCTCACCGCAGCGGCGCTGCCAGAAGGCCAGCACCTGCTGGGCCAGGGCCAGGTGGGGCACCCGCTCCACCACACCTCGGAGCCGGGGCTGCAGCTCCGCCACGTCGGCGTCGCTGAGGCGGGTGAACTGAAGCGCATGGTAGCTGGGCTGCCAGCGCGGCTCGGCCTCCAGGGAGGCCAGGAAGGCCTCCGCCGCAACGCGGAACCGGCCCGCAGCGCGGGCCTGCAACCCGGCCGTGTGCCGAGCCCGCGCCACCTCGCTGGCCGCAGCAGCGGCAGCAGACTCAGCCATGCTCCTGGACGGGCCACCACAGGCACCAGCCAGCGTGGCGCAGCCGTTCGCGGTAGGCGCCGGCCCCCTCACCAGCCGCCAGCAGCCCCACCGGCGCCACCATCGGCGGCGGCGCCGGCTGCTGACGCAGCAGACCCAGGGCCCGGTGCAGGCCCCGCCCCAGGGGGCGCTCCACAACCACCAGGCCCACGGGGGCCGGCAGGTCGTACAGCAGGCCACTGGTCTCCTCCGGCTGGCAGCGGCAGGGCATGGTCCCCAGGGCCTGGCGTACCGCCAGGGGATCGCGGCTGGCGATCGGCTGGATCAGCAGGTCCGGCGGCAGCAGCTCCTGCTCGGCCGCCCAGACACAGGGGGCCGCCCGCCGGCTGTGGAGCAGCAGCCACAGGGCCGGTCGGCGCAGCAGATCACGGCGGAGGGCCAGAAGCAGCGGCAGGGGCAGGGGGGAGGGGGCGGGGCCCGGCCAGAGAGGTCGCGGCTGCCGCCGATGGCGCTCCCCTGGGAGATCCAGCTCCGCGGGCAGGGCACCACAACGCTCCAGTTCCGCCAGACTCACCCAGGCCCGGGTGGCCAGCAGGGCGTGGCCGCGCAGCTTCAGCCCCCAGGGATGCCCTGGAGCCAGCTGCAGGCCTGTCTCCACCGCCAGCAGGGCCTCGTCGGTCCATCCCTGCTGGAGCAGCAGCCGCGCCAACAGCAGCCAAACCAGGGGCTGGGCCCGCTGGGCCCGCAGGCTGGCGCGGTACCAGCGCTCCGCTTCCCAGGGATCACCATGCTCCTCCTCCAGCACCGCCACACTGCGACAGAGCTGGGCCGGCAGGCCAGCGGCATGGGCCCGGGCCGCCAAGCGGTCCCGAGTCGCCAGGGGATCGGCAAGCTCCGCCCCGCGCCGGGGGGCGTCCAGCAGCGCCTCCAGCTCAACCAGGCCGGCCCGCCACTGGGCCTCGGCAGGCCGTAACAGCGACCAGCTGCGCCATCGGGCCGCCTGGGCCGCATGGCCCAGGCCCATCAGCCAGTCGGCCACCGCCTCGCAGGCCCCGGCGGCTCGATCGTCCTGCCCCAGGGCTTCCGCCAGGGCAGCCAGATCGGTCACCACCAACCGGTTGGCGGGATCCACCGGAACCATCACACAGGCCATGGGTGCCACACCTTACGGGTGAGTCCGGCGCCGGTCGGCCGCCACGACGGCCGCCACAGCCGCCGCGATGGGCTCGGGATCGAGCACGATCGGCTCGAAGATCGGCCCTTCGTAGAGCAACTCCTGGAGAAGACGGGGAGGGGCTTCAGGCTGCTCGCAGCGATACAGCTCCAGACCCAGCTCCCAGGCCAGGCCGTGGCTGTAAGGGGGCGCATAGCGTCGGCTATGCAGCTCCAGCACCCGTGCGCCCGGCGGCGCAAAGGCCAGGTTGGCCAGGGCGGCACCGTGGGGCACCACCAGAAGACTGGCCTCCGCAACCAGGGCCGCCTGCTGCGTCCATGGCAGGGCCGCCGGGTCGACCACCTCCACACCCAGGGGAGCCAGGGCCTCCAGGGTGGCCCGCTCATTCCACACGGGCCGGCGCCAGGTGGATCGGCGCTGGAGCCACAGGCGGCGGCCGCCGCCAGGGGCCGCCGTCGCCCCCAGGAATCCCCGCAGCCAGCCGAGGGCCCGGCCCGAGGGCCAGCCGAACGGACCGCTGAAGTCCGGCACGAGCAACTCCTCAGCCTGGATGTAGGGGTGGCGGTGGGCATCGATCCACTGCTCGGGGGCCAGACCCAGGCGCTCCCACAGCCCCTGCTCCAGCAGACGGCCACCGCCGTTGTGCCACACCCGCAGCGATCCGAGGGAACCCTGCCGGCGCAGCTGCTCCAGGGCCATCCCGAGCCTCGGCAGCGCCTCCAGCAGCGCGTGATAGTGAATCTCAGCGGAGAGATCAGCCACCGCCAGCACCGGTCCGGCCACGGCCAGGGGTTCCCCGCAGAACGGGGGCTCGGGCCCAGTCGGGGGCAGCGGGCAGCCCGGCCAAGGCTGGGGATAACGACGGCAGAGGTGCCCGAGGGAGACACCTGCCGCCGTGGCCACCCCCAGACCATGGGTGACACCCCAGGGGTTGGCGGGGGAGCGGATCCAGCAACGGCCCCCCGGCAGCCGGTGCAGCTGGAACGGCGGCGCTGGGACTGGGGCTCCGGGTGGATGCCAGCGGACGCAACCCTCAACCACGGTCTCCCGACGCCACTCGGCGAGCAGCCGCTGGCCGCACGGCCCACAGGCCGGTCCCTGGCAGCGATCGGGAGGGCCATCGGTGCGCTCCCAGAAGGCTGGCGCCAGCGGCGGCACAGGCTCCTCCTGCCCATGGGAGCCGGCGGGGAGGGCCAGGGACAGACGATCAAGGGCGGCAGCGCCGACGGGGTAAGGGCGCCGATGCAACCGGGCCAGGGCCTCCAGGGCCAAGCGGCCGGGCGCAAGCGTGAGACTCTGCTCCAGCCGGCGGGCCGTGGGACGGGGATCCTCGGGCCAGGTGAGCCGCGCCCAGGCCAGGAGCAGGTCGGCCAGCTGGGTGGCCAGGACCTCCTCCCGGGCGTCGGTGTCGGGCGCCTGCGCTGGCTCCTCCAGCAGTCGCAGGCACCAGCCCAGGACGCGGTCGCGCAGCAACCGCAGGGGATCGTCGGCCACCAGCTGGCCCCGCAGCCGTTCCGGCCACCAGGGGCTGGTGGCCGGCTCCGGGCCCAGCTCCGCCAGCAGCTGGGCCCGGAGGGATCGCATCACAGCAGCCCTGGGGCGCTGCTGCAACCGGTCGGCCATCTCCTGCTCCAGCTGCGACCAGATCGGCTGCCGCAGCAACTCCCCACCAGCCAAGGGATGGCCGGCGCGGGCTGAACTGAGAACCGCGCTCTCGGCCAGGTGGACCCAAGAGAGGGCCGGGGGCAGGGGCGTGAGGCCCATGCTGGTGCGCCAGAGTTCAAGGGCAAGGTCAGGCTCGCCGCCCACCCAGGCGTGCCAGCCGGCCCACACACGGGTGGTGTAGGCCACCTCCCGCCGCAGATCCGGGATCTCAGGCAGTGGGGAATGTCGATGGAGATGCCGCTGGGTCACCCACAGCAGGGAGCGGATCTGCTCACGGGTGCGGCGACTGGCACCGCCAGAATGCACGCGGTAGCCACAGCCGATCTCCTCCACCCAGGCGCCGCGGTGGCCGGCCTGGGCCAGTCGGAGCAACAGGTCCACATCCTCTGCCTGGCTCAGAGCCGGATCAAAGCCGCCCACGGCCTCCAAGGTCTGGCGGCGCAGCATCCAGGCACTGGGCAGCACCGCCTTGTGGCGCAGTGCCTGTCGGAGATCGAAGGCCGCACCCTCAAGCCAGGGCTGAACCTCATGGAAGGCCACCCCCTCCGGGGTCAGCAGCTGCCAGCCGCAGAGACAGTGCGCAAGCTCCGGCCGCCGCTGCAGAAACTGGGCCTGCTGGGCCAGCCGACCGGGCAGGCAGAGGTCATCGGCATCGAGAAAGGCCACCAGGGGGGCGGCGGTGTTGCGCCAGCCCCAATTGCGGGCACTCGCCACACCAGCACCAGGGAGCCGTAACAGCCGCAGCGGCCACGGATGGGCCCGCCAGAGCTCCTGCACAAGCGCGGCAGAGCCGTCCGTGGAGCCATCGTCGACCGCGACCAGCTCTGCATTGAGCACGCTGCCGTCGAGGTTCCGCTGGTGGAGAAGTGAGGCCAGGGTGTCAGGCAGCCACCGGGCGGCATCGCGGAAAGGCAGCACTACCGCCAGGGCGGGCCTTGGGCCCATGGCTTCGATCCTATGAATCGTGGCATTATCAGCCGCAATGCCAGGGTCTGGCATCCGCCCTGGGCAGGCACCCAGATGCCCCCGAGGGACCACTGGATCTATCCATACCAAACCAATCGTCCGTGGCCACACCGAGCCATTCCGCCCCCGAGACCCCCAGGGCTCCCAGCCGCCGCTCACGCCTTTGGCAGCGGTGGACACGGCTGTGGCGGCGGGTTCCAGCGGCGCAGGCCAGTGGCCCCCAATCACCCCTCTCCACTGCCCATCTCCTGACCCAGGTGCCAGCCGCTTCTGGAGAGGTACCCCTGCCGGCCCATGCGCCCGACCGCCTCAGCGCATTCGCCAGCCGCTATTTCAACTATGGAGAGGAGCTCTTCCTGCGGGGATCCCCGGAGCTGGCAGCCGCTTTCTACCGCCAGGCCTATGCCCTCCTCCGCTCAGCGGGATGCGAAGGCCCCTATGGCGCGGAGGAACCTGCTGCGGCCGCCGATCCGGATCGGGCACAGACCGGCGGCAGCAGGAACGCGGAGTCGGAGCCGTTGCGCGCGCGTCTCAACGGGCTGCGTGACCGCCTGAACCGCGACAGCGTCGACGCGGTGAGTGCCGAGCTACGGGCACTGCGGGAGCAAGGACTGCGTGATCCAGAGCTGCACAAGCTGGAGGGTCTCGCGGCCCTGCTGCGAAACGATGCCAACACCGCCGAGCAGCGCTTCCAGGAAGCGCTCGCCCTGGCCCCCGACCACTACGCATGCCTCGTGAACCTTGCGGGCCTGATGCTGCGGGATGGACGCACGGAGCCAGCCTCCAAGCTTCTGCAACGGGCCCTGGCACAGGTGTCCAACGACAGCATCGAAGCCGTACCGGCACTCACGAACCTGGCCCTGGCCCACCAGCAGGCGGGGCGGGCCATGGATGCGGCCTTGCTCCTGCACCAGGTGCATCGCATCAAGCCTGGCCATCTGCGGGCGGAACTGCTGCTTGAGGCCGCGCAGACCCTCGAACAGATGGGCGATGATCTGATGGCCATCGAGCTGCTCGACTGGCAAAGCACCCATGAGCCCACGGAGCCCGGGCTAAGGAAGCTGGCTGCTCTCCTGGAGCGCCGCGGGGACTACCAAAACGCAGCGCTGGTGTATCGCAAGCTGCTGCGGGATCCTCAAGACGCCGCCGCACCCGCCGCACCGACCTAATGCTGCCGCAGCCCCTGCGACGGATCGGCGAGAGGCTGCCACTGCCGGCAAAGGAACTGACCAGGGAGCTCGCCCTCCACGACCTGCACCGCGCCTATCTGAGGCGGCAGTTGCTGAACTCCCTGCTCGCCCTAGAGACCCCAGAAGGGGAACTCCTGCCCGACCTCGATACAGCCATCCGTGATCTCGTCCAGCGCCAGGGCATTTCTGGCGAGGCAGAACTGGAACGCTGGCGTCTGGCCCAAGGATTGACTCTCGACGAGTTGCAGTCACTGGCCACCTTTCCCGCTCGCCTGGAAGCCGTGACTGAACGGATCTGGGGGGAGGATGTGCCGGGAATCTTCTTGCAACGCCGCAGCGAATTCGATACCGTGGTGTTAAGCCTAGTGCGCTTCAGTGATCCCGACCTGGCTCAGGAGCTCTATTTTCAGTTGCTGGAGGGCGAGCTGGGCTTTACGGAGATGGTGGAGGTGCATGCCCGAGGCGCCGACCAGTTGAACCGTGGCCTACTGGGTCCAGTGCGACTGAAGAACCTTCACCCCCTGCTGGCATGTGCAGCAGAGCGCTATACGGAAGGCATGCTCGTGCCACCACTCGACATTGAGGGTCAGGTACATCTGATTCGTGTGGAATCCCTGCAGAAAGCCCAGCTGGACGACTCCTTGCGGCGCGAACTTCTGCAGGATCTCTGCCAGCGATGGCTGCAGGAGCAACTGCAGATCCTGGAATCCCGCCTGCTGACGCAGCACGGCGAGGACATTTCCCCATGAGCAGTACCCGCGACCATCTGGCTGCTTCTGCGCTCCTTCACGACCTCCCTGAGGAGCTGGTGACAGCCCTCAACCGACGGGCAGAGCTGGTGGAGATCCCCCTGGGCAAAGCCTTGCAACGGGCCGGCCAACTGCCCCCCGGCGTGGGACTGGTCCTGAGCGGACGACTGCGCCAGGTGTACGCCAAGCCAGGCTTGCCCCCCCGCAGCGTGGGCAGCATCGAGCCCGGCCAGTGGCTGGGCTGGTCCAGCGTGGTGCGAGGGGAATCCGACCTGACCGTCAGCGCCTCCCTGCGCACCGTGATGGTGATGATCCCCCTGGCGGATGCCCTGGCGGCTGTACAGGAGCACTCCCACCTGCAACACAGGCTTGCTCTACCCCTGATCGAGGAGTGCGCTGCGCTGCTGCTGCCAGCCCTTGAGGAGATGGGCCGGCGCGTGGACGATCCGAGGGAGCTGCTGCAGGCGCTCATGCCTCAGATCCAGCTGCTCGGCCCGCAGGACGCGTTGCCGGTGGCAAACCACCTGCTGCTGTTCAGCGGCCCCCGCCCGGCCAAGGGACCGGCACCAGGGGAGCTGCTCGTCGCCGGGCAGGACGACTGGCGCCAGACGGTGAACCGGCTGCCAACGCGGGTGCTGGCCGTTCCGGAGGAGGCCCTGGCCGCCGCCCTTGATGCTTCGCCCGCCGACACCACCAGTGCGCTGACCCTTCGGCCGGAGCAGCGACCGACGTCGCTGGCCAGCTCGGCTCCGGTGGAGCCCACGGCCCTGGGATTCCCTGCCATCGGCAGCAGCCTGGAGGCGAACAGCTTCGAAAACCAGACCTTTGTGGGCGGGGCCTCCAGCCGGGTCGATCAGGCCCTGGCCTGCATCGCCTTCCTGGCCACCAGCCGCCGGCTGGCCTTCTCCGAAAAGCATGTGCGCCAGAATCTGCTCGATGTGGAACAGCGCCTCGGCGGCCTGAATCTGCCCCAGGTGGGGCTGCAGTTGGAGGCCCTGGGCTTTGACACACGTCCCCTGCGGGCCCGGCCCCACGAACTGACACGGCTGGATCCCCCTGCCCTGCTGGATCTCGATGGGGCCTTCGTTCTACTGCTGGTGGCCAGTGGCGGCGGCGGTGTTCTGGTGGGAGATCCGCGCCATGGCTTACGCCGTTTCAGCCTCCGACAGCTGGCTGACCAGCTGCCCCAGGGCACCGACATCCTGGTGATTCGCGAAGGGCGCACCGAGCGCCGAGTGGAAGAGGGGTTTGGCCTGGCCTGGTTCCTGCCGGCTTTTCTCTCCTATCCGGGCCTGCTATCCCTCACCCTGCTCACCGCCTTCCTCAGCCAGCTTCTGAGCGCGGTGTTCCCGATCGGAGTGCTGATGGTGATCGACCAAGTGATCACCCAGAACAATCCGTCGCTGCTTGTGCCCCTCAGCGCCATCCTGATCGCCTCGGCCCTAGCGGGCGGCGTGCTTCGGGGGGCCCGGGCCATGATCAGCGCCGACCTGTCCGACCGCGTGGATGGCCGACTGGGATCATCGGTCGTGGAACACTTACTCCGACTACCCATTCCCTACTTCGAACGCCGCCAAGTGGGCGGCATTCTCTATAACGTCAACCAGCTCTACAACCTGCGTCAGTTCGTCGTAGATCAACTATTGGGCGTCGGCCTTGACGTGGTCTTCGCTGTCGTCTTTTTCCTTGTTCTACTCTGGATCAGCCCGACCCTGACACTGGTAGTCGTTGTCGTTGCGCCTATCCTGGTCTTACTTAACACACTAGCCTCGCCACTGCTGATTCGACTTATTCGCCAAAGCAATCACTATGCGGCCTCTGCGGGATCATTCCTCTACGAAGTCACCTCGGGAATACGCACCGTTAAGAGCCAGAACTTTGAGGTTGAGGCCCGCTGGCAATGGCTGGAGCGCTACCGAACCTACACAGCCGCCCGGTTCCGAATAACCCAGCTCAGCAGCCTGATCAGCGAGAGCGGTACATTATTGAGCAATGTCTCCGATATTGCCCTCATCGTTGTAGGGGCTGGCCTTATTCTTTCAAACAAGCTTACACTCGGCGGCCTCTTTGCAGTCAAGATTCTTGCCGGACAGGTAGTCAATCCCGTTTTAAGGCTCTCGAATCTTTGGCAGGGCTTTCAGGAAATGCGCCTCTCACTAGCCTGCCTCGCCGACGTGATGCTGGCTCTACCCGAAGTAGGAGGAGAAGATCTTCAGGCGCCGCCACTACCTCAGATTCGTGGCGACATCCGTTTTGATGACGTAAGCTTTCGCTACGGCACGAAAGGGAGGTTGATTCTCGACAGACTGGATCTCACAATCAGCTCCGGCCAGTTCGTAGGAATCGTAGGCCTTAGCGGCAGTGGTAAAAGCACATTAGTCCAACTCATTGATCGCCTCTATACGCCCAAGCAAGGGCGCATCTTTCTGGATGACTTCGATATAGCAAAAGTCCAATTAGCAAGCCTGAGACGACGCATTGGCTACCTGCCACAAGACAGCCTGCTGTTCGAAGGCAGTGTGCTGGACAATATTCGGCTTAACAATCCTCGTGCTGACATCGAGGCCGTAATGGAAGCGGCCCGAGTGGCAGCAGCACACGATTTCATCCTGGAGCTGGAGAATGGTTATTCAACCAAGCTTGGGGAACGTGGAGCCGGCCTCAGTGGCGGCCAACGCCAAAGGATCTGCCTTGCCCGCACCGTGCTGCAGGATCCATCTCTTCTGATCCTCGACGAAGCCACCTCCGCGCTGGATGCCGAGACCGAGAAGCTAGTGTGCCGCAACCTTGCACGGCGCTTTGCCGGAAGCACCGTGTTGTTCATCACCCATCGACTCACTACCCTGCAGGAAGCGGATCGCATTCTCTTCATGGACAAAGGGCGCATCATTGAAGATGGGAGCCACAGCGAACTCCTCGCCCAGCGCGGAGCCTACGCAACCCTCTACAACCAGCAGGTCGGGGAGGGCAGCCAGCGATGAAGTTCCTGCCACGCAGATCCGGGGCCATCCCTGAACGTGAGGCCGCCCAGAACCTGCGGGGAAGCCAGGGGGTACGGCTGGAAAGTCGACCGACCCCTTGGTTCCCCCTGATCATCGGCGGGTCCATGGGGATCCTTGTGGTGATCGGCCTCACAGCGGCAGTCGTCGTGAAAGTGGATCAAGTGGTGATCCTGCCAGGCCAGTTGCAGCCGCTACGCAGCACTCAGGATGTGGCGCCACCCGAGCAGAGCGTGGTGACTTTGGTGCTGGTGAAGGAGGGCGATATGGTGTACAAAGGCCAGCCCTTGGTGATTCTCGATACCCGGGTGCTTGAAGGGCAGCAGAAGGCGCTAATCCAACAGGGAGCCTCTCTACAGGAGGGTCACCAAGCCGAGCTGAGCCGACTGCAGAGCGCCTTGGGGGAGCAGGAAGCGCGGGAGCGTGGGCTGCAACAGCAGCTGACGCTCACCCAGGGGCAACTTGATCGCTTTATACCCCTGCGCGAGCAGGGAGCCTACTCAGAAGTTCAGATTTTGGAAGTAAAGAAGCAACTGGCTTCGCTCCAATCTCAACTGGAGGAAAGCAGAAAACAGGCAGGACGCCTTCGAGCTGAATCGATGCAGAAGCAGGCGGAACTAAGTGGCTTGCAGGCTGAGAACCAATCAAGTTTAGTGCAAAATCAGGAAAGACTCCGCCAGATTGCCTTGCGTGCCCCCGCCAACGGTTCAATCCTAAACCTCAAGGCAAAACCGGGGATGGTTGCCCGTTCTACCGAACCACTACTTCAGCTCGTTCCTCAAGACAATCTGGAGGCAAAAGCTTTTATCCGCAACCAGGACCTTTCTTTCGTGCGCCCAAATCAGGCAGCCACAATTGCCGTGGACGCCTACGATCGTAGCAAGTATGGCACCATTCCCGCCAGGGTGCGCACAGTGGGCACTGATGTACTTCCTCCCGACGAGACCTACAAGTATCCCCGCTTCCCTGTGACACTGCAGCTGGAGAGGCAATATCTTGCTTCTACGGGCAAGCGATACTCCCTCCAGGCAGGCATGGCAATTACCGTGAATCTACAACTTGAAAAGCGTAGCCTTATGGAGCTTTTCTTCAGTGGAATTCTCAATACGACTGACGCCATTCGCACCATTCGCTGAATCAGTATCGGATGCGGATCCTACTGATACACCAAAACTATCCTGGTCAATTCCTCCATCTCGTCCCAGGCCTTGTGCAACGCGGGCATGATGTCGTCGGCATCGGGGCCCGCCCCACACCTTGGGGATTATCCGGTCAATCTGGTCGCTATCTGTGTGCGGGAGGTGAACCAGATCAGACCATGCACCTGGATCAACCGGAAGCGCGCATCGTGGGCCAGCTGAACCAGGCACGACGTGTGCTCAGGCAACTACAGCGGCTGAAGACCGAAGGCTGGCAGCCAGACCTGATCGTTGGCCACCCCTTCTGGGGAGAACTCCTGCTGTTGGACGAGGTGTTTGCAGGCACACCGCTGATTGCCCTGATGGAACTGGATCTTGGGGGGATTGAAATGCCACCTTGTCTGACCTCAGCAGGCCTGGTGCCTGCCGGCCCTCTAGCCCAATGGGCCGAACTTCTAGCGGCACGACGCATGGTAGCGGGACTCACTGCAACCGCATTTCAACGCAGCACCTACCCGTCTTGGCTGCAGCCACAGATCCATGTGATCCACGAAGGTATCGACCTGCAGCGCTGTAGACCCAATCCTCAAGCTTGCCTCCATCTGCCTGATGGCACCACACTCCACAGCGGTGATCCAGTGATCAGCTTCGTAAGTCGACAGCTTGAACCCTTGCGGGGTTTCCTGCAATTCATGGCAGCCCTGCCAGAAGTTCTTGCGCACAACCGTCACGTGCAGGTAGTAATCGTTGGGCAGGAGCATGGCCGTGGCTATGGTCCTCCGCCACCAACGGGACGAACCTGGAAAGAAGAAGCCATGGCCCAATGGCCTAGTGACACACCCCAAGATCGCATCCATTTCACCGGCTTTCTTGCCTATAACGACATACTTCGTCTCTTCCAGCTAAGCTCGGCACATGTCTACCTTACAGCACCCTATGTGCTGAGCTGGAGCCTACTCGAGGCCATGGGCTGTGGCTGTCTAGTCGTAGCGTCAGCCACGACGCCGATTGAAGAAGTCATCGATTCAGGTGTCCATGGACTTCTCGTTCCCTTTGGAGATGCTGCAGCCCTGGCATCCCAACTTCTTGAGGCACTGGCGGAGCCTCGCAAGTTCAACCCCCTGCGTCTAGAGGCTCGCCGCCGTATCTATACACACTTTGAATTAGAGCGTTGCCTGAAAAAACGCATCGAATGGATGCAACAATTATGCCGTCAACTGTAAGGGATCATAGATCCCCATCTTACAGGGCCAAGTTAGGATCCAAGCGCGCCGTCATGGTCAGCAATCGAGGCTATCCTTGGGTCCACGACATCTCAGGAGCGGAGCCAAGCCATGCATTTTTTCGACAGCCCATTCCAGCTCAGCAAAGAATGCAGAGACAAACTCGAACGGGCAGGACTTCAACCATGGACAGACGAGGCCGAAGCATCCACAAAACATCGACTGCTTCTCTATGACAGCCCCCACGCACTTCTAAACGAGGATGATATTCTTTCGGGATATAAAATCCTAATCAATCATTCCGCCGAGGGCTCTCCCCTGTTGGCTATCTGGCGCGTGCTCGCCGCAGGAGATCTGGAGCTGAGTCGCTGGATCCAGAATGGCATGAGGCCAGTGGCTCCACCCCAGCCCCCGGATCCCAGCCCCCTCGCCGCGTTCGCCACCCGAGCATACCTCAGCCAGGAAACGGAGGCACTGCAGGCCTATCACGGCCTGGAGAACCGTGCCGAGCGCTGGGGGAGTCCAGCTGACACAGCCTACTCACAACGACTGGAGCGCGAATTGACCTTTGGGGCACTGCGATTGGGCTTGCAAGCCCTGCAAGCAATGAAGCCCATCACCGAGGACAGACCAGAGATCAATAGAGAAGAGGAATCACTACAACTTCATCTCAATATCCTTGAACAGGAACTCAGTCACTACATCAAGCTAAGCCACTACCAGCACCGGCTACTCTGGCAGGCACAGCAGCTTCAGAAGCGCGCCACAGCGCTACTGCAGCCGGACCCCCAGCCTCTATCCGTCCAGGCCACGAAGTTCACCCGCTTGCAGGATTGATCGACAGTTTCACCGCTTCGGTGATGGCTCACTTCGTGCCTCCCACCAGCTCAATGAGCGCCTTTTCATGGACGCCGGATTGACACTACGGAGCGGCTCTATTTTACCAACGACAATCTAATCAAATGTCGAATGCTAAACCCCTGCGACAGATGGAGTCGACCGAACACACCAGCACCTTGCCAGTACACACCTGCTTTTCGCGAATAGCCGGGGATCGGCATATGAAGGACTAGATTGCGAGCATTTCCGCTAACACCAAGCAGGAAGCCACACTTCACTCAGCGTTCGGCTGCTGGGATCGTCAGCAGGAAACTGATCCCATCGATCTCATCAGCTATAGCAACAGTGATTTGCAAGCGCAGGGGGGCAAGCGGGATCCAGCAATGCACCAGATCAAGAAAGGCAAACGGTGGTCTTTCTGTCTAGGCGCAGTCCCGCGAAGCGGTAGGCCCAAACAGGCTTCGAAAGGCTCCGGGCCTGATTCAGTCCGTGGTGGTCACTACCGCTGACGTACATGATCCTATCCAGACAGCCGGGCCACTGCATGGCGGTGAGGATGTGGCCTACGCCGATGCCGGCCACCAGGCCGGAGATAGCCGGGGAGACCACTGAGTTCCCGGTGGCGATGTGGGTCGGTTCATGCCGCGCCCTGACTAACATTCCTGACGGGAGGCTTCAGGATCTGACCAAGATCGCCAAGGCTATCATCTGCTCGAGGTGAGAGCACCTCTTACGGAGAATAAAACAGCAATTCTGCTTTCAGAAGATCAGATGGTGCGGCATGGCCAAGAACTACTACAGCATCTATTCCGGACGACGCTAAAGTCCCTGGAAAGGGCATGGGGTCCCCCCTCAGCGAAGAGAGGCTCCATTACTGGGGGGGGGCTCTGGGTTGAACAGCTCCTCAGACCACTGTTGCCCAGAGTTTCCCTAGCGCCCGTTACGGGGAGGTAGATTGGGCCACAATGGTGGCGCGGATATCACCGCAAGGGCCCTGGTCGATGCCATTCAGTCTTATGTCTTCATCCAACATGACTTCCATGGATCCCGAAGTTCAACCGGCTGATCTGATCGACCAGATCAGAAGGGATCTGATGGCCGTACGAGAGAGAATGGATGATCAACGCAAGCGCAACGCCTCTCAACAGATTCTGCTGAACGAGGCTCTTCGATCCATCGAAGGACACCTACAGCAAGATTTAGCTGCAGAAGCCTTCCTTCAGGGCATCACCGCCGTTCCCCAGGCGGACCCTGCGGCTGGGGCAGGCCAGCTCGGCCAAGAGGAGGCCGAACTGTTGCGCTGGATTGAGCACAGGTCATCTCCCGCCCAGTCGGGGCCGAGCCTGCCATGGCAATTGGAGTGCCATCCGACCCTGCGGCAGGTGGTTAAGGAGCGTCTACTGGCCCGCCTGGCGGAGGACGTGCACCTGGAGCCGGATCATTGGCCCCAGATGACCGACGAGCTCTGGGAAGGGCTCCCCGGCCCGCCTCCCCAGGAGCTGACGGGCGACTGGCTAAGGACTCTTCCCGCAGCGCTGCGGCCGATTCTGGAGAAGCGCTGGAACCGGCTGCGTCTCAACCACTGGCGTGAGCTCACCTATGGAGAAAGGGTAGAACGCTATTTTCTTGAGCACGCTAACAATCTAGAGCAGGTGGTGTTCAGCATGATCCGGGTGGAGAAGCAAGGTACTGCACTAGAGCTCTATCTGCGCTTGCTGGATGAGAGCGCCCACTTCAACGAGCTGGCGCGCCAATTCTCAGCAGGGGAAGAACGTTTCACCCTTGGGGTGATCGGTCCACGCGCCATCGGCGGTCTTCATCCAGAGATCCAAGCAGCAATCAGGCATCTATCGGTCGGGGAGCTCCACAAACCCCTACAGATAGATCACTGGTTTGTACTGGTACGCCTGGAGTCGCGGCAGCCAGCCAGCTTTGATGCGACCACACGCCTGCGGCTGCTCGACACCATGCTGGACCAGGATTTAGAGGCGGTGCTCTCGGGGCACGCCCCTCCCCATGGCGCATCTCTTCACCAGGGTGTTAATACGGGTCTCCTGCCGAGGTTGGGGGCATGAGCACATCTGAACCGCCGGCCTCCGGGTCCATAGCCCCCGCAGAGCCCCCTCCGCCGGATCTTGAGCAGGCCCTCTTCGCGGTGCGCCGACAACTTCGTGAGCAGGCCGAAGCCGATGGCCAGGAGCACCGCCAACTGGAGGCCACCCTTCAGAGGCTGGAAATTCAGCTGCAGGAGGTGGCCACACACCAGATCGATTTGGAGAAGCACCTCAGCCAGATCGAGGAGCAGCGGCTGCACGCCCTAGACGAAGTCGAGGCCAGGGGCGAGCGCATCCAACTGCTTGAGCAGGAACTCACGGCGGCTCGCAGCGCAGCATCCCAGCAGTGCCAGAAACCCAGGGGTCGGCGGCCCCTCACCAACACCCTCCTGCCGCTGGGTGCCGCTGTGGTTGGCCTATCGGCGGGCCTGAGCTGGCAGGCTCTTCTCCAACACCGCGCCTTCTCCCCAGGCATCAGCCGGTCATCGGTGACTCCAGGGCAGCAGTTGCTGGTACAGGCCGACCAACCCAGCTGGCTGGAGGTGCGCACCCCCGCTGGGCGGGTGCTCTACGTGGGTGAGCTGACGGGGCAGAAGCGCTTTCCCCTCCGGGATGGCCTGCAAGTGCTAGCCGGCCGGCCTGACCGCGTGACAGTGACCACTGGCCAAGGACCTCCCAGGCCCCTCGGCTCGATTGAAGAAGTCGGCTGGAAGTCCTTCGCCCCAGCCGACAGCCAGTAGACGCTCAATGCCGGAAGGCGCCACACGGACCAGACCTCCACGGGGTGGTGCACCCACCACCCAAGGTCATCAGGACGAAGCCCAGGCTGGGGAGGGCCAGGGCCACGATCATGGCCAGAACCAGGGCCGGACGACGCCAGAGCAACATCCATGGCCCCGTTACCAGAGACCGACGCACACCCCTGGCCGAACCACCGGCACAGGCTGCCTGACGGCGGGGCAACCGCTGCGGGCTCCATTCCGTCTCGATAGGTCGCGGGAGGGCCAGGTCGCCATGGATGGCGATCGCCACGCTGACGTCATCCCCCGTGCCCCAGCGACTCAGGCGATCCAGCCGCTCACCCAGGGAGGGAACTCCCTCCCCCACTCCAGGAAGCACCAGATCTGCGACAAGATCACGACACCAGGTCAGATAGTCAGCCGTAGCCCCGCATGACTTTCGGACTCCATCGGTACTGAGCAGCAGGGCGAACGGCGCGCCCGCCCGATCGATCAGCTCAACCCGGGTGCGCGGCGCGAAGGCTGACGCAGCATCGTCCTGGCACAAGCTGGCGGTGGTTTCCAATGCCGGCTCGAAGGAGATCTCCTCACCCAGTAGCTCAACCACGCCATCGCTCCCCACACGCACCAGGTCCCAATCGCCCAGGCCGGTCACCGCCCACCACTGGGGCGTCAGCACCAGACAACCCAAGGTGCAGCCGTAGGGCAGCGGCGTGAATGGCACCCCACGCATCTGGATGCATTGCAGCCAGTGGCGACGGATGGCGGCAACCCAGGCAGCATGGATCTGGTCAGCCACCTCGACGGTGAATCTCTCCTGCCAGTCCATGGGGCGGGCTGGCCGATTGAGATTGGTGCTCCGCAGAATGGCCGTCAGGGCCTCCAGAGCCACACGACAGGCCTGTCGCCCGCCCTCCGCGCTAAAGAAATGGCGCCGATGGCCGTGGCCATCAGCTAAGGCCACCACAGCCACGGGCTGACCATCGGCACTGCGGGCGGTGGCCAGAGCAGCGCTGTCTTGACAGGCGATGCCTCGCCTGAGATGGGCAGCGCCGGTACGGCTGCAACAGCGCCCATACCGCCAGCTCCACTGAAGATCACTCAGGGCCGCCACCGGCCCATCCTCATCACCTCCTGCGACCGCGAACGTGCCCGCACAAACACCACAGCAGCCCGACTGACACTAAGCAAGCCGTAGAAGCAAAAGGCGTAGAACAGCAGATTGCCGACGCGAAGACTGCGTGGTATCAGGACACCAGCCGCAACTCCAACCACCAATCCTATGGCAACCTTGATATAAAACTCCTTTTGGCGCCGCCGGGTCAGGCTGTCGCCGATCTCCACCTCCTGCGACTCCCGGAACTCCAAATCACAGACCAGGTGGTCCCGGTTCTCCCGTTCGGGCTGGGTGGGACGGCTGCCATCCGGCACTGCAGCCACCCGCCGCCAGCTTGAGCCGTTGCCGGCAGCGATGCTGGCGTCATAGGAATCCCGCTGCCGCTGATCCGAGAGCACCGCGTAGGCGCGGGCGACCTGGTGGAAGCGCGCCACCGCGTCCTCACTGTTCCCATTCCTATCGGGATGCCAGCGCAGGGCCGCCTGGCGGTAGGCCGCCTTAATCGACTCTCGGTCCGCCTGGGGATCAATTCCCAGCACCTGGTAGTGGCTGGCCAGAGCGGGGCCCGATGGCTGTACCCACACGTCAACGTCCTCTGCCAGGCCGCTGCTTCGCACGTGGAAATTCAGGTGGCATACGGGGCATTGCACCAGCACCGGCTCAACGCAAAAAGCCACAGACAGCGACCTGCTGCAACCGGGGCAGGGCATCACCCGACGGCCTGACTGGGCAGCTTGGTCAGCAACAGGCTCAGCCATCGTGGGGCGGCAGATCGGCAGCTTGGTTCAGGCTCGCCCGTGGCACGCACCCATCCTGGGACAAGCGGGGCCCGGCATCATCCCCTCCTGTACTTCGCCATTCCCCGTGCCTCCGATCCACTCCCCCACCCCGTGCGGCTTCCTGGTGCTCGACAAGCCCGCGGGCCTCACATCCCATGGCTGCGTCAGCCGGGTGCGGCGGGCCTACGGGCTGAAGCGGGTGGGCCACGGCGGCACCCTCGATCCGGCCGTCACCGGCGTGCTGCCGATCGCCGTGGGGGCCGCCACCCGCCTCTTGCCCTACCTCGATGGCGCCAAGGCCTATCGGGGCGTGGTGCAGCTGGGCCTCACCACCACAACGGACGACCTGGCCGGCGAGGCGCTGGAGCGCCTCGCCGTGCCGGCCGCCACGGCCGCGGAGCTGGAGCTGGCCCTGGCGCCCTTCCGCGGCGCCATCCGGCAGCGGCCACCCCAGGTGTCGGCCGTGCATGTGGACGGCGAGCGGGCCTATGCCCGTGCCCGCCGTGGCGAGCAGCTGGAGC
Source organism: Vulcanococcus limneticus LL (assembly GCF_002252705.1). Classification (GTDB taxonomy): domain Bacteria; phylum Cyanobacteriota; class Cyanobacteriia; order PCC-6307; family Cyanobiaceae; genus Vulcanococcus; species Vulcanococcus limneticus. The sequence goes on from NZ_NQLA01000004.1 coordinate 140,974, forward strand.
TGGCCGAGCGGGCGGTGACGATCGAGCGCCTGGAGCTGCTGGGCTGGGATCCGGCCACGGGCCGGTTGGAGCTGGCGGTGGCCTGCTCCGCCGGCACCTACATCCGCTCCCTGGCCCGGGACCTGGGGGCGGCCCTGGGCTGTGGCGGCTGCCTGGCCAGCCTGCGGCGCACCGCCGCCCTGGGCTTCCAGCTGGAGCAGGCCGTGCCCCTTGAGCTGCTGGAGCAGAGCCCGCCCCCGGCATTGCTGGATCCGCTGGCGGTGCTGGCCCACCTGCCCCTGCACCGGCTGGCGGAAGCGGATCTGGCGGGCTGGCGCTGCGGCCGCAGCCAGGCGGCCTCCGGGGAGCTGGTGGGGTCCCTGGTGGAGGGCGACCCCGTGGTGGTGGTCGGCCCGGATGGCAACCTGGCCGGCATGGCCCGGGCCCTCGCCGATGGCCAGCTGCAGCCCCGCCTGGTGCTCGATGCCAGCGGCTGAGGCCCGGGCCAGCCCACCCTTCGCGCGATTCCCCAACACCCATGGCCGGCCACAGCAGATGGGCCCAGATCAAGCGCACCAAGGCCGTCGTGGACGCCAAGCGGGGCGCGCTCTTCACCCGGCTGGGTCGGGAGATCACGGTGGCGGCCCGGGGTGGCGCCGACCCCGCCGGCAACTTCCAGCTGCGCACCGCCATCGAGAAGGCCAAGGCGGGGCGGCTACCCGCCGCCAACATCGAGCGGGCGATCGCCAAGGGCTGCGGCCAGGCGGGAGGCGGCGACCAGTTTGAGGCGGTGCGCTACGAGGGCTATGGGCCCGGCGGCGTGGCCGTACTGATCGAATCCCTCACCGACAACAGGAACCGCGCCGCCGCCGAGATCCGCCTGGCCTTCAGCAAGAACGGCGGCAACCTGGGCGAAACGGGCTGCGTGGGCTACCTGTTCGAGCACCGCTCGGTGGTGCGGCTGGAGCAGGCCAACCTCTCCGAGGAGGCCCTGCTCGAGGGCCTGCTCGAGCTGGAGGCCCAAGGGGGGCCGGTGCCCCTGGGCTACGAGCTCGATCCCGAGGGAGCGGAGGTGCTGGGCGGCTTCACCGACCTCGAAGCCCTGCAGGACGGGCTGCGCCGCCTCGGTTGGCCGGTGGCCAGCTGGGAGCACCGCTGGATCGCCCAGACCCCCTGCAGGCTGGAGGATTCAACCGACCTGGCCCGCTGCCTCAGACTGCTCGATGCCCTCGAAGAGCTCGACGACGTGCGCAGCGTGACCTCCAACCTGGAGGCCGATGAGGCGCTGTTGCAGGCGGCGCTCACCTGAGGGGCGGAGGCCGCCGGAGCATCCGCTCAGATCAAACAACTCAGATCAACCAGCTCTGAGCAGGCAGTCAGAGCAGGGCGGCGGCCTCGGCGTCCGCCAGCACCTGCAGCCGCGGGTGGCGCCGCAGCCAGCTGGCCGGCAGCTCGGGGCTGGGGGGCTCCCGCAGGACACGGCGCAGGATCTCCGCCTTCGCACCACCGCTCACCACCAGCACCAGCCGCTCGGCCTCCAGCAGCTCCTTCAGGCCCACGGTGATGGCGCGCTCGGGCACAGCCGCCGGGTCGTCGCCGAAGCCGGGGGCGTTCTGCTGGCGGGTGGCCGCCGCCAGCAGAACGCAGCGGCACGCCGCCTGGGGGCCGCAGGGGGGCTCGTTGAAACCCACATGGCCATTGCTGCCCAGGCCCAACAGCTGCAGACCCAGCCCCCCCGCATCGGTGATCGCCGCGGCGTAGCGGTGCGCCTCAGCCTCCGGATCGGCCGTCAGGCCGTCGGGGAGACACAGCTGGGCGGGCGCCAGCCCCAGCGGCTCGCCGAGGGCCGCTGCCATGGTGGCAGCGAAGGAGCGGGGATCGGCCGGCCCGAGGCCCACGTATTCATCGAGGTTGAAGCTGCGCCAGTGGGCCAGGAGCTCGGTGCGCTCCCCAGCCGGCAGGGCCGCCAGGGCCTGGCGCAGAGCGGCATACACGGGCTCCATGGTGCGACCGGTGGCGAGCCCCAGGGGCCGCTGGCTCAGGCCCAGGGCGCGATCCCGCAGGGCAGCCAGCAGCAGCCCGGCCACGCGACGGCCCAGGGCCTCGGGCCCAGGCTCCACGGCCAGGCGGATGGGCGCGGCCGATGGGCCGAGCTCCAGGCTGGTGCTGGGCATCAGCGGCGCCCGCCGGCCGGCAGCGCCGTGGCCGTGGAGCCGGTGTCCCCACGGCCCTCGAATCCCGTGGCCAGAGCCAGGCCGGGCACCTCGGTGTAGGGCTGCAGGCGCGCACCGCGGTAGTAGTGGCGCAGGATCTGCTCGAAGCCGGTGCCCCGGCTGGCCATCGCAAAGGCCCCCCACTGGCTCATGCCGACGCCATGGCCGAAGCCCCGGCCCACGGCCACCAGCAGCTGGGGAGCGGGCACCGCCGCGGGCAGTCGCGTCGTGGCCGGCAACGGCAGGGGCGTGGACGCATCCAGCGGCCCCTGGCCGGGCAAGGTCAGGGCGCCGGATCCGACGGTGAGCGGGCCGGCCTCGAGGCCCGGCAGCGACAGCGCCGTGGGGCCAGGCAGCAGCGGCTGCAGCTCGAAGCGCACGAAGGTGCTCTTCAGCCCCAGGCGGCTGCGCAGCTGGGGACCCGTGAGCACCAACTGGCCGGCGGGGCCCAGCACCCGCGCCTGCTTGACGCGACCGCTGGCGGTGGTGGCCAGCACCTGGATCGCCGCCACCCCGCCGATCTCGGCAAAGGCCCGGCGCAGCAGGGTGGGATCCAGGGGCTGGCGCCACTCCCGCACCGGCGAGGTCTGGTCAAAGTCCGGCACGCTCACCAGGTAGGGCAGCTGGCGGGGCCAGAGGTCGCCGCTGCTCTCGGTGACGCCCCCGGCGCTGCTGTGGAACACCGCGTCGATCAGGCTGTCGCCGTAAGTGAGCACCAGGCCGCGGGTGTCGGCCACGGCGGCGCGGGTCGAGGCGGTCTCGGCCTCCAGACCCTTGTACACCTGGCTGGCAACGGTGGCCTTGAGGTCGAAGGCGGAGCCGGGCTTGCGGCCCTTGAGGGCGTAGGTGCGGGCGGCCACCGCCTGGGCCCGCAGCGCGTCCAGGGGCCAGCTGGCCGGCATCTCGCTGCCGACCACGCTGGGCAGGTAGGTCTCGAGCGGCACCACGTTGATCGCCTGCAGCTGCTCGCTGGCCGTCCGGATTTGCAGACGGCCGCGGTAGCGCCGCTTCTGCAGCCACAGGGCCGGGTCGGAGTCGGCCGAGGCAACCGGCTCCAGCCAGAGCTCGCTGAGCCGGACGGGCAACGGCAGCGACTCGGTCCGGGCCTGGCCTGGCACCGGCAGCGCGCCCGGTGCCGCCGCTACGACGGGATCGGGCTCCGCCTCCACCTGGCCGGCCCGCCAGCGCAGCCGCAGCGGCCGCTCTCCTGAGATCACCAGCAGCGCCTTGCCACTGCCATCGCGCAGCCGCAGGCGGGTGGCGCCGGCAGCCCGCACCGTGAGGGCCGGACCCTCCTGCAGCAGCACCCGCAACTCGGGGGATGGGGCCGCGTCACTACGCCCCGCGGCCCTCGCCGGATCCAGCACCAGCAGAGCCTCTGGAACCAGCGGTGCCAGCAGGGCCAGCCCAGCCAGGGGCGCTGCCAGAACAGCCCTGCGCAGGGGCCAGGGCCTGGCCATGGCGGCATGGCGTACTGCGTGGCGCAGTGGGTCGCGCTGGCTCGGCATGCGGCTGGCCCCATCCCCTGGTCGGCAGGCCATTGTGGCCGCCGCCGGCGGGGGACGCCAGGGGGCCGGAGCGGCAGGCGGCCAGAGCCGCCCGCCGCGGCGTGGGAGCATGCAACCTTGAGCATCGGGGAGATCCCAAGGCCGTGCAGGTCACCTTCCTGGGCACCAGCTCCGGCGTTCCCACCCGCTCCCGCAATGTGTCGGCGGTGGCGCTGCGACTGCCCCAGCGCGCCGAGCTGTGGCTGTTCGACTGTGGCGAGGGCACCCAGCACCAGTTCTTGCGCAGCGAGCTGCGGGTGAGCCAGCTGAGCCGGATCTTCATCACCCACATGCACGGCGATCACGTGTTCGGTCTGCCTGGGCTACTGGCCAGCCTGGGGCTGGCGGGCACCTGCAGCGGCATCGATCTCTACGGCCCCGACCCCCTGCGCGACTACCTGGAGGGGGTGCTGCGCACCAGCTCCACCCGCATCGGCTATCCGCTGCGCAGCCACCGGGTGAAGGAGTCGGCCCACACGGGCGCCCTGCTACTCGACGACGACGACATCACCGTGCGCTGCACCCCCCTCACCCACCGGGTGCCGGCCTACGCCTACCGGGTGGACCAGAAACCCCGGGCCGGACGCTTCGACGTGGAGCAGGCCAAGGCGCTGGGCATCCCGCCGGGTCCGATCTACGCCGAACTCAAGGCGGGGCGCAGGGTGACCCTCGACGACGGCCGCATCATCAACGGCGCCAGTCTCTGCGGCCCGGAGCGCCCGGGCTGCAGCCTGGTGTATTGCACCGACACGGTGTTCTGCGAGGCGGCCGTAGAGCTGGCAGCAGGCGCTGACCTGCTGATCCACGAGAGCACCTTCGCCCACGCCGAGGCAGAGATGGCCTTCCAGCGCCAGCACTCCACCAGCACCATGGCGGCCCAGACGGCCCTGGCGGCCGGCGTGAAGCAGCTGGCCCTCACCCACCTGAGCCCGCGCTACATGCCGGGCAACGCCGTCACCCCCGACGACCTGCTGGCCGAGGCGCGGGCGATCTTTCCCAACACTGTGCTGGCCAAGGATTTCCTCAGCCTCGAGCTGGCCGCCCCGGAGCCCGATCCAGGGACGGCCCAGGCGGGTGAGTCCGCGGCGGACCCAGCCACCACCGCAAGCTCCAGGCCATGAGCCCGAAGGCCCCGGGCCTGTGGCTGCAACACTTCGTGATTGCCTCGGTGATTCCGTCCCGGGGGGCCCATTCCCCGTGATACAAGGGCTCAGGTGCGGTGATGACCGCCTACTTGCCGGCTTCTTCCATGGCCTCTTTCTTCTCCTCCGCGCGTCGGGTCCTGACCCGGGCCCTGCTGGTTCTACCCCTGGCCCTGTTGGTCTGTTTCGCCGGTGCGGCCAATGCCGCCCAGTGGACTGCGGAGCAGCTCACTGTGCCCGCCGGGCCCGATGGCTCCCTGGTCACCTTCAGCGAACAGGAGATCAAGGCCGGTCGCAAGATCTTCAACAGCAGCTGTGGTGAGTGCCACGCCGGCGGCATCACCAAGACCAATCAGAACGTGGGCCTCGACCCCGAGACCCTGGCCCTGGCTACCCCCGCCCGCGACAACGTCGACGCCCTGGTCGACTACCTCAAGGACCCCACCTCCTACGACGGCGAATACAGCATCTCGGACGTGCACCCGAGCCTGCGCAGCAGCGATGTATTCGTGAAGATGCGCGATCTCAATGACGATGACCTGCGACTGATCGCCGGCTACATCCTGGTGTCTCCCAAGGTGCAGGGCCTCCAATGGGGCGGCGGCAAGATCTACTTCTGATCGCCTCCCAGGCCCCAGGGTTCGCCCTGGAGCACACCACCGATCAAGGGGGCTGACCACAGCCCCCCTTTTTTATGGCCCGTTGTCTGTGCCAGTTGTCCGCTGCAGTGGCCCTCGCCCGTGGGCCGTGGCGGGAGTCCGCCGCGGCCGGTGGGGCGGGCAGGCACTCAATCCGCCGGGACAGAGGGTGCCACGTTGGCGGGATCGAGAGAGTGCGGATGCTTGCTGTACCACCACTCCTGTAGGGGCCCCTGCAGCCGCTGGGAGAACAGGGTGAGCACGGTGCGGGTGGGCCGGGAGCCTGGCTGCAGCAGCTCCACGGCGTAGGAGGGGCAGCGGCGGGCCGCCAGGTCGGGTACGAAGCGACGGCCGATCCGGCGCCAGCTGGGCTCCTTGCTGCGCCAGGCCAGGCGGCAGCAGGGCCAGGGCAACTCATCCCGATCAAACAGCCGGCAACAGGGGCCCAGCACCCGGAAGCTGTACTGACCGCCCGGACTGGTGTGCTCACTGCCCGGCGCAAACAGCTCCCGCACCTGGGCAGGGGAGGAGCCAGAGGGAGCCAGGGCCACGGCAGTCGCGCGAGTCGTCGGGGAATGCCCCAGGGGGCGGGTGACAAAAAAACCACCCCGCGGGGTGGCAGAGCAGCTGATAGCCAGTAAGGCGGGCATTGCCTGCGACCCCTGTCGGGGCCAGCGGGCAATGCCCCCAGGGAGCTCAGTAGAGCTCTTCTTCAGCGTGGGTCTTGATGGTCACGTCGCTGGTGGGATAGGCGACGCAGGTCAGCACGAAGCCGGCCTCGATCTGATCGTCGTCCAGGAAGCTTTGATCCGACTGGTCCACGGTGCCGGAGACCAGCTTGCCGGCGCAGGTGCTACAGGCACCGGCACGGCAGGAGTAGGGGAGGTCAATGCCCTGCTCTTCAGCGGCGTCGAGGATGTACTGGTCGTCAGGAACCTCGATGGTCTTGTTGAGGCCTTCGCTCTCGCTGATGAGGGTGACCTTGTAGGAAGCCATGGAAGGGATTGGGGCTCACGGAACCTGGAGAATGCTCCGGGTCCGTAGGACGCCACCTTCCTACATCCGCCGGGGTGGCTTCCTGCGGATCTGGGCACCAGAAGCCGGGAAGCCCAATCAAAGGGTGGGCACAGATCAGCGTGCCTTATGCAACACCAGCAGCCGCCTGGAGCGGCTAGACGGCCGGGGCGGCGCTGCGGATCGTCATCAGGCCCCACTGGCTCTGCTGGGCGGTCAGCTCGGCTCGCCAGCCCTGGGCGGCCAGGGCCGCCTGCAGCCCCGGGGCCTGGTCCACCAGCAGGCCACTGAGCAAGCCGACCCCACCGGGCGCCAGCACCGTGTGGAAAGCCGGGCTGAGGGCCTCGATCACCGGCGCCAGGATGTTGCAGAGCAGCAGGTCGGCAGGTTCCCCCGCGAGCAGCTCCGCCAGGGCCTCGACCGAGCCCTGCACCACCGTGAGCCGATTCTGGAAGCCACTCTCGGCGGCGTTGTCACGGGTGGCGCGCACGGCCACGGAATCGGTGTCGGCGGCGGCCACCGTGGCGGCCCCCTGGAGCAGGGCAGCGATCGCGAGGATGCCGCTGCCGCAGCCCAGGTCCGCCACCCGGATCGGCCCCAGATCCGGGCCCGCGCCGCCGCCGCGCTCGGCCGCAAGGGCCTCCAGCGCCTCGAGGCAGAGGCGGGTGGTGGGGTGGCTGCCGGTGCCGAAGGCGCTGCCGGGGTCCATGCGGATCACCAGCCGATCGGCGTGCTCGGGGGGCAGCTCCAGCCAGGCCGGCAGGATCAGCAGCCGCTCCCCCACCGGGTCGGGCTGCCAGTGCTGCTTCCAGGTCAGGCTCCAGTCCTCGTCGGCCTGCTGCTGCCACTGGATCGGGGGCAGCGCCAGGCCGAAGGTGGCCGCCAGGGGCGCCAGGGCCTGCTCCAACTGGGCCCGCTCGGCTTCGGGCCAGTCGGCCTCCGGCAACCAGGCCAGCAGGGTGCGCTGCTCAGGAACCTCGGGCCGGTGCCGCACCGCAACCCGCGGGATGCCGAGGGCGTTGAGCTTCCAGAGCAGCGATTCCTCCAGCTCAGGGAGCGCCGGCAGCTCCAGCCGCCACCAGGACAGGGACATCGCCAAGGGGGGGCAAGGGACGGGGAGGAGGCCAAGGGTGGCCTGGAGAACCGCGGCCGCCAGCCCCTGGTGCGACGCAGGCCCTGCGAGGTGCGAGGGCCTGACGTGGGTGTCAGGCTCGACTGATCAGAGGGTCACCGGGTGGGCTTCCTGGATGCCGTTGATCTGGTTGATCGTGGCCAGGAGGCTGGGGGGAATCGGGTCGTCCACGCTCAGCACCATCACGGCATCGCCACGCACAATGCGACGCCCGACCTGCATCGAGGCGATATTCACGTTGTGCTCACCGAGCACGGAGCCCAGCTGGCCGATGATCCCGGGCATGTCCCGGTGGCGGGTGAACAGCATGTGGCGGCTGGGGGCCACGTTCACCGGGAACTCGTCGATGGTGATGATGCGCAGCTCGCCGTCGGCGAACACGGCGCCGGTCACGCAGTGGTTGCCCTGGGGGCTGCGGGACACGAGCTGGAGTGAACCACCGGCGAAGTCGCGGCTGGCGTCGTCCTTCACCTCCAGCACGTGGATGCCGCGCTCCTTGGCTTCGAGACTGGCGTTCACGTAGTTGATGCTGTCGCCCAGGGCCGTCGAGAGCAGGCCCTTGAGGGCGGCGATCACCAGGGGCTGGGCCGGATGGGCGGCGAATTCGCCCTGCAGCCGCACCTCCAGCTCGCTGATCTGGCCGCCGGCCAGCTGGCTGATCAGCTGGCCGAGGGTCTCGGCCAGCTGCAGGTGGGGCTTCAGCTGCTCCATCACCTCGGCATTGAGGCCGGGGATGTTCACGGCGCTGCGGGCGGGCAGGCCCAGCAGCACGTCGCGGATCTGCTCGGCCACGTCGATGGCCACGTTCTCCTGGGCCTCCTCGGTGCTGGCCCCCAGGTGGGGGGTGAGGATCAGCCGCTCAGCCACACCGCGCAGGGGCGAATCGCCCTCCAGGGGCTCCTTGGCGTAGACGTCGAGGGCGGCGCCGGCGATCACGCCGTTCTGCACGGCCTCGGCCAGGGCCGCCTCATCGATGATGCCGCCGCGGGCGCAGTTCACGATGCGCGCGGTGGGCTTCATCGTCTTCAGCAGCTCGGCGTTCACCAGGTTCTCGGTGTCCGGGGTGCGGGGCAGGTGCAGGCTCACGTAGTCCGCCTCGGCGAACAGGGCCGGCAGGGGCAGCAGCCGCACCTGCATCTGCTGGGCGCGCTCGGCCGACACGAACGGGTCGTAGGCCACCACCTCCATGCCCATGGCCCGGGCGACGCGGGCCACATGGGAGCCGATCTTGCCAAGACCCACCACGCCGAGCTTCTTCTTGTAGAGCTCGTTGCCGACGTATTTCTTGCGGTCCCAGCCACCGGCCATGGTGCTGGCGTGGGCGTGGGGCACGTGGCGCGAGAGCGAGAGCATGAGCGCCAGGGCGTGCTCAGCCGCGGCGATGGTGTTGCCCTCGGGCGAATTCACCACGATCACCCCGCGCTTCGTGGCGGCGGGCACATCGACGTTGTCGACCCCCACGCCGGCGCGGCCGATGATGCGCAGCTTGCCTGCGGCCTCGATGATGTCGGCCGTCACAGTGGTGCCGGAGCGGATCATCAGGGCGTCGTAGTCGCCGATGATCGCCTTGAGCTGCTCGGGCGGCAGACCCGTGCGCACATCCACCTGGGCCACCTGCGACAGGATGTCGATCCCTGTCTGATCGATGGGGTCGGAAACCAGAACCTTCGTCATGACCCGGCGGGATGGGGGCGGCGGGAGGTGCAGTGTAGAGAGCGGCCCTCGGGCGGCCCCGTCGCGCGGCACCCCCGATGCCCCGGTGCGCGGCGCCCCCAGGGCCCGGGGGCGTAGAGAATCAGGGTGGTCGTCTGCGGATCGTCGGTTGGGGAACAGCGTGGTGGTGGTGCTCTCGGAGCGCAAACGGCTGCGCCAGCTGCGGGATCAGCTGGCCGCCATGACGCCGCCGCCGCTGCGGCTGCTGGCCATTGGCACGGGGGAAGAGCCGGTGGAGGCGGTGCCGGAACTCAACCCCAAGCTCTCCCGCCAGCTGCGGCAGCGCAGCATGGCCCGCTGGCTGCTGCCCTTCGGCTTCCTGGCCGGCCTCACCTTCACCTTCATCACCGACCTCGACACCTTCGCCTTCGCCGGCCCGGTGGGCTCCCACCTGATCGGCGGCCTGCTGGGGCTGGGCTCGGGCTTCATGGGCAGTTTCGCCGCCGCCGCGAGCGTCAGCTCGGAGCTGGACGATCGGGTGCGGGCCCTGCGCAACCGGCTCGAGGAGGGCAACTGGCTGCTGCTGGTGGAGATCGCCTCGGGCCTGGAGATGCCCTGGGCCACCCTGCAATCCGCCAAGCCCAAGGCCCTGGTGCGCCTCAACGACTTCTGAACCCGCCGCCATGCTGCCCCGCGAGGACCTGCTCCAAGGAAGCCGCCGGCCCGAGGAGCTCACCGCCCTGATCGCTCAGGCCGAAGAGGCCCTGCGCACCTGGCAGCCGGTGTGGACCGGCTTCGTGGCGGCGGACCTGCGCGAGGAGGCCGAACAGCGGCTGGGCAGCCTGAGCGAGCTGCAGCTGGAGGCTTCGGGCGGCTGGCCCCAGGCCGAGCGGCGGCGCCTGCTGCTGCAGCGGGCCGAGCTGGCGGCGGAACCCCCCGCCCCCGCGGCGGCCGGCCCGACGGAGACCGCGTCGATCGCGGCGCCGGCAGCCCCGCTGATGGGCCTGGTGGTGAGCGGCAACTTCCTGTTCGACCCCGCCGAACCCGGCGACGTGCGGGCCGGCCTGCTGGCCGCCGGGGCCGAGCCAGGGGATCTCGGCGATATCTGGATGCGCGGCGATCGCGGCGCCCAGCTGATCGCCACGCCCGAGCTGGCCGCGCGCCTGCACGGCCAGCCGGCCCGGGTGCGCACGGTGGACGTGCAGCTGGAGGCGCTGCCGCTGGAGCAGCTGCAGTTGCCGGCCCAGCGGCAGGCCAGGCAGCTGAGCAGCGTGGAGGCCTCGCTGCGGCTCGATGCGGTGGGGTCGGCGGGATTCGGGCTGTCGCGCAGCCGCATGGCGGAGCTGGTGCGCAGCGGCGCGGTGCGGCTCAACTGGCAACCGGTGAGCAGCCCAAGCAAGGAGCTGGCGGTGGGCGATCGGCTGCGACTGGAGGGCCGCGGCGAACTGGAGCTGCTGGAGGTGCAGCCCACCAAGCGTGAGCGCTGGCGGGTGGTGCTGCGGCGGAGCTGAGCCAACGGGTTCTGGCCCAGCGGAGGGCCCCGTGCAGCGTTGGGCGAGGCCCAGCGGGTGGGGCTCCATAGGCTCGGGTCCCTTGGCTGGGCCTTTTGGGCGCAAGCCGGACTGCTAAGTTTCTCGGGCTGCGGCGCTCCTGTGGGGCCTGCCGATCAGCGCAACGGGCGATTAGCTCAGAGGTAGAGCACTACCTTGACACGGTAGGAGTCACTGGTTCGATTCCAGTATCGCCCATTTATTTCGGCCTCACGTCACTACGGCCTCTCGTCAATCCCGAGCGCCTGAACCATGCAGACCCCGGTCCAGTCTTTCGCGGGACAACGGTTGGCGGGACAGGGGCTCACGGTTGTGCTTGGGCTGGGGCGTTCAGGCCTGGGGGCCGCCCGACTGCTGCGGCAGCAGGGCCAGCGGGTGCTGGTGCTCGAGAGCGGCAGCAACGAGGACTTAGAGGCCAAAGCCGAGGCCCTGCGGGTCCAGGGCATTGCCGTGCAGCTGCACACGCCCCTGGCCGCCTCCAGCTTCGCGGCCCTGGCTGAGCGGCCGGCCCGGGTGATCGTCAGCCCTGGCATCCGCTGGGACCACCCCGCCCTGGAGGAGCTGCGGGCCCAGGGCATCTGCACCGACGGCGAGATCACCACGGCATGGGAGGCCCTGCAGCCCGTCCCCTGGATCGGCATCACCGGCACCAACGGCAAGACCACCGTCACCCACCTGGTGGCCCACCTGCTGGCCCGCGCCGGCCTTGATGCGCCCATGGGCGGCAATGTGGGGCGCTCGGCCGCCGAGCTGGCCCTGGAGCGGCTGATGCCGGGCCGGCCCCTGCCCGCCTGGCTGGTGGTGGAGCTGAGCAGCTACCAGATCGAGGCCGCGCCAGCGATCGCGCCCCGCATCGGCCTCTGGACCACCCTCACCCCCGATCACCTGGAGCGCCACGGCACATTGGATCGCTATCGCGCCATCAAGCGCTCGCTGCTGGAGCGCTCGGCGGTGCGCATCCTCAACGCCGACGACCCTGACCTGCGCAGCCACGCCGCCAGCTGGGAGCACGCCCACTGGGTGACCGCCGGCCCGCGCCAGCAGGCCCAGAGCGCCGGCATCGAGCCCCACCTCTGGATCGAGGCCGACCAGGTGATCGGCCCAGGCGGCTCCCTGTTGGACGCCCGCGCCCTGGCCATGCCCGGCGCCCACAACCGCCAGAACCTGCTGATGGCCGCCGCCGTGGGCCTGGAGCTGGGCCTCAGCGGCGCGGTGATGGAGGCGGCCTTCCGCAGCTTTCCAGGGGTGCCGCACCGGCTGGAGCGCCTGCGGGAGCTGGATGGGGTGTGCTGGTACAACGACAGCAAGGCCACCAACTACGACGCGGCCGAAGTGGCCCTGCGGGCCCTCGATGGCCCCTTGGTGGTGCTGGCGGGCGGCGAGTCGAAGCAGGGGGAGGCCGGCGGCTGGATCCGCGAACTCCAACGCCAGGCGACCGCGGTGGTGCTCTACGGAGCCGCCCGCCAGGAGTTCCAGGAGCTGCTGGAGCGGGGCGGCTATGGCGGCGAACTGGTGAGCGTGGAGGGGCTAGAGCAGGCCGTGCCTCTGACGCGGGAGCTGGCGGCGCGCCACGGCTGCCGGGCCGTGCTGCTCTCCCCGGCCTGTGCCAGCTTCGATCAATACAGCGACTTCGAGGCCCGCGGTGACCACTTCCGCCGCCTGGTGCAGGCGCTCTGAGACTCAGGGCTCAGCAGACTGCTGCAGACGCCGCCGGGCCCGGTTCACCGCCAGGCCGGCCTCCACGGCGGAACCCAGGCCCACGCCGCCCAGGCCGAGATACACGCCAGCCACGGCGGCGCTGGTCGTGAGTTCAGTGGCCTCCGGGCGGGTGCGGTTGAGCCACCAGGTGCCCCCGCCGATGGCCACACCGCCCAGCAGCGAAGCGCCCACCGCCGCCGCCGCCCCGATCCAGTAGGCCCCCCAGCGCCGTTGATAGAGGTAGCCGTGGCCCTGGCAGGCCAGGTTGAGCAGGGCAGCGATCCAGCCCGAGGAGGAGGCCGTGAGCTGGTCGCCGCTGAGGACCAGACGCGGGGCCGGGGCGGGGGAGGTCAAGGCGACGCCGACGAGTGCACGGACCCTACCCAGCGCCACCGGGCCGTCAAGACGGCAGCTCGGAGCGGCACTACCCTGGCGCCCACATGCTGGCGCAGCGATGGCCCACTGGCTGATGAAGAGCGAGCCCGATGTCTACGGGATCGACCATCTTCAGCGTGAGGGCAGCACCCTGTGGGATGGCATCCGCAACTACCAGGCCCGCAATTTCATGCGGGCGATGGCCCTTGGTGATCGCGCCTTCTTCTATCACTCCAATGCCAAACCACCAGGCATCGTTGGAATGATGGAGGTGATCGAAACCGGCCTCATTGATCCCAGCCAGTTCGATCCCTCCAGCAAGTACTTCGACCCTAAATCCAAACCCGAAGCGCCCCGCTGGGACTGCGTGCGCCTCCAGTACGTAGGTCGCTTCGACGAGCTGCTCAGTCTGGATGTCCTGCGCGATCAGTTCAGCATCGAGGAGTTGCCGGTGGTGCGCGCCGGCAACCGCCTCTCGATCCTGCCGGTGCCCGAGGCCAGCGCCGAGCGGCTGCTGGCCCTGCTGGGCCCCGTGCGCTGAGGCCATGACGTCAACCCTGGGGATGCCTACCGCATCGAGGCACGGCCGGTAGGTTGCGGCTCAGTGCCCCTCTCCCCTCGGCCATGACGCTGCCGGCCCTGCACCCCGGCCCGATCCAGATCCGCCGGGCCTTGGACGAGGGCTGGCGCTGCTTCCGGCTGGCCCCCTGGAGCTTCGTGGGCTTCACCCTGCTGGCTGGGGGCACCACGGTGCTGGGCCAGAAACTGCACGGGATCGGCGCCGATGCCCTGGCAGCCGGGGAGGCCGTGCCCCTGGCCCTGCTGGCCAGCGCGGCGGGCCTGACCCTGGGGCTGGCGGGCAGCCTTTGGCTGAACGTGGGGCTGGTGCGCGGCGCCTGGATCGGCCTGGCCGGGGAGCGGCCCCGCTTCGGCGACCTGGCCCGCTGGGATGGCCGGGCCATGCTGCGGCTGCTGCTGCTGGTGCTGCTGCTGCTGCTGATCAACGTGCTGGTGCTGGTGATCGCCGGCCTGGGCAGCGGGCTGCTGACGCTGGTGCAGCCACTGCTGGGGCTGCTGCCGGCCCTGGCGGGCGGCGCCGTGTTCCTCTACATCGCCGTGAACCAGCTCTTGCACCTGCCCCTGGCGGTGCTGGCGGGCACGGGCCCGGTCGACAGCTTTCGCTCCGGGCGGGTCGCCATCGATCCCCACTGGGGGCGCGGCCTGGCCTTCAGCCTGGTGCTGGGCCTGATCCTGCTGGCGGGGGTCCTGGCCCTTCTGGCGGGCCTGCTGGTGGCCCTGCCGCTCGTGAACTGCAGCCTGGCGGCGGCCTATCGCCAGCTGTTCGGCCCCGAAGACCGCGCCGGCCTGCTGAGCTACCGCGGACAGCCCTGAAGCTCGGGCGGCGGGCCAGCAGCCTCAGAGCGGCTCAGCGAAGCGGGGTTGCTGGGGAAACAGGTTGGCCAGATAGCAGCGGGTGATCTCGCGGCTCTGCACCCCGTTCTGGACCAGGAAGCCAGCCAGGGCCGCCTGGAACAGGCGGTACTGGTCCCAGTTGGGGTGGGCCTCGATGAAGCCCCGCATCGAGTGCAGCAGGGGCTCAGGCACCTCGGCCCACAGGCTCACCATGCCCAGCTCCACCGGCTCCATCCCGCCTGCCGCAATCCCCGTCGCCGCTGCCTCCTGGGCCGTCGACTGCTGTGCCGTGGTTGCCCGTGCCGTGGTTTGCCCTGCCGTGGTTGCCCTTGCCGTGGTTTGCCGTGCCGTGGTTTGCCGTGCCGTTGTCTCCATCACCCGATTCCGCGTCTGGGCACCAGTTCCCCACAGCGCGGCGGCCGCGTCAAACCGGAGGGCAGAGGGGCAGAGGAGGCAAGTCTCACCGCAGGATCGCTTGCGGCGCAGAGGTTCTCAGCGACAGCTCCCGCGCGCGAGGCACGACTTGAAGCGGCGGGTCCGGCCTGTCAACGGGAGAGGGCCCAGCCGGCGGGTTCTCCCCAGGCCCCTGGGCTGCTGGCCCACCTGGGGAGAGGAGTTGCGGAAAACCCGGGCAAAACCCTGCGGAGAAATCGCCTGTCCCGGGGAGAACCGCTTCGATCAGCAGTGCTGATCAGCGGCGAATCTCGCCGGCGATCTCAGGGCTGAGGGCCGCTGCTGGACAGCGGGGCCCCGCAGGCTTCCACGCAGGCCGCAACGTGGTGCAGCTCACCACGAGCGCGCCGGACGAGATCCACCAGCTGGATGCCATGGTCCAGGCCCTTGGCGGGCACTGGATCGAAGAGCCCAGGCTGGGCAGCCGCCAGGAGGCCCTGCTGACCGGCAGCCGGCAGCTGATGGCCCGCCTCACCCAAGCCTTCAATCTGTCGCTGCACCTAGGCGCAGGTCTGCACGGGCTCGATTCCTGCGCCCTGCAGGCCCTCACGGCTGGCCGCCCAGCTGCTGCAGCGCCCGGCTGAAGGCCGCGCTGGCCGGTGCCCGCCAGGAGCCTTCGATCGCCCGCTGGCCGCCTTCGGGGCTGAGCATCACCCGCAGGTCCCACTGCTCGCGATCGCCCTCGACCGCCAGCCACCAGACCCCGCGCTCCAGCTCCAGCTCGATCGCCTCCTCCGCCATCAGCTGATCCACCAGCGCCGCGTGTTGCGCCACCAGATCAGCCACGGCGGCCTTCAGGGCCTCGGCCTCCGCCAGGGTCAGTTCAACGGCCCAACCCGAACCGCCGATCAGCACAGAAAAGGGCTGGCGGACGCCATCCCAGGCGAGCCGCCAGCCCTGTCCTTCCTGATGGATCACCCGCTCCAGCCGGCTCAGCCGGGCAGCAGGTCGGGCTGGTCCTGCTCGTCGCTGAGTTCCACGATGGCGCGCTGCACAGGCTTGATCATCGAGTCCTCCAGCAGGCCGTCGAAGTCGTCGAAGCGGCGCTGTTTTGCACGAAAGGCAATCCGCACGGTGGTGAGGTAGCGGTTGCTGGAGTGGCGGATCAGGCTCTCGGCCCGCTGGGCCAGTTCCTTGGGGCTCACGTCGACGCCGATGAACATGTCTCCACTGCCTTTGAAGTGAGCTTAGGTCAGCAGCTTGCGGGTCCTGCCCGGGCCCAGGCGCAGTGCCGGACCGAGCGCAAGGACCACGTTCAGGAGTCGCGCACAACAGACGTGCGGAACGGCTCGGGCTGGGGCCAGCGCCTGCCAGGCGAGCGGTTCCGGCCTTTAGAAGGAGGCAGCGGCCCCAGCCCCGGACCGGCCCAGCGCCTGGCCTGCCGCTGCCACCGCAACCTCCGCAACGCCTTCCGCCATGGCCGGCACCCTCGCCATCGACCTGGGCAGCACCACCACCGTGGTGGCCTACCAGCCGGCCGGCGGCCCCGCCGAGGTGCTGGAGCTGGCCCCGTACACCTGCGGCAGTCCTGCCGTGGTGCCCAGCCTGCTGTGGCTGGCGCAGGCCGATTCCGGCCAGCCCCTGATCGGCCGCCAGGTGCTCGAGGCCGGGCTGGCAGAGCACCCGGGGCCGGAGCTGCACCGGGACTTCAAGCGCCGCATCGGCCAGGGCGACATCGACGGTCCGGAGCCCGACGCACCCGCCAGCCTGCTGGCACCCGAGCAGGCGGGCGCCCTGCTGCTGCAGCGCCTCTGGCGCCAGCTGCCGGTGGAACTGACACCCAGCCGGCTGGTGCTCACCGCCCCGATCGACGCCTACCGCGGCTACCGCCGCTGGCTCACCGCCGTGACGGCCAGCCTGGCGGTGCCGGAGATCGCCCTGGTGGATGAGCCCACCGCCGCCGCCATCGGTGCCGGCCTGGCCCCGGGTAGCCGGGTGCTGGTGGTGGATCTGGGCGGCGGCACGATCGACCTGTCGCTCGTGGCCCTGGAGGGCGGCGAGGGCCGTGCCGCGCCCATCGCCCAGCTGCTGCGCTTCGGCGGCCGCGACCTGCAGGGCAGTCGCCAGACCCTGCGCACCGCCCGGGTGCTGGGCAAGGCGGGCCTGGCCCTCGGCGGCCGCGACATCGACCACTGGATCGCCGCCGAACTCTGCCCCGAGCAGGCGGCCTCAGCCTCGTTGCTGGCCGCCGCCGAGCGGCTCAAGTGCGCCCTCAGCGACGCCCCGGAGGCGCTGACGCTCTGGACGCCGGCCCCTGGCGCCGCCCCCCGCCCCCTGCGCCTGGACCGGTCCGGCCTGGCCAGGCTGCTGGAGCGCCGGGGCCTGACCGCCACGCTCGACCAGCTGCTGGAGACCGTGCTGGCCTCCGCCCGTGCCGCTGGCATCGGCCTGGCGGAGCTGGATGCGGTGCTGCCGGTGGGGGGCACCAGCCGGCTGCCGACCGTGCAGGCCTGGCTGCGGGAGCGCTGCCCGGGGGTGCCGCTGCGGGGCGAGCGGCCGATCGAGGCCGTGGCCCTGGGCGCCCTGGCCCTCACCCCGGGCGTGACGGTGAAGGATGTGCTGAGCCGCGGCGTGTCGCTGCGCTGCTGGGACCAGCGCAGCGGCCGCCACCGCTGGCATCCGCTGTTCGTGCCGGGCCAGGCCTGGCCCACCGAGCGGCCGCTGGAGCTGGTGCTGGCCGCCAGCCGCGACGGCCAGCACCAGCTGGAGTTGGTCCTGGGGGAGCCACAGGATGGGGAACGCAGTGAGGTGGTGTTCGTCGGGGGCCTGCCGGTGCTGCGGCGGCGGCCGGCCGGCGAGGCCGCCGTGGAGGCCTGGCCCCGGCAACCGGAGGCGCTGCCCCTGGATCCCGCCGGCAGCGCCGGGGTGGATCGGCTGCGGCTGCGGTTCCGCATTGATCCCGAAGGGCAGCTGCGGCTGCAGGCCGAGGACCTGCTGAGCGGCAGCGTCCTGCCGGAGCGGAGCCTGGGCAGCGTGCGCTGAGCAGCCAGCCCCACGGAAGCCCGCGCCGGGAGAACGGCCGGGTGGACGACACAGCGGCTGGTCCCGGGGCGCGATCCAGGGGCCTGCACATTCATAGAACGGGCCCACTGACGGTCTGCATCCGTGGCCATCCGCCGGCACCGGCTTCCGCGCTTCTGGCTGCTGGTCACCCTCGGCCTGGTGGCGGGCGCGGTCGGGGCCGCCTACTGGTGGGAGCGCCAGCTGCCGGGGCGGCTGGAGCGCGCCGCCCAGCAGGGCCGCCTGGACGACTGCCTGCGCTACGGGGAGCAGCTCGCCTCGCTGCGCTGGCTGGGCGGCGCGGCTCCCCAGGAGCAGGGCCGCTGCCGCCGCCTGAAGGCCCAGAACCTCTGGAAGGCAGGCCAGGTGGGCGAGGCCCTGCGGGTCCAGCTGCAGCTGGTGAATTCTGAAGCCGGCAACTCCGCCGACCAGCGGCGCCTGGTGGAGTGGCAGCGCCAGCTGGAGGCCAGGGCGCTGGCCCGCTTCCAGGGCGGTGACCTGGAGGGGGCCCTGGCGGTGCTGGCCACGTTCAACGCCGACCACAACCCCGAAGGCACCGCCCTCGGTGACAACCTGCGGGAAAACTGGAACCGCAACCGCCTGCAGCGGGACCGGACCCAGCAACTGATTCCCCAGAAGCGCTGGTGGGAAGCCCTGGATGCCCTCAACCGCATCGACCACCCCTGGTGGAAGGCCCACACCCAGCCCCTGCGCCAGCAGGTGCAACAGGGGATCGACGGACTGAAGTCTGCCGGTGAGAAGCAGCACGACGGCCACGGCAAGGGGGGCCTGGAGTCGAATGTGCCGAGCGACAAGCTCAATGCCCTCGTCACGGCCAAGATCGCCGCGGGGCAGGACGACTGGCAGGCCTTCACCTCGGCCTGCAAGGAACTGGGAGGCAAGGTGGTGGAAGCGGGTCCGGAGAGCGCCTGTCGCCGCTGACCTGCCGCCCCTGAGGGGCGCCCCCAGGCGGCGAAGCACGCGTGACAGGATGGTTCCGTCGCACGCGCACCCTCCATGCAAGCGGGAGATCAGGTCAGGGTCAGCCAGAGCGTTGTGGTGTTCCACCATCCCGAACATCGGGGTCAGTCCTTCGATCTCCAGGGCCAGCAGGGCCTGGTGCACCAGGTGCTGAACGACTTCAAGGGGCGTCCCATCAGCCCCACCCTGCCGGTGATCGTGGCCTTCGGCCGCTTCCGCGCCCACTTCCGCGCGGACGAGCTCGAGCCGGTGGCCTGAAGGTCAGGCCCAGCGCCTGCTGGCAACCGGTTCTACGCCCCGGTCTTGAGCAGGAACACGCCCTCCTCGCCGTCGATGGCCTGCAGGCACAGGGCGATCGTCTCCTGGCGGCTGGTGGGCACGACCCGACCGCAGAAATCCGGTTGGATCGGCAGCTCCCGGTGTCCCCGATCCACCATCGCCAGCA
Organism: Vulcanococcus limneticus LL; assembly: GCF_002252705.1. Taxonomy (GTDB): domain Bacteria; phylum Cyanobacteriota; class Cyanobacteriia; order PCC-6307; family Cyanobiaceae; genus Vulcanococcus; species Vulcanococcus limneticus. The sequence goes on from NZ_NQLA01000004.1 coordinate 160,207, forward strand.
GACGCACCCGCCGCGGCCGTCCCCAGGCCTGCAGGGCCTCCATTGCCGCCCGCACCGTGCGACCCGTGAAGATCACGTCGTCCACCAGCACCAGCTCGCGGCCCTCCAGGGCCGCTGGCAGCTGGGTCGGGGCCGCCAGGCGGGTGGCCACCCGCTGCAGATCGTCGCGATGGAAGGTGGGATCGAGGCTGCCCTGGTCCACCGGATGGCCGCAGAGCGCCTGGAGCTTGGCGGCCAGCACCTCCGCCAGGACCACTCCCCGTGTGGGGATGCCAAGCAGGAGCAGGGAATGGCTGTCGTCGACGCTCTCCAGCACCTGGGACGCCAGCCGGTTCAGAGTGCGTCCCAGCTCCTGGGCCGACAGGATTTCCACACGGCCTGCAGGGGCCAGGTCCGGTGCAGGAGCATCGCTCTGGGCGTTCGCGCCCGACCCCTTGCGGAGGTCCACAGCAGCGCCATCGCCGTACTCGACGGGGCCGATCTCATGACCGCCGCGCTCCTCGGGGCTGGGCAAGACCACGGCGTTCGGAACTTGGATCCATGCTAAGGGCTTGATCCATTGACCCAGGCACGAGGGCTTCCCGGGCCACTCCAGATCCCAGCCGCGGGAACCGGCGGCCCTGCCCTGTGGACAAAAGCTGACGCAAACTGGGATCAGCTGGGCCCCCAGAAGGGCTCGCGGTAAGTTGGCCTGACGACGACGTTGCACTGAAAGAGCGGGACGAACGGGTGAAAGCAGGTCCTTCCTCCGATCGTGAGTCCAGCCCCAGTGGCTGTCCTGACCCAGGCGCCACGGCTGTTCCCCTTGATGGGGCGGTTCCCCATGACGGGGCTCCTGCCGGCGAGGCCCCCCAGGCCGTGGATGCCGGCCTGCCCCAGGTGGGCGGATCCTGTTCCACAGCCAGCTTCGTGAGTCACCCCCCCGTGGCCCCGGTGGTGCTCGCCATCCTCGATGGATGGGGCTACCGCCACGACGCCGACCACAACGCGATCCGCGCCGCCGACACTCCGGTGATGGATGCGCTCTGGCACGCTTACCCCCACACCCTGATCCAGGCCAGTGGCGCCGATGTGGGCCTGCCGGACGACCAGATGGGCAACTCCGAGGTGGGCCACCTCACCATCGGGGCGGGCCGGATCATCCGCCAGGAGCTGGTGCGGATCAGCAAGGCCGTCAAGGACGGCAGTCTGGCCGAGAACCCCGGCCTGAACGCCCTGGCCGACCGACTGCTGGCCAGCGGCAACACCCTGCACCTGATCGGGCTCTGCTCGGACGGTGGCGTCCACAGCCACATCGAGCACCTGGGCGGGCTGCTGCGCTGGGCGGCCGGCCGCGGCCTGGACGACGTGGCGATCCACGTGGTCACCGATGGCCGCGACACGACCACCCAGAGCGCCCCGGGCTTTCTGGCCACGATCGAGCGCCAGATCGCCGAAGCCGGCGTGGGCCGGATCGCCACGATCTGCGGCCGCTACTGGGCCATGGACCGCGACAACCGCTGGGATCGCACCGAGAAGGCCTACCGGCTGCTCACCGAGCCGGGCGAGGTCACGTCCCTCGACCCCCTGCAGGTGCTGGAGGCCTCCTACGCCGAGGGCATCACCGACGAGTTCCTTGAGCCGGTGCGGCTGGCCCCTGGCCACCTCAAAGGCGGCGACGGGCTTGTGTGCTTCAACTTCCGCCCCGACCGGGTGCGGCAGCTGGTCCGGGCCTTGGTGCTTCCCGATTTCGATGCCTTCCCCCGCGAGCGCATCGCCGACCTCGATCTGGTGACCTTCACCCAGTACGAGGCAGGCCTGCCAGTGGTGGTGGCCTTCCCGCCCGAGCCCCTGGATGGCCTGCTGGGGGAAGTGGTGGCGGCCCATGGCCTGCGCCAGTTCCGCACCGCCGAAACCGAGAAATACCCCCACGTCACCTACTTCATGAACGGGGGCATCGAGCAGCCATTCCCCGGCGAAGACCGGCACCTGGTGCCATCGCCGCGGGTGGCCACCTATGACCAGGCCCCGGCCATGTCGGCTGAGCAGCTCACCGACAACTGCATCGCCGCCATCGCCAAGGGCATCTACTCCCTGGTGGTGATCAACTACGCCAACCCGGACATGGTTGGGCACACAGGCCAGATGGAGGCGACGGTGAGTGCGATCGGCACGGTGGATCGCTGCGTGGGCCGCCTGGTGGAAGCCGCCAATCGCATGGGCGGCACCCTGCTGATCACCGCCGACCACGGCAACGCCGAACTGATGGAGGGCCCGGATGGGCGCGCCTGGACGGCCCACACCACCAACCCGGTGCCGCTGATCCTGGTGGAGGGCGAGAAGCGCAAGCTGCCCGGCCACGGCACCAACGTCCAGCTGCGCGACGGTGGCGGCCTGGCCGACATTGCCCCGACCCTGCTCGAGATCCTGGGCCTGCCCCAGCCACCTCGCATGACCGGCCAGTCGCTGGTGCTGCCCATCGGCGCGCCGGTCGCCCACAGCCGCGTCCCCCAGACCCTCGGGGTCTGAGCCCCAGCGCCCTAGGCTGCCGCCATGCTTCAAACCGTCTTCACCTGGATCTGGCTGGCCAGCGGCGTGCTGCTGGTGGTGACCGTGCTGCTGCACAGTCCCAAGGGCGATGGCATGGGCGGATTGGCCAGTAGCGGCGGCTCCATGTTCAGCAGCGCCCGCAGCGCCGAGAACACCCTCAACCGCGTCAGCTGGACTCTCCTCGCCACCTTCCTCGGCCTGGCTGTGGCCCTGAGCGCCGGCTGGTTCAAGGGCGCCTGAATCCCGTCAGCACCAACCGCCCCAGACCGATGACCCGACGTGGCCTGCTCGCCGCCCTCACGGCTGCCGTGGCTCCCCTGCTGGGGGGGCGTCCCGCAGAAGCGGCCTCCAAGGCGGCCGATCCGGCCTGGCAACTGAGTGAGGCCGAGTGGAAACAGCGCCTCGGTGCCGCCGCCTACGAGGTGCTGCGGCGCGAGGGCACCGAGCGTCCCTTCAGCAGTCCTCTCAACCAGGAGAAGCGGGCCGGCACGTTCCTGTGCGCCGGATGCCGGCTGCCCCTGTTCAGCTCCAAGGCCAAGTACGACAGCGGCACCGGCTGGCCCAGCTTCTGGCAGCCCCTGCCCAATGCGGTGGCCACCAGAGTCGACTTCAAGCTGATCGTGCCCCGCACCGAATACCATTGCCGCCGCTGCGGCGGCCACCAGGGCCACGTGTTCGACGACGGCCCCAGGCCCACCGGCAAGCGCTACTGCAACAACGGCGTGGCCCTCGCCTTCGATCCGGCCTGACGAGTCACCCCAACCGCAGGTCAAGGCTCAGGAAGATGACCCTGGAGCTGACCATCAGCTGGTGAACTCGCTGTTGTAGGCCTCCTCTCCGTGGGCGTTGATATCCACCCCCTGGCGCTCCTCCGCATCCGTGACGCGCAGCGGGATCACCAGCCGCAGCAGGGCAAGCAGGGCATAGGTTCCCACCCCCACCCACAGCACGGTGAAGCCCACCGCCTGGAGCTGGATCCACAGCTGGTCCAGCCGCCCGGCGATCAGACCGTCGGCACCGGCCGGATTGAGGCTGCGCAAGGTGAACACCCCGGTGAGCAGGGTGCCCAGCAGACCCGCCATCCCATGCACCGGTAGCACGTCCAGGGTGTCATCGAGCCGCAGGCGCAGCTTGAGCTGCAGGGCCCAGCTGCACAGCGCTGCGGCGGCAAAGCCGATCAGCACCGCCGCCAGCGGGCTCACAAAGCCGGCGGCGGGCGTGATCGCCACCAGGCCGGCCACGGCGCCGGTGGCCACACCGACTGCCGTGGGCTTGCCGCGCTGCCAGGTCTCGATCAGCATCCAGCCCAGGGCCGCCGCGGCGCCTGCGGTATTGGTGGTGAGGCAGGCCAGGGAGGCCAGATTGCCCGCCACCAGGCCACTGCCACCGTTGAAGCCGAACCAGCCGAACCAGAGCAGGCCGGCCCCCATCAGGATGAAGGGCACGTTGTGGGGCGGAGCCCCGTGGTCGGGGTAGGTGCGGCGCCGGCCCACCACCACCGCCGCCACGGCCGCCGCAACCCCGGAGGCCAGCTCCACCACCAGACCGCCGGCAAAGTCGAGGGCCCCAAGGCCATCGGGGCCGAGGAATCCCCCTGGCCCCCACACCATGTGGGCCAAGGGGATATAGATCAGCGTGCTCCAGAACAGTAGAAACAGGATCCAGGCCCGGAAGTTCATCCGCTCCACCACAGCCCCCGAGATCAGGGCAGGCGTGATGATCGCAAAGCTGGCCTGGAACAGCGCCACGGCGCCGTGGCTGATCTGACCGTCGCCATAGGGGGCCGACCAGTTGCTCAGGCCCGCCCACGCCAACCCACCAATGAAGGGAGCCAGGGGGCCCGAACCGGGGGAAAAGGCCAGGCTGTAGCCGAACAGTACCCACAGCACGCTCATCAGGGCCATGGCACTGGAGCTCATCACCATGGTGTTGAGCACGTTGCGGCTGCGCACGAAGCCCGCATAGAAGAGGGCCAGCGCCGGCGTCATCATCAGCACGAGGGCGGCGCTGACGAGTACGAAGCCGTTGTTGGCACTGCGCAGTGCAGCGGCGGCCTCGGCCATCGGGGTCGCCGCCGCCAACAGGATCGACGCAGCCGGAACGGGCAAGGGAACTCAGACAGCACGGGCGACACCCTGAGGCGCCACAGGGGCCCAGCCGGTAGCCGTTACTACGGAACGGAGTCGAAACGGTAGGAACCGCGACAAAGTGCTGGTTGCCGCGACACCCGAGGGGGCCATGCGCTGACTGGACTCGGTGGGCAGTGCCTGTTGATCGCAGCAGGTCATGCTCGGGTCCATGGGGCCCTGGTGACAGAGGCGGACAAGGCCAACCCCAAGGCCTACGTTGAACTGAAACCCGACACTGCCCGGATGCGAAACCTGCTCCCCCTTGTGCTGCTGCTGGCGAGCCTGGCCTCCACCGGTGCGGCAGGCGCCTGCGAGCGTCATCTGCAGGGACACCAGAACAGCTCCGACACCAACAGCGAGGCCACTCAGCGCTGAGCACGGCCACCCCCAGGCGGCCAGGGGACTGCAAGAAAAAAGCGCCCCCTTGGGGGCGCCTGGGAGGGGATCCGAGGATCCCCGAAAGCCACTGGTCCGTGGGGACGATCAGTAGTCGAAGTCGCCGCCGCCCATGCCGCCGCCGGCAGGAGCTGCTTCTTTCTTCTCAGGCAGATCGGCCACGATGCACTCGGTGGTGAGCACCATGCCGGCAATCGAGGCGGCGTTCTGCAGGCCGGAGCGGGTCACCTTGGCGGGATCCACGATGCCGGCGGCCAGCATGTCGACGTACTCGCCGGTGGCGGCGTTGTAGCCCTCGTTGAAGGGCTTGTTCTTGACGTGCTCGGCCACCACAGCGCCGTTCACACCGGCGTTCTCAGCGATGCGCTTGAGGGGCGCGGTGAGGGCGGAAGCCACGATCTGGGCACCGATGAGCTCTTCGCCGGAGAGGTTGGCGGCGGCCCACTCCTCGAGGGCGGGAGCCAGGTGGGCCAGGGTGGTGCCACCACCAGGAACGATGCCCTCTTCAACGGCCGCCTTGGTGGCGTTGATGGCATCTTCCAGGCGCAGCTTCTTGTCCTTCATCTCGGTCTCGGTGGCGGCACCCACCTTGACCACGGCCACACCGCCGCTCAGCTTGGCCAGACGCTCCTGCAGCTTCTCCTTGTCGTAGGAGGAGTCGGTCTCGTCGATCTGCTTGCGGATCTGCTCCACCCGGGCCTTGACGGCCGCCTCGTTGCCTTCGGCCACGATGGTGGTGGTGTCCTTGTTGATGGTGATGCGGCGGGCGGTGCCCAGCATCTCCAGCTTGGTGTTCTCGAGCTTGAGGCCGGCGTCCTCAGTGATCAGCTGACCGTTGGTGAGAACGGCGATGTCCTCGAGCATGGCCTTGCGGCGATCACCGAAGCCAGGAGCCTTCACGGCGGCCACGTTGAGCACGCCACGCAGGCGATTCACCACCAGGGTGGCGAGGGCTTCCTTCTCGATATCCTCGGCGATGATCAGCAGGGGCTTGCCGGTGCGGGCGATCTGCTCGAGCACGGGCACCAGGTCCTGCACCAGGCCGATCTTCTTGTCGGTGAGCAGGATGTAGGGCTCCTCGAGCACCGCTTCCATGCGCTCGGTGTCGGTGGCGAAGTAGGGCGAGATGTAGCCCTTGTCGAAGCGCATGCCCTCGGTGACCTCCAGCTCGGTGGTCATCGACTTCCCTTCTTCCAGGGAGATCACGCCCTCTTTGCCGACCTTGTCCATCGCGTCGGCGATCATGCGGCCCACCTCTTCGTCGTTGCCGGCGGAGATGGTGCCCACCTGGGCGATGGCGTTGCTGTCGCTGATCGGCTTAGCGTGCTCCTTGATCTTGCCGACCAGGAACTCGGAGGCCTTGTCGATGCCCTTCTTGAGGGTGATGGCGTTGGCACCGGCGGCCACGTTGCGCAGGCCGGCCTTGACCATGGCGTGGGCCAGGACGGTGGCGGTGGTGGTGCCGTCACCGGCGGCGTCGTTGGTCTTGGAAGCGGCCTGACGGATCAGGGCCACACCGGTGTTCTCGATGTGGTCTTCCAGCTCGATCTCCTTGGCGATCGTGACGCCGTCGTTGATGATCTGGGGGGCACCGAACTTCTTCTCCAGCACCACGTTGCGACCCTTGGGACCCAGGGTGACAGCAACGGCTTCGGCCAGGGTGTCGATGCCTTTCTCGAGGGCGCGGCGAGCCTGCTCGTTATAGATAATGCGCTTGGCCATGGGAGGCGAATCTCTGTGGGTAGGGGTTAAACGGTCTGATCTGGACTGATCTGGACTGGTCTGATTTCAGGGCGGACCCTGGCTCAGTTCACGACGGCCAGGATGTCCTTCTCGGAGAGCAGCACGTACTCGTCGCTGCCCAGCTTGATGTCGGTGCCGGCGTACTTGCTATAGAGCACCTTGTCTCCGATGCTCACTTCGGGGGCCTGGCGGGTGCCGTCGTCGTTGCGCTTGCCGGGGCCAATCTGCACCACCTCGCCCACCTGGGGCTTCTCCTTGGCGGTGTCGGGCAGAAGAATGCCGCCGGCGGTCTTCTCCTCGGACTCGGACACCTTGATGAAGATGCGGTCGCCGAGGGGCTTGACGGTGGAAACGCTGAGGGAAACAGCAGCCATGGATGGATTTCGGAAAGGGTTGCGAAGCCATTGGCATGGCGCCAAAGACGCCACAGGAAGCCGCTCCTGATGCCGATCTGGCACTCGAAGCCGCTGAGTGCCAACCTATGGGAGCGGGGTCAGCCGGGCAATCCGGGCGCTGTGCGGTTGACCGAACAGCCGGGGGCGGTCCGGGGTCGTGGGCTCCCGGACGCCGCCCAGGCAGCCGGCTCCAGCCAGGCCGCTCCAGCAGCTGGGGTTCCCTCGCAGTGGTAAGGTTGCGCCGCTTCGGGCGGGATTGGTTCCCGCTGCGCGTCCTCCGCGACCCTCCTTACATATGGCTGCTGCTGCTCCTGCCGCTTCCGGCACCAAGGGAATCATCCGTCAGGTGATCGGCCCGGTGCTGGACGTGGAATTTCCCGCCGGCAAGCTGCCCAGGATCTACAACGCCCTCCGCATTGAGGGCAAAAATTCGGCTGGCCAGAACGTGGCCCTGACCGCCGAGGTGCAGCAGCTGCTGGGTGACCACCGCGTGCGCGCCGTGGCCATGAGCACCACCGACGGCCTCGTGCGGGGCATGGAAGCCCTCGACACCGGTGCTCCGATCTCCGTGCCCGTGGGTGAAGCCACCCTCGGCCGCATCTTCAACGTGCTCGGCGAGCCCGTCGACGAGAAGGGTCCGGTGAGCACCGACCTGACCGCTCCCATCCACCGCGAAGCGCCCAAGCTCACCGAGCTCGAGACCAAGCCCAAGGTGTTCGAGACCGGCATCAAGGTGATCGACCTGCTGGCTCCCTACCGCCAGGGCGGCAAGGTGGGCCTGTTCGGTGGCGCCGGCGTGGGCAAGACCGTGCTCATCCAGGAGCTGATCAACAACATCGCCAAGGAGCACGGCGGCGTGTCCGTGTTCGCCGGCGTGGGCGAGCGCACCCGCGAAGGCAATGACCTCTACGAGGAATTCAAGGAATCCGGAGTGATCAACTCCGAGGACCTCTCCAAGTCGAAGGTGGCCCTCTGCTACGGCCAGATGAACGAGCCCCCCGGCGCCCGCATGCGCGTGGGCCTGTCGGCTCTCACCATGGCCGAGCACTTCCGCGACGTGAACAAGCAGGACGTGCTGCTGTTCGTGGACAACATCTTCCGCTTCGTGCAGGCCGGCTCCGAAGTGTCCGCCCTGCTGGGCCGCATGCCCTCCGCCGTGGGCTACCAGCCCACCCTCGGCACCGACGTGGGCGCCCTCCAGGAGCGCATCACCTCCACCCTTGAGGGTTCGATCACCTCGATCCAGGCCGTCTACGTGCCCGCCGACGACCTGACCGACCCCGCTCCCGCCACCACCTTCGCCCACCTGGACGCCACCACGGTGCTGAGCCGCGGCCTGGCCTCCAAGGGCATCTACCCGGCCGTGGATCCCCTGGATTCCACCAGCACCATGCTGCAGCCGGCTGTGGTGGGCGATGAGCACTACCGCACCGCCCGCGCCGTGCAGGCCACCCTGCAGCGCTACAAGGAACTGCAGGACATCATCGCGATCCTGGGTCTGGACGAACTCTCCGAGGACGACCGCCGCACCGTGGATCGCGCCCGCAAGATCGAGAAGTTCCTCTCCCAGCCCTTCTTCGTGGCCGAGATCTTCACCGGTCAGAAGGGTGAATACGTGAAGCTGGAGGAAACCATCACCGGCTTCAACCAGATCCTCGCCGGTGAACTTGATGATCTGCCGGAGGCCGCCTTCTACCTCGTCGGCAACATCGACCAGGTGAAGGCCAAGGCCGCCAAGATCCTCGCCGAGGCCAAGGGCTGATCAGGCACTGCGCCGCCCTACTCCCCCCGCCTGCTGATCTCCCCCGCCCATGACCCTCACCCTCCGCGTTCTGGCCCCTGATCAGAGCGTCTTCGACGGCAGCGCCGACGAAGTGATCCTTCCCAGCACCACCGGCCAGCTCGGCATCCTCACCGGGCACGTCTCCCTCCTGACCGCCCTTGACACGGGCGTGCTGCGGGTGCGTGAGGGCAATGCCTGGACGGCGATCGCCGTGCTCGGTGGCTTCGCCGAGGTGGAAGCCGATGAGGTGACCGTGCTGGTCAACGGCGGTGAGCTGGGCAACAGCATCGATGCCGGCACCGCGGCCGCCGAGTTCGACCGGGCCCAGCAGGCCGCAGCCGCCTTCGAGGGGCAGCCCGCCAGCACCGAGAAGGTGAAGGCCCAGCAGGAACTGGCCCGCGCCCGCGCCCGACAGCAAGCCACCCTGGCGAGCTGAGGAGCCATACCCCCAGTCTTAGCTGGGGCCCCTGTGTTGCCCCCGGCATGGGCCCCATCTTCGTCACCGCCCGTTGGGCGGAATACGAAGATGGGGCCCATGCCGGGGGCTTTTTGGTGGGCATGGGTGGGCAGGTCGGAGGGTATGTGGCCGTGGGTGAGAGTTGGGGCCTGGCGCTTGGGGGGTGACTCCTAAGCTCGGTCCGCAGGGGCTGGGGTGATGGGGACGGGGCGGGACTTGGGGCTTCAGGTGAGGGGCTGGCTGGAGGCTGGTGTACTCGATCTGGACAACGGCACCGCCCTGGCGAACCGGCTGATTGATGGGCTCGGAGCCGAGGTGTGGCTGAGCGGACCGGTGCGGGATCTGGCGGCCCAGCCGCTGCTACGCCAGGTGTTGCGGCAGCGGGGCGGGGCCCAGCGCTCTGCTCTGGAGAGCCTCAGGCAGCAGCTGGAGCGCACCTATGCACCGCGGGTGCTGGCGGAGCTGCTGGAGCTGCTGGAGGCGGCCAGTGGTGTGCCGCTTGGCCTGGTAGCTCCCGAGGCGCTGCCGGTTGACCAGCCCACACCCGTGGCGCAGACCACGGCCCGTGGTCAGGGGTCTCAGGGCCATGCACCTCCTGTCCCAGGCCCAGGCAGCCCGCACGGTCCAACCGCGCCTGAGGCCGAATTCGGGGACCTGGGCCTGGCGGGGACGGACCCGCCCCTGGGCGATTCCCTGGCCGTGGCCGGACCCCGCGGTGGCCTGAGGGCACCACGCCCTGCCGCACTCACGGGGCCGGCGGACCTGAGGGCGCTGGCCCGCCAGCTGCGGCCCCTGGGGCCTGGCCTGGCCCTGGCCTTCGCCCTGGCCCTGGTGTGGTGGTGGGCGGCGCTGGAACTCGACCGGCGCCTGTTCGATGGCTGGGGCTGGAGTGGTGGGGTGGTGCTGGTCCTGGTGCTCGGCCTACTCCAGGCCCTGGCCCTGGGGCCCCTCAAGGCAACCCGGCGCCAGTGGCCCCTGGAGCAGGCCGATGCCCCCAATCCCCATGAGGCCTGGCGCTGGCTCACGGCCCCCTGGATCCACCACGACCAGCGCGAGGCGGTGCTGAACCTGCTGATGCTGCTGGTGCTGCTGGGGCCCTCACCCCTGCCCCTGGCCGATGTGGTGCTGCGCTACGTCCTCACCAGCCTGGCCACCCTGGCACTGGCCCTGCTGGTGGCCCAGCGGCGCACCCCCGAAGGGCGCTGGGATGGGGCCTCCGGGGCGATCAGTGCCCTGATCGGCCTGGGCACGGCCGCCAGCCTGCTGCACTGGCGCGCCCTGGATTACCCCATCGGCCGGCTAGGCTTCGGCATTCCGGCCTGGGTGCTTCTGGTGCTCTACGGCGCCCTGCAGCTGGCCTGGGTGCTGCCGCGCCGCAGCGCCCAGGACGACAGCCGGCCGCTCGATCGGCTGCTCAGCAGCCAGTGGTGGTGGGGCCTGGTGCTGGGGGTCGGCTGGGCCCTGGTGAGCCGCGGCGGCGAGCTGCTTCAGGCCGCGGCGCGGGCGCGGGCCACAGCCCCCATGTAGCGGCCCCACAGCTCGGCCACCACCGCTCCGCTGGCGGCCTCGGCCGGACGGTTGTCGTCGTTGCCCATCCAGATCGCGGTGAGGATCCCCAGCGCCGGCGAGTAGCCGATGAACACCACATCCACGCCGTTGTTGGTGGTTCCGGTCTTGCCGCGGGCATCGGCCACCACCGCGGCGGCCCTGCCGGTGCCGCGCTGCACCACGCCGGCCATCAGGCGATCCATCACGGCGGCCTGCTCCGCCGGCACCAGCTGGCGCGTCGCCTCCCCCACCGGCACCGTCACCCCGCGCTGGGGACAGGTGCTGAGGCTGTAGATCGACTGGCAGATCCCCAGGTCGTAGATCCTGCTGACGCCATGCATCGGCACCGAGCGACCGCCGTTGGCCACCACCGCATAGGCCCGTGCCAGCTCGTAGAGCAGGGTCTCGCGGCCCCCGAGCACCGTGTTGAAGTCCTGGTCCAGGGGGGTGGAGATGCCGAGGCGGCGGGCCTCGGCGATCACCTGGCGCAGGCCCACCCGCTCGGCCAGGCGCAGGGCCACCACGTTTTCCGAGAAGGCGAAGCCATCGGCCACGCTGACCGCACCGCCGCCATGGCGGCAGCCCGCCACGTAGGCCAGTGGCGCGCAGGAGATCGGCTCCTCCGGCTGCACGCCGGCGGCGAGGGCCGCCAGGAAGGTGAACAGCTTGAAGGCCGAGCCTGGCTGGCGCAGGGCCTGCACCCGATCGAAGCTGGAGCGGGAGTAATCGCCCCCGCCCACGTAGGCCAGGATGTCGCCGCTCTGATAGTCGAGGCTGATCAGGGCGCCCTGGGTGAGGCCCAGCCGGGCCGCCGGCCCCTCCAGGAAGCGCTGCAGTTGTTGCTGGGCCAGGGCCTGCAGCTTCGGATCGATCGTGCTCACCACCAGGTAGTTGCCGCCAGCGTCCTGGCCACTGAGATCGAGGCCGAAGCGGGTGCCCTCCAGCTCACCCACCACGTAGTCGCTGAAGAAGGGATAGCTGGAGAAGGTGGAGTCGCGGCAGGCGGAGGGGTCGATGTTCAGGGGCCGGCGCTGGGCATCCACCAGCTGCTGGTCGCCCAGGAAACCCTGCTCGTGCATCAGCTTGAGCACCAGGTTGCGCCGCTCGCGTCCGGCGCCGGGATCCTTGGGGTTGCAGGGGCTGTAGCCATTGGGGTTGGGCAGCAGCCCCACCAGGAACGCCGCCTCGGCCGCATCCAGCTGGGCCGCGGACTTGCGGAAGTAGAGCCGCGCCGCCTGCTCGAAGCCCTCACTGCCCAGGCCCAGGTAGGCCCGATCCAGATACATCTTGAGGATGCGGTTCTTGCTGAAGCCCACCTCCAGCTGCAGCGCCACCCACAGCTCCCGCAGCTTGCGGGTGAGGCTGTAGTCGTTACCGACCTCGGGGTAATAGAGGCGGGCGACCTGCTGGGTGAGGCCGCTGCCGCCACCACTGCGCCGCACCAGGGAGCGCAGGGTGCCGAACAGGTCAAGGCCGCTGTTCCAGCCGAAGCGCGCCTCCTCCGAGGCGATCAGGGCCTGGCGCAGGGCCAGCGGGTACGACTCCAGGCTGGGCAGGGCCGTGGCGGAGCCCTCCTTGGCATCGATCTGCTGACCGCTGGCCGCCACGATCTTCACCGGGCCGGAGATGCTGCGGATCTTCGAGCCACCGCCGATCGAGGCCGCCACCAGCAGGCCGCCCACCAGCAGGCCCGAGCCCAGCAGCGCCCCCACCCCGGCCAGGTGCAGGGCCTGCTCCAGGCCGCTGCGGGGATGGCTGTAGCGCAGCTGGGCCGCCTCGGCCTTGAGGGGTGAGCCCAGCTGGATCACATCGCCGTGGCGCAGGCCGATGGCGCGGACGCGGCGGTCGCGGTGGAACAGGCCGTTGGCGGAGTTGAAGTCCTCCAGACGGAAGTCGCGGTCGCTGGGGCGGTCCTGCTCCAGGATCGCGTGCACCCGGCTGAGGTTCTGGGCCGGGGCGTGGAGTTCACAGGCCGGATCGCGGCCGATGCGCAGACGCTGGCCGGGCTCCAGGGGCAGGGCCGCCAGGCGCTGCTCACCCATCCACAGCTCCACCGTGGCCCGGCTCTCCTGCAGCCGGTGCCAGGCCGCCCGCATGGCGGTGGGACGCGCCGCCAGATCGCCTTGGGCGAGGGCCCGCAGCAGCTCCAGCCAGAGAGCGCGACGGCTGGGGAGGGGCGGCGCAGGCTGGGCCTGCAGGGCCGGGTCGGACTGAGGCGGATCCCCTGGGGTCTGCGGCACGGGCAGGGCGTTCGGGAGCGGCCTCGCCATAGGCTACGGCGAGCGAGGGCGGTGAGCCGGTGCAGCGCCAGCGGGACCCCTGGGAGCCCTTCCGCCTGTGGCTGGCGCTGACGATCGGCCTGTACGCCGTGCGGGCCAGCTTCGCCTGGACCTGGCCCGGGGCAATCCCCGGCTGGGTGCTGCTGGCGATGGTGCTGGGGGGCCTGGCCCTGGCCAGCCGGGCCCTGCTGTTCCCGGGCCGGGTAACCCCCTACCGGGAGGGCGATGCCGGCTGGTGGGCCGACCTGCGCGACGACTGGCGCCTGTGGTGGCGTCGCCGGGGGCGGAACTGATGGCGGGCTCCCCCAGCGGCATCCCCCCTGCCGGCGCACGCCTGAGCAAACAGGACGATCCCACCAAGGCGGTGCGGCTCCATCCCCAGCGGCCGCTCACGATCGGCCGGGACGCCAGCTGTGGCCTGTGCCTGCCCCAGGAGGCGGGCCTGTCGCGCCGCCACGCCGCCGTGCGCCTGGAGGCGGGCAGCGGCCGCTGGCTGGTGGAGGACCTCGGCAGCGCCAACGGCACCTATGTGAACGGCCAGCGCATCGGCACCGGCCATCCCCTCGCCGATGGCGATGCAATCCAATTGGGTCGCAGCGGTCCGGTGCTGCTGTTCCAGTTGGAGCCCGTGGGGGGGGCGGTCCCGGCCACCTCGCTGCGCACTGGACCAGCGGCCCCATCCGCCGGCGAGAGGACACCCAGGCAGCGGCCAACCAGCCCTCAAGCCCAGCCCGAGGCGTCCCCCACCCGCCAACCCCAGCCCCCCGCTAGCCCCGCTCCCCCGGCGAGCCCCGCCACCAGCCTGGAGGTCGCCGGCGAGCGGATCCCGATCCCCCAGATCCGCTCGGCCGCGGTGCGCAGCCAGCCGGTCCATCCCCACCTGTTCAGCTGGTGGGTGCTGGTGTGTCTGGGGGGACTGCTGCTGCTGCCCGTGCCGGTGCTGTTCTGGCCCCTGCAGATCGGCGCCCTGGTGGCGGCGGTGCTGCTGGGGTCGCGCAAGCAACACACCCTGGTGGTGGTGCTGCACGACGGCACCGCCCGCCGCCGTGCCTTCGCCAACCGACTCACGGCGCTCTCGCACCGCAACGGAATCCGCAAGGCCATCGGCCAGAGTCTGGAGGCCTGAACCGGTCCGCACCCCACGGCCCGCCCCCACCGTGACCTGGATCCTGCCGCCGGGCACCAGCCTCCGCTGTGAGGGCCTCAACGCGCCACTGCAGGTGCTGCGCGGACTGGGGGGCGGCACCCAGGGCCAGGTGTACGAGGTGGAGCTGGCCGGCGAGCGACTAGCGCTGAAGTGGTACTTGCCGGCCTGCATCGCCCGGGATCCGCGCCTGCCGCTGCGCCTGGCCGAGAGCATCCGCGCCACCGCTCCCAACGACGACTTCCTCTGGCCGATCGCCCTGCTGCGCCCCGAGCTGGAGAGCGCGGCGCTGATCCGCAGCCGCGAACCGGGATTCGGCTACCTGATGGATCTGCGACCGCCGGGTTACGTGGGGGCCCATGAGCATGTGGGCGGCCACCTGGCGATCAGCCTTCGCAACGTGCTGCGGGCGGGCTTCTTCCTGGCGGATGCCTTCCACGCCCTGCACCTGCGGGGCCTCTGTTACAAGGACATCTCCCTGGGCAACCTGTTCCTGGAGCCGGCCAGCGGCCGCATCCTGATCTGCGACAACGACAACGTGGATGTGGACGGCCAGGACCCAGGCAGCGTGCTGGGCACGCCGGGGTTCATGGCGCCGGAGGTGCTGCTGGGCCAGGCCCGACCCGGGGCCAACAGCGATCTGTTTTCCCTGGCGGTGCTGCTGTTCCGGCTGCTCACCCGCCACGATCCGCTGCGGGGCCAGCTGGAGCTGGCGATCCGCTGCCTGGATGAGCCGGCCCGCCGCAAGCTCTATGGCGAGGACCCGGTATTCATCTTCGATCCGGCCGACGCGCGCAACCGTCCCGATCCGATCGAGCACGCCGCGGCCCTGCTCACCTGGCCCATCTATCCCGAGGGGCTCAAGGCCCTGTTCGAGCAGAGCTTCTGCCGCGGCCTCAGACAGCCGGGCCAGCGGGCCCTCACCGGCCAGTGGCGCCGCGCCCTGGCCGCCGCCCTCGACCAGCGCCAGCTCTGCCCCAGCTGCGGCCAGGAGACCTTCCCGGAGCCAGGCTCCAGCGGAACCAGCTGCTGGAACTGCGGCACTGCGCTGCCCGCTCCCCTGCGCCTGCAGCTGCCCCATGGCCAGGTGATCGCGGCGCCGGAGAACGCCCTGCATCCCCACCACTTCGATCCGCTGCTGGAGGAGGACCTGCGCCGGCCCCTGGCGCAGGTGGAGGCCCACCCCAGCGACGCCGGGGTGCTGGGCCTGCGCAACCTCACAGGCGAGCGCTGGATCGCCGTACTGGGCAGCGGCGAACGGGTGCCGCTGGAGCCAGGCCGCACCTGCAACCTGGCGCCGGTGCGGGCGCTCATCACCCCGGCCGGCCCGATCGCCGTGCTCCACCCGGGACGCCCATGACCGGGGAAAGGCAGAGGGGTGCGACGCTGAGGAGCGCAACGCCGGTTCCCTGAGCGCCGCGCGCCCGTGACGCCCGATGCCCTTCCCGAACGTCCGCCTGGCCAACCGGCCGCTGCACTTCATTTACCTCTGCGACTGCTCGGGCTCAATGGCGGCCCAGGGCAAGATGCAGGCCCTCAACCAGGCGATCCGTCAATCGCTGCCGGGCATGGCCGAGGTGGCCCGCCAGAACCCCGAGGCGCGGGTGCTGGTGCGGGCCGTGAGCTTCGCGGATCGGGCCAGCTGGCACATCGCCCAGCCCACACCGGTGGAGCAGCTGCAGTGGGTGGACCTGCAGGCCGGCGGCGTGACCGCCATGGGCGAGGCCCTGGAGCTGGTGGCGGCGGAGCTGCGCTCGCCGCCGATGGAGGAGCGGGCCCTGCCGCCGGTGCTGGTGCTGATCTCCGACGGCCAGCCCACCGACGACTTCGAGGCGGGGCTGCGGTCCCTGCTGCGCCAGCCCTGGGCCCAGAAGGCTGTGCGCCTGGCGATCGCCATGGGCCATGACGCCGATCTGGAGGTGCTGCAGCAGTTCATCGGCAGCGATCCCGGCGCCGGCGGTGGCTTGCCGGCGGGCGAGGTGCCCGGGGCCAGTGGCCAGGCCCCCCGGCACCGGCCAGGCAAGTCGCCGCGGCGGCCCCTGCAGGCCAGCAACGCCACCGCCCTGGCCCAGTACATCCAGTGGGCCTCCACCGCCGTGGTGGGGGCCGCCTCGATGCCGGCCAGCCGGGTGGCGGGGGCCACTGCGGACGGCAACATCCCGTTGCCGGATCTGCCGCCCACCGTGATGGATCCCACCGACGACGTGGGCCCCCTGGTGTGGTGAGCTCCGGGGCCAGCCCAGCTCCCACCGCGGCGCTGCACTGCAGCCGCATCGGCGCGGCCCACCGGCGTCAGGGGCGACCCTGCCAGGACTTCTCCCTCAGCCACCGCTGCCACAACGCCGCCGGCGAACCCGTGCTGGTGCTGGCGGTGGCCGATGGCCACGGGGGCGCTCGCTATCGGCGCAGCGAGCGGGGCAGCCGCCTGGCCTGCGAGCTGGCGATCGCGGAGGTGGAGCGGGCCATGGGGCCGCGGGCAACCGATGAACAGCGCCAGGCCGGCCAAGGCGCGATCGCAGCGGACAGCGCCGACCTGGCGCACTGGCGCCGGTGGCTGGCCCAGGAGTTGCCGGAGGCCATCCACCGCCTCTGGCTGGAAGCCATCGCGGCCGACTGGGAGCGGGATCCGGAAGGAGCGGATCCATGCAGACCGGATCCCTACAGCCTGGCTACCACCAGCCCGGCCGCCGTGGCCGAAGCCCCGGAGGGCGGCTGCGCGGAGGGCTTCTCACCCCTCAGCTACGGCACCACCCTGGGGCTGGTGGTGATCGGCCCGCGCTGGTGGGGTCACACCGGCCTGGGGGACTGGGATCTGGTGCGGGTCGAGGCGGCGGGCGGCGGCGCCAGCCTGATCAGCGAGGAGCCGGCGGAGCTGGCGGCCGGCGAGGCCACCTGCAGCCTGTGCCAGCGGCAGGCGGCCCGCCTGTTCGCCCCCCGCAGCGGCCTCTACCCGCGCCGCGAGGGGGAGGCCTTCGCCCTGGTGCTGAGCAGCGATGGGATCCGCAAGTCCTGCGCCACCGATGCCGACTTCCTGGCCCTGGCCGCCCACCTGGCCGCCACCCCCGCCGGCGAGAGCGAGCTGCTGGAGAGCGCCCTGGATCAGATCAGCCGCGAGGGCAGCGGCGACGACGTGAGCGTGGCCATCGCCCAGCTGGGGGTGGCGCCGCCGGACCGGGCGCAGAACCAGGATCGGCAGATCCAACCCAGCCAGGCTGCCGCCGCTCCGGAGCCGCCAGGATCAGGGCACTGGCGTGGGCGCTACCCAGTCCTGCTGCTGGCCCTTGGGGCCGCAGTGGCCCTGGGGCTGGCCCTGCCCAGGCTGGTCCCCAGCTCCAGGTTCACCGACCAGGACCCGCCCGCTGCACCCACCCCGGCGACGATCCCCCCGCCCACTCCCGGCCCCAGCCCGGCCGAACTGCCTCTGGAGCTCCAGGCCCGGCTGCGGCGCAGCATCGCCCAGCTCTGCGCCAGTCCCGCCAGCATCCGCGCCAGCCTGAAGCAGCGCAAGAGCCAGAGCGCCGGGCTGGCCACAGGCCGGCTCCAGGCCCGGCAGCTTCAGCGCAATGCCGCCACCGATCCGCTCGGGGCCCTGCTCGGCACGGCCTTCCTGGCCCGGGAGCCTCAGCCGACGCTCCGGCCGCTCCAGGCCCTGGGCGCCTGCCCGGAGCTGGAGGCGGCCCTGGCCGCGACCTGGCCGGCCGGACCGGCGGACAGGAGGATGGGACCACTGCCCGCCCATGCCGGTCCCGCCGGCTCCAGCCGGCCCACGGCCCCACCGCCATGAACGACTACCAGCTCGGCGCGGCCCTGCGCACCCAGGTCATCCAGGACCGCCAGCGCGGCCTTCCGGTGGAGGGGCGGCGGCTGCAGGCGCTGGTGGGCGATCTGGGCGGCGCCGAGCAGGCCGCCCTGCTGCCGGCCCTGCGCTACCTGGTGTTCTGTCCCGCCTTCCACAGCGCGGCAAGCCAGGCCGAGCCCCTGGCGGATCCGCGGCTACTGACGCGACTGATGCAGGAACTGCAGGAGGTATTCACCCCGGCCATCTGCCAGCGGATGCAGGCGGTGGTCCAGGGGCTGCTGGGCCTGCCCACCCCGCCGATCGCAGGTGCAGCAGCGGTCGTCGCCCCAGCGCCAGTGCCGGCCCCCGCGCCGGAGCCAGCCAGCCTGGTGGCGCTGCCGCTGCCGCTCGACGATCCGCGCCCGCCCACGCCGGACCAGGCCCTGGCGCTGCTGGCGGCCAACCGCAGCGGCGCCGGCGGGGGTGGCAGCCGCTCCCTGGTGGTGGTGCTCTCCTTCCTCTGTGGCGGCCTGCTGGTGGGGCTGCTGAGCCTGCTGGTGTTCATGCAGTTGGCCGGCCGCCGCCAGCCCCAGCTCGGCGCCAGCGAGACCCCCTCACCCGTGCCCGTGGCCCAGCCGGTGGCCCCACCGGCGACCCCGACCCTGCCGGAACCCGAGCCCAGTCCGCCCACCACCCAGGAGGCGGCCAGCAGCGGCGCCGCCAACCTGAATCAGGCCATCTCCCGGGTGCAGGAGCTCTACGGCGCCCTCTCCAGCAAGAACTACGACGCCGCCCGCGGTTTCTTTGCTGGAGCCGCGGCCGACCAGTTCGATCCCAGCTTCTTCAACCAGTTCGAGCGGGTGAGCGTCGGCGAGCTGCGGGAGAGCGGCCGCAGCGGCAGCACGCTCACCCTGGATGGCCAGGTGACCTTCCTCTACCCGGATGGCACCAGCCAGCTGGAAACCCGCAGTTTCACCGTGGACACGGCAACAACCCCGGCGGTGATCACCAACAGCACCTTTGGCCAGGTGCTCAGGTCCCGCCAGTGAGGGCCATGAAAAAGGCCCCCTTGCGGGGGCTGGTGGGCGCCTTGGGAGACTGGATCGGACCAGCCGGCGCCGCATCTGGGCTGCGGCAGGCGAGCCGGTGGGGTGCCCGGACTCAGGCGGTCCCGCAGAAGGTGACGTCGGGGAACTTGAGCTTGGCCTCATCGAGGCTCTTGCCCTTGCCCTCCTCCTGCCAGTAGTTGATCACCTCGGTGGCCTTGTTGAGGATCTCGACGCGCTCGTTGTCGGTGATCCAGCTCTTGCCCTCGAGCTCGGTCTTCAGGGTTTCCCAGGCGTCTTCCCGGGGCCAGAAGAAGTAGGCGGTGAGGGGGCTGGGGCCGCCGCCCACGATCTGGTCCACGGCCAGAGCCACGTTGTCGGGCAGCCAGAGGATCTTCAGCAGGAAGCGGCCCTCATCGGCCTTGGGGGTGCGGCCGGAGGGAACGCCGTTCTCGTCGATGGTGGCGGTGGCCAGGGCAGCGCTGGCACCACGCAGCACCGGACGGCCTTCGGTGGTGTCCTCAGCGGCCTGGTTCAGCTCAGGTGCCGCCGTGGCCAGGGCGCTCTCAGCGCTCTCGGTGCTCATGGTTTCAGCGCTCAAGGCTTAGACACAAACAACTAACCTACCAGCCGCCGTGGCCCCTGCTCTGACGTCCAGCTCACCGGCCAGCCTGCCCGTCAGCCCGTCCGCCAGCGGGGGGCCCGCCGCCGTTCTGCTGTTCGACATCGACGGCGTCATCCGCGATGTGGGCGCCAGCTACCGCCGCGCCATCGTGGAGACGGTGCACCATTTCGGCGGCCAGCGGCCGGATGCGGCGGCGATCGATGCCCTCAAGGCCGAGGGCCGCTGGAACAACGACTGGGAGGCCTCGCTTGAGCTGCTGCGCCGCGGCGGTCTGAGCCAGCCCGGCCGCAGCCCCCTGCCGACCTTGGCGGCCCTGGTGACGGTGTTCAACGGCTTCTACTTCGGCGGCGACCCCGACGGTGATCCGGCCGTCTGGAGGGGATTCATCGGCCAGGAGCCGCTGCTGGTGGACCGACCGTTCTTCGAAGCCCTGAGCGCCATCGGCGTGGCCTGGGGCTTCGTGAGCGGCGCGGAGCCGCCGTCGGCCCGATTCGTGCTGGAGGCCCGCCTGGGCCTGGCCGATCCACCCCTGATCGCCATGGGCGACGCGCCCGACAAGCCCGATCCCACCGGCCTGCTGCGCCTGGCCCGGGAGCTGGCCGGCCCCCTGGGGCCCGCTGCGCCGCCGGTGGCCTACCTGGGCGACACCGTGGCCGACGTGCTCACCGTGGAGCGGGCCCGGGAGCAGCAGCCCAGCCAGCGCTTCCTCAGCCTGGCGGTGGCACCGCCCCACCTGCACCAGGCGGGCCGGGAAGCCGAGCGGACCCACTACGAGGCCCAGCTCCTGGCCGCTGGGGCGGATGCCGTGATTCCCTCCACCGATCAGGTGGCTCAGCGGCTGGTTCAGCACCTGTCCGCCAGCAGCGGCGGCAGCCAGCCAGGCCAGCACCTCTGAGGCGGACCCCCGACCCTCAGAGAAGCCAGACCAGCAGGCCCACCAGCACCAGGCCCACGATCGCGGTCACCTGAAAGACCAGATCGATCCGGTTGATCCTCGCCACCACGGACACCACCTGCTCCGCTGGAACATTGGCGCAGGCGTTATTGCCCCACAGAAACAGGAAGAACAGCGCCATCGTCACCAGATAGGCGTAGGCATAGAGCCAGTCGAGAAACGTGAGGTAGCTCAGGGCAGGCAGGCTCGCCTTGTAGGCCTGCTGCAGGAAGATCAGAGTGAGCAGGGCCGTCGTGGGGATCGCAACCCGCACATCGCCCAGCCGCCCCTCCAGCGACGGCGCCGCGAACACGATGGCCAGCACGATGAGCAACGGCAGCACATAGGTGATGAAACTGGCTACCCCATCCGTGTCCAGATGAGCCACAGCGCTGATGGTCGAGAAGTCGAGATCGCCCCTGTCCCGCCCCCAGGAGGTGCCATAGGCATGCAGCAGCGGCACGAGTTCAGCCGAGTGGAGATGGAAGCCGTCCACCACCGAGTAGGCGCCGAGCAGGGCGCCGGGCTTGGCATCGGGCACCAGCACCACCGGCCTCTCCTGCATCGCAAACTGGTCGGGACCGACCTCCAGCACAATCGGCAGGGTGATTTGATCAAAGGGAGAATCCTTGAAGCTGAGGTACGGGATATAGAACGACCCTGAAAAGCGCACCTGGTAGCGATACCACCCTGAAGGCAGCCTGCTCACGTCCCCATAGGGCTTCAAGACGGCGTCATATTCGTCGACCAGATTCGACAGCTCCACCAGATCGGCGGCGGGCAGCTTGGCCTCAGCGAGCAGGTCCTGCAACGGCTGCTGCCATTCCAGCCAGTAATACCCCTCGGCCTTGAAGGTTCGCTGCGCGAGGGAGAGGCCATGCAAGTTCTTGATGTAAATCCCGGTCTTCACGGGCATCGCTCCGGTCTGGGCGATGAGCGCCTGGGGATCGACCCGCCGGACCCGATCCGTCGGCGGCGGGCTCGGGGTCCGCGGGGCGCCCCGAAGGGAACCGCTGTCGGATCCCGCGGGGTGGAGGGCGAGGGCCAGCACCAGGGCAAGCACCGCCAGCGCCAGCCCGATCAGACCCGCACGCCGTAGCCGTCGCATCCCGCCCACGCCTGTCCGCTGCTGGGGCTCTGACACTGGCAGGTCAGGCATCCCCTAAGCCGGCCTGGAGCGCCTCTGGCTCAGCGCTCCAGGGCCGCCGGCGCCTTGAGGGCCGCCGCCGTGAGGTTCTCGTGCCCACGCTCGGTCACCGCCACGTCGTCTTCGATGCGGATGCCGATGCCCTTCCAGCGCTCGGCGATGACCGGCTGCCCCTCGGGCACCGGCAGCCGGTCGCTCACGTAGAGACCTGGCTCCACCGTGAGCACCATGCCCGGCTCCAGGGCCACGTGGTGCTCACCCAGGCGATAGGCACCCACGTCGTGCACGTCGAGGCCGAGCCAGTGGCCGGTGCGGTGCATGTAGAGGTGGCGGTAGGCGCCCCGCTCGATGATCCCGCCGGGATCACCCACCAGCAGCCCCAGCTCCAGAAGGCCCTCCACCAAGACGCGCACGGCCGTGTCGTGCACCCCCTCGGCGGTGGCGCCGGGCCGCACCGCCGCCACCGCCGCCTCCTGGGCCGCCAGCACCAGCTCGTAGAGAGCCCGCTGCTCACCCGTGAAACGGCCGTTCACCGGGAACGTGCGGGTGATGTCGCCGTTGTAGTAGTCGGCCAGGGAGCAGCCGGCATCGATCAGCAGCAGATCGCCGTCGCGCAGCTCAGCGCTATTGGCCGTGTAGTGCAGCACGCAGGCGTTGTCGCCGCCGGCGACGATCGAGCCGTAGGCCGGCCCGCGGGCGCCCTGCTCGAGGAAGTGCTGCTCGATCACCGCCTGCACCTGGCGCTCCCCCAGCCCCGGCCGCACCACCTCCCGGGCCAGCTCGTGGGCGGCCGCCGAGATGCGGGCCGCCTCCCGCAGCCGCTCCAGCTCTTCCGGACCCTTGCGCAGCCGCAGTGCGTGCAGCAAAGGGCAGGGGGCCACCAGACCCAGGGCGGCCGTGCCGCTGCGGGGGGCGCGATCGAGCTGGCCGGCCCAGGCCTGCAGCACCAGCGGCTCCACCGCGGGGTGGCGGCCCACCCGGAAGGCGATGCCCTCGGCCCCCTTGAGGTAGTCGCCCAGGCGCTGGGCCAGCTCGCTGCGGGGGTGGGCCAGGTCGGCGCCGAAGCGCTCCACGGCCCCCTCGCAGCCCCAGCGGCGCCCGTTCCACACCTCTGCGGTGGGATCCTTCGGCTCCACGAAGAGCACGAAGGGGTTCTCCGGGCAGTGGGGCAGGAACAGCGCCACCGCATCGGGCTCATCAAAGCCGGTGAGATACCAGAAGTCGCTGTTCTGACGGAACGGGTACTCCACGTCGGCGTGGTGCGTCACCAACGGGGCCGCCGGAATCACCGCCGCCGCACCGCCGAGGCGCTCCAGAAAGCGGGCACGGCGGGCGGCAAAGGTCTCGGGCCCGATCAGCATGGGCAGCGGCGCAGGGGCTGAGCGCGACGATGGCACAGCCGCTTCAATACGTGCGGCTTGAATAGCGGGATGACCCCACGGCGATGAATGAGCTGATCGGCCTGGCGGCCCTGGTGGCGCTGATCCTGGTGGGCTCCGCCGTCTGCTCCGGAGTGGAGGCCGCCCTGCTCACCGCCAATCCGCTGCGGGTGCATGAGCTGGCGGGTCGGCCCCAGCCGCCGCGGGGGGCCCGCAGCCTGCAGCAACTCAAGAACCGCATGGGCCGGGCCCTGGCGGTGCTGGTGATCGCCAACAACGGCTTCAACATCTTCGGCAGCCTGATGCTGGGCGGCTACGCGGCCCAGGTGTTCGAGAAGCTGGGGATGCGGGGGATCGTGCTGCCGCTGTTCTCGGTGGGGCTCACGGTGCTGGTGATCCTGCTGGGCGAGATCCTGCCCAAGGCCCTGGGCAGCCGCCTGGCCCTGCCGGTGTCGCTGGCCAGCGCCGCGGCGGTGTCGCTGCTGCTGAAGCTGATGCTGCCGCTGGTGCTGGTGCTGGAGCGGCTGATGCCGGCGATCACGGCCGAGAACGAGCTCACCACCGACGAGGAGGAGATCCGGCTGCTGGCGCGGCTCGGGTCCCAGAAGGGCCAGATCGAGGCCGATGAGGCCGCCATGATCGGCAAGGTGTTCCAGCTCAACGACCTCACCGCCCGCGACCTGATGGTGCCGCGGGTCTCGGCCCCGACCCTGCCGGGCCTGGCGGAACTCCACACGGTGCGCGACACGCTGCTGCAGTCCGGAGCCAGCTCCTGGGTGGTGCTTGGCCAGGAGGTGGACGAGGTGCTGGGGGTGGCCAGCCTCGATGTGCTGCTGGCGGCCCTGGTGCGCGGCGAGGGCAGCAGCACGGTGGCCCAGCACAGCGAGACGGTGGAATTCGTGCCGGAGATGATCCGTGCCGACCGGCTGCTCACCGCCTTCCGCCGCCGCAGCCACGCCCAGCGGGTGGTGGTGGATGAATTCGGGGGATTCGTGGGGGTGATCGGCGCCGAGGCCGTGCTGGCGGTGCTGGCGGGCTGGTGGCGCCGCCCCCAGAGCGGTAAGCCGCTGGAGCCCATCAGCCCATGACGCCCAGCCCGCCCCCCGTGGCCGAGCGCTGCCGGCTGCTGCTGGAGCAGTGGCGGGCTGAGCTGGCCCTGACGGCCCGGGAGCGCTCGGGGCTGGCCCCGGAGCTTCAGGCCCTGGAGGGGCAGCTGCAGGCCCTGGAGCGGCGCCTCCTGCGGGTGGCCGTGTTCGGACGGGTGGGGGTGGGCAAGTCGAGCCTGCTCAACGCCCTGCTCGGGGAGGCCACCTTCGCCACGGACGTGGCCCACGGCTGCACCCGCCGCCAGCAGCGGGCCCGCTGGCCTGTGGCGATCCCGGGCCTGGCGGCGGTGGAGCTGGTGGACACCCCCGGCATCGACGAGATCGCCGCCCGGGCCCGCCAGCGCCTGGCGGCCCGGGTGGCCCTCGGCGCCGACCTGGTGCTGCTGGTGCTCGATGGCGACCTGACCACGCCGGAGGCCGAGGCCCTGGAGCTGCTGCTGGCCAGCGGCAAGCCCCTGCTGCTGGTGCTGAACCGGATCGACTGCTGGCCGGAGGCGGAGCACGACGCCCTGCTGGCCAGCATCCGCCGCCGCCTGCCGGCCAGCGCCCGCCACCTGGAGCTGCTGGCGGTGGCCTCGGCGCCCCGCCGGCCCGAACTGCTCGCCGACGGACGGGTGCGCAGCGTGGCCGGCGCCCCCCGGATCGAGCCGCTGCGGCAGCAGCTCACCGCCCTGCTGGAGGGCAGCGGCGAGCTGCTGCTGGGCCTCAATGCCCTGCGCGCCGCCGATCGCTTCCAGCAGAGCCTGCAGCGCTGGCGGCTGCGCCAGGGGCGGGCCGCGGCCCAGGGGCTGATCGGCCGCTTCGCCGCCCTGAAGGCCACGGGGGTGGCCGCCAATCCGCTGCTGCTGCTGGATCTGGCCGGCGGCCTGGCCCTGGACACGGCCCTGGTGCTGCAGCTCTGCCAGCTCTATGGCCTGCCGATGGGGGGCGCCGGGGCCCGGGCGTTGCTGGTGCGGCTCTCGGCCCAGAACGCCCTGCTGGGGGGCGCCCAGCTGGGGATCCAGCTCGTGCTGGGGGGCATCCGCCAGCTGCTGGTGCTGGCGGCGCCCCTGAGCGGCGGCCTCAGCCTGGCGCCGGCGGCGCCGGTGGCCCTGGCCCAGGCGGCCCTGGCGGTGCACACCACCCGCCTCACCGGCCGGCTCGCGGCGGCGGAGCTGCT
>NZ_NQLA01000042.1 GCF_002252705.1 Vulcanococcus limneticus LL
GGGCGTACGCCCCTGGAGGCAGCTCAACAGGGAGTTGCAGCATGACCACATCCACCCACTCTCATAAGGACTGGACCGACAAAGGGGGTCACGTCAAAACTTCATCCTCCTCACCACCATACTTGTGGCCACGATTGAAGCCTGTGCCCTGCTGCTGCAGCCCTTCAGGCCAGCGGCCACTGTCCGTTTTGGGTGATGTGGCCAGGCGACTGCGGGTAGGCGGCCGCCGCGTGCCATTCAGCCTTTGCGGGCCTTGCGCATCCGCGCCCCCTGCGCGGCCATCCACTGACGCGTCCGGCCTGGTCGGCGGCTGAGGTTGAAGGTGTCCCAGCAGACCACGGCTTGATCCGGTGTGCGCGCCTTGAGCTCGGTTTCGAACTCCACAAGCACTCCCTGCTCCAGGCCCCACCGCCAGAGGGGATGGCGCACAATCACCCACGGTTTGCTGATGGGGTTCGTGGTGGTGAGCCGGAAGGCCACCAGGTCATCTCGGCTGCTGGATCGCACCAGATCCTCGCTTGAATTTCCGCCCCAGAGGCGCAGGTTGAGTCGCGCCACCCGATCAGCCTGTTCCGGCCAGTCGTTGAGCGGTGCCCAGCTGTAATCGCCATCGAGGCCGCAGGTCCATTGCGGTTGCACGAACGCCCGTAGATAGCAGAGCGCCAAACGCCAATCAAGTAGACCATGAACGGCCTGGTTTTCGTAGGTCTTCAGGCAGCTGTAGCAGCTGTCCTGGCACTCCTGGCGGTGCTTCTCTTCGCTCCAGGCCAATGCTTCGGGGATGTCCTCACTGCTGCTCTGATCACTTGTGGGCGACGTGAGGCACTGGCGGATGTGCTCGAGGATCGGCGGCACACCCTGTCGCTCATCCCCCAGCCAGGCGCTGAAGCCCGCCCCATTCACGTGGGCATCCACGATCTGGATTAGTGGCAGCCGCTGGCCATCCACCGCAAACGGCCGCGGTTCCACCGCCTCCAGAGAACGGTGATCCACATCCAGCTCCCGCGTCGAGCGTGCGATCAGCAGCTGCGCTGCGGAAATGGCCGCTGCCCGCACACCCTGCCAGTAGTTGCTGCCATCCGGGCCGGTGCGGGACCCAGCGCGCAGGGCGGGTCTGGGTAGCTCCAGGCTGCTGCCCAGTTCATTGATCGCCAGCAACGGATTCACCGCCTCCGGCAGCAGATAGAGCCCATCGGTGACGCGCGGCGCTACCAGGAACACCGGATCGATGCTGCTGTGGTCGTGGGGCTCCACCTCCGGTTCGGTGAGCACGGACTGGATCACGGGGCCACTGCAGAGGCGCTGATCAATTGCCTGGGCCCGCAGGCTGGGGCTGTCGCGTTGCTGCAGCTTGGGGCTTTCGCGGCTGGCGCGGCGCAACTTGCCCTCGCGCCACACCATCCTGAAACCAGTGCCCTGGGGGCCGCGGTTGAGGCGATAGACGGTGGTGCCGGGCCGCGCCACCAGCTGTAACTGCAGCGGGCCGACGCCGGTCTCCTCACGCTGATGCAGCCAGCTGTGGCGGGGCGGTGGATCGGCATCGGCGCTCAAGGCATTGCTGTAGCTGCCGGGCAGGGATTCGAGGTTTGTGGCGGGCCGGAAATCGGTGCGAAAACCTGCGGGTTCTACACAGCTCTGGGCGTTCCACTCCTTGAGCACTGAGCTGCTCTGGCAGCTGGGGCAGGCCAGCTCCTCCTCCGGTTCGCTGGCCTTCGAGACGTCTTGCCAGGCTCCACAGACAGGGCAGCAGCCCAGCACCAGGCGCCGATCCCAGGGATCGGCCTGGATGGTCTTGAACCCTCCTCCCTGCCTGGCGATACCGCCTTGCCAGTCGATCCGGGGCGTCAGACCGATGCAGAGGTGCTCCAGCTTGTCGTGCACGAGAACATTCCCCGGCGCGAACTCATAGATCGCCACTTCCAGATCCCGATCCAGGCTCACCACCTCTCGTTTCTTCTGGTCGCCGCCGATCACCAGCTCGCGCACACGTGTGGGCAGGCCATACATCGGCAGCACCCCTTCATTGGCCAAATGGGCCGCCAGGCCCGCGGTATTCGCTCCCACCCGCTGGCTGCCTGTGGTGATGGTCTTCAGAAGTTCAGTAGCGGATTCCAGCTCCAAGAGATCGCAGCGCGGGTCATCGAGCGGCCGCTGGCGATTGAGGGCCTGGCGCGTGCGTTCGGCCTTGGTGGCCGTGGCTTCCAAGGCCTCAGCCAACCAGCCCTGCCATTGCTTGAGCTTCTGGGGATCTTCCAACACCCGGGCCGGAATGAAATCGCCGTGCACATCTACGGGCCTCACCAGATCCCCGGCCCACACATCGCCGTTCGCTTGGCGCTGGCGCTGCTCCAGCCAGCGGAAGGCATGGATCAGGCGGTCTTTCCGCAGCAGCCGCTCAGCGATGCGGGCCAGCCGCTTCACAAGGAAGGGCGGCGGGGGTGCATCGCCGGTGATCCGCTCCGGATGGCGGAAGTAGTGCAGATCGTGGCTGCGGCTGCGGCAGAGGGTGAGCACAAACGAAAACGTCTGGCCGCGTCGCCCGGCTCGACCCACGCGCTGCTGGTAGTTGAAGCGCTGCGGCGGCATGTTGGCCTGCAGCACCGCTTCCAGCGGGCCGATGTCGATCCCAACCTCCATGGTGGTGGTCACCGCCAGCATCTCAATTCCGTGGGGTTGGAGAGCGTGGCTCTTCTCCTGCTCCAGGCGGATGCCGCGAAACTCACGCTGACGGCTGGCTGGATCGACTGTTTGACCGGTGAGCTCCTCGCAGCGCAACCGGAACAGCTCCGGTGAGGCCTGGCTGCCGGCGGCATGGTTGTCGAGGGTCCGGCGCAGGCGCCGGCCGAACACATGCTCGCGGATCAGCTCACCGCGTTGTCCGCTGGGCTGCTCTGCCAGGGGCGTGCCGCAACGCGTGCAGCCGCCGATGCCACGGTGGAGATGGACACGCCGGCAGTTCTCACAGCGCCAGAACGGGGCCGTATCAGGCGGCAGCTGGAAACCGATCCGGGCCAGCTCCACGTAGTCATGGGCGGGGCTGGAGTGGCCGCCGAAACGACGTAACAGGGTCTGACCCTGCAACAGGTAGTCGATTGGTTCACCGCCCTGCTGCTCAGCGAACCGCTTGAGCACCCGGGCGATATTGGCCGCACCCCGCTCCAGCTGGTCCGGCGTGATCACGCTGGTTTTTGGATCCCAAGGACATGGGGCGTAGCGATAGTCGTCGGCGTAGATCCGCAGCCAGGCCGCCGCCTGCAACAGCTCATCAGGATTGAAGTCGTCGGCTGCGAGCTGCTCCGGGGTGGGCAGCGGCACGGGGATAGCCAGCCCGGTGGACTCGATCGCGAAGTAGCTCTTGTGGAACACCACATCGGCAAGGGCCTTGAGGATGCGATCGCGCACCATGTCGCCGGCGGCCCTGCTGAATTCGCCGGCCGTGAGGCCTCGGGCCGGAGGGTTGTGCCATCGGTAGCTGCTGCTGTTGTTGGGATCCTGGGCAAACAGCTCCCACCAGTGGAGAGCGACGTTCCGGCCGGCTCTCACCTTCTGCAGGCCCCGGTCGTCGAAGGGATGCACCCCCAGCCGGATCAGGTGGCTCAGTAAGGGGCCCACCTCTTGGCCGGTCTCAGGATCCTGGATTTCGAGGATGGAGCTGAAGGGTATGACCCCGAGCTGCTCCTGCCGCAGGGGCACCAGCAGCTCTTGCTTTTGCTTCAGCAGCGTTTGGATTGCAGGGTTGTCTTCATCAAGGCCGCTCTGGCGCAACGCGGCGAGACCCTGCTCGACGCCCTCCAGCTTCACGGCATTGGGATGACCCCCATCGCTCCCTTCTGCAGCCCGCCGGCGCCTGGCATCCACATCCATCAGCGACACCATCAACACCTCCCGCAGCAGATCGCGGTGATGCAGGTTCTCCACATCCAAGGCAGTACGGGCGGCCCCTTGGCGACTGTCGGCAAAGCTCACCAGGCGCGGGGGATCCTGGCCGTCATGGCGTCCACGGGCCAGGGCATCGAACACCTCGGTAGCCAGCAGCTGAGTGGTGCGGCCATAGCCAGGTCTCAGGCTCTGCAGGGGTGAATAGGTGAGTGGGCTGCCGCCGCGTCCCCACACGCGCCGCTGGCTGTAATCGCTTTTGCAGCGGGGGCAGCGGCACGGGCGGTGGCTGCTGGCACTGCTCTTGCTGAGGCCGTACACCTCGGCATCGCCCTGGCGCTGGAACAGGTAGGCCGGTTGCCAATCACCATGGCCGTTGTCTGTTTCGCGCAGTACCCCGCTCACTGGATCCAGCCAAACGGGCTCCCAGCGCTCCTTGTTGTCGGGGTCGCCCAGTGGCTCGCTGTTGTCGGCCACCGGCCACACAATGGCGTAGTCGTCGTAGGTGAGCTGCTCGAAGCGGTTGGCCAGCGGCTGATCAGGCAACCGCTCGGTATCGGCCTCGTGGGGCAATAGCTCTTGCAGATCAGCAGAACCACTGGCCCCGTCCTGTCGGGCACGGATGCCACCGAGGAAGGTTTCGCCGCAGCACTCGCAGTGGAGCAGCTCGAATTGCCGGCGCAACTCGCGGCTGCCATCTGCGGCTTCGCCGACCTGGCGGCCACTGAGATTGAGAGAGAGGGGCCCCTGCCAGCGTTCTGGCGCTTCTGCCGTGCGCTCTGCCGGCGGCACCACGGTGACGAACAGGCCCTCCGGGTTTTTGAAGAAGGTGTGGAGGCGGAAGCGAGGTAGGGCTGCCTGTGCAGCGAATTGGCCTTCGCCCACTGAGCCCACGATGGCCGCAAGCAGCCGCAGCACTGGCTCCAGCTCGGCATCGCTCCAGCCGTGGTTGCTCCAGATCGCATCGGCGATGGCGCGCAGGCCGCTGGCTCGGTTGTGGCAGGCACGCTCCAGATCGGTGCCAATGCCACGGGCCAGCGTCAGCCAGCGATCCAGCTGCTCACCTACGGCCGGCACGTCCAAAGCATCCAGCAGCGCCTGGTGCGGAGCCTCCAGGGTGGAGCCGTCCAGGTTTTCCAGCGGCAGCAGCGCATCGGTATCGGCTGGGCCCTGATCTGAATTCCAGAAGGCCCGGCAAGCCGCAAGCACCTGGTGGGCGTCACGCGGCAACAACCAAGTGCCTGGCGTGAGCTCACGCTGCTCCTGCTCGCCCGGCACGATCGCTTCGCGCCAGATCTCGCGGTCGGAGCCTGGAGGCAGGCCGAAATCGGCGAAAGCATCGCGCAGGAAATTGAGGCTGTGCTCTCCTTCAGGGCCAGTGGCCGGGAGTGAAGCGCTGGAGGCCAGCAACCTCAGTTGGTGATGCCGCTCAGGTTGATCCAAGCCCAACCGCACCAGTAGCATCCGTAGCAGGTACATGAACTCGGTGCCTTCGCTGCCGCGCTGCAGGTGGAGTTCGTCAATCACCAACGTGAAGCGGTTGCGCGGATCGTTCTCCAGCCACACGCGGGTTTGATCCAGCATTTGCTGCTCGCTGGAGCGGCTCAGCATGGCGTTGAGCATGCTGATGTTGGTAATCAGAATGTCGGGAGGGGTGTGCTGCATGTCCCAGCGGGACACCAACTCTCCACCATCAATTGAGGGGAAGGAAAAGGCCGTTTCCCGTTGGCCCGGGGTTTGATCCCAGCCTGCCTGTTGGTGTGGCTCCAGGCCCAGCTCATGGCGAACGGCCCGCTGCAGATCCTCCATCTCGGCATAGGCCTGCAGCATCTCTTCGATGCGGCGCTTTCGGGCACCTGAAACCTGCTGCTTCCACTTGGTGAGCGTAAGGGCGCGGTCTGGGTCGGGATCAGCCGGCAAGCCTGGGATCAGTCGATCAAGGGGAGTGGTGCCGGTACTGCCTAGACCTTGACCCAAAGCCCGTTCGTGGGGCCGCCAATAGCTAGGCCCACCGGGAGTCTGGCCGGTATAGCGCCCAAAGAAAAGCCGGTTGCCGTTGAGTTCGCGGTCGAACAGATCACGGGCATCCTGTGAATCGATGGCAGCCCGCAAGCGCGCCATCTGGTCTTCGACCAGGGCGTTCATCGGATAAAGAATCAGCGCCCGCACGGCGGCCGTTCTGGTTTCCCCGCTGCGGTGGTGGCGATCCTTGAAGCCATCCCACTCCAGCCCCTTCACCTGCACGCCTTCGCGCAACACGTAGGCACCACTGCTGTCACGCTCAGCCAGGGGGAGGCCATTGGCATCGCACCACCAGCGCTTCTGCAGAAAACCAGTCTGGGGAGCTCTCCAGCCGCCCCTTTCTCGGGTGGCTTCCTCGATGATCGTGGCCAGCACCGGCAGGAGGAATGACTCGGTCTTGCCTGAGCCGGTGCCGGAGGTGACGATGCCGGCATGGCCATCGCGCACGCCCCGCTGCAACATCTGCAGCTGATGGCGATAGGGCTTGAACAACGAACCATCGCCTGCACGCCCGATTAGACCGCAGCTGATGAGGTCGATGAAGACCTGTCGGGCACGTGCTGGCAGGCCTGCGAGAATAGCCTCATCACCTTGCTCATCAAGCAGGTCTTCAAATCGGCGACCATCAAGTGACCATTGGGGCTGGGGCTCGAGCAGAGGATCAGTGCACAGTTTTCCCGCTTCTCGCAGCAACTCTCGCCGCTCACGCCCCAAGCCTGGATCCTCGATGCGAAAGGCTGTATCGAGATAGCTAAGGTAAAGCTCGCGGATGCGGCTAAAGGCGCCGATGGGATCGTGCATTGCTAAAACAATTCTCCGTCGTCAGCCTGGGATTGGCGTCATGAAGGCTCTATAATTGATTCTGCATCGGCACGCTACGGCTTGGCGGCAGTCCCCACACCCTGAAACATGCGCTAGTGCTGGCGCGATGCATTTTCTGCATAGCCCCCCTGCGTTCTCGGTAGCCTGGCATCCATGGTGTATGGCAGCTGTGGGTAGTGAGGGCTACATGCAGTAGTGACAGTCAGAACTGAACTTCCCGTGAACGCCGTCAGGAGGTCTTGCTCCCGAAGGGCACCATTCAGCACCGGCGTGCACCCGGTCTCGTGCCTGCGGGCCTTGTAGGGCGAGCTCAAAATGCACCAACGCCCAATGCGCCGGGCCATCGATCAAGCGCGGCAGCGGAAGCTCAATCGTTAGGCGCCTCCACCCGCTCCAGATACCCCGCCGCCCACACCGCCGGGGCGATGCCGCGTGGCACCAGGCGCCGATAGGCGTCGCTGGCCAGGATCTCCTGCACCGCTTCCCCCAGCAGGGCGGTGGAGCGGCTGCGGGGGAGGCGATGGCTGAGGGTCTGGTGGATCCGCAGCAGATACCAGGCACTGCCCTCGAGCCCGGCGTTGAACCGCTCCCAGCTGCGGGGATCGCGGCGGGCATCGAGCACCAGGTCACGGGCGTTGTGGGCCTTGTCGGCCGCCGTCACCAGCAGGGATCCCTCGGCCTTGGACTCCAGGCTCGCCAGGTAGCGGCTCTTGCGCAGCAGCCAGGGTTCCTTCTCGGCTCCGGGTTCCGTGGGCCCCTGGGTGTCGGTGCAGTCCACCACGATCTGGGCCACCTCCTCCCCGAAACGGGCCGCGATCGAGCCGTGGCTCTGGCCGGCGTCCTCGATGGCGTCGTGCAGCAGGCCGGCGATCGCCTGGTTCTCAGTGCCGCCGTCCTCCCACACCATCGCGCTCACGGCGATCAGGTGGGAGATGTACGGGATCGGCTTGCCCTTGCGTCGTTGGCCCCGGTGCAGCTCAGCACTCCAGCCGAGGGCATCGATGTAGCGCTGGCTGTGGGCGAGGTCGGGGGGTGTCATCGGCTGCTGGTCGGCGTTGGTGAATCGTGTTGGGCTCGGCTGCGCATGCTGTGGCTGGTCCCTCACTCCACCCGGAAGGTCACAGCCATCACGGCGGTGATGTCCTTGTCGATCGTGCGGGTGTCATAGGAGCCCGAGTCGCTGGCTTCGGTGGAGTTCGGCGCCGTGATCTGGAACGAGCCCGTCTCGGCGTTGGTGATCGCACCGATGCTGGCGCCCGCCTCCCAGGCAATCGCCTTGGCCCGCTGGCGGGCATCGCGGGTGGCCTTGGCCAGCATGTCCACCCGCTTCTCCGCCAGCTTGGTGAAGGTGAACGCCGGCTCGTTGATCGTCAGTGGGATGCCCTGGCCCACCAGCGCGCCGATGCGGCCGGAGATCCGCTGGATCTTGGCCACATCCCAGCTGCCGATCAGCACCGCCTGGCGGGTTGTCCACACCGTCGAGCGCAGCTCGCCGCTGCGGGGATCGCGCACCTCCTCCTTCTCCGACTTCACCGCATCCAGCTCCAGCTCATCGGCCGCGATGCCCTGGGCCCTGAGGAAGGCCACGGTCTTCTGCACCGAGGGCTGCAGACCCTGATAGGCAGCCTGTTGGCTGGGCCCGCTGTGGCTCACCAGCACCGACCAGTCCACGTAGTCGCTGCGGATCCGTTCGGTGCTGGCGCCGGTCACGGTGATGGTGTCGTTGGCGTTGCGGATGCCCTTCACCAGCACACCCGTGGCGCTGGTCAGGCCCACCCCGAGCACCGCCATGGCGAACACCAGCGGCGGCGTGCGACGCAGCAGCGTCCAGCTCTGCTCGCGCCAGTGGCGCAGCTGTTCGCGTCGGGGGATCAGGCGGTGCAAGGGGCCAGGCATCGGGGCTGTGCGGTGTGCCGTCAGCGTCGCGGCATGGCGCTGATGCCGGGGCCCGTCTCCTGCGAACCACCACCCCGTTGTTCGCGCGAGGTGGGCGTTGCTGCCGGCCCGCGATCGCCACATTGACTCCATCCGCAGCAACCGCCATGACCCGCATCACCATCCAGTGGCAGGACCAGTTCGGCCGCTGGCAGCACTACACCTCCAGCCACCACGAGGCCAGCGCCTTCCGCACCGCCCAGCAGCGCGCCCGCTCCACCGGCAAGCGCCACCGCCTGGTGGACGACGACGGGCGGGTGCTCGACATCCTCGAGCCCTGAGGGGGCCGGGGATGGACAAGGTCCAGTCGGTGCTCCTTCCCAGGGAAGCGCTGTCAGACTGGGCCCAGATCTGCTCAGCCAGGAGGCCTGGCGCGATGGCCACCCTCACCCTGCATGACGTCCCCGAAGAGGTCCTGACCCGCCTCGAGCAGCGTGCCCAGGCCCATGGCCGCAGCCTCAACAGCGAAGTGCTGGATTGCCTGACGCGCCAGAGCTCTGCCATTGCCGACACAGAGGCATGGCTGCAGCAGGTTGAAGCGTTGCGGTCCCAGCTCAAGGGTGGCCCCATCTCCGTGGAAGATCTGGTCGCAGCCACCGAGCGCCAGAGCCATTGACCGCAGTCGCTGACACCAACGTGGTGGCAGCCCTGATGCTGCCAACTGCGGCCAGTGCTGATGTGGCTGAGCTGCTGCGTCAGGACCCTGACTGGCGTGTTCCGCCGCTCTGGCGATCTGAGTTTCGCCATGTACTGCTGAAGTACGTGCGCACTGAGCTGGCCACTCCTGCGCAGGCTCTTGCTCTTTGGCAGAAGGCGCTGGAACGCTTTGAGCTGAATGAGCACCCCGTCGATGGGCATCAGGTTCTCGACCTGGCCATCCGTTCGGGATGTTCCACCTACGACGCCGAGTTTGTGGTGCTGGCGCAGCAACTGAATTGCTCACTGCTGACCTTTGATCGCAAGCTGTTGCAGCTGTTCCCCGATCGAGCGCGTCAACCCGCTGGGTAGCTGCAGGCTCGCAACCGCCGACCTGCTTCCGGAGCACGGATCGCCACGTTGAATCTGGCAGGGCAGGGCCATCGGCAGGCGTCACCGCCTGGGCCCATGGATGCCATCCTGGGCTCAGAGTCTGACTTGTGGGCACCCAGACCATGAAAGTGACCGTGGAGTTGTCCGACCAGGAGATGGCGGAAGTCCTGGAGCTGACGGGTGAGCGCAAGAAGGGCCCCGCCATCCGCCGCCTGATGGAGGAGGCCCTGCAGCAGCGGCGTCGGGCCCGGATCGCCCAGCGCTTCCTCAGCGGCGAGTGGGGGGTGGAGCTGGAGGCCTTCGAGGGCGACCAGGAGCGCGATCGCCAGCAGGATCAGGCCATCGCCGCCGTGAGTGAGCTGCGCTTCAGGCGGCCGCAGCGCCCTGCCTGAGAGCAGGAGCAGGATGTGGTCAATCCCTCGGAACCGCCGACACAGAGGCATGACTGCAGGAGGTTGAAGCGTTCCGGGCCCAGCTCAAGGGTGGCCCCATCTCCGTGGAAGAGCTGGTGGAGGCCACCGAGCGCCACAGCCATTGACCGCATGCACAGGCCCAGAACCCCTGCCAGCACTGGGCTGCCTACACAACTGAAAACTGATTCAGTAAAGCCAGGGCGTCTGAGCGGGGGCTACGGCGTGAGCGGTCCGAGCTTCCCCAGGTGCTGAACGACCTCACCGCCGGCCTGCTGCCGGACCACGGATCGCCGTGCTGGCCCCTGTGGAGCAGGGCCCATCGGAAGGTGCCGCCGCCTGGCCTCAGTGCCCAGGCAGCGGCAGGTGCTTGCCGCAGTGGCCGATCACCACCCGACCGACCTCCGGATCCCAGTGGAAGTGGATCCTCAGGGTGCGATTGATCGAATCCCCCACTCCGATCTTGAGGTGCTGTTCCATCACTACCTCCTTCCCGTTGTAGTCGAATCGGCGCCATCGCATCGCCTTGGGACTGTTCTGAGTCGTGTTTGATTCCTTCGCGGCAAAGGCGGCCCCGAACACCTGGATCCCGGCCACATCCGGCTGGCCTGCGAGCCGGGCCTCGCGGTAGCGGGTCCCGAGCCGCCACAGCAGCTCGAACAGCCGCTCCCCCCGCTTGAAGCCGACCACCTCATCTGTCGACTTCCAGGCCGACTCCAGCACCACGAAGCTGTCCGGGCAGATCCTGGTCGCCAGGTCGAGAATCTGGCGGGGCCTGAGATCCGCCGCCATGCTCCGGAGCGCATCAAGCAGTCGCTCGCTGGCCTCGGCGTCCGGCTTGCCGGCGCGATCCGCCACTCCGCCCACCGGGCCAAAGCCGGTGCCGCTGCTCATGCTCTCGCTCAGCTCATGGAAGTAGCTGAGCTCCTCCTGCCGCAGGGCCAGGGTGGTCTCCAGCTCCTGGCAGGTGAGCGCCAGGGCGTCGTTCTCCTTCACCGCCAGATCGAGTTCCTGCTGGGCAATGGAGAGCTCCAGCTTCAGGCCCCTGGCCTTCTCCTTCGCCTTGGCCTTCTGGTCCTTGGTCTTGCTCTGGCGTTGCTGCAGCTGCTGCTGGCTCGCCTCCAGCTCGCGCCGCAGCCGGGCCTCATCGGCGCGGATCACCTGCAGGCGCTGGCTGATGTCCTCCTGTTTCTCCTCCAGTTCCTCCAGGCGTTTCTGCCGTTCAAGGCGCCGCGTGGTCTCGCTGGGCACGCCGAACTGGGTGCGGATCAGCTGCTCCACCGGCGCTTCATCCGCCGGCGCCCGCCCGCTGGCATCGGTGAGGCTCAGATACCAGGGGTAATGGCGGCCGTCCTGGGTGGGGTAGTAGCTGTAGCCGCACTTGCTCACGTCGTAGCTGACGCGCAGCAGCTCCTGCAGTTCGCGGAAGGCGGTCTCGGTGCTGTTGATCACCAGCCGCATCTTGTCGGCGCCGCTGGTGCGATCGAAGTCCCACGCAAAGTCGCCGGTCACCCCCAGCTCCTTGAGCCGGCGGCTGGGCTTCTCGATCGGAATCGAGATCTGCAGCCGGAAGGCATCCCGCCGTGAGGTGGTGGCCAGGCCGCTCACCACCGCCTCCAGGCCGGTGGCGGCCTCCGGCACCTCCGCGGCCACCAGGGCCGCCATCCCCTTGGGCAGGTAGCCGATCTCCTGCTCCTTCCAGAACACCTTCACGGCATTCGGATCCCATTCATTTGTCGGCTCGTGCCGCAGCGTCAGCGGATCGCCGATGGCGATGCCGAGCGCCATCTTCTCGGCGGCATCGGCGAGGCGATAGGCCAGGAAGGTCTGAAGGATCTCGCCGCTGCTTTGCTGCTGGCGGCGCTGGCGCGCGGCCCGGCGTTCGGCGGAGCCGGCCGCCTCCAGGTCCTGAAGGCTGCGGAACAGGCTGCCCTTGGGGGCCATCGGTGCGGCATTGCTGTCTAGACGCTAGGCCGGTTTGTCAGGAGCGGAATCCTCCACAGCTGGGTACGGTCTGAATGGACAAGACCTGCGGGAATGGGGGCGTGATGGATTCCAACAATGGGCGAATCGAGAGTCCACCCCTATGTCACGAGAGAAGTCCGCTCGATCTCGGCCCCAGTGCGCAACCTGCCCATCCGCCGCTGCGTCGTCTGGGCCTTCTGCAGGGACAGTGCCAGGTGCCGAAGGACTTCGATCAGATCGCCGCGGACGAGATCGCCGATCTCTTTGAAGGCCACTGAGGCCAGGATGCATCTCTGGAGACCCCAGAACACGCCGATCTTCAGTGGGGCGAGCCTGTGGAAGCTATGGCTGCTGGCGTGTGAGGCTCAACGACCGCCCGCACCCAGATCCACCACCGCATCGGCGAACGAGCCGTAGGTGGCTGGATCACAGGTGAGCAGGATCACCTGCAGACCGCGCTCCACGGCGGTGCCCAGCATGCGCTTCACCAGGTCGATGCGCTCGGGATCCGAGTTGGTGAAGGCGTCGTCGAACACCAGCGGCAGACAGCCGTCGTGGGCGTCCTTGAGCACGTCGGCCATCGACAGCCGCAGGGCCGCCGCCAGCTGTTCGCGCATGCCGCCGCTGAGGGCCTCGAAGTCGTAGAACTCCTGGCCGCGCCGGAGCTGCAGGCCCAGGAAGCCCTTGCTCTGGTCGTAGCCCAGTCGGGCCGCCTGGCCATTGGGCACCAGCGGCTGGAGGTAGTCGCCGATGGCGCGGGCCAGGGGCTCGCTGTAGCGGCTGGAGAGGTCGGCCTGGGCCTCCTGAAACAGCTGCTGCAGGAGCTGATGGGCTTCCGTGAGGCGTACCAGCTGGCGATGGTCTGCCTCGGCTGTCTCCAGCTGGAGCCGGGCCTGCTCCACTGCGGCGAACGGGTCTGCGTTGCTGATGCTGTCGCAACGCTGCTTGGCGGCGCCCCGTTGATCCAGCAGCTCCCCCTGGCGCCTGGTGAGGCCATCGATCTGGTCCTGGAGCCGTTGCTGTTCCCGCTCGGCGTCCTGGCTGCCCAGCGCCGCCCGGTCGGCCTGCAGCTGGCTTAGCTGGGCCTCGGCCCGCTGGCGTGCCTGGGTCAGCTCCGCGAGCCTGGCTGCCAACCCGTCACGATCGCCGTCCTGTTGGATCTGCTGCTCCAGCCGCTGTTGGCGGTCGGCCAGTTCAGCGCGCACCACCTCCAGCTGGCTGGTCTCGCTGAGCCGTTGCTGCTGAAAGTTATGCAACGCCGAACGGGCTGCCTCCAGGTCGCGCTCGGCGGCGTTGAGCGCCGCACCGGTGTGTCGGCTGGTGGCACCGATCTGCTGCTGCAGGGCCTTCAGCTCACTGAGAGCCTGCGGCAAGGGTTGCTCCTGCTCCAGCGCCTGACGGGTCTCGGCCAGCTCCTCCAGCTCGCCATCGAGTTCGCTGAGACGCTGCTCCAGGGCCTCCTTCTGCCGCTCCAGCTGGCCGAGGTCGGCCGGAGCGGCGCTCGCCAGTGCTGCCAGTTGCTGCTCCAGCGCCGTGCGCTGCTCCAGCAGTGCCTCTGCGGCTGCCACGTTGGCGACGCTGAGTGCCGCCAGACGGGTTGTCAGCTGCTCTGCTGCGGTAGTCACCGTGCGCTCGAGATCCTCCAGGGCCTGGCCTCCGCCGGGTGCGATCTCCAGCACCACCCCATCGCCCACCTTCAGCTGGAAGACCGTGCTGAGCCGCTGCTCCTCTCCCACCTGCAGGGGCTGGCCATCCAGGCGCACCGGCTGGTCGGCCCGTAGAAGCTTCACGCCGGCGGCCATCGCCTGCTGGCGGGTGCGGGCGTCGCGGAGCTGTTGCTCCAGCTGCCGCAGCTGTTGCAGATCCGGTTTGCTGAGGCTTGGCAACCCAGTCAGCTGCTGGTCCAGGGTCAGGCGCTGGGCGGCGTCCTGTCGCAGCTTCTCCAGTTCGGTGCCCAGGCGTCCCAGCGACTCGGCCGTGCTGGTGCGCTCCACCAACCGCTGCAGCAGTTGCTGACGCAGCTCCAGGGTCTGGCGCTGCTGGCTGAGGGCGTCGAGGCTCTGGCGATGCTGCCCCTGGGCCGCTACCAGCTCCGCTTCCCGGCCCTCGGCCCCGGCGGCCCTGGCTTCCAGGTCCACCAACTTCGTCTGCAGCTGCTTGATGTCTGCCTGGAGGCCATCGAGCTGCTGCAGAGCCTGCCTGGCTGTGTCATGGCGCAACGTGATCGGCTCCAGCTCCTTGCGGGCCAGCGCGATGGCCACATCCAGGCGGCCGGCCTGCTCCGCCCCTTCCTGCAGACGCTTCTGGCGCTCCAGCAGAGCGGGAAGCTCCTGAGCCTGCAGCCGCTCCAGTTGCTCGCAGAGGTCGGCCAGCTCCTCGCTGGCGGTCTCGTAGTCCGTTAGTTGGTCCAGCGCCCTTGCCATCCGCAGCTGGGCGGCCTTCAACGCCTCTTCGCATACATAGAGCGGTGAGTTCTTCTTGGTGCCGCGGCTGGTGAAGTTCTCCGCCAGCGCTGCCTCAAGCCGCTGCTCCACCCGCTGGTCGAGAGCCGATTGCTGCACGGCGGCACCGCCGCTGCGCTCCAGCTGCAGGCGCAGCTGATCGAAGTCGTAGTTGCTCTTGCCCGTCGCCAGAAGGTCATCGCCTGACAGTCCCTGGCGCACCCAGAGGTGAGCCCAGCGACTGGGGAGCACCGTGCCCGCCTGTCTGCTGCCCACGATCTCGCCGACGCCGAGCAGTTCAGCCAGCACGTCTTCTGCGGCCGGTCCCGTCAGTGCCCTGCCGCTGCTCTCCGCCTGCAGCGTCACCTGCCCGGTGGTGCCGCTGAAGCGCTTGCGCAGGGTCCAGGTGTCGCCCTTGGCCTCAAACCCGAGCTGCACCACCGGCTGGCCCATGTGCAGCCGCGACTGCAGCGCCTCGACCGGCGCGCCCGTGGCCGACGCCTTGAGGAACAGGGCCCGGTGCAGGGCTTCCACCAGGGTGCTCTTGCCCGATTCATTGGGCCCGCCGACCAGGGTGAGCCGCGGCGAGAAGGCCAGCTCCAGCTCGCCATGGAGCCGCACGTTCTGGAGCTGGCAGTTGAGGAGACGCATGGCGGTTCAGCGGGTGGTGGCGAAGTGGAAGAGTTCACAGAGGGCGGTGCGGATCCGGCGCGCTTCGTCGGATTCGGGATCGCCCTCGCGGCTGAGGCGGTTCTGCAGCTGCTGGGCCACCTGGGCGATCAGGGGGTCTTCGCTGCGGGCGGTGAGGGCTTCGAGTTCGGCGGCCTCGGGGGCCTGCTGGCATTCGCCCTTGATCCGCAGCCGCAGCAGCCGGTTCTGCAGGTCGTCGATCAGCTGCTGGTAGCGGCGATGGCCCGCGAGGCTGAGGCTGCCGCTCACCTCCAGCCGCAGCAGGTCGCGGGCGACACGACCGGCGGTGAGCTCCTCGAGCTGGCGTTCAAAGCGATCGAGATCGCCATCGCCGCTGAAGCGCACCTGGAGGTTGTGCCAGCGGATGCGCCCGGTGGGCTGGGGTCGCACCTCCGGCGTGGCCCCCCGCTGGAGCTCCACCAGCAGCACCTGGCCGCGCTGGTTGTCGTCGCCCTGATCGAAGCGATCGGGTTCTGGCGTGCCGGGGTACCAGGCCTGGGGGGTCACCTGCTTGAGGTTGTGCCAGTCGCCCAGCGCGATGTAGTCGATCAGCCCGGCCGGTAGGGCCGCCAGGTCGATCAGGTTGTTGGCGCCGGCCTGGGCCTCCTCATCGCCCTCGTAGTCGCGCCCTCCGAAGCCGTGCACGCCGCCGTGGGCGAGCACGATGCGCGGCCGATCGGTGGGCAGGCTGCTCCAGTCGAACCCCCGCAGCCACTGGGTGGGATCACTACTGTCCTGGTTGCGCAACAGCGGACAGGGCAGCACCACGGCCTGATCGAGTACCAGGGGCTGGCGCTCCAGCAGCAGCTGCAGGTTGGGGGCCAGTTGCCTCTGGTGCCTCAGGAAGTCGTCGCGGTGCCACACCGTTCCTGGTGCGCCGTGGTCGTGGTTGCCCGGGATCACCAACACCGGCACCTCCATCTCGCCGATCAGCTCCAGGACCTCCAGCACTGCGGTGGTGGCTGGGGTTGGTGAGTCGAAGAGATCACCCGCCACCAGCACGAGCTGGGCCTCCTGCAGCCGCACCACGTCGCGGATGCGGCCGATCGCCGCCAGACGCTCCTGCTGCAGCCGGAAACGCTTCTGCTCGTCGGCGACCGTGCCGTAGGGCTTGCCGATCTGCCAGTCGGCGGTGTGCAGGACGCGGAGTTGGGTCACAGGCGGGCGGGATGGTGAGCGGGCGTTGAGCAGACGCTATGGCGATCGCATCAGGGTGATCGGGGTTCCCGTGCGAACAACGGAGATCGCTGCGGCGGCAACTGCCAGCTGCGGGTTGAAGCGTCGTGCCAGATGACTCCCGCTCAGGAAGGGAGCAGGGGCACGCCTTCCTTGCTGGCGGCGGCGTTCAGCGCCTGATCGCGGCTCGCCAGGGGGAGTCCAAGACGAAGGGCCAGCTCCAGGTAGGCGGCGTCATAGGTGGTGAGGCGATGGCTGCGGGCCAGGGCCTGGGTGTCGTGCCAGGCCGTGGCGGAGGTG
Source organism: Vulcanococcus limneticus LL (assembly GCF_002252705.1). Lineage (GTDB taxonomy): Bacteria > Cyanobacteriota > Cyanobacteriia > PCC-6307 > Cyanobiaceae > Vulcanococcus > Vulcanococcus limneticus. The sequence goes on from NZ_NQLA01000042.1 coordinate 16,667, forward strand.
GCCTGGTCGATGTGGATGGGCAGCGTCTCCAGCAGTCCCAGAAAGATGCGGATGGCTGCCGGCGTGATCCGCCCCTTGCGTTCGGCCTGAACCAGCACATTGCCGATTTCCCAGAGCCAGAGCGAGGGCACCTGGGCCTGAGCTCCCTGCAGCCGCGCCAGGAGCGCCCAGACCTCGGCACTGGCCTCATCGCCAAAGCACCAGGCACAGCTGAGCGAGGCATCCAGCACGAAATCCCCACTTGCCGTGGTCATCGGCGGCCGGCGTCCCGCAGCTCCTGGACTGTGAGCCCTCCGAGGGTCTGGCCCTGGCTGAACTGCTTCAGGGCTTCGATGGTGTGGGCCAGGTTGGCGGGAGGCCTGTCGCCAGGGGGCACAAGCCTGGCCACCGGCCGCCCGTGGCGGGTGATGGTGATCTGCTCGCCGGCGCTCACCGCATCGAGCAGGGCCGCCAGGTGGGTCTTGGCCTCAAAGGCGTCGACGGTACGCATGGCGGGAGGGGGCAAGACCAGATCAACCAGTCAACAACCAGTTTTGGTGATCTCCATGGTCACGCCGTCCATCAACCGGCACAGCCCGCTGAGGCGTTGCACGTTCTGAATGCTGCTGCTGATCCCGGTGGCCAGCTGGGGCGATCCCACCACGATCGAGAGGCACTGAGCGCGGCTGATCGCCACGTTCACCCGGTTCGGGTCCAGCAGGAAATCCAGGCCGCGGGGGGCGCTGTCGCCGTCACTGGCGGTGAGCGAATGGATCGCCACCGGCGCCTCCTGCCCCTGGAATTTGTCGACGGTGCCGACTCGGGCCCGCTCGCCGAGGCGTTTCTGCAGGCGGTTGACCTGCACGTTGTAGGGGGCGGTGATCAGGATGTCTCTGCCGCTGAGCACCCCCTCGACGATCTCCAGCTGGCCGTTCGTGAACCGGGCCCGCCGGTAGGGCCGGCCATGCAGCCGCTCCACCAGGGCCACCATGTGCTCCACCTCTTCTTCGCTGAGGGTGCTGTTGCCGCTGTGGGGCACGGGCTCAAACACCAGCCCCTGCCCTGGGCCGTCCCAGTGCACCTGGTTGGCCGCGTTCAGCGGGGCTGCCTGCAGCTGGCCGTCGTAGAAGAGCTCCGACACCAGCTGGGTGAGCGGCGGTGGCATGCGCCAGCTGGTGGCCAGAAAGACGCCCCGATCGGCCGGCACCACGGCGTGATCCTGCATCACGTAGTCGATGCAGGACAGACCACTCTCCTCCGGGTGGGCCGCACGGTTGGGTTGGGAGAGCTGCTGCTGATCGCCCACCAGCAGGATGTTGCGCGCCACCCGGCTCATGTAGAGCAGGTTGCTCACGGGCACCTGGCCGGCCTCGTCGATCACCAGCAGATCGAATGGCGCACCGTCGTAGGCCTCCTTCACCAGGGTGAATACGGTGCCGCCGAGCACGGCGGGGTCCTCGGGCAGGTCGGCCTCCTTGAGGGCCTGGGCGCGGCTGCCGGCCAGGGATTTCACATCGGCGGCATGGCCGCTGCTGCTGGAGGCCTTCACCACCAGGGCCTCACTGCCGCGCGCATCCAGGCACTCCTGCGCCTTGATCAGGACGTTGTTGATCGCCTCATTGGTGGTGGAGCTCACCGCCACCCGCTGGCCGGCTGCCACCAGCTCAGCGATCAGCGCTCCGGTCACGGTGGTCTTGCCGGTGCCGGGCGGCCCCTGCAGCGACAGCCCGATTCCATCGGCCTGCTGCAGGAAGGCCGCCAGTTCTGCGGCGGTCGTGTCCGGTGCCTGGCGGATCCGCTGGTTCAGCTCCACCAGCTCCGGCAGCGAGCGGCGCTCCAATAGGTGCAGCAGGGCTGGCGGCAGGGGCTTGCGCTCGAACACCCAGCCCTGGGCCAGGTGCACCAGGTCCTTGAGCATGTGCCTGTAGATCTGCTTCGGCAGGGGCACCAGATCGGCCTGAGCGGGCAGCTGCGATCCCGTCAGGTCAACGGCTTTCGCGAGAGCATCTGCCGTCGCCTTCAAGGTCACCACGTCAGCCTGGGTCTCGTCGAGCAGGCCCTGCGTGCTCCAGGGCTTGCCATCGGCCAGAGAAAGCCGCTCCAGGGGCAGCAACCGCTCCCCGTCCCGGACCAGTGGCACCACGGCAAAAGTGGGATGGCCCCCCTCCCTGGCGGACAGCTTGAGGGCCTGGCTGGCATCAAAGCGGTAGCGGAAGCCGAGCGAGCGTTTGATTTGCTCCACACCCTCCAGTCGCGCCCTGGCGATCACCTCGCTGTCGTCCTCCCGTTCCTCCGGCGTCATCTGCAGCCGGTGGAAGAACTCCCACCACTCGACCTTGCCTTCCCGCTCGTGGAAGTCGATCAGCTGGGCGATCAGCTTCTGCAGCCGCCAGCTGAGGCCGCGGGGGCCCTGGGCCTCGGGGTCCTCGAGGCTGCCGGGGAGCTCGGCCAGCAGCTCACGGGCCGCCACCTCCAGGTCCTTCTCGTAGGCGCTGGCCTGCACCTCGTCGAGCTCGCCGGTTGCCGCTGCCCCCCACTTGTTCATCCGAAACGGAATCTGCTGCATCTCGGGCAGCCCGAGCAGGAAGCGATGCAGCCCTTCGGTGACCTGGCAGTCCTTGTCGTTGTAGTCCTGCAGGGCCTGCAGCAAGGGGCTCTGACCTGGTGCTCTGCCGGGCAGCGGCGGCTCACCGGATTTGCGCCATTCGGCGTACTGCACCACCGAATCGGCGGCGCTCTCCACCTCCTCCTGGCGGGCTTCGCCGTAGAGCCGCTCCACCTTCTTGATCGAGTAGCTGGGGGCGCCGATCAGCAGGCCGTTGCGCACGATCGGGTAGAGGTCCACCAGCAGCTCCTCGCGCAGCCACTGATCGATCAGGGCCTGGTGGATCTGGTGGCGGGAGGCCAGGTGGCCAAGCGCGGTCTTCTCATAGCTGGCGTAGTGGTAGACGTGCAGATCGGGATGTCGCGCCCGGCGCTCCTGCACCCACCCCACGAAGCCATCGAAGGACTGCTTCTCCTCGGCCGGGCTGTGGGCCCACCAGCCCTTGAACTGCAGCTCGCCCTGGTCGTCGCGGTAGCAGGCGCCAAACAGGTATTCGAGCTTCTCGCCGCTGATCGGGTCGGGGTAGCCCTCCATGTCGAACCAGATGTCGCCGGTATCGGGGGCCGGCAGCATGGCCAGCCCACGGCTCTGCTGCTCCCTGGGTCGCACCGCAAAGGCCGGACGCCCATCGCTGCGCTGCTCACTGGCGAGCTGGATGCGGGCCTGATCCCGCAGCCGCTGCAGCACCGCCGGATCCAGCCCGGGCACGACCTGATCGTCCGCTGAGGCGGCCAGCGCGTCGATGCTGGTGATGCCTGCGGCCCGCAGCTTGCTGCGCTGGCTCTGGCGCAGGCCTGCCACCAGGATCAGATCGCGCTTCTCCTGCAGCCGCTGCTCGATGAACGTCTCCCACAGGCCGTGGTCACCGGGCGCATCCTCAGGCTCCTGGCTGGGATCAAAACGGGCCCGGAACTCGCGGTAGCGCTGGCGCAGCTGCTCGTACCAGCTCCAGAAGCGGGAGGCGGGGTAGCCCTGCTCCTCTTCCTCGAAGCGTCCGCCACCCAGGTAGAGCTTGAAGTGCTCGGGCCGGTGGCCCAGGATCGGCTCCAGCAGCTCGCAGTAGGCACAGGCCTGCACGAGGTAGATCGGCTTGGGATGGCTGGAGAGCTTGCACTCGATCGGGATGTAGCTCCAGCTCCCCAGGGCGGAGGGCCGCTCGATCCGCTCCAGCAGGTCGGCGGAGCCGCGCATCTCGTCGTTGCGCAGCGACGCCTGCCAGATGAAATCAGCCCCGGAGCGCATCGCTTCCAGCGTGGCGGCGTAGTCCTCCTCGTCCTGTCGGCCCCTCAGTTTGGCCACCGTCCTGCCAGCTGCCTTCAGGTTCGAGATCAGCACCTGTTCGTGCTCCAGCCCGGAGGCGAACAGCAATTGATCCAGGGAGCTGGCCTGAGGCTTTGTGGCCCGCTGCGGATCGGTGGCATGCACCTCCTCCCACCAGGCGCCGATCACCGGGCTGCGGCTGAACAGCGCCAGCTGGGTCGGGGTGATCAGGCGGTCGGTCAGGTTCAGGGGCATCGGTGTAGATGGAGAGGAAACGGTGGAAGGGTGAGCGGGAGACAGGGCAGGGACCGTGGCCGGCGGTCACTCCAGATCGACGGAGTCGAGCAGCATGCGGCTGCGCATCAGCCGGTCGGCATCGACGGCCCAGGCCGCGATCTGGCTGTGCTTGGCGTCGGCGTCATCCTTCATCTCCTCCACCACGTCGTCGTGGAAGCTCTCCAGGTGCCGCAGGATCGCCAGTGCGATCTGCTGGTCCTCGTAGGCGGTGGTGTCGAGCTTTTCGATCAGCTCGATCGCCTGCTTCACCTTGGGGCTCTGCTGCCGCTCGGGCTTCTCGGGGCGTTCGGGCTTGTTCTCCTGCATGGCGATCAGTTCCTGGGGGCTGTTGGGGATGCCGCTCACGGCACCGGCGGCCGGCTCGGCCTGGGCCATCTCGGCCTCGGTCATCTCGGGGTGCAGCCCCTCGCTGGGATCGACGGGCTTGCCGGCGCGGTAGCGGTAGCGGCCGCTGCGGTTCCGGGGCTCATCGGCGGAGGGGTTCTGGGGCTGGTCGGCGGGGGAACTCATCGGGACTGCGGCGGCGATGTGTTCAGGATCGCGCCGGTGGACGGGAGGGACAGCCTCTCTCGTGCGACTGACCAAGACCCGTTGCGGTGCAAGGGATCTCTATGAAGCAGCACAGAGGGAGCCATACGCCATGAGGCGCAACGGCCTTTTGTGACTACAAAAGGTTTGTTTACCCTGCTCCCACTTCTGATGGAGAAAGACAGCTGGACTCCTGCGCAGCCCCAGGATGTCTGAGGGCAACTGCTGAGCTGGGAACGACCGTACTGGGTCGCAATGGTTCTGCGGTCTCGACTCCGAGTGTCCTAGCGGCGTTTCTGCCGATTGACCGATCCGAATCGACACACCCAACGCCCGCCCTGCCGGTGCCGGCGATCGAGAAGAGGAAGCACCGCTGGTACACCCGCAGCAGCCTGGAGTGGTGTCCACCGGGCTCGTGTCACCTGACTGACTCCAGCCATGACCTTACCGTCGGAGCCCTAGAAGCGTGCAATGCGTTTTATGCATACATCTGGAGGGGATGTCGTGCGAGACTATCCAGTCATGCACTATGCTCCTACTTTGGATTTCCGTCTTCAATGGCAAACACAGGATTTATCGAAGAAAATGGTCAGCTGACCTTTGTTCCGGTAACTCCGAGTGCTTGGCTCTTCAGCTTTCAGGGATCTGAAGAGCTCCTTACAAGCCTCGAGAAAGACTTGGTCGAGCATGTAAGTGGTATTATAGAGCAGACTGGTGGCATAGATGACTTTGGCGGATTTAGCGAAGAAGAAGAGGCGTTGTGTATTCAGTCTTGGCTGACTGACTTCATGAATGAGCATAATCGCGCCAAGGTGCTGATTTATGAGCTTGGTTTCGACACCTTTCCTGCAGAAACATTGAAGTCGTCGACCAAGAAGCTCATCAACCTGTTTGATACGTGCCATTCCGATAGCATGGCATTTCGGCCAACCAGATTGATCCGGGATACGGATTCTGAGATTTATTCCGCTGCGGAGCGACTTGAGGAAGTCTTCTCTCGACTTGAGCTGATTGCGATGGTAACCATTGCGGGTCTCGCGGGTAAATACGATCTAGATATTTCAGGCATCTACGAGGAATGGGCTAACAATGGATGGGATGCGGAGATCAATGCTCTTACTGCTTATCTGGAGAATTGATGCCAGGCTTAAGACCCATTGCTGGATATGAATGATGGCCTCAAAGCAGACTGGTCGCTACCTACGATACAAGCTCGCCTTTGAACGACTTGATGAAGCCCTTGAAGAAGGATGGCTCTTGGAGGCTATCTCCCTTGAAGAAAGTATCATCTCTGACCGCCTGCTATCAGCCTTGCAAACTCTTGTCGGAGAAACTTCCGCAAGGCAGAGCCTGAATAATCTCATCAACCAAGCAAAGAAAGCTTTCGCTGAAAAAGGAGGTGATACGGAAGACGACTTATTCGACCAGCTTCATCAATGGCGGCAGGATCGAAATGAGTGTGTTCATGCCTTCTGCAGGCTTGACGATCACGCTTACTCAGACAGCTCGGCTGAGATCTTTGGTGAAAAGATGTGGGAGACCGCGAAGAAGGGGCGTGAGCTCGTTGACTTAGTGAAACACCTTTCAAAGATCGCCAAGAACATCTCTAACTGATAGGTCAGAGGTTCAACCCATGAAGGTAGTGTTCTTGAACTTGTCAGCCTAACGCTCAAGATCAGCGGCGGAGCAGAAACTTGGCATCAAGCAAGGAATAATGACCCCGCCCGCTGGATCTTGATGTTAGACCTCAGCACCATCGCGTCAAGTGGGATCAAAAAGGCATCTTCGATAACTGATCAGTAAGGAGAGAGGCCACCAGAGTGCCTCCTGCTTTCTCTAGGATAGATCTAATTGATCTGGCACACTCACGAAGAATTGTTGACTTCGGCTTTGGAGAGGACAATTGGCTCGAAATCGTCTCAACCTCAGCCCTAAGTTCAGATTCTTGATCGGACGAGAGCTGAAGATCCTGAATTTTGCTTGCAAGCAGTTCTACGAAAGTTGAAATTGCTTCACTGTCTATCTGATGCTGTGAATGCACTTGGACGGCAGTGGCATTTGACTGCTGGATCTGTGGGTTGTGTACAGGTCCGTAAAAGTTATTCACTGCCTGTGGGGTACCTTGGGCAGAATGAGCCTCTTGCGCTGTGAAAGTCATTCCCTCACCAACAATCCCTTCCTCTTCAAGCTTTAGTGTCCAGTTCAGGATCACATTGCGAACCTGTTCGACAATTCTGAGCTGGCGTCCCCTTCAGTGGTGTAATTCCCCCGGCACTCCCACCCCGGCGTAGCTGGGGTGGGCCGCGCACCTCAGGCGATCGGCTCCACAGCTGAC
>NZ_NQLA01000043.1 GCF_002252705.1 Vulcanococcus limneticus LL
TCAGCTGTGGAGCCGATCGCCTGAGGTGCGCGGCCCACCCCAGCTACGCCGGGGTGGGAGTGCCGGGGGAATTACACCACTGAAGGGGACGCCAGCCAGCAGAAGGCCAAGCCTGCATACTCTAACAATCAGGGAAATCTCTTGTGATGGTAGCCAAGGCAGTCTTCTGGATCCTATTACTCCTCTTGGCCTGTCAGCAGTTGTCAGCGATACTATTCATAGTCAGATTACTCAATTTCAGGGCGCCATTGATTGGGAATGATCAAGCACGGCCCTGCACTGTGATTCTGTGCCTTCGTGGCGTCGATCCATTTCTGCGCGAATGTCTCATCGGCGTTATGAATCAAGACTATCCGGATTACCATGTACAGATTGTCATTGATCATCCATCAGATCCATCGCATGCGGTTGTCAAAGATGTCCTGGAGTCCACCGACTCATCAGCAAAAGCAACGATCCAGTTTCTGGATGAAGCGGCACATGGCCGCAGCCTAAAATGCAGTGCCTTGCTCCAAGCAGTCAATACATTAGAAGACCACGCTCATTTCATTGCCCTCCTCGATGCTGACACGGTACCCCATCGGACATGGCTGCGTGAATTAGCCACAGCTCTACAGCCAGACAGCATCGGTGTGGCGACTGGCAATCGCTGGTACACGCCAACATCGTTATCAGTTGGCACCAGAGTCCGCTATCTCTGGAATGCAGCTGCCGTTGTACTGATGTATTTGTTTCAGGTTCCATGGGGTGGCTCATTGGCAATTCGGTCTGAACTATTGCACAAATCTGATATCTTACAATGCTGGGATAAGTCCCTGGCCGAAGACGGAATGCTAGCCCGGATCGCGAATAGAAATCAATGGGGCGTGGCATTTGTACCTTCTCTCATGATGACTAATCGTGAAGACTGTAGCTACAGGGACTTTTTTCGCTGGTTGCAAAGACAGCTATCACTTGTGCGCCTCTACCATCAGGCATGGCCAGTTGTCTTGACCCATGGGGCGTTGACAACCGTTGCTCCAGCTGCTGCGCTCGCACTGATAGCCACATCAGCTGCCGCCAGAAACATGGTGTCTCTAGGGTGGAGCCTGTCGGGTCTTATCATTTATCAGATCGGTCTTTTCACCCTTTTGTTTCTGCTCGAATTTGCAGTGCATCGCATCAATCGCTATCGCGGAGATCGTGCAGACTGGATCAAATGGCACCAGCTGTGGAAGCTCCTTTGGCTCGTGCCTGTCACGCAGTTCACCTACGCCATCGCCTTGCTGCGCTCAATCAGACTGCGCACGGTACGTTGGCGTGGCATTGACTACGAAATCAGCGGTCCCTGGAACATTCGAATGACCAACTACCAACCCATCGGAGATCGTTCAGAGACAGGACGCGACCAAAGATCTCTGTAATCACAATAGCGCCGAAATCTGGTCCATGGGCTACGATGTCTTAGGCTGGCTTTTTCCGTCGAATTCCAGCCCTGGGCTGGCATGATTTCTGATTGTGGCCATGACTGAGGCTCTGACAGCCCTGCAGTTGGCCCTGTTGGCACGGCGCGCTGACGATGAGCGCCGGCTTCTCGGAGCTGAACCGATCGCGGTTGTGGGCATGGGCCTGCGCCTTCCCTCCGGTTCTGGTCAGGCCAATCTGGAGTCTCCGGAAGACTTCTGGGAGTTTCTGCTCGCAGGACTTGAGTCGATCGGCGAGGTGCCTCCAAGTCGCTGGTCGCTGGACCACTACTACGTCGCCAGCCCGGGCACCCCCGGCAAGATCCACTGCCGCCATGGCGCCTTTCTGGAGGGGGTGGACCAGTTCGATCCCGCTCGCTTCAGCATCTCCCCCCGGGAGGCCCAGGCCATCGACCCCCAGCACAGGCTGCTGCTGGAGGTGGCCCAGGAGGCGCTGGAGCGGGCGGCGCTGGGCGACAAGGCACTGCGTGGCCTGGCCGCCGGCGTGTATCTGGGGCTCTGCACCACGGATTACGCCTGGCGTCAGCTGCGAGCCGGCCTGCCCGATCAGGCCCTCGACATGTATTTCGCCACCGGCAACAGTTTTGCCATGGCGCCCGGTCGCCTGGCCCACACCCTGGGCCTGCAGGGGCCGGCGATGGCGGTGGATACGGCCTGCTCGTCATCCCTGGTGGCGGTGGACCTGGCCTGTCGCAGCCTGCGGGACCGCAGCACCGACCTGGCCCTCGCCGGCGGCGTGAGCCTGCTGTTGTCGCCTGTGAACAGTGTCTGTTTCGCGCACAGCGGCATGCTGGCCCCCGATGGCCATTGCAAGACCTTCGATGCCGCCGCCGACGGCTATGTGCGGGGCGAGGGCTGCGGCGTTGTGGTGCTCAAGCGGCTGGCAGATGCGCTCGCCGCCGGTGATCCAGTGCTGGCGGTGCTGCGGGGCAGTGGCGTCAACCAGGACGGTGCCAGCGCCGGTCTCACGGTGCCGAATGGCGAGGCCCAGGCGGCCCTGCTCGCACGAACCCTGCAGCAGGCCCAGCTGAAGGGCGGCCAGATCGACGTGCTGGAAGCCCATGGCACCGGCACTCCCCTGGGGGACCCGATCGAGCTCAGGGCCCTGGCCCCCATCTACGGCCGGCCGGAGCGCCGCGAGCCCCTGCGGCTGGGCTCCGTGAAGACGAACCTCGGCCACTTGGAGGGGGCCGCCGGCATCGCCGGCCTGATCAAGGCCGTGTTGATGGTGCAGCACGGCTGGATCCCGCCCCATCTGCATCTGCGCCAGCCCACCGCCCAGTTCAACTGGCAGGCCTGGTCCCTGCAGATTCCCACCCAGGCGGAGCCCTGGCCCCCCAGCCAGGAACCCCGGCGGGCCGCGGTGAGTTCCTTCGGCTTCAGCGGCACCAACGCCCACGTGCTGGTGGAGCAGGCCCCGGTGGATGCCACCCTGCCAGCCCCCCAGGCGGCAGCCCCCCTGGCCCAGCAGGACTGGCTGCTGCTCAGCGCCGGCAGTGAGGCCGCGCTGCTGCAGCTGGTGAGCCGCTGGCAGCTGTGGTTGCCAGAGCAACCGCCACAGGCCTGGCCGGCGATCTGTGCCACCAGCCGACTGGCACGCGCCCACCTGCGCTGGCGCCTGGCGCTGCCGGCCTGCTCAGCGGCCGCGGCCCTTGAGGCTCTGCAGCGGGGGCCCAGCATCCGCCAGGCGGCTGGCCAGGTCCCCCGGCTGGCCCTGGAACTCACCCCCCACAGCCACGAGGAGCACTGGCGGCACTGGCAGGGCTTCGGCCTCTCGCCCTCGGCCCTGGTGGTTCCCCCAGGCTGCGAGGCCCTGGCCCATGCCTTGACAGGGGATCCGCCCCAGCTGCGCTGGATCCCGGCCGGGCCGACGGCGGCCGGGGAGCTGCAGGACCATGGCTATGGCCGCTGCCTCCCCCTGGCTGAACCCCACCCCGACCAGCTGGTGCAGCTCTGGCTCGAGGGCCACGCGATCGACTGGGCACCCCTGGCTCCCCAGGGGCTGTGGCCCCGACAGGTGCTCCCCACCACGCCCTTCGACCGGGTGCGCTGCTGGCCTGACGAACAACCCCAGGCGCTGGATCCGGGGCCGGCCCTGGAGCACGAGCGGCAGTGGCGGCCCTTGGGATCTGACCTCAGCGCGGGACCCGTTGGCCGCCTGCTGGTGCTCGCCGGATCAGAGCAGCTGGTGAATCGGTTGGCGATCGCCCTCGAGGGGCCGGTGCTGCACTGTCCAAGCCTCGCTGACCTGGACCGCCGGCTGGATGAGGCCCAGGATCGCCCCAACGTGCTGCTGGCGGCTGGTCTGCAGACACCCGCTGACTCCCTCCTCGACCACGCTTTCTGGGACGCCTGGCTGCCCCTGCTGCAGGGGCTCACGGACCGGGCGGGGCAGCTGGGATGCGTGCACTGGGCCCTGACGGGGGAGCAGACAGCCATCGGCGAGGCCTTGGCGGCCCTGGCCCGTGGCTGGGCCCGGGAGGCGGGGGCCCAGGCCGGTGGCCTGCTCTGGTGCGGCCCCCAGGGAGAGGGGCTGGAGCCCCTGCTGGCCCGCCAGGTCGGGATGGGCGGCGGTGGGGAGTGGCGCAGCGGCATTGCGGGGGGGCTGGAGCAGGCCCAGGTGGTGGCGATCTCGGCGGAGCGCGGCGCCGGGCGGCAGGCCCCACCAGTCCTGCCAGCCACCGGTACCACCCTGATCACCGGTGGCCTGGGGGCGTTGGGCCTGGCGACCGCCCGGGAACTGCAGCGCCTGGGCTGTCACCACTTCACCCTGGTGGCGCGCCGTCCTCCCGGCCTGCTCCAGCGCCAGGCGATCGCGGCCCTGGAGCAGGCCGGGGCCGGCGTGGAGCTGGAGCTGCTGGATGTGAGCGACGGGGGCCAGGTGGATGCGCTCTTCGATCGCCTGGTGGCGGCAGGACGGCCCCTGGCCGGGATCATCCATGCCGCCGGGGTGCTCGATGACGGACTGCTCAGCAACCAGACCCCTGGGCGCTCTGCCGCCGTGGCCGCCCCCAAGGTGCTGGGGGGGCTGCATCTCGATCGCTGCAGCCGGCGCCTCGATCCAGCCTTCTTTGTGGTGTATTCCTCCCTGGCCGCGGCGATCGGCTCCCCCGGCCAGGTGCCCTACGGCGCCGCCAATGGTTTCCTGGATGGCTTGATCTTCCAGCGCCGTGCCCAGGGGCTTGCCGGCCTGGCGATCAACTGGGGCCCCTGGGCCGGTGAGGGCATGGCTGCCCAGGCCCCCGCAGGGGTGGAGCGGATCACGCCCCAGGAGGCCTTGGGCCTGCTGGGGACCTGGCTCCCCCGGGGTGGGCGCGTGGTGCTGGCCCGGCTGGAGGCCCCGGAGGAGTCGCACCGGTTGGCGGCGCCGTTGCAGGCCATGGCGGCGGCGTTGCAGGGGCTGGCTCCCGCCGACGCCCAGCGCTTGGTGGAGCAAACCCTGGCGGAGCTGCTCGCGGAACTCGGGGGCTTTGCGGCGCAGGAGCTCGATGCCAGCACCAGCCTCGACACCCTGGGGCTCGACTCGCTGATGGCCGTGGAGCTGGCCACGGCCGTGCAGGGCTCCCTGGGCGTGAGCCTGGGGCTGGGAGCCCTGGCCGGGAACCCCACCCTCGCCAGCCTGGCGTCCCACCTGCTGGTCCTTCTGCAGCACCCCGCCGCCGCCGCTGAGGCTCCGCCCCTGGATCTCGGCGTAGAGGCCGAGCTTCCCGCCGACCTGAAGGCCTGCTTGGCCGCCGCTCCTGCGCACACCCCATCCGGCCCCGCTGAGGCGGTGTTGGTCACCGGGGCCACGGGATTCCTGGGGGCCTTCCTGCTGGCCGACCAGCTGCAGCGCCATCCGTCCATGGACTTCCACTGCCTGGTGCGTGCCGACGGGGGGGAAGCGGCCAATGCACGGGTGCGGGCCAACCTGGAGCACTACGGCCTCTGGCGGGAGGCCTGGGCCAGCCGGCTTGTGGGGGTGCCGGGCGATCTGGCGGCGCCCCGCCTCGGCCTCGATGGCGCCAGCTGGGATGGGCTGGCCCGCCGGCTGGCTGGGGTCCTGCACAGCGGCGCCCAGCTCAGCTACGTGGCGCCCTATGGCCAGCTGCGCAGCGCCAATGTGGGCGGCACCCGCGAGCTGCTGAGGTTGGTCTGTGCCCCCCTGGCGGAGGGCCGCCCCGCCATGCCCCTGGAGTTCATCTCCAGCACCGCCGTGTACGAGGCGGCGGCCTACCGGGGCCAGAACCTGGATGAAAGCCAGGATCTGGAGGAATGGCGCGGCATCCATCTCGGCTATTCCCAGACCAAATGGGTGAGCGAGCGGCTGGTGTGGCACGCGGCCCAAGCGGGTCTGCCCGTGCGCCTGTATCGGCCGCCCCTGATCGCCGGCCACTCCCGCAGTGGGGCCTGGCATGAACAGGATTTTCTGCACCGTCTCGTGCGCGGTTGTCTGGCTTTGGGCCGGGCACCGGACCTGGACATGGAGCTCGATCTGGTGCCGGTCGACTACGTGACCGCCGCGGTCGGTGCCCTGGCCTGGTCACCCCCCAGCGCCGCTGGAGCGGCGGATGTGGTGCACCTGCACCATCCCCGGCCGCTGCTGTGGGCGGATCTGCTGGCGGGGTTGATCGCGCGGGGGGCACCCCTGGAAGCGATGCCGCTCGAGGGCTGGCTTCGAGCCCTGGCCCAGCAGCCCTCCAACCCGCTCTACCCCCTGCAGCCCTTCTTCACCCATCGCTGGGGGCCCGAGCAGCTCACCTATCTCCAGTTCCAGCAGCCTGGTGTCAGGGCACGGCCCCTTTGCGAGCGCAGCCGCTTGCGCCTGGAGGCCCTGGGGGTGAGCTGCCCCGGCTTCGACGCGCTGCTGGAGCCCTACAGCCGCACGTTCCTGGCGGATCTGCTGGCCCATGGCTGACGCCGCCTGCCGCTATCGCTCCGGTCTGCGTCACTGGCATCCACTGCTGCCCAGCCGGCGGCTCGGCCGCAGGCCCAGGCGACAGCTGCTCTGCGGACAAGCGCTGGTGCTGTTCCGCACGGCCTCCGGCCAGGCCGCCGCCCTGGCGGAGGTGTGCCCCCATCGGCGCATGTCCCTGGCCGCTGGCACGGTGCGGGGAGAGCAGTTGCTGTGTGCTTATCACGGCTGGCGTTTCGCTGCGGATGGGTCGATCAGCTGCCCGTTGATGCCGGCCGTCGCCCTGCAGCAGCAGGCCTTTCAGGTGCGCGAGGCCGATGGCCTGATCTGGGTGCGTCGGCCTGGGAAGAGCGAACAGCCCCATGAGGCCCCGCCCCTGCCCAGCTGGCCACGGGGAGACCTGCTGCCAGCGGGCCTTACCCTGCACACCGTGGCGGCACCGCTCGAGGTCACCCTCGACAACTTCACAGAGACCGAGCACACCACCACGATCCACCAGGTGTTCGGTTTCCGTGATCCAGCGGCGGTGACGCTGCGCCTGGAGCTGGAGCCGGCCAGCCACCAGGGTGTGGAACAGCGGCCCCCAGAAAGCCTTCCCCCGGCTGTTCGATGCCTTCATCGACATCCGCCCCCACGATCACTTCGCCAACGACTGGACCACCCGCTTTGATCCACCGCTCACGGTGTTCGAGCAGACCTGGCAGACCCAGGGCCGTGGGGGCTGGCGCCGACGCCGCTTCCGGCTGCGGGTGGTGGTGTTTTTCCTGCCGCTCAGCGACACCACCACCCAGCTCACCACCTTGCTCTATACCCCTCGGGTGTTGCCGGGACCCCTGCACGGCTGGCTGGCGGCGCCGATTGCCCGGGCGATCATGGCCTACGAGCTCAGGCTGGACGTGAAGGCGCTGGCCCAGCTGGCGGACCTCAACCCCGATCTCTGTGCCCGCACCTTGGGCCCCTTTGATCGGGTTCTGCTAGAAAATCGCCGGCGACTTCAGATGATCTATCTCGGGACCGAATGACGGGAGTACACCCTTTGGCATCCCCCGAACCGATTGCGATCATCGGCGTCGGTTGCCGTCTGCCTGGAGGTGTCAAGGACGCCGAAAGCTTCTGGGATCTCCTGCGGGAAGGGCGTGATGCCATTACAGAAGTGCCGCCCGAACGCTGGGATCTCACAAAGCACTTCGATCCCGACCCCCAGGCTCCTCTACGCCTGCACGTGAGCCAGGGCGGTTTCATCGACGGCATCGACCAGTTCGACCCGTCATTCTTTGGCATCACGCCGCGTGAAGCGGTGTGCATGGATCCGCAACAGCGGCTGCTCATGGAGGTGGCCTGGCAGACGCTTGAAGACGCCGGTCAGCCCCTTGATGGAATCCGCGGTCAGCAGGTGGGCGTGTTCATGGGCATCTCCAGCAGTGACTACAGCTCCCTGCTCTGGATATCGGAGGAGGACTTCGCGATTCCAGACAACGAACCATTTGTCCTTCCGGGCAACACTGGTTGCATCGCAGCCAACCGACTCTCCTATTTTTTCGATTTCAAAGGACCCAGCTTCACGGTAGACACGGCCTGTTCCAGCTCGCTGGTGGCCGTGCATCTGGCCTGCGAGAGTCTCTGGAGGGGCGAATGCAGTGCAGCCCTCGCCGGTGGCGTGCAGGCCCTGATTCAGCCTGCCATCCAGGGCATCTTCTGCAAGGCAGGTCTCCTCGCCCCCGACGGGCGCTGCAAGAGCTTTGATGCAGCGGCCAACGGCTACGTGCGCTCTGAGGGAGCCGGTGCCGTAATGCTCAAGCCCCTCAGCCGCGCCGAGGCCGATGGCGATGCCGTCTACGCCCTGATCCACGGCAGTGCCATGAATTCGGATGGACGCAGCAACGGCATGGTGGCGCCCAACCTCCGGGCCCAGGTGGCCTGCGTCCGGGCCGCCTTCGCGCGGGCCGGCATTGCCCCTGCCGCCACCCAGTATGTGGAGGCCCACGGCACAGGCACGCGCCAGGGCGATCCGATTGAGCTCCGGGCCCTCGGCACCGTCCTGGGCGAGGGCCGCGAGGAGAGCCGGCCCTGCCGGGTGGGGTCCGTGAAAACCAACCTGGGCCACTCTGAGACGGCAGCCGGCATCACAGGCCTGATCAAGGCCACCCTGTGCGTGCAGCACCGCCAGCTACCACCGAGCCTGCACTTCCGCACCCCCAATCCCTCGATCGATTTCCAGGGACTCAAGCTGCAGGTGCAGACGCGGCTGGAACCCTTCCCCGAGGTGGAGGCTCCGGCCGTGGTGGGAGTGAGTTCCTTCGGCTTCGGTGGCACCAATGCCCATGTGGTGCTGGGAGAGCCCCCCAGGCCAGCACCCAAACCCCGGTACGGCCGCCAGTTGCCGTTGCAACTGCTCACCCTGTCGGCCCGCACACCGGTAGCGCTGCAGGCCCAGGCACGCCAGCTGGCCGAGCACCTGCAGACCCACCCCCATCTGGATCTGGCCGATGTGTGCGCCACGGCCAACCAATGCCGCAGCCAGCTGGTGCAGCGGCTCACCTGCCTGGCAGGAGATCGCAGCACATTGATCTCCCAGCTGCAGGACACCGCCGAGATCCTGGATGCCGCCAAGGCCAGCGAGATTGCCGACGCCCAGCTGCCAACAGGGGTGGCCATGGCCCAGGCCTCACGCAACCCCGGCCGTCTCGCCTTCCTGTTCACCGGCCAGGGCTCCCAGTCCCTGGGCATGGCCCAGGAGTTGCATGAGCAGCATCCCGTGTTCCGGAACGCATTCGAGCGCTGCACGGCCGTACTCGACCCCTTGCTGGAGCAGCCCCTCGCCACCGTGCTGTTTCCTGCAGACCGCGACGCCGCAGAGGCCACGCAACGACTCAACCAGACGGGCCTGACACAGCCGGCCCTGTTTGTGGTGGGCTATGCCCTCAGTCAGCTCTGGCTGAGCTGGGGCATCGAGCCCGATCTCCTGCTCGGTCACAGCGTGGGCGAGGTGGTGGCCGCCCACCTCGCCGGTGTGTTCTCTCTGGAGGATGCCCTGCTGCTGATCGCCGCCCGGGGTCGTCTGATGCAGGCCCTGCCCTCCGATGGAGGCATGCTGGCCCTACCGGCTTCCCAGCAGGACGTGGAGAAGCTGGTCGCGCAGCTGCCAGGAGGGGACGCGCTGAGCTTTGCCGCGCTGAACGGCCCTGCCAACACCGTGGTCTCCGGTCCTCGCCCGCTGATGGAGGCCTTGGAGAAGATCGCCGCAGGCACAGGCCTGCGGACCACGCGACTGGCCGTCTCCCATGCTTTCCATTCGCCGGCCATGGCCCCGATGCTGGCCGAGTTCGAACAACAGCTGAGCCGCATCCGATTCAAGCCACCGACTCGCCTGCTGGTGAGCAACCTCACCGGACAACTGGCCGGACCGGAGATTGCCCAGCCCGATTACTGGTGTGAGCACATCCTCAATCCCGTGCGCTTTGCCAATGGCATCGCCACGGCAGCAGCGCAGGGAATCACCACCTTCCTGGAGCTCGGAGCACGTCCCACGCTGATCGGGATGGGTCGGCAATGCCTGCCTGATCCCCAGTTCAGCTGGTGGCCGAGCCTACGGTCTGGCATGTCCGATTGGCAGGTCCTGCTCACCAGCCTGGCGGGACTGCATCGGCAGGGTTATCCCATCGACTGGAAGGGTTTTCATCTCCCCTTCCCCCACCGCCGCATCCGCTTGCCCGGCTACCCCTTTCAGCGCCAGCGCTACTGGTGGGGCCGCCGAGGCGATGCAGGAAGCAGCGTATGGCTGGATCACATCAAGGGTCCGCAAGCTGGTGCCGGCCCCGAGCGCTCTCCAACAAGTAATCCGACAACCAACTGGTGCCCAGCCGGTGAACTCATCGCCGTGCCCCTGCCCGGGGGAGAAGAGCGCCGCTACCGCACCTGGCTGAGTGCTGAGGCTCCTGCTGACCTCGCCGACCACTGCATCCGCTCCCAGGTGGTTTTTCCAGCCGCAGGATTTATCACGCTGGCCCTGCAGGCCCTTGCCCAGGCTGATCGTCCCCTGATTCTCCAAGACCTGGAACTGGAGCGCCCCCTACGACTTGGCGATCACGAGAAAGGTGCCTACGAACTGCAACTCGTCGTGGGAGAGCACAGTATCGAATTCCACAGTCAGCCACTGAACGTTCAGCCGTCCATCACTCAGGGACAGAACCCTGCCGGACCGGCAGAGCCGTGGCAGCGCCATGGCCAGGCATCCCTGCCAGGGAGCCCCTCCGATGCCAACATCGTCAGCCATGGCCCGACGGATGGGCCGATCATCACCGTGGAGCGTCCCGAGGGAGCACAGACCGTGCCTCTGAGGCCCTTCTACGCAGCCCTGAGCTCCTACGGACTGGACTACGGACCGGGTTTCCAGGGGCTCGAAGAGCTGTGGCGGCATGAGCAAAAGGCCTGGGTCCGGCTGCAGCGTCCTCGGGGAGCAGGCGACTGGGCATTGCTGGATGCCTGCTTCCAGGCAGTGGCTGCAACCCTAGACCCGACGGCGGCCGCAGGCCAGCTGTTCCTGCCTGTAGGCCTGGAAGCGTTGTGGCTCGCCCGCGTGCCCCTGCCGGATCGGCTGCACTGCCAGGTTGAGCTGGCCAGCTGCGAGGAACCGGCCTTTGTTCAGGCACACCTGCTCCTCACCACGACAGAGGGGGATGGCCAGGAGACGATTGGCTGGATACGAGGTTTCCGCCTTCGCCGCCTGCCGCGCCAAGCACTCGATTGGCTGTTCCCCCTTCACACCGCACGCCAACACAGGAACCCCGGCGTGCCCGCGTACCAGCCATGGCTGGTGCGCACGCAGTGGCAGGCCTGCACGGACGGAGTGCCTGGTGTCATCTCAGTTGCCCAGCAGCCGCTGGAACACCCGCCCGCAGATGTTGAGCTGATCTGGCCTGATCCCAAAGTCGCATCACTGAATAGCGAGCTGGCCAACTTACTGACCCTGAGCCAACAGGGGAACAAAACCATCTGGCTCGCGCTCGAAGGCGATGGAGAACTGCAGGGGGCGCTGGCAGGTTTCGCGCGCACAGCCGCCCTGGAGCAACCGAAGAGGCAGTGGTTCACGTTGCACCTGCCACCGGAAGCCAAAGCCGGCGGTCTCGCCATTCCCTGGAGCCAGATCACTGATCTGGCTGCCTCTGAACCGATGCTGGCTTTCGATGGCCGGCAGCTCTGGCGTCGCCGTATTCAGCCGCTACCTCCGGCCCGCTTCCGCATCGTGACACAGGAGTTTGGACTGCTTGAAAGTCTGCAGGCCCAGCCATGGCCATCGGAGAAGCCGGCACCCGGCGAAGTTGAGGTGAACGTAGAGGCCACAGGACTCAATTTCCGCGATGTCCTCAATGCCCTAGGACTGCTGCGAAGCTACAGCCGGGAGCTAGGGCTCGATGATGCAGCCCAAGTGCCTTTCGGCGGGGAATGCGTAGGAACGGTCAGCGCTGTAGGCGAAGGCGTGGATCCGATGCTGCTGGGACAGCGGGTTTTAGCAGCACTCGCCGTCGGCAGCCTTGCCAGCCATGTCCTATGCCGAGCCGAGCTATGTATACCGCTACCCGAAGAAATCACCCCTGAGGTAGGCGCCAGCCTAAGCACAGCTTTTCTCACTGCGCTCTATGGCCTGGAGACATTGGCCGACCTACAGCCCGGTGAAACGGTGTTGATTCACGCCGCAGCCGGCGGCGTGGGCCAAGCAGCGGTGCAGGTTGCCCTACGCAAGGGGGCACGCGTCTACGCGACGGCAAGCCGCGAAAAGAAGGCATTGCTACTGGAACAGGGATGTGCCGAGGTTTTCAACTCACGCTCCCTGAGCTTCGCCGAGAAGATCCGCAATGCCACGGGCGGGCAAGGCGTTGACGTTGTGCTGAACAGCCTCAAAGGGGAATGGGTGGATGCCAGCTTCGCCACGTTGGCTGAAGGTGGCCGCTTTGTGGAACTAGGAAAAATTGATATCTGGACACGGGAACAGGCCCAACAAAGGCGTCCAGATGCCCGCTACCTCCCGTTTGACCTCCTGGAAGTGGCAGCTGCTCAGCCCCAGCTTGTCCGAGATCTTCTGGTCACCATCATGGAGGACTTCAGAACAGGCGCTTATCAGCCCCTGCCGCTCCAAGTGCTATCGATCGAGCAGAGTGTCGATGCCTTCCGCCTCATGGCTCAGGCACGCCATGTGGGCAAGGTGGTCATTCGCCAACCGGATCGAATGACGAAGACCATTGACATCGGAAGCCTGGCCATTAGAGAAGATGCCACATACCTTGTGACCGGGGCTTTTGGCGGCATCGGCTTGCAGTTGTTACCTTGGCTAGCCGATCAAGGTGCTCGGTCACTGCTGCTCATCTCGCGTTCCGCCGATACCCCCAGTCCAGAGGCTGAAGAAATCCTCACTGCATTGACAGCGCGAGGAGTAAGGTATACGCGATTGGCCATCAATCTTGCCACGCAAGACCCTCAGGCAGACCAAGCCAGTTCACCACTGGTCAAGGCCCTGATGGCACTGCCGATCGAGCGCCCACTGCGTGGCATTTTTCATGCCGCTGGCATCATCGACGACGCAGCACTCCCCGAGCAGACGCCTGAGCGCCTTGAACATACAATAGCGCCAAAGTTGAAGGGTTGGCAGAATCTCAAGGCTGCACTTCAAGCATCGGACCAAGATCCGGAGTTAGTTGTACAATTTTCATCGATGGCGTCCCTACTCGGCTCTCCTGGGCAGGCGGCCTACACGGCAGCCAATGCAGCCCTGGATTCAGCCATGGAAATCGAAGCCCGTCCCGGCTGGATGTCTCTGCAGTGGGGTCCCTGGCAGGGAGCTGGGATGGCGGGAACTTTGGAGCAGTGGCAGAGAGATCGACTACAGCTTCTGGGAATCGAGCTCTTGAAGCCTGATCTCGCTCTCCAGGCATTAGGCGACCTTATCCAGCGAGGTGCCTATGGATCCATTGGGATTCTCGATGTGGACTGGCAACGCCTGAGCCAGCAGCTCGGACATCGCAATGGCGCGCCCCTAGAAGTGATCAGAGCAGCTCAGGCAACCGCAGCCCAATCTGAATCAGAAGACCCATCGGGACAGCCAGTCTTTGTCGGCATACTCGCCAACCTCCCCGGAGCTGAACGACCATTGGCCCTTCAGGCCATGGTTCAACAGCAGCTGGCAAAGGTAATGGGCATATCTGAGCCCAGCCAGATCGATCCCTGCGAACCCCTATTCAATCTAGGCCTCGACTCACTGATGGCCCTTGAACTCATGGTGCTTATCGAGAAGAATCTGGGGATCACCCTAACCGAATCACTAGTTTTTGAGCATCCCACCATTGAAGACCTTTGCAAGCACTTCCTTGCAGAGCTTTTTGCGGAGCCTTTCACCAACCAGGGACCTGCTACACAAAATCCCGAACCTAAAGTCATGCCCGAGGCGACTGGCCAGCCCGAGAACGACGGCGAAGACACCATCGAATGGGGCAACAAGGTTGACGAGGTCAGGAATCTAGACCCAGCCTCCATCTACAATGAGCTAATCCTTTCGAGAGACTCTTCACAGCCTTGAATATTCTCTTCATCCATCAGAACTTTCCCGGTCAATACAAGCACATCGTGCTGGCCCTGGCGGCCCAGGGTGGCCACCAACTGGTGGCTCTGGGCATAGAGCCCGCCTGGAAGGCGTTGCCCAATGGCGTGGCGTATGTGCAATACCCGATCCAGCGCGGCACCACCCCAGGGATCCAGCCCTGGGTTCAGGACCTCGAAACCAAGGCGATTCGCGGCGAGGCCTGTGCCGCCGCTGCCCATGGTCTGAAAGTTCAGGGTTTTCAGCCCGATCTGATCTGCGGCCACCCCGGCTGGGGCGAGATGCTCTTCCTGCGTGACCTCTGGCCTGATGTGCCGATCCTCACCTACCAGGAATTCTTCTATCAGCTTCAGGGCTTTGATTCCTGTTTTGATCCCGAACTGCAGCCGCAGCCCGACTGGCAGGCCGCGGCCCGGATTCGCCTCAAGGGCGTGAACCCCACGCTCAGCCTGGAGGCCAGCAGCTGGTGCATCACGCCCACGGCCTTCCAGCGCAGCAGCTTCCCCGCCATCTGGCAGCCCCGCATCAGCGTGATCCACGATGGCGTGAACACCGCCGCGATCCAGCCCAACCCAGAGGCGCCCCCATTGCAGCTGCCCGATGGCACCACCCTGCGCCAGGGCGATCCGATCGTGACCTTCGTGAACCGGCGCATCGAGCCCTACCGCGGCTGCCACACGATGATCCGCTCCATCCCCGAGCTGCAGCGCCTGGCGCCCGAGGCCAGGCTGGTGATCGTGGGCGAAGCCACCGGCGTGAGCTACGGCTCCCCCTGCCCCAACGGCGAGTGGAAAGACCACTTCCTGGCCGAAATCGAGGGCCAGTTCGATCCCTCCCGCGTGCACTTCACCGGCAGCCTCGATTACCGAGTGTTCATCCACCTGTTCCAGCTCAGCGCGGCCCATGTGTATCTCACCTATCCCTTCGTGTTGAGCTGGAGCCTGCTGGAGGCGATGGCCTGCGGCTGCGCCGTGGTGGGCTCGGCCACCGCACCGGTGCAGGAGGTGATCCGCCACGGCCACAACGGCCTGCTGGTGGACTTCTTCAAGCCGGGCGACCTGGCAGCCGCGGTGGCCGAGCTGCTGGCCAACCGCCCCCTGGCCCAGCGCCTCGGCACCGAAGCACGCCAGACGGTGCAGACTTCCTACAGCTTGGAGCGCTGCCTGCCGCGGCAGCTGGCGCTGATGTCGCTGGTGGGCAACCGCGCCATCGGCGCCGACCGCTAAGCCTTCGGCAGCAGGGCCAGCGTGGCGACCGTGAGCGCCAGCACCTGCTGCAGATGGCGCTCATACAGCTCAGCCACCTGGCCGGCCTCCAAGTAGCGCCAGGCCGCATGAGCGCCAGCGCTGAGCTGGTAGGCGGTTTCGCAGGAGAACCGCTCCACCACAGCCAGCGGAGCTGGGTTGACGACGTGGCGGGCCAGGTGGCGGGCGAAGAAGATGTCTTCCGGTTCCTCGGGCGGGGAGTCGCCGGCCTCCAGCTCGCAGATGCGCTGCATCAGGCGCGGGTCGCGGATCGAGAGGCCGCCGTTGCCGTTCACCAGCCCCTCAGGCACGGTGCCGCAGAGCCGTACGGTTTCCCACTGGGGTGCGGTGCGCTCCAGATCCGGCCCGTAGCGGGGGAAAGAACGGGAGAGGAATCGGCCTTTGGCCCAGGGGGAGCCCACATACCCATAGGCGAAGGCCACCGGATCGGGCGGCTCGATCAACAGCGTATCGGTCTGCACGATCAGCAGGCGCGCGGCCTGAAACAGGCCCCAGAAGTCGGCGTCCTTGAGCAACGTGTTGTAGGCCAGCCAGCTGTAGGTGTCGGCCTCGTCCACCTGCAGCCCCACCACCTGCACCCAGGCCTCCAGGCCGGCAAAGAGAGCCTGGCAGCGCTCCAGGGAGGCCGGTGCCGTCACCAGCGTGAGCCGCCAGCGCAGCCGGCCCATCAGCAGCGTGTTCAGCACCGTGAAGCGCAGCAGCGGCGTGGGCCGGTCGTCCACGATCAGGGCCAGCACCGCCGGATCCAGGCGGCCGCGCACCTCCGGCAGCTGGGCCAGGGCCGGCAGATGCTGGGCCCAGGGCTCCAGGAAACTGTTCAGCACAAGGGCGCCATGGGCCTCGAACATCGCAATGCGATAGGCCTCCAGCTGCCGGCTCAAGCTGGGCTGCACAGACGCACTCATCGTCCCGGCCGATACGCCACCATCACCTGGCCGCGGGGATGGTGCCAGTCGCCGATGTACTCCGGCTCGTAACCCTGCTCGCGGCCGAAGGCCTCCATCTGGGCGCGGGTGTAGGCGAAGTAGCCGTGGTCATGGGGTGCCCCCGGGTTGGGCCGCGCCTCGGCCACCTCGTGGAACGTGGCGTAGAACACCCCCTCGGGCTGCAGCCAGGGCCGCAGGCGGGCCAGGCAGCGGCCGATCAGCCGCGGCGGCAGGTGGGTGAACAGCGACTGGGCGATCGCCACATCCACAGGCTGACGCAGGCGCCAGACGCGGAAATTGCCGTCATGGAGGAGGCGGGGCCGCTTCTCCTGCCGGAGGCCCGGCGGCAGCTCCCGCTCCAGCCCCGCCCGGATCAGGCTGCGCTCCTTCTCGATGCCGAGGTAGTGACCCGGCTCCAGGTAGGGAATCGCCTTCACCCCCAGCCGCAGGGCGCCGCAGGCGATATCCAGCAGGTAGTGCTCCGGCCGCAGGCCCCGGGCCACCAGAAAGTCGAACTGGAGCTGGCCGATCTCCTCCCAGTGGCCCCCCACATACTCCCGGTGGCCCCGCAGCCGAACGCCGCGCTGGCCATGGGGATCCAGCGTTGCGAAGCTCGGATCCCAGCCCAGCCGCCGGCGCAGTGCGTCGAACAGGGGGCTCATCCAGGGACGCACAAGGGTTCAAGGAGCTTACGCGGACCCGTCCTGGGGCCCTTTCTGGGGCACGGCCAGCTCAGGGCCAGCCCAGGCCGTAGCGCTGCGCCATCGCCGCGTACGTGGGTTCCAGCTGCTGACGAAGGGACTGCCGCAAGGCCGGATCCACCCCACGCGCCTCCCCCTGGCCGGCGTTCTCCACCGGCAGCTGGGCCGGCAGCGGCACCGCATCCAGCTCCAGGAAGGCCAGCAGCTGCCGCCAGAGCGGCTCAGGGTCGCTGAAGAAGTCTTCACTGCGCAGGATCAGCAGCTGCTCGGCGGGAAACAGGGCCTCGTAGCGGGCCAGCTGCTGCTCGTAGCGGCTGCGGCTCAGGTAGCTGTGCACCTGGTGGGAGTGGTGCTCCGCAAGCCCCGCCAGCAGCTGGCCCTCAGCGCCGGCCAGGCGCCCGGCCTCGGCAGCCAGGGCCTGCTCCGGCGGCAGGGGCTCCAGGCCGAGCCGGATCGAGTGGAACAGCCCCGAGAGGGCCCGCTCCACCGGATCCCGCAGCAGCACCACCAGCCGGGCCTGCGGCAGTGCCCGCTGCAGCCGCTCGGGCACGGCGGGGTGGAACAGGTAGTAGGGGGTGATGTCGCCGCAGAGCTGGTGCGGGCTGGCCCCTGCGTAGTGCCGGCTGTACCACTCCGCGCCACGGCCGTGGTGCAGGCTGAAGAACTGGACCTCCTTCACAGGCGGCAGGAACACGCCGGGATGGTCGGCCAGCAGCCGCTGCAGGCTGGTGGTGCCGCCCTTCTGGGTGCCGAGGCCAATGAACGCAGGCAGCCGCACCCCTGTGCATCCCTCGCAGGGACCAGACCTTACCGCCAGGGTCAGCGGCTGACGTGCTGGGGACCACCCGCGACCAGGCCACACTCGGCTAACCCTGGGTACGTCTGCCAAGGATCCCCTCGCCTGAGATCTCCTCGCAACGGATCCCCTCGCAACTGAACCCCCTCGCCACGGATCCCCTCGCCCTGGAGGCCGCTTAACCATGATTGTGGCCGATTCCTTCCTCTGGCTGCACCTGCCCAAGACCGGCGGCACCTCGATGAACCGCCTGTTCCTGGACCGCGCCATCCCGAACATCGCCGTGGACCCCGACGACGTGCCCGCCAAGCACGACTCGGTACCCCTGCGCGAGGGGCGGGGCGACTGGAGGGCCGGCGGCCGCCGCCGCTTCATCACCGCCCGCCGCCTGACCGACTGGCTGGTGAGCGACTGGCAGCACAAGCGCCGCCACATGGGCCTGCCCGACCTCGACTTTGCCCCAGTGCGCAGCGGCCTCAGCTACTCGCTGCGGCTGGGGGGCACCTGGGTGGCCGCCGACTGGTGGCTGCAGTACTTCGAGGTGGATGCGCGGGTCACAGCCCTGCGGCTCGAACACCTGGCCACGGATCTGAACCGGAACCTGCTGCCCCTGCTCCCGGCGGGGACCGCCGCCTTCAGCCAGCTCCCACGCGAGAACAGCCGGCCCGCCGGGAGCCAGGCGCCCAGCTTCACGGCCGCCGACCTGGAGCGGATCGCCGCCGCGAACCCGCGCTGGAGTGCCTGGGAGCGGCAGGTGTACGGCCCAGCGGAGCATCCCGGGCAGCTTCCGTAGGCTGGGCGGCTTCGCCTCACCCCCACGGCATGGCCGGCACGCCCCAGACCCTGATCCTGGTGGTGGGGATGCACCGCAGCGGCACCTCGCTGCTGGGGTCCCTGCTGCCCCAGGTGGGGGTTCCCATGCCGGGTGAGCTGATCGGCGCGGATCACCACAACCCTGAGGGCTACTTCGAGCGCAGCGACATCACCGCCCTGCAGGAGCAGCTGCTGCTTGACCTGGACCGCTGGTGGCCCAGTCAGAAGGGCGTGCTGCCCCTGCCGCTGAACTGGCGCGACCACCCCGCCAGTGAGCAGGCGGTGGAGCAGCTGCACGCGTTGCTGGCCGGCGAGATGGCTCGCCACAGCGGCCCCTGGGCGATCAAGGATCCCCGCACCAGCCTGCTGCTGCCCCTCTGGCGGCGGGTGGCGCACGACCTGGGCCTGCCCCTGAAGGTGGTGCTCTGCCTGCGGGATCCCAAGGAGGTGTCCACCTCGCTGCTGCGCCGCGACCGCCTGAGCGCCGGCATGACCGCCTGGCGGGCCCAGCAGCTCTGGTGGCGCCACACCCTGCAGGCCCTGCTCGACAGCCAGGGCCTGCCCCTGCATCCCCTGCACTACGGCCGTTGGTTCGAGCGCTCGGGCCAGGGCGGCCCCGAACGCCAGCTGCAAGAACTGGTGCGGTTCTGCCGGGGCACCGACCCCAGCCCCGAGGAGACCCGCCTCGCCCTGGCCCAGGTGCGCCCCGAACATCGCCGCAGCCTGCGCAGCCTGCGGCGACTGGTGCCGATCCATCCCCGCCTGCGGCGACTGGAGCGCCAGCTGCTGGCCGTGGCCGATGGCCAGCTGGAGCGCGGCGCCCTGGAGGCGGAGCTGGCCAGCGCACCCCTTCCGATCGCCCTGCCCCTGGCGGCGCTGCGCCACGGCCC
This sequence comes from Vulcanococcus limneticus LL, assembly GCF_002252705.1. Lineage (GTDB taxonomy): Bacteria > Cyanobacteriota > Cyanobacteriia > PCC-6307 > Cyanobiaceae > Vulcanococcus > Vulcanococcus limneticus. The sequence continues at coordinate 19,337 of NZ_NQLA01000043.1, forward strand.
GGGGGCCGGTGCAGTCGCCGGAGCACCGGGGGACGACGCCGGCCCCGATCCCGCGAGCCATCCCTGGGGGGCGGCCGCTCTGGCACTGCACGGCCAGCACCAGGCCCTGGGTCGAAGCCAGCTGGTGAACTGGTGCCAGTGGAGCGGCCCCACCGCCATCGACCAGGCCTACCTGGCGGCCGCCCCTGCCTCGGCCTTCCCCCTGCTGCAGTCGCCGCCGGATCCCGGCGCAGCGACGACCACCGACAGACCGGCCGCTGGCCGGATCCTGGTCTGGGGAAGGGACTGGACGTCCTGGCCGCTGCAGGCCTGGCTTCAACACCTGCCGCTGGCTCTGAACCCCAGGACCTGGCAGCTGCTCCAGGGCCTGGAGCCGCTGGAACTCCCAGCCGCCGACAGCCCGGAGCGTCGAGGCTGGCTGGGGCTTCATCTCCAGTCCCTGGAACAGAGCACCGCCCAGGGGCAGCTGGAGCGCCTGACACGGCTGGAGCTGGTGTTCGACCCTGATCCCACCCAGGTGGGTCTGCTGCGGCGCCTAGGAGTGCGGGCCTGCCGGCTGACCACGGGCCAGACGAATGGCTGGCTGGACCAACCCGGGGATGGGGAGGCCATCAGCCAGCAACTGGGCCTGCCAGCACCAGAAAGCCTCACGGGGGTAGGTGGACAGCTCCTCTGCCTCGGTAGCGGCGGCGAAGACTGGGAACGCCAGCTCCAACCTCCCTGCTGGGGACTTCCCGGCTTCGATCGGCTGCGGCTGGACGGCCCCGAACAGGCGCGACTGCTGGCGGCCTGGCTGCAGGCCTGCAACACCATCGGCTTGCAGCTGGTGCGCCTGCACCCCAGCCGCGAGGAGCTGGACCTGTGGGGCTGGACCCTCCTGCGGCCACCCGATGCCCCCCCGGCTGGCTGGCTTCCCCCCCAGACCTTCCGCGGCGAGATCAGCATCCCCTCCCTGCAGGCGGAGCTGGCCTGGCGGCAGGCCGGCTATCCAGCACCGGAGCCCTGCCACACGCCCACCCCAGCCGCCGAGAGCCTCTGGGAGCAGGGTGATGGCCTGGCCGAGGCCGCCGTCTGCATCAGCCTGCACAACTACGGCGACCGCATCGAGGCCGCCCTCGACAGCGTGCGCCAGCAGAGCCTCGTCGCCCTGGAGCTGGTGGTGGTGGACGACGCCTCGAGCGACGGCGGCGAGCGGCGCGTGCTGGCCTGGCTGGAGCGCCACGGCCAGCGCTTCACCCGCAGCCTGCTGCTGCGCCACCCGGGCAATGCGGGCCTGGCCGCCGCCCGCAACACGGCCTTCGCCGCCGCTCGGTCACCCTGGTGCTTCGTGCTCGACGCCGACAACACGCTGCTGCCCGAGGCGGTGACCCAATGCCTGCGGGTGGCCCGCTCAGCACCGGCAACGGCCGCCGTGGTGCACCCGCTGGTGGAGGTGGTTACCGAAGAAACAGCGGTCGGGCGCGGCAGTGCGATCGAGCCCCTGAGTTGGCAGCGCAATCACTTCCTCGCCAACAACGTGATCGACGCCATGGCCCTGGTACGCCGCCAGGCCTGGGAGCAGGTGGGCGGCTACACCCACATCCCCGGTGGCTGGGAGGACTACGACTTCTGGTGCCAGCTGATCGATGCCGGCTTCCACGGCGTGCTCTGCCCCCAGCGGCTGGCCCGGTACCACTGCCATGGCGACTCCATGCTGGCCAGGGGAACCAACCAGCAGGTGCGACGCCTGAGCCGCCTGCTCCAGGCCCGGCACCCCTGGCTGCAGCTGCCCATGGCCGAACCCGGGGCCTGAGGGCAGCGCCCCGCAGCCCCAGGCCCGCGGCGGTGGGAATCAGTGGATTGCACGCACAATGAATGAGCGGCAAGGCCAGGATGCAGACAGCGCCTGACCAGGGCCGTCAGTGCGACAATGGCGCCTCCTTGGCCTCACAGCTGGATGGAGCCAGGCAGCACCAAGCGGGGCGTTTACGGCTACATCCCAGAGATAGACGGCCTGAGAGCCGCTGCTGTACTTGCTGTCTTCATCAACCACCTGCACTCCCACTGGCTGCCGGGAGGCTTTGTAGGAGTTGATGTATTTTTTGTGATTTCAGGCTATGTCGTCAGCAAATCACTGATGACGGCCGAATATCACTCACCCGCCAGATATCTGGGCGCTTTCTACGCGCGCAGAGTCCTCAGGATCCTGCCGGCACTGCTTGCCTGCCTGCTGGTCACCACCTTCTTCACAATACTGTTCATTCCCCAATCCTGGCTCAGTGAATCAATTCCAATAACGGGCCAGTGGGCCATCTTTGGGGCCGCGAATATTGCCCTGATTAATACGACAGATGGATATTTTGCCCCCAGGGCCGAGTTCAACCCCTTCACCCACACGTGGTCCCTGGGCGTAGAAGAGCAATTTTACCTGCTGTTTCCGATCATCTTTCTCCTCTGGATGCGGCATAGAGGATCCAAGGACATCTGGATTCGGCGTTGTACGACATTGCTGCTGCCGGCGCTGCTCATCGCTTCACTGGTTACGGCCGTCTGGCTGTGCCGCACCGCACCGGATCGTGGCTTCTACAGCCTCCTGAGCCGCTTCTGGGAGCTGGCAGCCGGTGCCCTGCTCTATCAATGGCATGTGGGCAGGCCGCAGCACAGGGTCACTCCTCCGCAAACTTCGAGCTGGTTACACCAGGCCCTTCCACTCCTTGGCGTCGTACTGATTGGAGTGAGCTTCGTGGCCTGTCAACCCGACAAGATTCCCATGCCCATGGGCCTGTTGCCCGTTGCAGGCACACTGGCACTGATTCACGTCACCGGTGGAGGGAGTCGGCCGGTTCGCTGGCTCAGCCAGATTCTCGCCCACCCCACAGCACGCCAGCTGGGGCTGATCTCTTACTCCCTCTATCTCTGGCATTGGCCTGTGATCGTGCTGATGCGCTGGACTGTTGGCCTGCGGAGCGCGGTCACCCTCGCGACCGCCGTGGGGCTTTCCCTGGGCCTGGCTCTGGCCTCCTACTACTGGCTGGAATCTCCGATACGCACCAGTGCGTTCCTTCGCCGTGCCCCCAACCTCAGCAAGATCGGCATGGGCATGGCAGCCGCCTGGGCCAGTCTGCTGGGGACCACCAGTGCCTTTGCCCACCAGGCGTCCCTCACCCTGTCCGTAACCCGTGATCGACAGGTCTGGGCGCCATCGGCGGCGTGGTCGCCGCCACCACCACGCACCGCGCAGCCTGGATCCAGCGAGGTCCCCAGACAGATTCTGAAAGGCCGCAGGATCTTTGTAGCAGGCAACTCCCATGCTGGTGCCTACGAAGGAATGCTATCGCGCGTTCGCCATTCGACAGGCCTAGATTACTCCATCTCCATGGATATCAAGTGCCCCGTTGGCAGGGTGAGAGTTCCCCTCCGCAACCTTGAGGGCTGCACAGCCGCGCAGGATACGTTCCTGGCACATCTGAAAAAGGAGGCCAGGCCCGGGGATCTCGTCTTTTTCGCCTCCCTCCGAGTACCGCGTTTCAGAGATCAGTGGACCAAGCTTGAGAGCGAAGCATCCCTCCTCAAGGACGTCACCAGCCCATCGGCAGCCGAGTATCGCCGCCAAGGTCGCCTGGAGACAGAAGAGCTGATCGATCGCATCAAGGCCATGGGCCTGCATGTGCTGATTGATCTTCCCAAGCCCTGGTTCAAGACACCTCCCTTCCGCTGCTCCGATTGGTTCAATCGGTCCCATCCCATCTGTGCGGCGGGCTTCCAAACGGATCCGAAGGTTCTGCAGAAACTGAGGGCTCCGATCGTGGCGGAGATCCTGGCCATGCGGGTTCGCCACCCCGATCTGGTGATCTGGGATCCCTTCCCTCGCCTCTGCCCCTCAAGTCCTTGCCAGGCCTTCGCGGACGGCAAGCCGCTGTTCTTCGACGGCGATCACCTCAGTGGCTTTGGCAACGAGACGCTCTACACCGATTTCCTGGGGGTGCTGGCCAACGTGTGGCCCGAGTCGTTGCGCCATAGCACTCCCTAATTGCACCTGCATAACCAGGGCACAACCTCTAGGGAGACCCTGGAAAACCCAGGCCATCCGCGCGACAATGGCTCAGTGATCACAGGCAAGGACTGGGTTGATGGGCGGCAAGCAGCTCGGTTTCTCGGA
>NZ_NQLA01000044.1 GCF_002252705.1 Vulcanococcus limneticus LL
GGGGCGTACGCCCCTGGAGGCAGCTCAACAGGGAGTTGCAGCATGACCACATCCACCCACTCTCATAAGGACTGGACCGACAAAGGGGGTCACGTCAGAGGGACCCCGCGGCCTCAGCGCGCTGCGAAAGAAGATGGCCACCTACCGGGCCAATGGCGTCCAGCTGGGGTGGTTGCTGCTGCCTGAAGAACGGGCCGTGGAGGTCTGGCGCGCGAGCGAACCCAATCCTGAACGCCTCGAGGACGTCACAACTCTCGATGGCGGCGAGTTGTTCCCTGGCCTCGCGTTGGATCTCGCCCCGATCTGGGAGGTTTGAGCCGGTTCCGGCGGCGGGGCAGGCTTCCCCTATGGCTGAACGGTTCCGCCGACTGGCTGACGACTGGCTCGATCTGTCCCAGGAGGTATTCGTGACGGTGCTGAAGCGGGAGGAGTAGGGCCGGCTTCCAGTACGCCCAGTTTCCGCAGGAATGGCAGGCGCCTGCTGGCGAACTCTGCGGCCATCTCCTGCAGACCTTGGATCTGCGCGGCGGGATCGGTGATCAATTGCTGCTGACGATCCCGAATGTCCGCCCCGAGGTCTGAAAGGGCAGTTTGCACACAGAGCACCAGCATGTCCCCTTCCAGACCCTCGGCCATGCCCTGGCTGAGCATCACCTCAATCGGGTTGAGGCCCACGGCGCTGCCGACGGTTGGGGCCGGCAGGGCCTGGAAGGGACAGCCCTGCAAGATCAGGCTCTGCAGACGGGCATTCACTGGTCTGCAGCTGACCTCAGCCGCCGCGTTGGCTGGCCCCCGGTCCAGCCCGAGCCGTTGACCGTGCAACAGCAGGGTCACCACCTCGATCACCTCAACGACGGGCTGTGCCACGGCGTCTCTGAGGGCGGCCAGGGAAAGGGGGCCGCTGGCGAGGGCCTCCTCCACTGCCGCGCAGAGCTCCTGACGGGCCGTCACCTCGCCAAAACTGGCGTTGAAGACATAGCTCTGCTGGCTGGGTGCCTCCTGCAGCCGCACGGTCAGCGCGCCGAGCAGCTCATCTCTCTGCAGGCGGGTGAGGGGAAGGTGGCCCTTGCTGAACAGGTCGCGCCGAAAGGACTTGTTGGTCGCCAGATCTGTGAGGGTGTGGCGCAGATCGGGGTTGGATTCGGCCAGTACGGTGGCGTGCACGCCGGGCGGCAGCAGGGTATCGATCAGCTCGGGGAGAGTCGTTGTGGCGCAGTAGCTGAGCTTGTGGGCCCTGGCGCGTCGGTGCAGCTCGGCCACGTATAGGGGCTGCCAGCCCTCGTTGGCGTATTCCCCGGTGAGGTAGTGGCTGTCCTGGTGCTCCAGGCCCTGAAGCATCGTGCGGATCCCAGGCTGGGCGCCCCCCAGCGGAAGGGGCTCTTTGGGGTCACCCAGAAGCGCCGTGAGGGAGGCACTGGCCCGCTGGAATGGCTCGATGCCGGCGGACGGATCCTGGCGCTGCCGTTCCAGTTGCAAAAGCTGCTGGAATGCCGACATCCCCAGCCAGCCTGGGTAGGTGTTGTAGGAGCAGTAGAAGAGGCCGCCCGGCATCAGTGCGGCGGAGGCCACCGCCAATAAGGCCTGCTGGATGGGCTCGCTCACCCAGGTGGCGATGCCGTGGGCCACCACATAGGCAAAGCCTTCTTCGGCATCGAGGCCGTGATGCAGGGGAGTGGGGTCTTTCTGAAGAGCCAGGAAATCAGCTTCCAGCAGGCGGAGGTTCTCCAGCCCCAGCTCGGCAGCCAGCCAGCGGCCGTGGGCGATGTGATCCGGCTGGAAATCCACCCCCGTGAATGCCCCTCGGGATAGAGGGCTGCCAGCAGGCAGAGCCCGTAGCCCATGCCGCAGCCCAGCTCCAGATAGGAGAAGGGGTCCCCCTCGGCGCCGCGGGGCGGCCGGTGACCCTTGATCAAGGCGGCGTAGTCGATCCAGTTGGGCGCCAACTCCCGGTAGAAGCCGGCGGTGTAGGCGGTACCGGAGAAGTAGCCGTGGTCCCAGCTCATGGTGGCCGGCGGGCGGTTGCCCTCATTGTTCCAGCTCCTGCCAGTGCCTTTATCCCCCCTTGGTGACCAAGACGGCGCGCTAGAGCACGGACGCTTCCCGACATACCATTCCTCGCCCCAGGCCTGGCGCCGGGCAGGCTGGTCCCATGGCCGAACGCTCCGCCGACTGGCTGAATCAGGCCCTGCGGGACCTCGATCAGGCCGAGGCCTCCATGCAGGCGGATCGGCATGAGTGGGCCTGTTTCGCTGCCCATCAGGCCACTGAGAAGGCCTTGAAGGCTCTGAACCTGGCCATGGGCCAACAGGCCTGGGGTCATGCCCTCACGCGACTCTGGGCGGCAGTCCCGCCGGAGAGGGACGCGTTCAACCCTCCTCCCCCGGAAGCGCTCGACGATCGCCTGCGTCTCCTGGATGGCTTCTACATCCCCACCCGCGATCCGGACAGCTACCCGGAAGGCACCCCCGGGGAACATTTCGGCAGACTGCAGAGCGAACAGGCCCTGTTCCATGCCACCGCCATCGTCCAGTGGGCCCGTGCTGCGCTGGCCCAGCTCCGCCGAGGTCCTTGAGCAGGCCCACCAGTGGGCCCAGCGCCAGGCGGCCGGCCATGCGGAGCTGGAAGCCGTGGGCGTGTTTGGTTCCTACGGCCGTGACGATGCCGGCGTGGGCAGCCTTCAGGAGTGGCTGATCCCCCCGGCGGGCGCCGATGGCGGGGCAGGAGCCGACCCAGTAAAAGGGGGCAATCACCGCTGAGGCGACTGTTGTCGATGCTGGCTTCCAGGCTCCTGCCTGCCCTGTTGATGGCGCCGCTGCTGCTGCCCCTGGCTCCGCTGGCCCCGGCCCGGGCCGGGGCGCCGGCGCGCCTGAGCACCGACTCCGGCGTGTGGACCACCGGCAGCGAGGAGTTCCGCCAGTTCCTGGCCACGGGCCGGATTGAGGATCGGGGCCTGGAGGCCCTGATCCGCGGCTCCGGCTGGACCCCCCAGGAGCTGCGCCTGGGCCTCACCCGCCGCTATCCGGTGGATGTGCTGCAGCTGTCGAAGTTCCTCAATTCCGAGGGCGGCGAACTCTTCCTGCTGAACCAGACCCGCAGCTACATGCCCTTCGCCACCCTGGGGACCTACCGGCTGCGGGCCCTGCGTTCGGCGCTGCTGGCCGATGCGGCGGCCGATGGCGAGCTCTCGGCCGAGGGCATTCTGGCGGCCCTGCCCACCGATTTCCGTCTGGCCCGCATGGAAGGGTTCGACGGCGTGCAGAACACCTGCGCCGAGCTGCGCTGCATGGGTGCCGACCAGTGCACGTCGCTGCTCTCCTGGTATCTGTACCTGCCGGCCTGCCTGCAGGCCAACGTGCCCCGCTGAGGCCTCCACCCGGGCGGTTCGAGGGGCCTCGGAGCGGGAACCCTCGGGAGGTCGTGCTGCGGACAGTTCCGTGCTGCGTTCCCTACGGTCTGCGCCCCTTCGAGGCTGGCCCCAGCCCCAGCCCCAGCCCCAGCCCCTGCGGCGAAGGCTGCGAGTGGCCCACCCCAACGGCTTCACCCTCCCGCTGGCCACGGTCACGGCGCTGGTGATGGTGGTGTCGAGCAGTTCGTTGCTGGGCATGGCGCTGGCCGGGCGGCAGGCGCAGCTGGCGGAGCTGCGGCGCCGCCAGGCGGAGGACGTGCTGCTCAGTGCCGGCCGCCAGGTGGTGGAGCAGCTGCAGACCACGCACCAGCCGCTGCTGCAGAGCTGGCCGCAGCCAGCGGCGGCCTGGCCCGTGCCGCAGCCCGCCACCACCCCCCTGGGCAGCCTGCACCTCACGGCCTTGCAGCCCACCGCCAGCGCCGCCCTGCTCACCCTGGAACTGCGCGACGCCAGCGGCCGTGCCCGCACCGCCCGCTTCCGGGCCCGGCGCGATCCGAGCAGCGGCGCGATCGTGAACCTGCGCCTGGAGGGAGCATGAGCCTGGCGGAAGTGCTGGTGAGCACGGCGGTGCTCTCGATCGCGGGCACGGGCTCGCTGCAGCTCACGGCCAACCTGGGCCACACGCTGGTGAGCCAGCGGCAGCTCGATGGGGTGATGCAGCAGCTCGATCAGGCGGTGCAGGCCAGCCACGAGCGGATGGCGCAGGAGGGCGCCAGCGCCAGTTGCGCGGATCCGGCGGCGTTGCTGGAGCTGCTGGCCGCGCGGGCGGCGGCGGCCACCCCCGAGCCGGTGGTGCTCACATCCCTGGGCCACGAGGGCCAGGGGCTGCGTCTGCGCTGGGAGCCCACGCCGCAGGCGGCCGCGGCGTTGGACCCGTCGCTGCGGCAGGCGGCGAGCCGCGAGCAGCTGCTGACCACCGCCGCGCTGGGGATCTGTCCGGCGGGAGGCGCGTCATGATCCGCCGCCGCGACACAAGCAACACCCGCCACCGCTGCACCGGCCTCTGCCAGGCCGAACTCCTCCTCACCGCCGCGATCCTGGGCCTGATCGGCGCCCTGGGCTGGGTGCACGGCAGCCAGGCCCTGGGCCAGCAGGCGGTGGAGGCCACCACCCGGCTGGTGCTGGAGGGGGTACAGAAGGCCCGGGCGGAAGCGGAGCGCACGGGCATCCCCTGCGCGATGGCGCTGGACGAGCGGGGCTGGCAGGAATCACCGCAGGCCGCCGCGGACCCCTGCCGCACGGCCCTGGGCCCGGTGGCGGCGGGCGTGGCTGGGCCGGCGACCCGCTGGCGCCACAACGGCCCGGCCGCCTGGCGCTTCACGGCCACGGGCCTGGTGCTCGATGGCGGCCTGGTGGTGGTGTGGGCGCCGGGGGTGGCGCTGCGGCGCTGCGTGGTGATGGCCCTGCCGCTGGGGGTACTGCGCCATGGCGTCTACGGCTCCGACCCGGAGGCGGCCCTGAGCAGCGAGGCCTGCCGGCCGGAGGCGGGCTGATGGCGCCCTGGAGGCGGCGCTGCCGCGGCGGCTTCACGCTGGTGGAGCTGCTGGTGGCCCTTTCGGTGGGCCTGGTGGTGATGGCCGGTGCGGCCCAGGCGCTGGTGGGCAGCGTGGCGCTGTCGCGCCGCTGGGGGGATGAGCTGCGCCAGCGGGAGTTTGCGCAGCGGGCCCGGCGGTTGATGCAGCTCGACCGGCAGGCGGCCGATGAGGCCCTCGAAGGCGCCGCAGCGGAGGCGGCGGCCGGTGAGGCCGTGTGCGGGCTGGCGGGCCGCACGCCACTGCTGCACCTGCGCCTGCCCGATGGCAGGCCCCCGATCACCTGGACCCTGGGCTCCGCCCCCTCGGCGATCTGGCGGGGGCCGGTGCTGATGCGCTGCGGACCGGCCCATGGACTGGACGGGCGCCTCAGCCTGGATGGGGCCTGGCAGAACCGGGTGGTGCTGGATGGTGCTGGGGACGTGCTTGCTCCTTCCGGTGGAGGTTCGTAGAGCTGCGTGCCGTCCTTGGAATTACCGCTGCTGAGGGGCTGGCAGGCATCCAAGACGCCTGAGCATCGGAAGCTTCTGGGCGCTGAACTCCGCAGCTAGCGCTTCTATTCGTTCTATTTTCTTGTCGGCATCGTCAATGGGCTTGTTGTCATTCGCGAGCAGATGCACTCCTAGCTGCTCAATACCCATCAGCACGCATGTGGCCAGCATCACTCCTTTAAGGTTATCCGCCATGGCCCGATAAATCAAGACTTCCACAAGCGAAATTGGCCCAGCTGTGCCGATCTGAGGAAGAAGAAGATGGCCATAGGGGCGTCCGCCGGCGATCAGCTCCATCAGCACTGGGTTACAGGCCCGAGCGGTCGTAGTCGCTTTGCGCGCCATATCCCCCCGGTCGAAGCTGATCCAGCCGGCATCCAGGAACAGGGAAAGGATCATCAGTAGCTCGGCAGTTGGCTGGCCGCTGAGCTCCTGCAACTGTCCGATCGTGCGCGGGCCAGCCGCCAAGGCCTGCGCGATGGGCCCATAGATTGCGGGGTCCCCCTGAACCTTTCCAAACACCGTGGCGAAGGTGAATCCCCCCTTCTCAGCATCCGCGAGGGAAGGGAGCTGGTAGGCGACAAACTTCAACCCCGCCAGCCGTTGTTCACAGTCCTGGAGCGTCAACGGATCTAGGCCTTTGACGAAAAGATCACGACGGAAGGATTTGTTCGTGGCCAGGTCAATCAGGGTCTGGCGGATGAGTGCATTTCTCTCTTCAAGGATCGGACCCTGGAGCGAGGGCGCCAAGAGATTATCAAAGGCCTCGGGCAGTGTGGCCGTGCCAAGCGGTGCGAGTTTATGATTGAGGCAGCGTTGGTGGAAGTCGGCAACGTAGAGCGGCTGCCAGCCATCGTTGGCATATTCGCCGCAGAGATAGTCGAGGTGGCTTAGATCGATCGAATCGAGATCGGCAGCCAGTAACGGAAGAGAATACCCAAGGGGAGAGGGCTGCTCCGCCGTGCCAAGGAGGGGCCGAAGACGCTCGATCGTGCGAAGAAAAGGCTGGTGTGGGGTGGCGGGATCCGAGCGGCTTCGCTCCAAGGCGTAGAGTTTCTGGAATGCGCTTCGGCCAAGCCACCCGGGTTGGCTGTTGTAGGAGCAATAGAACAATCCTGCAGGCCGTAGTGCCTCTGCTGCGACGCTCAGCATGGCTTCTTGCACAGGCTGCCGCGCCCATGTTGCGATTCCATGGGCCACCACGTAGTGGAAGCCACCGCCCTCGCTGGCGACTCTCGGACCAAGTGGTGTGAGATCGTGGGCAAGAGCCACGAAATCGGCTTCGAGGAAGCGAACGTTGGTGATCTTTAGCCGTCGACATAGGCCGACGGCATGGCTGATGTGGTTAGGGTTGAAATCAACGCCGATGAACTCTCCGTCTGGGTGGAGTGCCGCGACTAAAGCCAAGCCAAAGCCCATGCCACAGCCGAGCTCGAGGTAGCGAAAGGGTTATCCATCGCGGGATCGTGGAGGACAATGTCTTTTCAGCAGGGCGGAGAAATCCAGCCAGCCAGGTGTGAGCTCTCGGAAGAATCCATTGGCGTAAGTGGAGTGGGAGTAATAGCCGTGATCCCAGGCCATGGTCACCTGCTACGAGTACATCCCGACCCCAGTGATCAGTCTTATCTGTTCAAGTGGCGTGGTTCCTGCATTGGTGCCGGTACCGCTCGGCACGTTGAAGTTCAGCTGGATGGTCGCCGAACGGCAATCATTGGAGGCGTTGCTGGTGAAGGTGTTGACATCATCCACTTGGACGGCAGCAGTTTAATCGTTGTTGTTGGCCAAGACGGCTGAGTGCTCTGGCAATAGTGGAGAAGGGCGCCCGGAGCGGGCGGGCGATGTGACGGAGGTGCAGGCGCTTGTGGCGGAGTCGGCTGCCCCACTCAGCTGGATCTTGGATTCGGTAAGCGATCATGGATGGGTTGCGCACTGTTTTTACCTGTTCTCATTGGTGCAGGCTCTGTAGCATGTGAACCAGCAGCGACGGCGCCTTGGAGAGCCACTCTCTGTCTGGCAGCAGCACGGGCTCCCGATGCTTGAGGCCCTTGGAGCCCTGTCGCTGGGCATGACAGAGTTCTGATCTGCGCTCTGGCTTGGCCCCATCGATGGCTTGCGGCTGGCTGGTTCGTCCTGCGAAACTAGATTCATCGCTGGTCCCGAGCGCTGCAGCGCCACTGACCCACACCAGTTCTACCAGTGGTTGTGCAATTGCGCTTTCGGCCTAGAATCAAGGTGCGTCATTGGGTTGGGCCTGTTGGCAGAGCTGCTGCTTGATAATAACCGAATTGCAATAAGTGGCCATGCTCGTTACTTTGCCTTGGCTGAGATCCGTTCGGTCTATGCTGAGGGATTGGGAATCTTTTCGTCGTTGTCGTATGTTCTGTTCCATTGGCCAGTCTCCCTGCTCAGTCGCGTTGTTGGGTCACGCGTTGCGGCCAACCGGCTGGCCTCTCTTCTGCGCCTGTTGTTGCTTGCTTCCGTGGTGGTTGTCGTCTGGCAGCTGCCTGGGCTGGGGCTGAGGGTTGGTGCGCTTGGCCTGATCAGCATCCTGGTGAGCTTCTGGGCCTTTGTGCGAGCCAGGTACGTCCTGGTTCTGGTCCGTGACACAGGGGGCCACTCTGGGCAGGTGCTGATCCGGTCCGTTGTGCATGTTGGCTCTGAGGCCGATGTGGCTGGACTGCAGAACAAGATCCTGCTGGAACTGCAGAAGCGCGATTTACGCGACAAGCGCAGCCAAGGGCAGCAGAACTGGCAGACCGTTTATGCCTCGCCCTTCCCGGCTGGCGTCGGTGCCCGTTACCGCAGCGACCCGGCGGATCTCTTCCTCGGTCGCCTCAGCTGATCGCGTCGCGAGTCTGCTGGGTCACGCCTGCTCCCGGCTCTCGGCACCCCATCAGGTTTCCATCCGCCAGTCACCGCAACCCCTTCGGCGGTTGCGCGTTTCCCATGGCGCCAAGGGCTCCGGCTCCATACTTTCCAGGCATTCCGCAGGCGTCTGGGTGGCCCTGCCTTCGCTGTGAACTGGTCTGAGGGATCGCGACCGATCACCCATCTCCTGGCCCTGTGGCTTGCCAGTGGTTTGATCGCCGCTTGCACCGGGCCCCGCTCACCTGAGCGCCTGCGGGTGTCTGTCGAGGGCCTGCGGGCCTGTCAGGAGGAGGTGGATGCCACCGCCGCGCCGAAGGGGCGCGAGGCGGCCCTGGAACGCTGTTTCCTTACGATCGACCAGCGCCTGGCCCAGCTGAAGCGGGAGCAGCAACAGCGCCAGGCGCCGCCTGAGGTGCCGCAGGGCCCCGCGCCTCCCACGGCGGAGGAACGCTATGTCTTCTGCCTGTTTCACCAGCAGGAGCTGCAGGAGGCCGAGCGCCAGCGCCAGCGGGCCCTGGCCCCCTGGCTGCTACGTTCCGGCGCTCCCGACCCGATGGCCCCGGAGGTGGCGGCGGCCCGTCAGGCCTACGAGCAGGCACTGGCCGAACTCGACCGCCTGATCCCGGAGCCGATGCGCGGCGGCCTGCCCCTGGAGCCGGATGCGATCCGCGTCTTCAGCCGCTGCGACCGCGCCGATTTTGGTTGAGGCCTCAGAAGCTGCGGATCGAGGTGCGCGCCGAGCTCGACTCCTCGAAGGTGAACAGGCTGCCACCGTCCCAGCTGCGCAGCGTCACCGTGTAGGTGGTGGTGTCGGTGGGCCCCGTGAAGCCTGCCGGCAGCGAGAGGCTGGCGTTCTCCACCAGGAGTCCGTCCGATTGGTTGGCGAAATCCAGCGTGCCGTCGCGATTCACGGAAGGGCCGCAGCGCCACAGGTCCACGCCGTTGTTGTAATACACGATCCGGCCGGGGCTGCCCGGTGCCGCCCGGTTTGGCACCGTGATCGTGAGCTCCCGGCTCTTGTCGGCGCAGATCCCCTCGCCCTGTTCGGTCCCAAGGCTCTGGCCCTCGCGGATCTCCGTTTCCAGAAAGAAGTTGATGCGGCCCCAGTGGTCGCGCATGCGCTGCAGCTCGGCCTGCCTCTGGGTGGTGCGCAGATGGCTGGTGATCACCGAGGAGGCCAGGCCCATCAGCAGCCCGCCCAGGGCCATGGCAATCAGCAGCTCCACCAGCGTGAAGCCGGCCTGGGTTCGACGGCTCGGCATCAGAACACCCCCGGGTAGGTGCAGGTGCCGCTGCCGTCTTCATCGTTGCCCACCCGGATCAGGCCAAGGGGTGAGCTGATCTGCACGCAGCGCATCGGCGCCGTGTTGTTCAGGCTGATGCGCACCTCCAGGCCCGTGCTGGGATTGAGCCCCACCACGGTGCCGCGCGGCGTGAAGGTGAAGACGGTCGGATCGGCGCTGATGGCGTAGCGGTCGCTCCCGCTGCTGATCGAGGTGATCTGCAGTGGGTCCTGGTTGAGGCAGGTGTTCACGATGGCGGCTTCGCTGGCCACGCTCGGGTCCACCGCCGCGCTGGCCACGGTGCTGCCGGCGGGCGCGGAGCTGGTGGTGTGGATCGTCACCTGGCAGGGATTCCCTTTGAGGGAGGCGCGCCGCACCGCCTCCAGCCAGCCGGTGAGTTCCACCGCCACGGCGTTCACGCGCCCGCGCCGCCACTCCACCCCGGTGACCCGCAGGGCGATGGCGCTGAGGATGCCAAGCACCGTCACCGTGATCATCAGCTCGGTGAGGGTGAAGGCGGTGGGATGCCGGCGCCAATGGCTACGGCCCATCACACCCTCGGGCACCACGCCACCGTGGTGGGGGTCAGGGTGAGTTGGCGCATCACTTCCCCACTGTCTGTGGCGGTGTAGGTCACGGTGTAGCGATGGTAGGCAAGGGCCGTGCCACTGCTCGGCACGGTGTCCACTGCGGCGTTGCGGGTGAGCCCGTTGGGATCGGGCAGGCCGTTGATCACGGCCACCAGCGGACTCACCAGTGCGGTGGGCGACAGGCACTTCAGCTCGAAGGCCTGGGTGCCGTCGTCGAGGTTGTTGTGGTCGTCGTCCACGCCGCTGCGGGGCGGGAAGTAGCTGTTGCGGTCCACCGGGCCGTTGGCCACGGCGCAGGTGCCGGCGGCATTGGCGCAGGCGTAGCGGTCGTTGAGCTGCTGGATCACGGCCACGTCAGCATCCACCGCCGCCTCCAGGGCGTAGCGCTGCTGGGTGGCGCGGGTGATCGTGCCGGTGCGGATCACCACCGTGGCAGCCGCCCCCGCCACCATCAGCAGGATCGCCGCCGCCTGGATCATCTCGATCAGGCTGAACCCCCGGGCCTGCCTGGCGGGCGCGGCTGGCCTGGTGGGCGTAGCCATGGCTAGAAGAACTGCAGGGATCGGGTGGCCCGCAGCATGTAGTCCACCAGCGGTGGATTCACGGCCGGCGTAGGGCCGCCGATCCCCATCAGGTCGAGCACATCGCCCAGGCCGGAGCCGGGGATGGTCATCAGCACGTTGCCGTTGGCCCTCACCTTGTTGGTCCAGATCACGCCCGCATAGCCTGAGCTGCCGCCGATCTCGATCGAGCCCTGTGGGAAGTAGGCGAAGAAGCGCAGGGCTTCGCCGCCGCCCTGGCCCAGGTCCACCAGCTGCTCGGGGCTGCAGCTCTGGCAGCCGAACAGGGTGAAGTCGGTGATCTTGGAGGGCAGCCCGCTGCTGTTGGCGCTGTTCACGTGCATGAAGCCGCCGCCGCTGCGCTGGTTGAGGGTCTTGGTGTTGCCCGATTGGCTGTTGGGGAAGTGCAGCCGGATCGGACCGCCGCGGCTGTCGATCTTGAGGGTGCGGTTGGGATTGCTGAAGTCGAGCTTGTTGAGGCTGCACGTGGTGAGGGGAGGGGTGCTGTTGCTGGGGCTGCACACGGCCCTGAAGTTGGCCGGCCAGCTGCTGCTCACCGGCGTGGTGAGCGTGAGGGTGCCGCTCACCAGCGAGCCATCGGAGGCGTTGGCGTCAAGCGACACATTGCAGCTGGCCGGCAGGGAGTTGCCAACCACGGCCTTGTCGCAGTTGGTGTTGGCTGCGGCCAACACGTCGGGCATGTCGATGGGCACCACATTCACCAGAGTGCCTACGTTGGTGTTGATGTTGGCGCTGCAGTTGGTGGTGGCCACGCAATACACAAAGTCGATGTTGTTGCCGAAGCCATCCACGATGTCGCTGGAGGTGCTCTGCACGGTGATCACGCCCGTGTCGTTCTCGGCGGCGCCGCCCACCAGCCCGAAGCCCAGGGTGTTCGCGCAGGCGGCGCTGTCGTTGCCGAAGGCATCCCTGTAGCCCCCCAGGGAGCCGCGGCAGCACTTGGGCACCACCTCCAGGGTGCGGGTGAGGGTGCTGCTGGCCACCAGCACGCCGTTCCGATAGGCCGTGCCCCGCACCGTGATGGTCAGGTCTCCCGCCAGTGGTGGCTCGGAGGTCGGCGGGTTGGCCGCCGGTGTGGTGGCGCCGCTGGGGTCGTAGCCCATCGTCACCGCGAAGCGGTTGGTGGCCGTGTTGGCTTTCTTGGCGTAGGGGCTGGTGGCCTCCGTCTGGCTGGAGCTGGCGGGCTGGCTGATCGAGATCAGCTGGTAGCGGCGATCGGTATCCAGCGTCTGCTCGGCCTTGAGGTTGGCGCTGGGGAAGGTGTTGGCCAGGTTGGGCAGGCTCATGGTGCACACCGAGCGCAGCTTGCCCTGGTTGGTGGAGCTCTCGATGTAGGTGCGGTCTTCGCTGTTGAGGATCGGGGCATTCACCAGCAGACGGCGGTTGCGCTCCCGGTTCAGCTCGGCGATGATTCGCGCCATGCCGATCTCGGCGGCTTCGCGCGCCTCACGGCCCTGGCTCTGGTAAGCGGAGCCCAGCTGCCCGAAACTCACCCGCGCAATCATCATCACCCCGCCCAGCAGCACCGCCAGGGCGATCAGGATCACCAGCACCATGGCGAAGCCCGCCTTCGGGCTGCGGCCACTGCGGTGCAGCTGGCTGAGCAGATGGAGAAGATGCTTTTCCATGGCCTCCGCCCCGGGCAGGGGCGGTCTCCTACCCCGATGCTAGGTACGGCGTTCTGTTGAGCCCAGTGCCGCTGCGATCCCTGCTGCGTCGGGCCCGCCCGCGGCCCTCCATCCGCCAGTGGCTGCTGGGTGCGAGCCTGCTGGCGGTGCTGGGCGGCTACGGGGCGCTGTTCGCTACCCAGTCGCTGCTGGCGGTGCGGGAGCGGCGTGGGGCTCACCTGCAGACCCTGGCGCGCCTGGCCGAGCAGCTGCCCGCGGCGGCGGCGCTGGCTGGCGCCGGCTCCGGCCCGGTGCTGCTCCTGCCCCCCACGCTGCTGGTGTGGCTGGAGCGGCCCGGTCGCCTGCCCCTGGCGCTGGCGCGCCTCGCGCCGGAGTTCCCGTTGCCGCCGGACCGCACGCTATGGGGTCTGATGGCGGAACTCGCCAGTGAAACCGGCCCTGAGGAGCGGGGCCGCCTTGTGCGGATCGGCGGCGAGAGCTATCTGCTCAGCGCGCTGCCGTTGCCCGCGGCCGGCGCCGAGGCCCGGTTGCTGGTGCTGGAGGCGGTGGGCAGCCGGGAGCGCTACGAGCGCACCAACGCCCTGTTGCTGATGGCGGCGGCGGGTTCGGCCACGCTGCTCACTGGTCTGGTGCTGCGCCCCGTGCTCGATCGCGGCCTGGCGCCCCTCAACCAGCTGGGGGCGCGGCTGGAGCGGATCGAGTTCGAGAGCCTGGCCACGGAGCGGCTGCCGTTGCACAACCAGCCGCGCGAACTGCGCCCGATCATCCAGGCCTTCAACGCCCTGCTCGACCGGCTGGCCGCCTCATGGAGCCGCCAGAGCGCCTTCGCAGACGGAGTGGCCCATGAGCTGCGCACGCCGATCACGCTGATCAACGGCTACGCCCAGAGCCTGCAGCGCCAGGGCGTGGTGAGCGGCGAGCCACGGCGGCAGCTGGCGCTGATCCAGTCGGAGGCGGAGCGGATGGCGCGGATGGTCACGGATCTGCTGGACCTGGCCCGCGACGACGCCGGCCGCCTGGAGCTGCAACGCCAGGCGCTGGATCCGGAGCAGCTGCTGCTGGAGGCCTACGAGCGCCTGGCCGGGCACGCCGGCGGCCGGCTGCGGCTGCTTCCCCCTTGCGATGGCGAGGAGCTGGAGCTGGCGGAGGTGTGCGGCGATCCGCACCGGCTGCAGCAGTGCCTCACCAACCTGGTGGAGAACGCCCTCAAGTACGCGCCGCCGGGCAGCCCGATCGAGCTGCTCGCCACGGGCAGCACCAGCGCCGTGCGCCTGCACGTGCGCGACCGGGGGCCGGGGGTGCCGGAGCCGGAGCGGCAGCGGATCTTCGAGCGGTTCGTGCGCGGCAGCGCGGCGGAGGGCTGCAGCGGCAGCGGCCTGGGGCTCTCGGTGGTGCGGCTGCTGATGGAGCGGATGGGCGGCGCCGTGGAGGTGGCCGAGGCGCCGGGGGGCGGTGCCGATTTCCAGCTGGTGCTGCCCGTCAGGAGCGCACCGCACCCTCCTTCAGCATGAAGCCCACGCCGCGCACGGTCTGGATCAGGGTGGGCTGGCCGGGCTGCTCCACCTTCTTGCGCAGGTAGCGGATATACACGTCGAGCAGGTTGTCGTCGCCGAAGTGGTTCTCGCCCCACACGGTCTTGAGGATCGCCTCACGCGCATGCACCTGGTTGGGTTCGCGCAGCAGGCAGAGCAGCAGGTCGTACTCGCGCACGGTGAGGTGGATCGGGGCGCCGTTGCGGCTCACCTCACGGCTGCCGGTGTTCACCACCAGCCCGGCGAGGCTGAGGGTTTCACCGCTGGCGGTGGCGCTGTTGAGCCCACTGCGCCGCAGCCGGGCCCGCACCCGCGCCAGCAGCTCCTCGATCGAGAAGGGCTTGGTGATGAAGTCGTCGGCGCCGGAATCGAGGGCTTCCACCCGCTCGCGCACGTCGTCGCGGGCGGTGAGCATCAGCACCGGCACAGTGCCGCCGCTGCTGCGCAGGCGACGGCACACCTCCACGCCGCTGAAATCGGGCAGGGTCCAATCCAGGATCACCAGATCCCAGGGGCTCTCGCGGATCTTCACCAGGGCGTTCTGGCCGTTGGCCGCCTCGCTGGTGGCGTAGCCCTCGGCCTCGAGCTCACCGGCGAGGAAACGACGCAGCTCGGGATCGTCGTCGACGATCAGGAGCTGGTGCTGCCTGGAGTTGTTCCGCTGGTGCTGCTGGGTGTCCGCCTCGCCTGCCACGTGGGTGCTTGGGATGCGCGTGAATGGGCGGCCCGGCCAGGTGCGCCGTTTGGTCCCAAGCTAGGCGCTGTCGCTGGCTTGCACCATTGGCTTCCACCCTGCTCCGGGCCCTGCGGGCCGCCCCGGGTTCCTGGCGGCCCGGCCGCCAGGGCACTCTGGCCCACCGCCTGGCCCGCTGGGGCCTGCTGATCGTGCTCGTCTACGGCCTGGTGGCCCTGGCCATCCCGGCGTTGATCCAGGCGGGCCTGCTGCCCGATGCCAATGCCGGCCTGGAGAACCCGATCTACGCCGCCCCTTCGCCCGCCCATTGGTGCGGCACCGATCGCCTGGGACGCGACGTGTGCGTGCGCACCCTGGCCGGCAGCGGCGTGGCGTTGCAGGTGGTGCTGCTGGCCCTCACCCTGGCGCTGGCGATCGGCGTGCCGCTGGGGATGCTGAGCGGCTACCTGGGCGGCTGGCTGGATCGGGC
This sequence comes from Vulcanococcus limneticus LL, assembly GCF_002252705.1. Taxonomy (GTDB): domain Bacteria; phylum Cyanobacteriota; class Cyanobacteriia; order PCC-6307; family Cyanobiaceae; genus Vulcanococcus; species Vulcanococcus limneticus. Next base: position 15,075 of record NZ_NQLA01000044.1, read on the forward strand.
CCTGGTGCTGGTGATGGACACCCTCTACACCCTGCCGGTGCTGCTGCTTTCGGTGGTGCTGGCCTTCCTGCTGGGCCGCGGCATCCCCAACGCCGCCGCCGCCCTGTGCGTGGTGTACGTGCCCCAGTATTTCCGGGTGGTGCGCAACCAGACGGCCCAGGTGAAGGCCGAGCTGTTCATCGAGGCGGCCCGCTCCCTCGGCGCCGGCCCGCTGTGGATCCTGCGCAAGTATCTGTTTCGCAATGTGATCACCTCGGTGCCCGTGCTGCTCACCCTCAACGCCGCCGATGCGGTGCTGGTGCTGGGGGGGCTGGGTTTCCTCGGTCTCGGCTTGCCCGAGACCATCCCTGAGTGGGGGAGTGATCTGCAGCAGGCCCTCACCGCGGTGCCCACCGGCATCTGGTGGACGGCGCTGTTCCCTGGAGTGGCGATGTTCGTGCTGGTGCTGGGCCTGGCGTTTCTGGGGGAGGGGCTGGAGGGGTGGCTGGGGGGGCGGGAGGGCTGAATGGATCGCTGCTGGAAGGAATGCAGACCAGCGTGGATTGCAGCCAGTGCTGCATCAGGCAAGGCTTGGAAGGCAGCCAAGTTGATGCAGCTGCGGCAGTCTAGTTGCCTGAAAAGTATGGATGTAGTCGCCCAGACTGTTCATCGCCAGCTGTTCATCCTCAATGGGCTTCCCCTGGTGATCCCGCAGTGTGCCGCCCAGGGCTGTGAGTCCCATCAGCACCACCTGCCCGATGAGCGGAGCCTCCAATCCCTGGTTGATCGCTCCCAGGATCAGGGCATCGAGGGGGCTGCAATGCAGAGCCGATCCGATGGTGGGTGCGGCCAGGAAGCTGTAGGCATGCCCCTGCTGCATCAGGTCCAGCAGGCGCGCATTCACCCGCAGGCTCGATTCACCGGCGGTCGCCGCCGCCGCACCCCGGTGCAGGCCGATCCTGTTGTCCTGCAGCAGCAGGGCCAGGGAAGGCAGCAGCGCATCGCATTCCCACCCCAACGCCAGGCCGAGGGATCCGATCGCTACAGGGCCAGCTGCCATGGCGGTCTCAACGGCCTGGCCAAGGGCTGGATCCACTTCCAGCAGGCCCAGGCTGGTGGCCACCGGCTTCGGTCCTGCCTCACCCTGGGGTGCTGGGGATGGAATCGAACACAGGAGCTGGTTGCCCAGCTGCGCCATGCGCTCACTCTCCGGGAGGGGAAGCCTGCCCTTGGTGAAGATGTCACGGCGGAAGCTCTGGTTGATGGCCAGATCAAACAGCGCCTCCCGGAGGATCGCATGCTCTTCCTGTAGCACCAGCGACCGCCGGGGTTCGTCTAGCAGCTGGGGAAAGAGTTCCGCCAGGCTGGCGGTGGCGACATGGCTGAGCTTGTGGGTGAGGCTGCGCTCATGCATCTCGGCTACATACAGCGGCGCCCAGCCCTCATTGGCATACTCTCCGCAGAGATAGGCCGGTTTGGATGCGTTGGAGATGGAGGAGATCTCCATCCCCAGGCCCGGCAGCGCCAGGCCCAGGGGAAGTGGCGATTCTGGGCTTCCCAGCAGGATGGCCAGCTTCTCCTGGGCATTCTGAAATGGCCTTAGCGGATCAGTGGAGCCTTCATGCCGCCTCTCCAGCTGCGTGAGCATCTGGAAGGTTGTTTTGGCAAGCCAGCCGGGAAATGTATTGTAGGAGCAGTAAAATAAGCCAGCCTGTTTCAGCATTGAGGTGGCAATGCTGAGCAGGGCTTCCCGGATCGGCTCGGCTACCCAGGTGAGGATTCCATGGGCCACCACATAGTGGAATCGGCCTGGCTGCAATGGCCCCTGATCACCGCTGGGCAAGCGGCCCGATGACAGGTCTTGCTGGATCTCGAGAAAATCGAGCTCCAGGAAGGCGATGTTGGAGAGGCCAAGCTGGCCCGCCAGCCACTGGCTGTGGGCGATGTGATCGGGTTGAAAGTCAATGCCGACAAACTGCCCTTCCGGGAACGAGGCCGCCAGCAGGCATAGCCCGAGGCCCATGCCACTACCAAGCTCCAGGTAGTGAAAAGCTGTGCCTTCCTGGGCCCGAGGTGGTCGATGCCCCTTCACCAGGGCAGCAAAGTCGAGCCAGCTGGGGGAAAGCTCCCGGTAGAAATCGCTGAGATAGGTCTCGGAGGCGAAGTAGCCATGGCTCCAGTGCATCTCTATCGCAAGTATGATTTTGGCTCCATGCTAATCGCCGCTAGGTCAGTGGTCCATGGCTGCTGCGTATGAACCCTGAAATGATGGCCAACGCCATTGCTGTCGGCCCTCCATCCGGGCTGCTGAGTGGTTGCCTGTCGCCTGGATGGATGGTCGCAGATCCTGGCAGGGATCAGGCCTAGGGAGCCTTGGCACCGACGAGGCCCGTGAAGAAGCGCTCCATGCCGCGAATGAAGGTCTGATTGTCATAGAGGATGTCTGCCTTCTCCACGATTTCGCGCTTGAGCTGCAGGCGCCGCTCTGGATCAGCTGCCAAGGCGGCCACGAGTTGGACGTACTCTTCATGTGAGCCTGCCAGGGGAGGGTTCTGAACACCGGTGAATGTGTAGAGGCCCTCTGCGGTTGCTCCCCGCAGCCGCCCGCCGCGGTAGGCCACGATCGGGGTGCCGACGTAGTAACTCATGTAGTAGGTGACGCCGCCTCCGTAGTAAGGGGTATCAAGCAGAAGATCCATGCAGTCGCACATCGACAGATAGTCATCTGTCTGCGACCTCTCCAGGAAGAGTGTGCGTGAGTGTGCCAGGGGGGCTCTCCTCTGGAGCCTGTTGAGAAATGCTTGCGTCTGTGTGTCGGAGTCGCTCGTGGCAAACACAAAGAGGGCGTCTGGGACCAGCTCTGCGATTTCCTCTAGGATCTCGTCAAAATCCGGGTGGATCTTGTGCAGGGTCTGGAGGCAGCCAAGTAACACCCGATCGCTGGGCAGCATAAAATAGTCCCTTGGGCGAATCTTGTAGTGCAGATCTTCGCGCAAGAAGCAACAGGGCAAGCCATCGAGAAGAACCAGTTCTTCGCTGAACTCATCCTGGGAACTGGGTGAATCCAGAATGCGGCTGGATAGATAGTAGTTGATCGAAGTTAAGCCTGTTGTGTGGGGCAGGCCCCAGCCGGTTACTTGAATAGGGCAGGCTCTGAGCTCCGGAAGCAGAAAGTCAAAGGGATTCATCCCAAGGTCTGTGAAGAAAAGAATGTCTAGATCCAGGATTTTCAGATCACAGTAGTTTGTCTGCAGTTCTGAAGTCAGATAGACAACTTGGTCAACCGTGGCATTGATCTGGTCCTGAAGGGCGTCTCTCTGCGTGTCGTGCCGATGAATGAGGATCACCTCAAACTGTGATCGATCGAGGTACTTGATAATCCCCTTAAACGCCTGCGTGTTGCTATGGGCATAAAAGTATCGGGACAGAAAGCCGATCCTGATCAGGTTTCTGCCTGTATGTCTGCGTTCTTCTGAAGTCGTTGTGATTGCAGAACTTGCTCTGCAGTCGGTCGGCGTTGATTGAGGAAGTGCCTCGCGAGCGGACTCCAGGACCTGGCTAAGGGTGGAGGCGAGAGAGCTGTAGTATGCAGTGTAGATAGGCTTTAGGTTGATATCTGCATAGGAGAGAAAAAAAGCAGATGGCAGGAGTGTGTTTGTGCTGAGCTTCCATGATCCTCCCGTGTTGAGCTTCTGCGCGATGACATGGCTGGAGACGCGGATAGATTGCTCCAGCTGCAAGAGCCTGCCTGGCGATTCTGGGATGGTTGTGAATGGATTGCTGGCATTCAGGTAGAGCACGAGATTGTTTGGGTCCAGTGCCAAGGCCTGCTCATAAGCTGCTGCCATTGCCGTGAAGTCCTGAAGTTGATAGCAGGCAAGGCCAAGGTATTCATGCCACTTGCTGCGTCGTGAGCTCAGGTTGATCAGCTTTAGGGCTGTTTCTTTGGCTGCCACATACTGCTTGAGATTCATGAGAGCCTGATAGGCTGCCTCCCAGGCATCTGCATGCTCAGGCTTGATTGTAAGGGCCTTCTCTGCGAATCTGAGCGCGCCTACGGAGTTGTCCCTGTCTAGCGCGTGCTTTGCCAGGCAGAGAAGATCGTGAAAGCTGTGCTGTTCCTTTGCTTGCAGAACCTTCATGTAGTCTTTGGCATTGTTGCTATTGTGGTCAACCTTCTGGATGGCTGTCAGGCAGAGAGCTGCTTGCGCCGAGAGATCCGTTGCGAGCAGCTGCTGGTAAAGATCGGCCGCCTCTGTGAACTCTTTGTTGTCAAACAGGATGTTCGCAAGCACCAGCAGGGCGGCTGGCTGGGGCTGCTCCGAGATCCTTCGGGCATGTTCCGCCAGGCGCTGTGCCCAGGGCGTCCGTTTGAGCCGGTAGAGACAGCCGGCGATGGAGGCGTAGTGATCAGCCAGCCGGCTGGGTTCTGATCGTGCCAGTTGGATGTATGCACGAATAGCTTCCTCGTAGCGGCCCTGCTCAGCGAGTCGTGCGGCTGGATTCATGTCAACTGGTTCTTGCGTTGCCTTATTCTAGTCAGTCCGGCCCCTTGCCTTTATACGGACTATTGCCCTGACTAGGCTCTCTGGCTGTCCTCAAACTGGCACAAGTGATCCGTTGCCATGTCCTCGGGGTGTGCTATTGGATTCTTCCTTTGGCTCGCTTTCCCAGTCTTGTTGCAAGCTAGGGATCCCGGTGGGTGAATGGTTCGTATAGGTAGGGCCTTTGCCAGTAGGTGGCGTCAGAGGCGGTAGACTTGCTGACGATAATGCAATTCTGTGAGAAGGAAACTGATGATACGGATGATGCTGCCTCTAGGGTGATTCCCGCAAGGGCCATCCTGTATTCCAGCAGGCTGAGGTCGCATCCTGCCAGGCATTGTCTGTTGGTGTAGTCGGCGATGAGCTTGAATGCCTCAATGGCTGACCATGGGCAGGACAGGCCGTAGCGCGTCTGATTGCCGTAGAGTTCTCCCGTTAGCCAGTAGGAGGTTTCAATGTCTTCGACGATGTAGATTCCATTAGCCTGCAGAAGGCTTGGAAAGAGCATTGAGAAGCTGGTTGTCTGGTGAGATGGTAGATGGGATCCGTCGTCAATGATCAGATGAATCGGATGCTGAATCAGCTTGCAGGCCCGATCTACGGAGTCAGGGTCAGCTTGGTCGGCTTTGATGACACGATGGCGCTCGCCTTGGCTCTCTACATCACGGTCAATGCAGTAGACAAAAGCGTTTGGAAAGTATTCAAGCCAGAGGGTGAGGCTTTTCCCCTCCCCGTAGCCAATCTCAAGAATGCCAAGGTCCTCGATCTGCCTTAGGTGCTCTAGGTGGGGCGGATAGAAGCGGTGATAGCCGTGGTATGTGGTTTTGTCAGTTCCTGCGTTGTCACCAAGAGCCTTGAACCTGGCTCTTGCTGACTCAGGATTGTTTACTGGATCCATGGAATCGGGCGTGTGGTCTTGCCTGTATCTTAGGTGCCGTATGCAGCGGCTTGCTCATCCAGGCGGTACAGAGCTCATTTGCCGGCTGTAGCAGGAACGACCGTTCTATGATTCCGATGCTCGGGGTGCGGCAGAGATCCTCGTTCTGAGGGTATGGCCTAGGGGTGATGGTCGAGCCTTGTTGCAGATAGGTGCTCAGTTTCACTATTCCTCAGGTGAAACCGCAGCTCAGGGCCCCACCAGAGCCAATGGTGAGTGTTGCCGCTTTGCTAGTACTCGCAGAAGTTGCGCTAAGGCAGCGGACCCCCTCTACGCCTGTAGGGATGGCTGTGCTGACGGTGCCACCACTTGTGGCGCAAGTAACGGCCGTATTGCCTGCGGCTGTGGGAGGGCCACCCACATCCGAGGCGGCAAAGACGGCACATTCCTTGGCGATGCCCACGGCCTCGCCGACATTGGCACCAGCCTGGGCGGCGTCACGGGCCCGGAGGTATTGGGGAATGGCAACAGCCGAGAGGATGCCAACGATCGCCACCACGATCATCAGCTCAACGAGGGTGAAGCCCTGGGCGATCAGATTCCTGTTCTGGCGGGCCCGCAGCGTGCGGAGGAGCTCAATTCTTGTCTTCGCATTCATTGCGGTAACGGGGTTGAGGTTTGCATTGAAACTCCCTTCGGCTGGAATAATCTGAGCCTCTTTGATTGAGAATAACCCCGGTGTGGCAGTTCTCTTCTGCTTGAAGAGTTGACCCAGGGAGCTGCATCGCCTGGGTCAACGGATCCTGCTGAAGAAGCGTTCAGCTGAAACCGCAGCTCAGGGCCCCACCAGAGCCAATGGTGAGTGTTGCCGCTTTGCTAGTACTCGCAGAAGTTGCGCTAAGGCAGCGGACCCCCTCTACGCCTGTAGGGATGGCTGTGCTGACGGTGCCACCACTTGTGGCGCAAGTAACGGCCGTATTGCCTGCGGCTGTGGGAGGGCCACCCACATCCGAGGCGGCAAAGACGGCACATTCCTTGGCGATGCCCACGGCCTCGCCGACATTGGCACCAGCCTGGGCGGCGTCACGGGCCCGGAGGTATTGGGGAAGGGCAACAGCCGAGAGGATGCCAACGATCGCCACCACGATCATCAGCTCAACGAGGGTGAAGCCCTGGGCGATCAGGTTCCTGTTCTGGCGGGCCCGCAGCGTGCGGAGGAGCTCAATTCTTGTCTTGGCGTTCATGGAGGGCAATCCAGGTGCCTTCCCAACTTACGCAGTTGTTCGGCTCACGGCCACGGCATCGGCAGGGTCTTTCGTGAGGACCTGGCAACGCCATGGGGCTTGAAAAGGCCTTGCGGGACCTTGAGATGTATGGCAGCCCCGCCGCTCGCTGCCCGCAGCTTCAGCGCTCTGTCAGATTGGCCTGCGCATGACCTCCTCCACCTTCTGTGGTTGCTATTATTATTCTCTCACTCTTTTCTCAATCTTCTCTCATTCGATGCTCCTTTCTCGGCTGGGCGAGGCGCCCGGGGCTCATTCCTAGGCTCACGAGGATGTCACTGCGATGCCGGGCCAGGGCCAGAACTGGAGATGTCGGAGATCTGAGTGGGGTCGAGCAGCTCGGCAGTCTCACCCGGAGGCTGCTTCAGCAGTCTGGGCGCCGCCTTGACGAAGCGATGGAGGGCATGGATGACCAGTTTCGTCAGGGCTATACCCCCCCCCCCACGACTGCCAGGGCTTGTTGGGGTGGCGAGGATGGCCCAGGATCCTCAGGGTGAATGTGATGCAGATCCATCAATGCGATCAGTGCGTTGAGCAGCGCGACCGAAGCCGGCTGGCTTGGCGTCGTGGGGCGATCTCGTCGCGCAGGTAGGGCTGATTCATAGTGTGCTGCCGGCCTGGCCGGGAAGGGATGCGTGCGCGGACCAGGTCCGGGCCGCTCATCGGTTAAATGGATTGATCAGGCTGATGGTGGTGCCCTGGAACTGACGGGTTTTGCGGGGGGCCAACTGGGCCGCGCAGGTCAAGGTAACGCCGGTGGTCAGGGTGTCGCGCAGGTAGGTCCACGGGACGGCCCTGTGCCTTGCGCTGGGCGGCCAGCAGGGCCGCCTGGTTCGTGGCGAGGCCATTCACAGAGGGCGCCACGAGCTCCTGGATCAGCTCCTCCATCAGCTTCTCCAGGCTCTGCTGCAGTCGCTTGTAGCGTCCTGTATCTGGATGGATGGCGATGCCATAGCGCAACTCAAACACCACCACACTCGGCAGCCAGATCTCCTCAGGCCTCTGCTCATCCAACCAATCCACTACGGCCCCATCCGGCCGTTTCTGCATCAGGGCGTAGAACACGTTGGTGTCGAACAGAATCACTGCTCTAGGAGGCCGCTGAAACACCGGTCGAGCCGCTGGAGAATGGCCCAACGGCACTGAACGGATGCGCGGCCAGCAGGAGCGGACCGGTCCCCTGTTCTCCTACGTCTCCACCGAGGAGCGGATCCCCAGGG
>NZ_NQLA01000045.1 GCF_002252705.1 Vulcanococcus limneticus LL
AACGCCTGATCCGCCAGCCGCCGCACCTGCCGCAGGGGATGGGCCCTGGGGATCCGCTCCTCGGTGGAGACGTAGGAGAACAGGGGACCGGTCCGCTGCTGCTGGCCGCGCATCCGTTCAGTGCCGTTGGGCCATTCTCCCGCGGATCGGTTGGTTTTTCAGCAGCCTCCTAGGCGTGGGCCTGCTGCTTGCGGTCGGCCCCTGGTTTCTCCTGGGGCCGTGGCGTTCCAGGGGTGCCCCAGCTCAGCCCGCCAGCACCCGCCCGATCACGGCCGCCTCCGCAAAGCCAGCGTCCCGCACTGCCGCGAGGGCGGCTGGCGCTTGCTGCTGTGGCAGGGCCGCCAGCAGCGGGCCGCAGGTCTGGGGATCCACCAGCAGCGCCCGCCGTGCGGCGTTGGCCGGGCCCACCAGGCGGATCGGGCCCTCGGGCTCCAGCAGCGCCAGGGCCGCCGCGTTGGCGGGGGCCAAGCTGCTGGCCAGTCCCTGGGCCAGCAGCTCCAGGGCTCCGGCCAGGGCCGGGATGGCGGTGGCGGCCAGCTCGACCTGGGCGGCGGGAGCAGGCCCAGACCCGGCCCGGCCCGCCACCGGGTTCGGGCCGCCCAGCATCTCCCCGAGGTGGCCCAGCAGCCCGAAGCCCGTGATGTCGGTGCAGGCCCGGCAGCCGTGGGCGGACAGCAGCGCCACGAGCGGCGCCTGGCTCCGCTGCATCACCTCCAGAGCCGCGTCCACCCACTCGGGCCGGGCTGCCCCCGCCATGGCGGCGGCGAACAGTACCCCGCTGCCGATCGGCCTGGTCAGCAGCAGCACGTCACCGGGCTGCAGCGGCCCCTTGGGCCAGGGCTGATCAGTGGGCACCAGGCCGTTCACCGTGAGCCCCAGGACCAGGCCGGCTCCATCGCGCGCCTCCAGGGTGTGGCCGCCGATCAGCCGGGCCCCCAGGGGATCCAGCACCGACCGTACCCCCGCCAGGGTCTGAAGCAACAGCTCCTCCTGCACCGCCGGAGCGGCTTCCGGCACCGTGACAAGTGCCTGGGCGCTGGTCACCCTGGCGCCGCTGGCCCAGAGGTCGCTGCAGGCGTGCAGGGCGGTGAGGCGGCCATTCAGCCAGGGGTCGTCCACCAGGGCCGGGAACCCATCGACGCTCTGCAGCAGCGGCTCGCCATCGGCGGTGGTCGTCACCAGGGCGGCGTCCTCGGCCGCTGGGCTCACGCCGCCGGCACCGGGCTCCTCACCGGCCAGCCGGGCGAGGGCTCCGGCCAGGGGACTGGCGGCCAGCTTGGCGCCACAGCCTCGGCAGGCGATGGCACCCGCAGCGTCGGCGCCGGAGGCCCCCATCGGCGCCCGTGCCTGGAATCGGGCCATGAACTGCCGATCGATCCGGTGCTTCCAGCGCCACAACCAGCTGCTCGGCCCCAGGGCCAGCGGGCCCCAGAGGGCCAGGGCGCGGGAGTCCCGGCCCCGCCAACCCCCGTCGCCCAGCAGTTGCAGGGCCCGGGCCTGGGGGCGCCAGGCCTCCAGCGGTCGCTGCGGCTGCTCCAGGCTGCGCCTCAGGTTGCGGGCCAGCAGTGGCGCTGCCCGAACGGCCCACACCCCCGAGGGCGGCCGTGGTGCCGCGGCGATCTGGCCGCAGTCGCCCGCCGCAAACAGGGCGGGCTGGCCGAGCACGGCCAGGCTGGCCTCGGTGAGCACCCGCCCGCTGCCGGGATCCACCGGCAGACCGCTGGCCGCCAGCCAGGTCGGTGCCCGACTGCCTGTGCAGGCCAGATCGGCTGGAGCGTCGGGGCTGACGCTCCGCTCCACCGGGATGCCCGCCTCGGCCAGCAGGCGCTCCCCGGCCCGGTTGGCGGCGCTGGATCCCAGGTGCAAGTCCCGCCCCCGCAACAGCAGCCGGGCAGGGAGGCCCCGGGCCCGGAAGGCCAGGGCCAGCTCCACGGCCGCGGCGCCGCCGCCACGGATGCGCAGGGGGGCGTCGCCGCCGCGGGCCTCGCTCCAGGCCAGGAAGGACTCCAGGGGTTTCACCGGCATCGGCAGGTCCCAGGCCTCCGGGCTGTCCCCTGCTCCACCGGCCCCCGCCGGAGCCCTGGCCACCTCTGCCCCAGAGGCCCTCTCCCCCACGGCCGTCACCGCCCCCACATCCAGGCTGAGTCGGTCGAAGCGCAGGGCCGGCCGGCCCGCCAGCAGCAGCTCGCGCTCCTGGGCCCGCACCCCTGTGATCTCGGCCCGCACGAAGGTCACCCCCGCCCAGGCGCAGAGGCGGCGCAGGTCGATGGCGCAGGCCTCCCGGTTGTAGAGGCCCGCCACCAGGCCCGGCACCATGCCGGAATACAGGGCCGTGCTGTGGCGGCTCACAAGGGTGATCAGGGTGCGCTCCGGCCGCAGCGCCGGCTGCATCGCCCACATCCGCAGCACCAGCGCGTGACTGTGGCCGCCGCCGGCCAGCACCAGCAGCTGGCGGGGTGGTGGGCTGGCCTGGCGCTGGGGACCCACGCGGGTGCTGGCGTTTCCGCCATTCAACCGGGCCGATCCTGGGCGGGGTCCGCCCCCCATCGCGGAAGATGGCCCAATCAGAGGTCGACGAGCGCCCGGTGGAGAAACTGCAGAGCCTGCGGGGCATGGTGGATCTGCTGCCCGCCCACACCCCCCTCTGGCAGCGGCTTGAGGCCACGGCCCGCGAGCACTTCCGCCGCGCCGGTGTTGCCGAGATCCGTACGCCGCTGCTGGAGGTCACAGAGCTGTTCGCCCGCGGCATCGGCGAGGCCACCGACGTGGTGGGCAAGGAGATGTACTCCTTCCTCGACAAGGGGGAGCGCCGTTGCACCCTGCGGCCGGAGGGCACGGCCTCGGTGGTGCGGGCGGCGATCCAGCACGGCCTGCTCAGCCAGGGCCCCCAGCGGCTCTGGTACGGCGGACCGATGTTCCGCTACGAGCGACCCCAGGCGGGCCGCCAGCGCCAGTTCCACCAGATCGGCCTGGAGTTCCTGGGCTTCGCCGATCCCCGCAGTGATGTGGAGGCCATAGCCGTGGCCTGGGACCTGCTGGCCGAGCTGGGGGTGGGCGGCCTGGCCCTGGAGCTCAACTCCCTCGGCAGCAGCGACGACCGGGCCCGCTACCGCAGTGAACTGGTGGCCTGGCTGGAGGTCCGCCGCGACCAGCTCGATTCCGATTCCCAGGCGCGGCTGGCCACCAATCCCCTGCGCATCCTCGACTCCAAGAATCCCGAGACGCAGGCGCTGCTCGCCGGTGCCCCCACCCTGGCCGGCGCCCTGGCCCCTGGGAGCCGCGAGCGCTTCGCGGCCGTGCAGGCGGGTCTGGAGGCGCTGGGGATCCCGTTCCAGCTCAACCCGCGCCTGGTGCGGGGCCTCGACTACTACAGCCACACGGCCTTCGAGATCACCTCCAGCCAGCTGGGCGCCCAGGCCACCGTCTGCGGGGGCGGCCGCTACGACGGCCTGGTGGAGCAGCTGGGCGGACCCGCCACCTCCGCCATCGGCTGGGCCCTGGGCATGGAGCGGCTGGTGCTGCTGCTGGAGCAGCTCGACTCCCAGCGCTCGGCGCCCGCGCCCGACCTCTATGTGGTGAGCCGGGGCACGGCGGCCGAACCCCTGGCGCTGCGGCTGGCCCGGGAGCTGCGGCTGGCCGGGCGCGCGGTGGAGCTTGATCTCAGTGGCGCCGCCTTCGGCAAGCAGCTCAAGCGAGCCGATCGCTCCGGCGCCCCCTGGGCCCTGGTGATCGGGGATGGCGAGGCGGAGCAGGGCCAGGTGATCCTCAAGCGGCTGCGGCTTCCGGCGGGCCAGATTCCTGGGGGCTCGATCCCGGTGGGCCAGGCGGACGTGGAGCACGCGGCCGCGGGGCAGGCGGAGGAGCGGCTCAGCCTGCTGGAGCTGCGCGAGCGGTTCGCTTAGGGTCCGGCCCAGCCCAGCAGCCTCGGCCCTTGTCTCACCCCTCCCCGGTTCGCACCATCTGCTGCATCGGTGCGGGCTATGTGGGCGGTCCGACGATGGCGGTGATCGCCGATCGCTGTCCGGAGATCCAGGTGACGGTGGTGGACCTCAACGCCGAGCGCATCGCCGCCTGGAACGACCCGGACCTCTCCCGGCTGCCGGTGTACGAGCCGGGGCTCGATGCAGTGGTGGGCCGCTGCCGGGGCCGGAATCTGCACTTCAGCACCGCGGTGGAGCCGGCGATCGCGGCGGCCGATCTGGTGTTTCTCTCCGTGAACACCCCCACCAAGACCAAGGGCGTGGGGGCTGGCCAGGCCAGCGACCTGCGCTGGATCGAGGCCTCCGCCCGCCAGGTGGCCGCCTGCTCCCAGGGCCACACGATCGTGGTGGAAAAGAGCACCCTGCCGGTGCGCACCGCCGAGACCGTGCAGGCGATCCTGACGGCGGCCCAGGGGGAGGGTGCCCCGGGGGATGGCTCCACCCCGGGCAAGAGCTTCTCCGTGCTCTCCAACCCGGAGTTCCTGGCCGAGGGGACGGCCATCGCCGATCTGGAGAATCCCGATCGCGTGCTGATCGGCGGCGAGGATCCTGTCGCGATCGAGGCCCTGGCCGACATCTATGCCCACTGGGTGGCCCCCGAGCAGATCCTGCGCACCAACCTCTGGAGCAGTGAGCTCTCCAAGCTCACCGCCAACGCCTTTCTGGCCCAGCGGATCTCCTCGATCAACAGCATCGCCGCCTTCTGCGAGGCCACCGGTGCCGACGTGCAGGAGGTGGCCAGGGCGATCGGCACCGACTCCCGTATCGGCCCCAAGTTCCTCAAGGCTGGTCCGGGCTTCGGGGGCAGCTGTTTCCAGAAGGACATCCTCAACCTGGTGTACCTCTGCGGCCATTACGGCCTGCACGAGGTGGCCGCCTACTGGCAGAGCGTGGTGGATCTCAATAGCTGGCAGCAGCACCGCATCGCCAGGCTGGTGGTGCGGCGCCTTTTCGGCACGGTTACCGGCAAGCGTCTGGCCGTGCTCGGCTTCGCCTTCAAGGCCGATACCAACGACACCCGCGAGGCCCCGGCGATCCGCATCTGCCGCGACTTGCTGGAGGAGGGGGCCCAGCTGGCGATCTACGACCCGAAGGTGTGCGCCGCCCAGATCGCCCGGGACCTGGGGCAAGCCGAGCTGCCCGCCGAGGCCAGCGAACGCCAGGCTCTCAGCGGCGAGGGGAGCTGGCGCGCGGCGTCCTCGGCCTTCGAGGCCGGGGCGGCGGCCGATGCGGCCCTGATCCTCACCGAGTGGGGTGAGTTCGCCCAGCTCGACTGGCAGGCCCTGGCCGCCGGGATGCGGCAGCCCGCCTGGGTGTTCGATGCCCGGGCCGTGGCCGATGCCGCGGCCGTTCGGGCTGCCGGCTTGCAGCTCTGGCGTGTCGGCGAGGGCTGACCTGTGCCGGGAGCGCATGTGCAGACCATGCACACTCCGCCCCAAGCTCAACCGATTGTCGGCTCGAAAGCTGTCGATCTCGCGATAGGACAGCCCTGCCGTCGCCACGTCTGCCTTTGGCTTGGACCGCCATCGACCCGGCCCGCGGGCGGTGGGATCGCTTCTTCACCCGATCGGCAAGATTCGCAGCCTGTAGGCAACCAGATCTGCAATCCTGAACTCCGAGTCAGCCCTCTTCACCCCAGCCCCACCGTGCCCACCATCACCCGCAATCTCGTGACCGGCGGCGCCGGCTTCGTGGGCTCCCACCTGGTGGATCGGCTGATGGAGGCGGGCGAGGAGGTGATCTGCCTCGACAACTACTTCACCGGCCGCAAGGCCAACATCGCCCGCTGGTTCGGCCACCCCAACTTCGAGCTGATCCGCCACGACGTAACCGATCCGATCCGCCTGGAGGTCGACCGCATCTGGCACCTGGCCTGCCCGGCCTCGCCTGTGCACTACCAGCACAACCCGATCAAGACGGCCAAGACCAGTTTCCTCGGCACCTACAACATGCTCGGCCTGGCCCGCCGGGTGGGTGCGCGGCTGCTGCTGGCCAGCACCAGCGAAGTGTATGGTGATCCGGAGGTGCATCCCCAGCCCGAGAGCTATCGCGGCAACGTCAACACCCACGGCATTCGTGCCTGCTACGACGAGGGCAAGCGGGTGGCCGAAACGCTCTGTTTCGATTACCAGCGCATGCACGGCGTGGAGATCCGCATCGCCCGAATCTTCAACACCTACGGCCCGCGCATGTTGCCCGATGATGGCCGCGTTGTGAGCAACTTCATCGTGCAGGCCCTGCGCGGCGAGCCGCTCACCCTCTACGGCGACGGCTCCCAGACCCGCTCCTTCTGCTATGTGGATGATCTGGTGGAGGGGCTGATCCGGCTGATGAATGGCGACCATCCGGGCCCGATCAACCTGGGTAATCCCGGCGAGTTCACGATCCGCCAGCTGGCGGAGATGGTGAAGGCGCGCATCGCCCCGGCCCTGCCGTTGGTGCAGAAGCCCCTGCCCCAGGATGATCCCCTGCAGCGCCAGCCCGTGATCGATCTGGCCCGCCAGCAGCTCGGCTGGGAGCCCCGCATCCCCCTGGAGCAGGGCCTGGAGGCCACCATCGCCGACTTCCGGTCCCGGCTCGATCCCTGAGCATCCCCCCCCTGCCTGCGCCCATGTCCGCCAGCTCTGGCCCGATCCTCGTCACCGGCGCTGCGGGCTTCATCGGCGCCGCCGTGGCCCGCCGGTTGCTGGCGCGCGGTGAGCGCGTGATCGGCCTCGACAACCTCAACAGCTACTACGACCCTTCACTCAAGCGAGCCCGCCTTGCCCTGATCGAAGCGGAGCTGCCGGCGTGGGCCGATGGAGCGGGAGCTGCCGCGGCATCCGCCGCCGGACCCTGGAGTTTCCACCAGCTGGCGGTGGAGGACGGTGAGGCCCTGGCGGAGCTGTTCGCGGTCGAGCGGCCCCGGGCCGTGGTGCATCTGGCGGCCCAGGCCGGGGTTCGCTATTCGCTGGAGAATCCCGCGGCCTACGTGCAGAGCAACCTGGTGGGCTTCGGGCACATCCTCGAGGGCTGCCGCCACCACGGCGTGGAGCACTTGGTGTATGCCTCCAGCAGCTCGGTGTACGGCGGCAACCGGCAGATGCCCTTTTCCGAGCAGCACGCCGTGAACCATCCGGTGAGCCTCTATGCAGCCACCAAGAAGGCCAATGAGCTGATGGCCCACACCTACAGCCACCTCTACGGCCTGCCGGCCACTGGCCTGCGCTTCTTCACCGTCTACGGCCCCTGGGGCCGCCCCGACATGGCGCCGATGCTGTTTGCCCGGGCGATCCTGGCCGGCGAACCGATCCGGGTGTTCAACCACGGCCGCATGCAACGCGATTTCACCTACATCGACGACATTGTGGAGGGCGTGATCCGCTGCCTGGACAAGCCCGCCAGCGCCGATCTCCACTTCGATCCGCTGCACCCCAATCCGGCCACGGCCGCGGTGCCCCACCGGCTGTTCAACATCGGCAATGCCCAGCCCACCGAGCTGCTGCGCTTCATCGCCGTGCTGGAGGAGGCCCTGGGCCGCGAGGCCCTCAAGGACTTCCAGCCGATGCAGCCGGGCGATGTGCCGGCGACCGCCGCCGACACGGTGGCCCTGGAGGCCTGGGTGGGATTCAGGCCCTCCACCCTGATCGAGCTTGGCGTGGAGCGCTTTGCCCGCTGGTATCGGCAGTTCTACGGCTGCTGAGCTGCTGGCACGAAAAAAGCGGGCCCTACGTGGACCCGCTGGCTGAGAAGGTGGTTCCCCTGGTGGAGATCAGGCAGAACCCACGCCCACGTAGGCGCCATAGAAGAACAGGCCCACTACAAAGATCACAGCCATACCGCCGGCGGTGGCGACCAGCCACAGGGGCAGGACGCCCTCGGTCCAGCGGTTACGCCAGGCCACGGCCGGGCGTCCATCGGGGAGACGATCGGGGATCCGGCCGTCAGGAAGGTTGGATTTCTTGCCGCTCATCGTGAAGGCTCCCGATCAGTTGAAGAAGTAGCTGGTGAACAGCACGCCGATGACGAACACAAACAGCAGGCCGAGATAGAGGCTGGTGCGGTTCAGTTCAACCGGAAGGTTGTTCGGATTGGGGGTGCGTTGCATGGCGGTGATGGGTCCGGTGTGGACCTCAGCGGCGGACGAACTGCATGGCGGCCAGGGCACCCAGGAAGAACACCGTGGGGATGCCCAGCGCATGCAACGACAACCACCGAACCGTGAAGATCGGGTAGTTGCGGGGCGTGGTGGAGACGGAGGACTGGGTCATGGCTTATTTCAGGCGCAGATCGAGGCTGCTCTTGGCGTCGTAGCGCTGGCTAACGACGGGCGCCTTGGTGTCCTGGGCCTGGAAATAGGCGTCAGGACGGGGGGTGCCAAAGGCGTCGTAGGCGAGACCCGTGGACACAAACAGGAAACCCGCCAGGAAGATCGCCGGCAGGGTCACGGCATGAATCACCCAGTAACGGATGCTCGTGATGATTTCGAAGAACGGACGTTCCCCAGTAGAGCCGGCAGCCATGGCAGCAAGCGTTCAGCTTGTGGATCCTAAGGGCCGGATGGGGGCCGCCGGGATCGCTGCGGCGGCTTGGTTACACAGGGACGCAGTTGGGCGCGGCCGGGGCCGGCGGGAGCAGCGGCGGGGGGTTGGCGATCCCGCTGCCCGTTGTGCTCAGCCCACCCAGCGCAGCAGGGAGCCCCGCTCCCCCAGCACGAAGCCCTTGCCATCGGGGCTGAAGGCGATGCGGCTGAAGTTGGTGGGCTGCTGGGCCCCCACCGGGTCCTTCTGCCAGCTCTTGCCGCCATCGGCGCTCACCAGCAGGGTGCCGCTGCCGCCGCCCGTCCAGAGCTGGCCGCTGGGATCCCAGGCCAGGTCGAGGTAGCCGAAGCCGTTGGTGATCGGGATCACGGGCTTGCTCCAGTCCTCGGGGTTGGCGGCGTCGGGGTTGAAGCGAAGCTGGGCGCCGCGGGTCACCATCCACAGCTCGCCACCGGGCTGGAAGCCCATGGCCTGGACCCGCTGGCTGCTGACGCGCTGGTGCGGGGTCCAGACCGCCTCCCCGGGGTTCCAGGTGGCGAAGAAGTTGCCCAGGCTGCTCACGCTCACGTACTGGCCATCGGGACCGCGCCGCAGGTCACGCACGGCGCCGGCGGCGTCGCTCACCTCGGCCTGCCAGCTGGTGCCGCCGTCGTCGGTGCGGTAGATGGCGCCCACGTTGGTGGCCAGCTCGGCCCGGTTGCGGCCCTGGGCCGTGATCAGGTAGGGCTCGCCAGGCAGTTTGGTGTCGAGGAACAGGCGGCTCCAGCTCTGGCCGGCGTCCGTGCTGTGCAGCAGCAGGCCGGGC
The DNA here is from genome assembly GCF_002252705.1 of Vulcanococcus limneticus LL. GTDB lineage: Bacteria > Cyanobacteriota > Cyanobacteriia > PCC-6307 > Cyanobiaceae > Vulcanococcus > Vulcanococcus limneticus. The sequence goes on from NZ_NQLA01000045.1 coordinate 9,306, forward strand.
TGGCCGGCGATCCAGCCCTCATCGCCGCTGAAATCGATGCTGATCAGGCGGAAGTTCTCCTCCGCCGGCAGCTCCAGGGCCCGCTCCTGCCAGCTGGCGCCGCCGTCGCTGGTCTCGAGGATCAAACGGTTGCTGCCCACCAGGAAGCCGTGGCGGCTGTCGCTGAAGGCCAGGTCCAGGGGGTTGGATTTGGTGTGGATGTCCACCGGCTGCCAGGGGCTGCTGGCCGCCACCGGCAGGCCGGTGCTGACGCAGCCGCCCAGGCCCAGGGCCAGGACCCCACAGAGCGTCAGGGTGAACAGGCTGCGGCTGAGGCTGGAGAGAAGGCGTTTCACGGCGGAGTGCGGGAAGCGGGCGGGAGCGGGACGGGCTGGGCTCAGCGCAGCGAGTAGAGCGAGAGGAAGAAGGCGAACGCCAGGGCGAAGCCGCCGAAGATCAGCACGTTCTTCTGGCCGGGCGTGAGCTGGTTCACGCCGAGGCCGTAACCCAGATTCTCTTCGAAGCCGCTGGGCTTGTTGCGGGGGCCGATGTCGCGGAAGGCGGCCACCTTGCTGCGGCACACCGGGCAGCGGAAGCTGGCCACATCCAGTGCGCTGAAGGGAGTGCCGGGCGCGATGGCGAGCTTGGCGATCCCCTCGCCCGGGTCGTAGACGAAGCCGCAGCTGCGGCACTCGAAGCGATGGGTGTCGGGGTCGCTGCCGGGGGCAGGGGGCTCGGGCTCCGCTGCCGGCGCTGGCACCGGGATGACCTCTTCCGGGCTCGCCTCTGCCGCACTGGCCTCGGTCGTCCTGAGCTCTGCGTTCTCCTCCGTCACCCGTACCCGCATCGAAGGGATGAACTCTAGGCAGCGGCTTCAGTCGGCGCTCCGCAGGCGGGGGCCGGCGTCAGGCAGGCCTGGCCACCGCCCCAGCTTCCAGGCCATGGATGCCAGACTGCGCAGCGGTTGGGCTGCCTGCGCCCGTGTTCGTTCTCTCCGGCTACGACGCCTTTCTCGGCTTCCTGCTGATCGCGGCGGCCGTGCCCGTGCTGGCGCTGGTCACCAACAAGCTGTTGTCGCCCACGTCGCGCAGCGGCGAACGGGACCTCACCTACGAATCGGGCATGGAGCCCATCGGCGGTGCCTGGATCCAGTTCAACATCCGCTACTACATGTTTGCGCTGGTCTTCGTGATCTTCGACGTGGAGACCGTGTTCCTCTATCCCTGGGCCGTGGCCTTCCACCGCCTGGGGCTGCTGGCCTTCATTGAGGCGCTGGTGTTCATCTCCATCCTGCTGGTGGCCCTGGCCTACGCCTGGCGCAAGGGCGCCCTCGAGTGGAGCTGATCCGCCGCTGATCCACCCCTGATCCGCTGCCATCCCGCCGCCATCCCGTCGCCCCGCCCCCATGACCTCCTCCCCTTCCGCAGCCGGTGCAAGCGCCGGCATGGCCGAGGCCCTCTCGATCGGGGCGCTTCGGGATCTCCGCTCCGCCAGCTGCAACCCGGTGGGTGCCCCCACGGTCACCAGCGACCTCTCGGAGAACGTCATCCTCACCAGCCTGGATGACCTGCACAACTGGGCGAGGCTCTCCAGCCTCTGGCCGCTGCTCTACGGCACCGCCTGCTGCTTCATCGAGTTCGCCGCCCTGATCGGCTCCCGCTTCGACTTCGACCGCTTCGGCCTGGTGCCGCGCTCCAGCCCGCGCCAGGCCGACCTGCTGATCGTGGCCGGCACCGTGACCATGAAGATGGGCCCGGCCCTGGTGCGGCTCTATGAGCAGATGCCTGAGCCCAAGTACGTGATCGCCATGGGCGCCTGCACGATCACCGGTGGCATGTTCTCGGCCGACTCCACCACCGCCGTGCGGGGCGTGGACAAGCTGATCCCGGTGGACCTCTACCTGCCCGGCTGCCCGCCGCGGCCCGAGGCGATCTTCGATGCGGTGATCAAGCTGCGCAAGAAGGTGGGCAACGAGTCCCTCGCCGAGCGCGGCAACCTGCTGCCCACCCACCGCTACCTCACGATCCCCCACCAGCTCAAGGCCGTGACTCCCATCGTGGACGGTCGCTACCTCCGGGCCGAGACCCAGCAGGCCGCCCTGGCCGCCGCCGCGGGCCTGCCCGTGGGCGCTACGGCCACGGGCAGGCCTGAGGTGGCCCAGCCCGCCGCCATTCCTGCCACCCCCGACGCCTGAGGCCAAGCCGATGCCAGAAGCGATCCCCAATCCTGGCGAGCAGCCTGCTGATCAGGCCGCCCCCGCCCTCACCACCCCCCAGTCCGGCCCCGTGAGTCAGTGGCTGCGCAGCCAGGGCTTCGACCACCACTCCCTCGAGCCCGACCACCTCGGCGTGGAAGTGATCGGTGTGGAGCCCGCCTTCCTGCCGGTGATCGCGGCGGCCCTCAGGGCCACTGGCTTCGACTACCTGCAGTGCCAGGGCGGCTACGACGAGGGCCCCGGAGGCCAGCTGGTGAGCTTCTACCACTTGGTGAAGCTCGCCGCCCTGGCCGATCAGGTGGCGGAGGCCCATGAGCCGGCCGGCACCAGTCACGCCATTCCCGCCGAGGCCAGGCCCGAGGAGGTGCGCCTGAAGGTGTTCCTGCCCCGCGATGGCGAGCTGCTGATTCCCAGCCTCTACGGTCTCTTCCGCGGTGCCGATTGGCAGGAGCGCGAGACCTTCGACATGTACGGCATCCGCTACGAGGGTCACCCCCATCCCAAGCGACTGCTGATGCCCGAGGACTGGAAGGGCTACCCACTGCGCAAGGACTACGTGCAGCCCGACTTCTACGAGCTGCAGGACGCCTACTGAGCCTTGCGGTGGCGCTTGTAGAAGCGCATCACCGCCAAGGCCACGCTCTTGGGGTCGTGGCGCAGGGTGGCGCTGGGACGGGTCCCCTGCAGCGGCGCCAGCATCACCTCGTAGCCCTGGCTGCGCAGCTGGCGGCTGTCGCAGGCCACCGGCTCGGCGCCCCGCTGGCGGTAGTGCTCGACCAGGGGGCCGGAGCCCAGATCCTCCTGGGCCAGCACGGCGGTGAACAGCCTCTCCTCCACGCCCAGGCTGGCCAGCTGGGCCTCCAGGGCCCGCAGGTGCCCGGTCACGTCCAGGCCATCGGTCTCGCCGGGCTGGGTCATCAGATTGCAGATGTAGAGCCGCGGTGCCTTGCTGCGCCCGATCGCCTCCACCAGCTCGGGCACCAGCAGGTTGGGCAGCAGCGAGGTGTAGAGGCTGCCTGGGCCCAACACGATCAGATCGGCATGGGCAATCGCCTCCAGGGCCCGAGGCAGGGCCGGTGGCCGCTCCGGTGTGCAGCCGAGCCGCACGATCGGGCTGGGGGCATGGCCGATGGTCGATTCCCCCTCAATGCGGGTGCCGTCCTCCAGCTCCGCCCAGAGGCGCACATCGGCGTTGGTGGCTGGAACCACCTGGCCCTGGACCGCCAGTACCCGGCTGCTGGCGGTGATCGCCGATTCCAGGCTGCCGGTGATGGCGGTGAGGGCCGAGAGGAACAGGTTGCCGAAGCTGTGGCCCTCCAGCCCCGTGCCGGCCTGGAAGCGGTACTGGAACAGGCGGGTGAGCAGCGGCTCCTCAGTGGCCAGGGCCGCCAGGCAGTTGCGCACGTCGCCGGGGGGCTGCACCCCCAGCTCGCGCCGCAGCACGCCACTGCTGCCGCCGTCGTCCGCCACGGTGACGATCGCAGTGAGGTTGCTGCTGTAGCGCTTCAGGCCCGAGAGCAGGGTGGAGAGGCCGGTGCCGCCGCCGATGGCCACGATCGCAGGGCCCCGGTTCAGGCGCCGCTGGGCCACCAGGGCATCTACCAGCACCGTGCCCTTCTCCGGGGCGAGGGCCTGCTGAATCGAGCCGAAGCTTCGGCTCTGGCCCAGCCAGATCATCGCTCCGCCCCCCAGCAGCACCAGCGGCCCGGTGTAGGCCCGCGGCAGCACGGTGGTGATGTGGCGCAGCAGCCAGGTGATCGACTCAAGCGTCCAGTAGATCGGCTGCAGGTCCGCCCAGATGGCGGCTCCGAGCACCGCCACCAGCAGACCCAGGCCGGAGGTGAGCATCCAGCGCTTCACCACCAGCCCGGGTTGCAGCCAGCGCACCGCCCGGCGCGAGCGGCTCACCAGGTCCTGCTGGCGCAGATCTCCCCGGCCAACCCAGCCGGGCCGTTGGCCGCGCCGGCGGGGCGGGCGACTGGAACGGGGCGGGCGCATCGCGCGATCGGACTGCTGAAACTGTACGGAGAACCCGCCAAGATGGCCCCACCCCCCGGTGACTCCCCGTTGTCTGACGGCCCGGCGACACCCCTGATCCAGGCCCCAGGCCCCAGCGCGTCCGCGTCAGCTCCCCAGCCGGCTCCAGTGCCGGTGCTGGAGATGCGGGGGGTCTCGGTGCGCTGGGGCAGCAACACCGTGCTCGACGGGGTGGATCTGCGGCTCGACCCCGGCGAGCGGCTGGCGGTGGTGGGCCCCTCGGGCGCCGGTAAATCGACGATCCTGCGGGTGCTGGCCGGCCTGATGCTGCCCACGACCGGCGAGTTGCGCATCCACGGCATTCCCCAGGCCTACCTGCGCCTGGACCAGCGCCATCCGCCGGATGTGCGCCTGGTGTTCCAGAACCCGGCCCTGCTGGCCTCCCTCAGCGTGAAGGAGAACGTGGGCTTCCTGCTCTACCGCCATGGTCGGCTCCAGGAGCGCGAGATCCGTGAGCGGGTGAGCCGGGCCCTGGAGGCGGTAGGGCTCTACGGCGTGGAGGACCTGCTGCCCGGCGAACTCAGCGGCGGCATGCAGAAGCGGGTGAGCTTCGCCCGCGCCCTGATCGAGGATCCCAGCCAGCCCGCGGGCCTGCAACCGCTGCTGCTCTTTGATGAGCCCACCGCGGGCCTGGATCCGGTGGCCTGCACCCGCATCGAGGACCTGATGGTGCGTGCCACGGAGGTGGCCGGTGGCGCCTCGGTGGTGGTGAGCCACGTGATGAGCACGATCCTGCGCTCGGCCGAGCGGGTGGTGCTGCTCTACGACGGGCTGCTGCGCTGGCAGGGCACGGTGGAGGAATTCCAGGTGAGTGACAACGCCTATGTCGAGCAGTTCAGGACGGGTAGCCTTGAGGGCCCGATGCAGCCTGCGGAGCTTTGATCCATGCGCCGCAGTGTGCGAGAGGCGATCGTGGGGTTCACCCTGCTGGCGGGGGTGGCCGGCGCCGCCGGGATCTGGCTCTGGATCAAGGGCGTCAACCTCTCCGGCCGCAACTGGACCGTGAAGGTGCGCTTCCCCGATGCTGCCGGCCTGGCGGAGCGCTCTTCGGTGACCTACCGGGGAGTGGTGGTGGGCACCGTGCGGCGGCTGGAGGCCCAGTCCGATGCGGTGCTGGCCGAGCTGGAAATCCAGGACCCCGACCTGCGCCTGGCCCGCCCGGTGCTGGCGGAGGTGCAGGCGGCCTCGCTGCTGGGGGGCGACGCCATGGTGGCGCTGCTGACGGCCGGCTCGGCCCCGGGGCCCGAAACCCCCGGCCCCCGCTCCCCGGCCTGTGATGCCAAGACCATCCTCTGCGCCGGTGGTGAGCTGACGGGGGAGAGCGCCGCCACCCTCTCCACCGTGACCGCGATGATGCAGCGGCTGCTGGATCAGGCGGACCGGGAGAAGCTGGTACCGAAGCTGGCCGAGACCACGCGCAGCTTCGATGCCACCTCCAAGCGGGCCGATCTCTTCCTTCGCGACGGCCAGGGCCTGGTGAAGGAGCTCAATTCGGCGGTGAAGAAGGCCGATCCCACCCTGGCCAACCTCAACCGCGCCACTGCCGATGCGGCCCGGGCCACGAAGCACCTCAAAAGCATCGTGGCCGCCTTCGACAACCCCCAGACCATCGGCCAGCTCAAGGCCACCGCCAGCAATGCCGAGAGGCTCACGGCCCGCTGGGAGGCGGTGGGGGGCGATGTGAACAAGCTCTCGGCCGATCCCCAGTTCATGGATGGGATCCGCAGCGTGGCCGTGGGCCTCGGCAAGTTCTTCGAGGAGCTCTATCCGGCCCAGACCGGAGCTGCGAAGGACCGGGCGGCGTCAGGGACCTCTCGCTGATCGGTCAGACCCCGCTGATCGCCTCCATGGCGATGGCGGCGATGGCCTGATCGCTGGCCTTGGGCAGCTGCACGTACTTGCCGCCGGCGGCCTCAGCCAGGTCCTTGCCCATGCCGCTGCCGATGAACTTGCGCTCGGTGTCGATCACCAACAGCTTGATGCCCAGGGCCCGGTAGCGGCTGGCCACCTGCTTCACCTCCTCCTTGAGGTCCACTGGCTCCTCGCCTTCCAGCTGGGGCTGCCCCAACGAGCGGCTGAGGGGCACATTGCCGCGGCCATCGGTGATCGCCACCACCACCACCTGGCCCAGATCGCCGGTGGCCAGGGCATTGGCCGCCACCCGGGCGGCCTGGGAGAGGCCGTGGGCCAGGGGTGAGCCACCGCCGCAGGGCATCGATTCGAGGCGCCGGCGCGCGGCGGTGATCGAGCGGGTGGGCGGCAGCAACACCTCGGCCTGCTCGCCGCGGAAGGGGATCAGGGCCACCTCATCGCGGTTTTCGTAGGCCTCGGTGAGCAGCCGGATCACGGCCCCCTTGGCGCTCTGCATGCGGTTGAGGGCCATGGATCCACTGGCATCCACCAGGAAGATCACCAGGGCACCGGCCTTGCGCTGCAGCTGCTTGGCCCGCAGGTCGCCGTCTTCGACGATCACGGTGCGATGCGGTTCCCGTTCGCGGCGGGTTTTCTGATAGGGGGCCGCGGCCCGCAGGGTGGCATCCACGGCGATCCGCTTCACCGGGCCTCGAGGCAGCATCGGCTTCACGTAGCGGCCGCGGGAGTCACTGAACACCACCGCCCGGCTGCCGCTGCCGCCGCTCTTGGCCTTGCCGGCGTTGAACAGCAGCAGATCGGGGTCGATGGCGATGGCCTCCGGATCCAGCAGGAATTCCTCCGGGATCGAGGGGGGTGCCTGGTCCTCGGGGGTGTCCTCCTCCTGCTCGGGCTCGTTGTCTTCGTCTGATTCGTTGTCCTGCTCGTTTTCCGGCGGCTCGGGCTGCTCCGGCTCCTGCTCGCCCTGCGGCGGGGGCGGCGGCGGCGGCTCCATCGGCTGGTCGGGATCGGGGGGCGGCAGCTGCAGGGCCCGCGGCGCGATCACCAGGCGCACGGCCACCTGCAGGTCGTCGGCCTCCACCTGGTCGCGGCCGGAGAGGGCCGCATGGGCCCGGGCCACCCGCACGGCGTAGAGCTCGGAGCGATGCCCCTCCACGCCGCCCCGCAGGGCCTCGTTCACCAGGTAGGTGATCTGCTCGCGGGAGATCTTCACATCGGGCAGCCACTGGCGCGCCAGCAGCAGCTGGGTGGCCAGGGCGTCGGTCTCCTCCTGCCATTTGACACGGAACGCCTCGCTCGATTCGGCCTGGGCCATGGCCGAGCGGGTGATCTCCACCCGCTGATCCAGCTCCAGCACCTGGTTGGCGCTGAGTGCAATGGCGAAGCGATCCAGCAAGTGGTCGCGCACGGCCCCCTCCTCGGGGTTGTAGGTGGCGATCAGCAGACAGCGGCAGGGGTGGGAGAGGCTCAGGCCCTCGCGCTCGATCCGGTTGTCGCCCGAGCCCACCGCCGCCAGCAGCAGGTTGGTGATGTTGTCGTCGAGCAGGTTGAGCTCGTCCACGTAGAGCACGCCCCGGTGCGCCTCGGCCAGCAGGCCCGGCTGGAACACCGCCTGGCCACTGGCCAGGGAGGCCGTCACATCCACCGAGCCCACCAGCCTGTCTTCGGTGATGCCGAGGGGCACCTGCACGAAAGGCGCCGGGATCACCTTGGTGGGCAGCAGGGCCTGGGCATCGGCTCCCGTGGGGTCTGCCCCCAGGTCGGTGAGGCGGGCGCGGGTGGCGGCGTCCCAGTCGTCCGGGCGCTGGGGATCGATGTTCAGGGCGTTGAGAGGGGCGCCGCTGCTCCCCAGGTCGAGCACGTCGATGGGGGGGAGCAGGGCGTGCAGGCCACGGGCCAGCACGGATTTGCCGGTGCCGCGGCCGCCGGCGATCACCACCCCGCCCAGGCCCGGATCCACGGCTGCCAGCAGCAGCGCCAGCTTCAAGGTGCCGTGGCCGGTGATGGCGGCCAGGGGGAAGGCCCGGGCCGCTGCGGAGCTGGAGGCGGATCCGCTGGTGGCTGATCCGCCGGCGACCGATCCGCTTGCCGCCGATCCGCTTGCAACCATGGGGAGGCCCGGGCCCGTCACTGTGAGCGCCAGTCTCGCTGATCAGCCTGGAGCGCCCGGCCCGGGTGGCGCCGGCCCCGGCCCTGCCGGCGTGGCCATCGCCCTGGGGGCAAACCTGGGTGACCCCCTCGCCACGCTGCTGGCGGTGCGGCCCCTGCTGGTCGGCTTGGCGCAGCGCTGCCTCGACCCGGCGCCTGGGCGGCTGTGCTGGTCGCCCCTGTTCCGCACGGAGCCGGTGGGCGGCCCGCCGGGCCAGCCGCCCTATCTGAATGCGGTGCTGTTGGTGGAGCCTGCTGTCCCGCTGGCGCCCAACCCCGCCGCGGCTCTGGCCCTGCTGGCGGACCTCCTGGCGTTGGAGCGGCGCTTCGGGCGGCGGCGGCTGGAGCACTGGGGGCCCCGCACCCTTGATCTCGACCTGCTCTGGTGGGGCTCGTTGCAACTGCAGACGCCGACACTGACGCTGCCCCATCCGCGGCTGGCGCAGCGGAGCTTCGTGCTGGCGCCGCTGGCGGCCATGGACCCGGCGCTGGTGCTTCCCGGCCCCGCCCTGGTGCCGGACTCCACGGCGTCGGCACCGGCTCCGCCCCATGGCCCCGATCCCGGCCCCAGCTGTGGCGCCCTGCTTGCGGCGCTGCTGCCCCGGCTGCCCGAGGCCCCTCCGCTGCGCCTGCCCGGCTGCCCCGGCTGGCCGGAGTGAGCGGGCCGTCCGCCCGCCTGCGCCATGCTGGCCCCATTCGCCGCCCCCGCCCCATGGCGCCCCTGCCCGCCCCTGAGCCCGCGCGCCATCTGGAGACCATCGCGGCCCTGGACGCCCGCAAGCTGCGCTTCGAGGTCAACCGGGTGCTGCTGCCGATGGGCGTGGAGGGCAGCTTTGGCATCATTCGCCACCCCGGAGCCTCCCTGGCGGTGCCGGTGCTCGATGACGGCCGGGTGGTGCTGCTGCGCCAGTACCGCTTCGCGGTGGCCGCCCGCCTGCTGGAGTTCCCGGCCGGCACCCTCGATCCGGGCGAGGACCCCCTCAGCACGATGCAGCGGGAGCTGCAGGAGGAGGCGGGCTACAGCGCCAGCCGCTGGGATCCACTCGGGGCGATGCTGCCCTGCCCCGGCTACTCCGACGAGGTGATTCACCTGTTCCTGGCCCGGGAGCTCTCCGAGCTGAGCGAGCGTCCCCCCGGCGACGACGACGAGGACCTGGAGGTGCTGCTGCTCGAGCCCGCCGAGCTGGATGCGGCCCTGGCCAGCGGCGATGAATACCTCGATGGCAAGAGCGTGACGGCCTGGCTGCGGGCCAAGCAGTTGCTGGGGATCTGAGCCAAACCCCGATCCGTCGCCACGGCACTGCATGACTCCACCCCGCTGGCTTTTCTGGCACCGGCGCGACCTGCGCCTGGCCGACAACCTGGGCCTGGCCGCTGCCGCCGCCGCGACCCCGGCCGTGACGGGGGTGTTCGTGCTCGATCCGGCCTTGCTGGCAGCGCCGGATCTGGCCCCGGCCCGGCTGTGGTTCCTGCGCGAGAGCCTGCTGGAGCTGGCCGAGCGCTGGCGGGCGGCCGGTAGTCGGCTTCTGCTGCTGCGGGGTGAGCCGGCCCTGGAGCTGCCTCGGCTGGCCGAGGCCCTCGGCGCCGAGGTGGTGGCCTGGAACCGGGATGTGGAGCCCTACGGCCGCGAGCGCGACCGCCAGGTGGCGGCGGCCCTCCAGGCCGCCGGCCGGCGGGTGCTGGTGGACTGGGACCAGCTGCTGGTGGCGCCCGAGGCCCTGCGCACCGGCGCCGGCGATCCCTACCGGGTCTACGGGCCGTTTCTGCGCAACTGGCGCGGCCAGGTGGAGCGCAAGGCGGAAGCTGGCGGACCGGCCCTGGTGGGGGGGCTGGAGCCGGTGGCGGCGCCTTCAGCCCTGGTGGACGTGGAGCAGGAGGCCCTGCCCGAGCCCCGACGCTCCCTCTGGACCCAGTTGCCCCTGCTGGAGGACCTGCCGGAGATGGAGGCCTTCGGCCCACCTTTTGCCGGCGCGGATCTGTGCCCTTGCCGGCCGGGGGAAGCGGTGGCGCTGGCCCAGCTGCGGGCCTTCTGCGATGGGGCGAGCGCTGCGGTTGCCCCAGCGGCCGGGGCCGGTCCGCTCGGTGCCACCGCGGGACGGCCCCCCGGTGGTCTGGCCATCCCCCTCTTTGGCTACGAGCCCGGCCGCAACCTGCCCGCCGAAGCCGGCACCTCCGCCCTGAGCGCCGCGCTCAAGTTCGGCACCCTCAGCCCCCGTCAGGCCTGGGCGGCGGCCCAGACGGCCCGCGCCACCGCTGAACAGCTGGGCAGGGGCGCCGAGGCCCTCGCTTCGATCGGGGTGTGGGAGCAGGAGCTGGCCTGGCGCGAGTTCTACCAGCAGGCCCTGTTCCACTTCCCCGAGCTGGCGGAGGGCCCCTATCGGCCCCAGTGGAAGCACTTCCCCTGGGAGAACCACCAGGGCCGCTACGAGGCCTGGTGCGAGGGGCTCACCGGCCAGCCGTTCGTGGATGCGGCGATGCGCCAGCTCAACGCCAGCGGCTGGATGCACAACCGCTGCCGCATGGTGGTGGCCTCCTACCTGGTGAAGGATCTGATCTGCGACTGGCGCTGGGGCGAGAGCGCCTTCATGGCGCGGCTGGTGGATGGAGATCTGGCGGCCAACAACGGCGGCTGGCAGTGGAGCGCCAGCAGCGGCATGGACCCCAAGCCGCTGCGCATCTTCAACCCCGCCACCCAGGCGGCCAAGTTCGACCCCGACGCCACCTACATCCGCACCTGGCTGCCGGAGCTGCGCCACGTGGCCACCCGGGATCTGCTCAGCGGCGAGATCGCCCCGCTGGAGCGCCGCGGCTACCCAGCCCCGATCGTGAACCACAAGGTTCAGCAGGCGCGGTTCAAGGCGCTCTACGCCAGCCTGCCGAAGGCCTGAGCGGGTCTCAGTCGATCCGGGCCTCCACCACTGACACCGCCGAGAGCGGCACGGTCCCCTCGAAGCTCATCTCGATGCTGCCTTCGGTCGCGAGGCGTTGCACGTGGGCCAGCAGGTGGGCATCGGGCCTGCCCTCCCGCACCGGGAAGAACTCCACCGCCAGCCGCGCCAGCTCCTGAACCGTGCCGTAGGTGGCCGCCAGGGCCGCCCGGGCCTTGCCGAGGTGGGACCAGTGGGGCAGCAGCAGCAGCAGCCGGCCACCTGGCCGCAGCAGGGGCCTGGCTTCCACGATCGAGCGCACCACCAGCTCGGAGCCGTCATCACCGCCGTTGGTGGCGATGCGCATGCCTTGGGTGAGGCCCCAGTCGGCATCGGCGGGATAGGGCACCGCCGGCGGGTGCACGGTCACCACGTCGAAACTGGCGGGTTCGAAGGTGGCGTAGAGGTCGGAGCGCACCACTGAGAGGGTCACGCCATTGGCGGCAGCGTGCTGGCGGGCCGCCGCCAGGGCCGGTTCCGCCAGGTCGGCCACTGTGACGGCCGTGCCCGGCACATGGCGGGCCACGGGTGCATCCCACCTGATCTCCCTCCACGATGGCGACCCGGGTGCCATGGGAGGCAGCCCGTTTGGCGGCAGCCAGGCCGCCAGAGCCGGCGTCAAGAACGATCAGATCGAAGGATTCACTCATGGCTCAGCCCAGGGAGGTGAGGTCGATGCGCTTGCGCACCCCATCGGGCAGGTTGCGGGAGATGGGGCAGAGCTTCATGCGTTCCTGCATGTAGGCGATGGCGTCGGCATCGGCGAGGCCCCGTTCCGGCTCGGAGGCGGCGGCATCCAGGCGGATGCGGAAGACACCCTCAACGCTGGCCACGATCCAGTCGTTGTTGGTGGTGACGAGGAAGTCGGCCTCCACCTGCTGCAGCGGAATGGCCTTCTCCCTGGCATTGGCTACCAGATAGAAGTGCTGGCAGAGCAGCAGCGAGATCAGGTAGATCCGGAACCCCGGCATGGAGAGGCTGAGCTGCTGGGGTTCCCATGCGCCGGAGTCGCCGAGGAACTCCACGACCAGGTCACTGGTGGCGCGATCCGGAGCGGGGTGGCTGCTGTGCAACCGGAACTGGAAGTTGCGTTCATTCATGGCGCGACGGAAGCGGTGGAGGGAGAGGAGACGGGGGAGGGCGCCCTGGACGCTGTGAGCACGATCTGGCGGCTGGCGGCAGTCCGGAGAACGATGGGCGGACGGTCATGGCGGCGCCAGGCCTCGAAGCCGGTGAGCAGGGCCGAGCCCAGCACCAGGGCCGCAAAGCCGCGCCGCAGCAGCCGTTCTGAGCTACGGGGAGCCAACCACTGACCCACGATGGCGCCGATCAGCCCGCCGCCGACAAGCCACAGCAGGGTGGTGAAGCCATGGGCAGACCAATGACCGATGGCCACCAGCGCCACCAGGCTGTTCACAGACAGCAGCAGCAGGCTGGTGCCACTGGCCAGCTGCATCGGCAGACCCGCCAGCAACACCAGGGCGGGCACAAGCGCAAAGCCTCCACCAACGCCGGCCACACCGGTGAGCAGCCCCAGCACCACCCCTTCCCCCGCCAGGGCCAGCGCTGGGGCGGGTTCGCGGGGTTGGACCGCTTTGCTCTGGGGGCGTTGCTCTTGAAGGTCACGGCGGATCATGAACCAGGCGGCGGCCAGGGCTGCCGCCGCAAAGATGCTGAGTTGCGCGGTTTCTGAGACCCAGCCGGCCTTCACCAGGCTGCCGCCGATCCACGCGCCGGCGAGGGCGGGAATGCCGAGAACCAAGGCAGCCCTGGGGGCCACCTGGTGGCGCCTGACGTAGGGCCCGAGATTGACGATCGACATCAGCGCCACCACCAGCAGCGAAATCGGCACCGCCTCCTGGGCAGACATGCCGGCCCCACTCACCAGCAACGGCATCAACAGGATTGAGCCCCCAGCACCCAGGGCTGCCAGCAGAAAGCCGATGAGGGTTCCCCCCACCAACAGCAGCATCATGGGGTCACCCGGTTCCAGGGCATGGCGGCCAGCAGACGGGCCATGCCGCAGAAGCCGCTGACGCCCGCGAAGGTGAGGCCGGCTCCCACGAAGCCACTCAGCCAGATCCAGCCCGGGGCCACCGTCTGGCTCA